>JACTMU010000035.1 GCA_014584465.1 Pseudomonadota bacterium | reverse complement strand
GAGTTAGCGCCTCTGGCTAGCCCTTCGTCGGCCCGCCTCGGTATAAGAAAAACTTATCAAAATCGATCAAAAAGCGAATTACCGGACAGCCCCTAAGTAATGAAGATGATCAAACAGATTTGAATCTTCAACCATTGAAATGACATTGGAACGGCTGGAGAATCCACCAGATGGAATTTCTCAGCTATATGTGCGGACGAAGGTCGACATTTTCGACGCTGTGGAGACGAGCAAACTCTCTCAGTTTTACAGCAACCTAAAATCAAGATTCAGAAGGGTCCAATAGGGAGTTATTGGAATTAAGGGAGCTCATCTTTTCTTTCAAAGATTCGATCTCTTCAACGAGAGTGAGCCACCGTTGCTCTTTTTCCTCGAGGCTCTTTTGTTTGAGGGTGAGTTGCGCTGTGCATTCCAGAGCATCTTGAATCGGTGATTCGATAATTTGGTTATTAAGTCTCTCCATTTCAGAGTTCAACCCTTCTATTTCGATTTCAAGCCGAGAGAACTCCTTCTCTTTGCTCTTGAGCTCTGAGGTCAGACGTTTCCTCTCCTCTTTGAAGTTGATCTGAGTTTTTCCTTGAACAGCTGGGGCACTTACAAAAGCTTGAGGGTTAGAGCCACCGCTTGCTGAAGTTGCGAAAAGACCCTTTTGTTGGCTCCAAACATACTCATCGTAGGTTCCAGGATAGATCGACACATGTTTGTTGTTGATCTCATAGATTCTATTGGCTACCCGTCGAATGAAACTTCGATCATGGCTTACAACCACAAGAGTTCCCTTAAAGTGCATGAGGGCTAAGGTGAGAGCCTCCACGGTTTCAAAATCGAGATGGTTGGTAGGCTCATCCAGAAGCAGGAGTTGACATTTTTTAAGTAAAATTTGTCCTAATGCCACTCGGGCCTTCTCACCACCGGAGAGAATCCCAATTCGTTTTTGAACATCGGGACCAGAAAAGAGCAGTGCACCTGCCAGATCGACGATCTCCTGACGAAGAACAGTGGGGTGAGCTGCTCTTTGAAAGGCTTCTAGAACTGTTTCATTGGAGTGAAGAGTTTCAGTGAGGTGTTGAGCATAGTAACCCAGGACGACCTGTTCCCCTAAGCGGTAGGTCCCATTTTCAGGGGTCAAATGTCCCCCGAGGGTCTTGATCAATGTGGATTTACCAGCGCCATTGACTCCCACAATTGCAACATGTTCTCCTCGCTGGAGGAGCAATTGGACATTTTTAAGGATCGGATGCCCGGGTTCATAGCCCACATCAGTATTAGATAGTTCAATCAAGTCTCGACAACTTCGCTCAGGTTCTGGGATGGGAATTCTTGCTGTGATCGGAATGCCCTTGGTTGTAATAACCTCCATGCGATCGAGCTGTTTGAGGCGAGCCTGGACTTGTCGGGCCTTTGTGGCTTTGGCACGAAATCGGTTGGCGAAATCCATGATGGTCTGTCGCTTCTTTTCTTGTGAAAGAGCTGTTCGCGAAAGCTGTTCGCGAAGAGCTGACTTTTGTTCAAAGTAATCGTCCAAGCCCCCTGAGAATTTGGTAATATTCCTTTCATCAATCTCGAGTACATGATCAATCACACGTCGCAAGAACTCTCGATCATGCGAAATCAATATGAAGGCGCCGGAGTAGTCTAAGAGAAAATTTTCAAGTAGAAGAAGGGTTTCTAAATCCAAGTAATTGGTGGGCTCATCGAGTAAAAGGAGGTTTGGCTGACTTCCCAACAGTTTAACGAGTTTGCATCGCATTTGATAACCACCACTGAGTTGTGTGAGCGGTTGGGAGAGCTGAACTTCGTTGATCCCCATCTGCAGTGCCATCTTCTTGAGTTCCCACTCGGGAGTCAGTGCGCCATCTGAAATGAATTCCATGACGCCCTTTGATGAATCGCCAAAATCTTCCTGGGCCAGATACCCCAGTCGCAATGCACGAGAGGCAATGAGCTCGCCTTGATCCAGGCTCTCTTGGCCCACGAGGATTCTAAAGAGGGTCGTCTTGCCAGATCCATTGGCGCCGATGAGACCCACATGCTCCCCGTCATTGATGGAGAAGGTGACCTCTTCAAAGAGAAGTTTGCCTCCGAGGGACTTAGTTCCGTTATGAAGTTGAATCAGATTAGAGGACATGTGGAGAGCTATGGATGAGAAAATAGATGTAGATGGCGTAGACAATGAGTAAAAAGAGACCATCACGGCGAGCAAGAGTTCTCGATCTCATGAGGGGACCCACGAGAAGAGTGCAACCTATGAGCCAAAGAAAGTCTCTGCTCAGGATTTGGGGAGAGACTCTCATTGGAAAAATAAGGGAGGCGTGCCCGATGATTCCTAACGAATTGACAATGTTGGATCCGATCACATTGGCAAGCGCGATGTCGTCTCGTCCTCGATAGGCCGCAACGGATGAAGTGGCAAGTTCTGGGAGCCCTGTTCCAACGGAGATGATCGTAAGCCCAATGATTCGATCGGAGAGTCCAAAGTAGGATCCTACCTGGATGCCGCCATCAAGTGCAAGTTGGGCGCCGCCTGCCAGAGCTAAAAACCCACCCAAAAGAAATAGAAAATCGTAGGTGCCACTTTTCAAAGGTTTAAGATCTTCGTACTCCTTGAGTTTCTCTTCACTCTCTTTGAACTTTCCAAGACGTCGGGCTCTTTGCACTGAGTAGGCGAGAAATATGTAGATAGCTGAGACCAAAATAAAAGCGTCCCATCGTGAATAGAGGCCGTCCCACGCAAAAGCAAAGATCAAGAGTGTGGCAAACATCAAAAAGGGCCATTCGATCTTGAGAGTGCTTTCTGTCACTCGATTAGGTTTGATGAGGGAGGAGATTCCTAAGATCGCAAGGATGTTGAAGATGTTGGATCCAACCACATTCCCCACAGCGATGTCAGGTGAATCTCTAAGAGCAGCAAGGAGGCTTGTAATAAACTCAGGCGCTGAAGTTCCAATGGCAATGATCGTCAGGCCAATCAATGAAGGGCTGAGGTTGGTCTTAAGGGCAATGCTCACCGCTGCCTTCACAAGGAGATCTCCACCCACGATCAGAATGGCAAAGCCAATCAAAATGAGGCCAATTGCGGAAATCAGTTCGATGTCTCCCCTCCACGCAGCGAAGAATTTTGCCCTTTCGCACCAGCCACTACTTCAGTCGAGGAAGTACAATAAGTCAATGTCTTGGGGTCAACAGCAAGTTAACATCAATGCTGTTCTCTTGACCCACCAGGGGTGGGTTTACGAATCAGGGGTGTTTCATTTTGAGACTGGGACAATCAGTAGCTCTCCTTATCAGTTTCGGAGTCGCAACTTCTCTTTGGCTTTCAGAGGTATGGGGGATCTGCATTAAGAGTGGACAGGCCAATCTGCGTGGCAGACCCAGCGCCACGAAGAGGGTCAGTTGGGTTGTCGGCCGATACATGCCTCTGGGCGAATTGGAGAGGCAGGGGAGATGGATTCGTGTTCGGGACCTAGATAGAAAGGAGCACTGGGTTCACAAGTCTCAGGTGACCTCATCCTATCAGTGCGTCGTGATCAAAGCACGTTACGCCAACTTACGAACCCGGCCCCAAAGCGGATCCTCCTTGGCAGAGATTCCATTTGCAGACCGCTATACCCCGTTTAAGAAGATTGACCATGATGACGAGTGGATTCAGGTGGAGGATGGTGCCGGAAGAAGAGGATGGCTTCACGAATCCACGGTTTGGGCTCCCGTACGTTCAGTTCGAATCGAGTATTGAGGATTTTTCTTGCAAAATAACTTACATTAGCTATAATAATGCATCGAGTTAAATATGAGGATTTTGACAGAATTTTGGCCGTTTTCCCATTTTGAGTCGTTCTCGCAGTTAAAAAAGTTAGATTTATTCCGAAAAGTTACGAACTTAGCAGGCCGTGCAAAAAGTAAGATTTTTTAAGATTTCTTCTTGCAAAGGTGAGGTCCATTGTGTCTACTTATAGAGTTCCAAATTGGCACTAGGCACAAAAGGATTTGCACCAGGAGGTTTACAATGACGGAGATATCTCCAGAATTGATTGCAAAGTGTAGAGAGAAACTTCTAGACGCCAAGGCAAACGTGATGAGTCGTGTTCTGAATGCCCGGCGCGACTTGCACTCAGAGGAAAAGGGAGGCGACGAGGCCGATCAGACGGTCCGCGTGTTGGCTGAGAAGGAGATGCTTGCACTTCATGATCGCATGCGAAGTCAACTGCTTGAAATTGAAAGTGCTCTTGCTCGGATCGAATCTGGTGGGTACGGCATCTGCGAAGAGACCGAGGAGTACATCGAGGCTGAACGACTCTTGGCGATTCCTTGGACGCGGCTCAGCATTGAAGGGGCTGAGCTCCGAGAGAGCCACCAACGAAGATACGCACGATAATCGCTCTTTGGGTGAAGGGGTGCAACCGATCAGCGATGGGTGGTTGCACTCAGGTGGCAGAGTTGAAGTAGGATGCGTGCGCCCACATTTCCATTCCATTCGTCATGAGCGCAAGGTGCTGCAACTTCGCAAAGATCAAAACCAATCAATTTTCGTCCCGATTCCTTTATAAGAGATAAGAGATGGGTGGCTTGATCAAAGCTTAAGCCGCCAGGAACTGGTGTACCAGTACCAGGGCAAAGCTCAGGTGAAAGCCCATCAATATCAAATGAAACGTAAACACTCTTGGGTAGGCCTTCGAGGATGCGTGTGCAGATGCTTCCCCAGCTTTCACCGGCAAAGAGGGCCGATTTGAGGTCAGCATCAAAAAAGGTCTGAATGGATGGGGTCGACTTTATACGGGTCCACTCCTCTTGGCAAAAATCACGAATTCCTACCTGTACGAGGCGTTGTGGAGCTCTTTTCAGTTTCATGACATTGTACATGATCGAGGCATGGGAGTGGGTGAAGCCCTCATAACTCTCTCTAAGGTCCGCATGGGCATCAAAATGCAAAATGCCATAGTCTGGATGTTTTTCGGAGCAAGCCCAGATGGATCCAAGAGCAGTTGAGTGGTCGCCCCCAACAACCCCAATCAGTCGTCCCTCTTCACGGACCACTCGACACTGTTCAAAAACGTGATCAACCATCCCCTGACAGAGACTGTTGACCTTAGAGGTCAACTCCGTTCTCTCTTTTCTTAATGAGGCATCATTAGCATCTAAAGATCGAATCCTTTCGACCATCTTTTTGGTCTCTTCACTTTTCTGAAGAACCGTGCGATCAACCTCTTCCATAAAGTAGCCCGCTTCAAAAGCATCTTGATAACGAACATCAAAAAGATCGAGCTGGGGGCCGGCCTTAAGAATCAAATCGGGTCCAAATTGCGTTCCCCCTCCATAAGAGACCGTTGCCTCCCATGGTACAGGATAAAGAATCACCTTGGCGCTCTTTCGATCGGTCTCCATGTCAAAGGGTTTTGCCAACATAATGATCGCTCTTCTTAAAAGATGTAGCGGAAACAGTAAAAGCCGCCCACAAGCATGACTGTAAACAGGACGACCAGTCGTTCAAAGTAGCGATCGATGTACATCTTGATGGGTTCTCCGTAGGCGTAGAGGAGTGAACCCACAATGAAAAACCGTAGACCTCTTCCAAAAATGGCTGCTGAAACGAAATGAGCTAAAGAAATCTCCGCAACTCCTCCGGCAAGGGTGAAGACCTTAAATGGTATAGGAGTGAAGCTTGCAATAAAGACAGACAGAAAGGCATTTTGCTGAAACTTAATCTGAACTGCATGAAAAAGTGATTCTGAAAAGACAAAATGAAAGAAAAAATCTTGAAAGAGATACCAAAATCCATATCCAATGCCGTAACCGATCAGGCCACCCAGGACAGAAAAGAGTGTGGTGATGCCCGCGTAGTTCAAAGCTCTTTTGGGTTGCGAGGTACCCATTGCCAGAAGAAGTGCATCCGGTGGAATGGGAAAGAAAATGGCTTCAATCAAAGCCAAAAATCCCAAGGCCTTGATGTTGTGTCGATGGTCTGCCCATTGCAGGACCCACTGGTAGAGTTGTCGCAAATACTTCATCGTATTGATCCCAACCTTATTCAAATGGAGATGCAGGTCCAAAGTCTTGCACCTCAAAGAGACTTTGTCCATAGCATTAAGATTTATGGGCTGGCAACGAGATTGGTTGTGGCTCAATTGGTTCTGGCTCAATTGGTTGATTCCTGAGATGATTCCCTTATCCTTATGGGTGGGGTTCAAATTTCATCGAGACGGTGGGAATGGCCACTTGCCGACAGCACTCATCGACGGGCGTTGGCATTAGGAAACG
Source organism: Pseudomonadota bacterium (assembly GCA_014584465.1). GTDB lineage: Bacteria > Bdellovibrionota > Bdellovibrionia > Bdellovibrionales > JACTMU01 > JACTMU01. The sequence continues at coordinate 9,695 of JACTMU010000035.1, read as the reverse complement.
TCGCGACGAGTAAAAGGTCAGAAGAGTTTGGGGGGGGGGAGCAATGGATCGATGGCAAAAGCTGTGTGGGATAGTGATGGTAGGGGCCTTGGCATATCAAATGGGTGCAGTCCCTTTCGCGAGTGCGGCAGACTCGGCGCTTCCACCAAAGGGTGGCAGTTTCTATCTCAATCTGAGTTCTGAGCCTCCGACTCTCCACCCGATTACGAGTGTCGATGGGTACTCTAGGACAGTCCACGGCTATGTATTAGAGAGCTTGATGGTTCGAGACCCAGAGACCTACGAGTTCTTACCGGCGATTGCAGAAAAGATGGAGGTCTCAAAGGATGGCATGACCTTCACCTTTACCTTGCGCAAAGGGATCACCTTTCATGACGGCAAGCCTCTGACTGCAAGTGATGTGAAGTTCAGCTTTGATATGATCTTTGAACCAGAATATAAGGCCGTTCATCTCCAACCTTACTACGAGAACATCGAAAAGGCAGAGGTCGTTAACGACTATATGGTAAGGTTTAAGGCTCGTGAAAAATACTTTGGCAATCTTGAGTCGTTGGCCATAATGAATATTGTTCCTAAACATGTTTATGGAGATCCCAAAGTGAGTGTCAAGCTCAACAAGAGCCTCGTCGGATCTGGCCCCTACATGCTGGAGAGTTGGGATCAGGGAAAGAAGATCACTCTTAAGCGGAACGACCAATGGTGGGGAAGAGATCTCCCCCCATTTCATAAGGAAAACAATTTCGAAAAACTCATCTTTCGTTTCACAAAAGAGGAGACCATTGTCCTAGAACGACTTAAGAAAGGGGATATCGACTTTGAAGATGGGCTGACACCCGAAACATTCATCAAAAAGATGGTGGGGCCACCTTGGGATGGAAAGATCCAAAAGCACAAAGTTGAAAACAAAGTGCCCAAATCCTTCAGTTTCATTGGATGGAATCTTCAAAATCCCCTCTTTAAGGAGCGTGAGACTCGAAGAGCTCTTGCGCATCTATTGAATCGAGAAGAGCTCAATAAGAAGTTTCTCTTTGACATGAGTCTTCCTGCAACGGGTCCTTGGTATCAACAGAGTGACTACGCCGATCCGATTGTAAAGCCCATTCCCTTTGATCCAAAAAAGGCAGGTGAACTTCTCAGTCAGGTGGGGTGGGCTGATCATGACAAGGATGGCATTTTGGATCGCACAAGGGACGGGAAGAGTGAGAAACTCTCATTTACCCTTCTTTATGCAAGTAAGGATACTGAGAAGTATCTGACCATCTACCAGGAAGACCTCAAAAAGGCTGGAATTCAGCTTCAACTTAAGATTGTGGAGTGGAATGCCTTTCTCAAGGTTTTGGATGAGAAGAATTTTGAGGCTGTCACGTTGGGATGGGGAGGGGGAACCGTGGATCACGACCCCAAACAGATTTGGCACTCGTCAAGTTCGGCTGCAGGAGGATCCAACTTCATCTCCTACAAAAATCCAGAGGTTGATCGTCTTATTGAGGATGGGAGAAAGGAGCTTGATCGTGCTCAAAGGATCAAGATTTTTCGAAAGATCTATCGAACCATCGCCGATGATGCCCCTTATCTCTTCTTTTTCAATTCCAAATTCAATTTGTATGCACTCAATTCACGAATTGGCCAAGAGAGACCCACATACAACTATACAGTTGGTTCCTCGTATTGGTGGCTTAAGAAAGAGTAGATAGGTATTGTGTTCGAATACATCCTGCGACGAATTTTGTTGATCATTCCAACGCTCTTTGGGATTACGATCATTTGCTTTCTCATCATCAATTTGGCGCCAGGATCTCCTGTGGAGCAAAAACTTCAACAGTTGAGATTTGGTGGTGGTGGGAAAGGTGGTGAATCTGGTCGAAGTGGACTCGTCTCTGAAGCTGTGGTTGAAGCTCTCAAGAAGCAGTATGGTTTTGATCAGCCGATTCACATTCGCTATTGGATATGGCTTAAAAACATTTCAAGGCTCGACTTCGGAGAGTCGTTTGTCTATGAAGAGCCTGTCATCGATGTCATTTCAAAGAGAATTCCTGTGTCGCTGCAGTTTGGGGTCGTGACTCTATTGCTGACCTACATCATCTGTATTCCCTTGGGAGTGGCCAAGGCCATTGGCAACAACTCGCTCTTTGACCGAGGGTCTAGCGTTGTGCTTTTTGGCATGTATTCGACGCCACCTGTGATGTTGGCCATCTTGTTGATCGTCTTTTTGGCCGGGGGGAGTTTTTTAAACCTCTTCCCTCTGGGTGAGCTCTATTCCGATGGCTATGAAGAGATGACGGTGCTCGGAAAGATCTTAGATCGAATCCACCACTTTGTCTTGCCCCTGACTTGTTACATGATCGGAAGTTTTGCAACTCTCACACAGCTGATGAAGAGTTCGATGTTGGATGTGATCGGTCAAGACTATGTTCGTACGGCACGTGCCAAAGGTCTTTCACCAGGTCGCGTCTACTTTAAACATGCTCTACGAAATGCGATGATTCCTGTCGCAACGGGTTTGGGTGGATTTTTGGGAGTCTTCTTTGCAGGATCCTATGTGATTGAGACGATCTTTCAACTCGATGGAATGGGACTGCTCTCCTTTCACTCGGTGATGAGTCGGGATTACAATGTGATCATGGGGCTTCTCTTTATTGAGAGCGTGATCATGCTTTTAGGCCGACTGATCAGTGACCTAACCTACGTTTTGATCGATCCAAGGATTGACTTTGCATGATTGAGCGATGGATCAAAAATGAGTTGAGTCTTAGAAATTGGCGATACTTCAAGTCGCAAAAGCTTGCCGTTCTGGCAAGTTGGATTCTTTTCATTTGTACAATTTTAAGTTTGACGGCAGAGATTTGGTCCAACAGTCGACCCATCATCCTCTACAAAGCAGGGGAGTTCTATTTTCCAACCTTTGTAGACTATCACCCTACAACTTTTGGGCGAGAGGATATCTACGTGATGGACTATCGAGCCTTAGAACTCTCCGATTCGGATTGGGCTCTTTGGCCCCCCAATCGATGGGATCCCTTTGAAAGCAACAAGGCCGTCAACAGTTACCCCTCGCCACCGTCCTTAGAGAATTGGTTGGGGACAGATGATCGAGGAAGAGATCTCCTTGCACGTCTTCTTTATGGGTTTCGATACAGCATCTCCTTTTCGATTTTAGTTTGGTTCTTCTCCATGCTCTTAGGCATTGCCATTGGTGCCGTCATGGGTTTTTTTGGAGGAAAGATCGATCTCTTTGGTCAACGTCTCGTGGAGCTGTGGGAGAGCTTCCCCTACCTTCTTCTACTCCTTGTCTTGATCGCAACCTTCAGTCCAACCCTTGTGTTACTAGCTCTGTTTAATACCGCTTTTGGGTGGATGTTGTTTTCGGCCTACATGAGGGCTGAGTTTTTGAAGTTGAGACGGCAGAGCTTTGTGGAGGCTGCCGTGGCCCTTGGAGCCCATAGAACTCGAATCATTTTTCGACACATTCTGCCAAACGCCCTCGGGCCGGTCGTGGCACTCTCGCCCTTTGTCATCTCATCGAACATCACGCTTCTTGCCAGTCTGGATTACCTTGGGTTGGGACTTATGCCACCCACACCGAGTTGGGGAGAGCTCTTTTCCCAGGCCAAAAACTATCCAACCATTGGGTGGTGGATCGCCCTTTTTACCTCGATCGCCATCTTTTCGACTCTGGTATTACTCAATCTCATTGGCGAAGCCGTACGAGACACATTCGATCCTCGACGCACCTAAAAGAAGATGGTAAGAAGAGAGTGAAGTGGTGCACTTTGAATAGGAAGATGGAACTGTGTGGTTAAGAGATTTGTGGTGATGGAGTTCATATGATGGAAAAGCCAAAATATCCCGGAAAGCGGGTGACAATGAATGGCAATCAGCTCGTTGCGCTCACTGAGGCGCGAATTGCAGATTGCGGTGTATTTTATCCCATTACGCCCAGTACAGAACAGGGTGAGAATTTTGAGATGTCCGTTGCTCAGGGAAATCTCACGGTCTTTGGTGAATCGGTTCGGGCGATCGAAGCAGAGGGAGAACATGCAGCTCAAGGCGGTGCCATTGCCATCTCGTTGCTGGGGAAGAGAGTTTCGAATTTTACATCAGGTCAGGGGATCGTCTACGGTTTGGAGCAGTACTATCACGCGCCAGGCAAGCTTTCGACCATGGTTCTCAACGTCGGAGCTCGAGCTTTGACCAAACATGCACTTAATGTTCATTGTGGTCATGACGACATTATGTCAGCACTGGACACGGGATGGATCATGATGATGGCAAAAGATGCTCAGCAGGCCGTGGATCAGACCATCATTTTACGTAGAGTGACCGAGCTTTCGTTAACTCCTGCAATGAACGTTCAAGATGGGTTTCTCACGACCCACTTGGAAAGAACTTTTCTCTTTCCTGAGTCGGAACTTTTAAGAGAATATCTTGGCCATCCGAGTGACATCATTGACACTCCGACGGAGGCTCAAAGGGAGCTCTTTGGACCACGGCGAAGACGTATTCCCATTATGTTTGATCTTAAGGCACCAGCCATCCTAGGCTCCGTTCAAAATCAGGAACATTACATGACGGGGATCATTTCTCGGCGAATCGCCTTTTGCGATCCTCTTCTCTCTTTTGTGGAAGAGGCCCAAAAGGAGTTTGGGTGTCTGACAGGTCGTCATTACGGTTTTGTCTCGGAGTACAATTGCAAACGTGCTCAAACGGTCTTTTTGAGTTTGGGTTCAAGTGCAGAGAACATTGAAGCGGCGTGCGATTACATTCGTGAAACTCACGGCGAAGAGGTCGGGGTGATTCACCTCAACTTGATTCGTCCCTTTCCTGAACGAGCCATCATTGAGTCACTTCGAAATAAAAAGAACGTGATCATTCTTGAACGCACCGATGATCCCACGTCAGGATCCAATCCACTCTCTCGTGATGTCCGCACCGCCATATCCAAAGCAATTGAAAATTCCTTTGAGATGAGGCATGCCGATCTTCCCGCTTTGAAGTTAAGTGAAGCCCCTCGTATTTTTGAGGGAGTCTATGGATTGGGGTCAAGGGATTTTCGGCCAGAGGGAATTTTAGGTGCCTATGAATTTATGACCGGTCGAATTGCCCGACAAGATGGAAAGTGGGCGAAAGATGGGGAGAGTTTTTTCTACATAGGTGCCAATCACCCCTACGAGGTGAAGAGTCAAGAGAGGCCAAGTCTTCTTCCAAAAGGGGCGATTGCCGTACGCATTCATTCCATCGGAGGTTGGGGGGCCATTACGACCGGTAAAAACATTGCCGGTATTTTAGGAGATCTTGGCCCCTATTCTCAGTTTGCAAAAGAGACCCATGAGCCGGTGATTCACATTTCAGCCAATCCCAAATATGGTTCAGAAAAGAAAGGGGCTCCCACCAACTACTTTCTTGTGGTTGCACGAGAGCGAATTCGGGTCAATTGTGACTTGAAGCATGTCGATGTGGTGCTGTGTTGCGATCCAAAGATATTTACCCACACCGATCCATTGGAAGGACTCAAGGAGGGTGGACACTTTGTTTGGGAGTCAGGGCTCAGTCCGGCTCAGGCTTGGCAGCGAATTCCTGTGCGTTATCGACAGGAAATACATAAGCGAAACATTCAGGTCTCGATATTGGATGGATTTCGAATTGCACGAGACCATACGCCTCGTGAGGACCTTCAGACACGGATGCAAGGGAATGCTTTTCTAGGAGCCTTCTTTAGAGTCAGTCGTTTTTTGAAGGATCACAACATTCAAACTGAGACCTTTTTTGAAGTTGTTCACAAACAGTACCAGAAGAAATTTGGCAAACTGGGTGAGGCTGTGATCGCATCCAATATGGACGTCATGAAGGCTGGATTTCAAGGTGTGAAATCCATTCAACTTGGAGCCATTGATGATCTGGATGAATCGGCGATGAAGGGTAGAGTGATTCTCCCAATTCATGAAAAGAGCCTCTCCTTGGACTGTGAAGGAAAGGGGCAGCTGCCGCCGATCTTTCGAGCCGATGTCTATCAACGGGAGTACCTTGAGGCGTTTAAGGGAGAGGATCAAAAATCTTCGCCTTTGGCCTCTGTTGGCCCGATCCCAGCGGGAACGGGGGGCAATATTTCTAAATTTGTTTCGCGAATTCGTGTGCCTGTCTACAATCCTTACAATTGCACCCAATGTATGGCCTGTTTGACCGTCTGCCCCGACACCGCTCTGCCAAACACCGTGCAAAGCATAGAAAACGTTTTGAAGGGGGTCGTTGATAACTACGTCACGGATTCAGAGGACCAAATTCAACTTAAGGGGAAATTGAAAGTTCTATCGGACCTGGTTCATCAAAGCATCAAGAGCGAGATCGAATCAAAGTCGATCTCGACCTTTCGTGAGATCTTCTTGAGCCACATTGAGGCCACGGTTCAGATCAAGGATCAGAGCAAAGATGAGTTGGTTCACATTCTCAGTGATCTACCTCTAGGTTATGGAAAGTCCAAACCCGCTTTTCAGCTCGTCGAGAAGAGCAAGCCGGGAGAAGGCGGTCTCTTCATGATCTTCGTCAGTGATCTTTGCAAGGGCTGTGGTGAATGTGTCGAAGCATGTGGAGATCACAATGCGTTGACGATGGCCTATGAGAGTGACCTCATTCGAGGCCAACATCTGTCTGCCATGGAGTTCTACAAAGAACTTCCGCGAACCGATGAGAAGTATTTGGGCTCCTTGGATCCTCAGGATCTTACGAAGTCAAAGGCTGCGATTTTGCAAAATCATCTTTTGGTTCAAGATCACTACCAGGCCTTCATTGGGGGGGATGGCTCCTGTGCAGGTTGTGGTGAAAAGTCCGTGCTTCGGGGGGTTGTGACCATCACGCAGGCCTTTATGGAGCCTCTTTTTAAGAGGAAATCGGAGAGACTTCGGGCTTTGGCAGATCAGTTGAAAGCTGAGGGGATGAAGGCCCTGAAGCGTCGTAAAGAGCACTCAATGAGTGATTATCAGAATTTGCGAGACGCCATTTTGCACATAGTGCTTCGATACGGGGGCGAAACAGCATCTTTGAGCCGTTCGCGCATTCAGTCAGAATTTAAGGGTGGAGATCAAGATCTCATTGTGGCGTTGGTCAAAACTCTTCTCGTGGACCATGAAAACCATAAGGGACTCAATGTGGTCAAAGGTGAGTACCAAGGGATGGCAGTCATGGGAATGGCGGCCAGTACTGGTTGCAATACGGTCTATGGTTCCACTCACCCCGCCAACCCTCATGCCTATCCTTGGGTGAACTCGCTCTTTCAAGACGGGCCAACAGTCGGTTGGTTGCTGGCCGAAGGCTTCGTTATGGAGAGCATTCGCAACTCCATTTTGCCTGAGCGGTTGTCAAAAAGACTGTTGGGTGAAGAGCTTGCTTTTAGTGAGAAAGATTTTGATCAGTGGATCCATTTGGGTGAGGGAGATCTGACGGAGTCCGAGATTCTTGAACTTCCCAAGGTATGGGTGGTTGGAGGAGATGGGGCTTTGGGAGATATTGGGTTTCAAAATCTCTCAAAGGCGGTTTTGCAAAACCGTCCCAACCTTCAGATGCTCATGCTCGACACGCAGGTCTACTCTAATACGGGAGGACAAAACTCCGACAGTTCACTCATGCCAGGTGGCTTTGATATGAATCAATTTAGCCCCTACCATGAAGGTAAGATGACCGAACGTAAGGAGGTTGCCCAAATTTTGACCTCAGGTCATGGTTCGCCTTATGTGGCCTCAGTCTCTATGGCAAGTTCGGCAAGCTTCTACAAGTCCGTTTTGGACGGTCTGACCTACAGAGGGACTGCTTTCCTCCAAGCTTTTACAACCTGTCAGCCAGAGCATGGTGTTGGTGACCATCTCTCTGCCCACCAGGCCCGAGCCATCCGCGATTCGCGTGGCGCTCCAGAGTTTGTCTTTGATCCCGCGCAAGGCGAAACGGAGACCGAGGCCTTTTCTCTTAAGGGGAACCCTCAAGTGGATCGGGATTGGATGATGAAAAAACAGGCAGATGGACAAAGTTATCCCTACACTGTGGTTCAATGGGCTGCGACGGAAGGTCGATTTCGTAATCACTTCTACAAACTTGAGCCTTCAGATGAGGTGGTAGATCTTCTGGAACTGCTTCCCAGGATTACGCAACACGATGTTGTTTGTCGTCGATACCTGGATCCGAAGCATCGATCTCACATACCGATGAGGGGTGTCTACTGCGACATTGTGAACGATCAAGGTAAAGTGAAGAGATGGGGGATCTCTCGTCAGATGGTCCTGTTTTGCATTGAGAGGCGTCGCAACTGGAGACGGCTTCAATCTAAGGCCGGCATTAAGAACCAAGACTATGAGAATCAAAAGGCTCTCCTTGGTGAAAGTTGACTTCACCGCGGCTCTTCATTAAGAATGGAGAAGATACAACTGTCGAACGTCAAAGCGGGAGGCTCTAGCGATCCGGCAGTGGGTCAAGACAAGAGAAGAATCCTAACGGGGAGTAGCGCAGTTTGGTAGCGCATCTGCTTTGGGAGCAGAGGTAGCGCCTGCTGCAAAAGCTTCCTGGGGAAGGTTTTGAAGAAGAGCGTGTGTGAGGCTCTTGCCGCGAAGGCGGCAAATGTCGAACACCAGAGCTGGAAGCTCTAGCGACCCGAAGCGGGTCAAGACAAATAGGCAATCCTTACGGGGAGTAGCGCAGTTTGGTAGCGCATCTGCTTTGGGAGCAGAGGGTCGCAGGTTCAAATCCTGTCTCCCCGACCATTTTAGAACCACTTTTGTGGTGAGAAACCCTAAAAATCCCAAACACTTACAAAAGGAGCCAACGATGACAAAACAATCAAGTGGTTCCGGCAAGAACCAGAAACCAAAATCCAACCAAATTAAGTATCCAGAAGAACAGTCACTGCGATTTTTTGATAAAAATTCTGAGGCCACGTTTTACGCTGAAAAACAGAGCCAAGATATGAATAAGGTTGAAGTGTGGCTCAAAGAAAATCCAGATGGCATCCTTACTAGCCCTAAAAATTGATTCAAATAAGCTTGTCAAAGTTCTGAGAGATGGCGAACACGTAACAGAGTGCTTCGATACTATTGTCGAACTCGGAAATGAAAGTTGGGATTTGGGCGAATCTCCAATTCAAAACCAGTTTACTCAGTTAAAAATCTTTTTAGATGAAAAAGAAATCACCAACCTACCAAATGATGACCTAATCCGATTAGGAAATTTGATCTGTAACCCAGATCGAAATTTTGACTGCATAATTTTTGTATCTAATCTCAAAAATCGCCAAGTGAAAAACAATGGCGAGTTTGATGAGTCTAGCTGGACAAAGACTCAAGAAATTCAGCCAAGTCATGTTATTGGATTTGTTAATAGCAATGGTCAAGCTGTCCACTGGGCCTACTGCATTTCAAAAAATGTTTTTTTGTCTAAATGGGGCCACAAAGGTGGGCTAGGTGTCGCTACAATTGAAATGCAAGGTAAGTTTTACGCTTATGACAAAATTATCTGCTTTAGTTGATCCAATTTTCTGGGCAACGATATGGATCGTTGGACTTTTGAAAACAAAGTGCAGCTTCATTTCATTCGTCCAGGAAAGCCTACTGAAAATGCATATATATAGATCTTAACGAAAAACTAATCACAATTTAAAGTTGTTATCGACGATAGTTTATGTCATACTCAGATCTCAACAGTGAGGTCGACATGCATCCATC
>JACTMU010000043.1 GCA_014584465.1 Pseudomonadota bacterium | reverse complement strand
CACTCAAATTCGACCCCAATTAAAACAATTTGGGTCTATCCTTTAGTTAAAGACATTAAAAAAGTGATCAGGAACCTGCCAGTTCACTGAATACTTACGAGACCGCCTCCATAACTCATTGTAATTACATGATTTTGTTCATTTTTCCACCTCTGAAATGGATTTTCTTCAATAGTTGCAAGTACCTACAAAACAACCAGGTTATTTCAATATAACGTTTATATTTATAACCTTTTTCGCCGAAAATAGTGTATACTAACAAACGTTATGAGGACTAAAAGAAAGCCACTATTCCCGAAGGCCAAAGAGACATTGGAGATGTTGGGGGAGAATATTAAACTTGCTCGCTTAAGACGAGGCCTATCGTTAGAGCAAATTGCTGAAAGAGCTGGAGTTGGACGGTCCACGCTTATCAAGATTGAGAAGGGTGATGAAAGTGTTTCTCTAGGAAGCTACATCCAAGTTTTGTTTGTTATGAAATTGGACAAAGACCTTCTAAAAGTAGCCAAAGATGACGTGCTTGGCAGGAAGATACAAGATGCAGGTTTAGTTACCAAACAAAGAGCACCAAGAAGAGCAAAGAACTAAATAAGTTGTTATGGCAAAAAAGAAAGAACGCAAATACATTTATGTCTATGCAGATTGGTTGGGCCTTGAAGGACCAAAACATATGGGAACTCTTGCTGTTGATATTGTCAGAGGAGAAGAAATCTTCTCTTTTGATTATAGCAAAGAGTGGATTGCGAATGGAAATCACCAACAGTTAGATCCTGAACTACAATTTTACTCTGGAGCCCAGTATTTGACTGAAGGAAAAGCAAACTTCGGAGTATTCACAGATTCTTGCCCTGACAGATGGGGGCGACACTTAATGAAACGAAGAGAGGCCATTCTCGCAAAGAGAGAGAAGAGAACACCCAACAAGTTGTATGAGAGTGACTTCCTTTTAGGAGTGCATGATGGAAGCCGAATGGGAGCGCTGCGATTTAAATTGAATCCCGATGGCAAATTCTTGAATGATAATGGCTCCTTTTCAACTCCCCCATGGGCACGTATTAGTGAACTTGAACAGGCTAGTTTGAATCTTGAAGAAGACGGCACAGAAAATTTAGAAGAATATTTAAAATGGATAAATATGTTAATTTCTCCTGGCTCTTCATTGGGGGGTGCCAGACCTAAAGCAAATGTTGTTGATGAGGCAAATAATCTTTGGATAGCAAAATTTCCAAGTAGGTACGATGACACAGACGTGGGTGGCTGGGAAATGGTCGCCCATAAAATAGCGCTTGAAGCTGGGATTAATATGTCACTCTGCAAAGCACAAAAATTTAGTAATGACAATTACACCTTTCTTACCAAAAGATTTGACCGAGATGAAAGTCAAAATCGAATTCATTTTGCATCGGCCATGACGTGTCTTGGAAAAGTTGATGGGGAAGATCACTCTGCAGGAGTAAGTTATCTAAACCTCGCAGAATTTATTGTCCAAAATGGATCGAACGTAAATTGTGACTTAGAAGAGCTATGGCGAAGAATTGTACTTAACATCTGTATATCCAATGTGGATGATCACCTCCGAAATCACGGCTTTATTCTGACCGAAACCGGTTGGCGGCTGTCCCCAGCCTATGACATAAATCCTGTTAGTGAGGGCGAAGGCTTAAAACTAAACATTACGGATAATGATAATTCCCAAGATCTCAATGCGGCTTTTTCGGTAATTGACAATTTTAGGATCAATCAAGCTAAAGCCGAAGAAATAGTCAAAAAGGTTAGAAATGCTGTATTGAAGTGGAGAGATCACGCAAATAGCTTGGGGCTTTCACCTAAAAAGCAAGGTCTAATGGAAAGAGCTTTTAGAGTCGCAGACAAAACTTAGGTGGAGGTCATTGTGTCGCTGCTCATCTTGCCATCCACCAAATCGCCTTGTAGAGCAGCCTTGCTGCAGATTGAAACACTCAGCGAATTCGGTTTGACGGCTCTGTAGAAATGTCGGACAATTCTATAGTATGGTCGAGCGAATTGCTAAAATATTAAAATCACACAGTTTTTTTATGTTTGGGAACCGAGGAGTTGGGAAGTCCACCTGGTTGAGACAGCGTTTTTTGCTCAACGAGCATCTCTGGTTTGATCTTTTGGATCGTCGTCTTGAGCACGATCTGCTTCTGCGACCGCAACTCCTCGGAGAGCGGTTGACCTTGGAAGAGGCCAACTATCCTCAAGGCAGTTTTGTCATCATCGATGAAGTTCAAAAGGTGCCGGACCTGCTCAATGTTGTGCACCAACACATTGAGAGAAAGCATTTTCATTTTCCTTTACCCATTTGGAGCTGGGCAATGATTTTGATCTCAACCATGTTTTGCGATGGGGGTCTTTGCCAAAGATGTTTGAGTACTCAGAAGATGAGAGTCGAATGGAGTACCTCTTTGCCTACACACAGGCCTATCTGCAGGAGGAGATCGTTGCCGAGCAGTTGGTGCGACAGGTGGTGGCCTTTCGTCAGTTTTTAGAGGTGGCTGCTCAAAGCAACTCCACGATTGTCAATTACCAGAAGATATCTCGCGATGTGGGGGTGGAGATCCCAACTGTGCAAAACTATTTTTCGATTTTGGAAGACACCTTTACGGGAGTTCTCCTGCCACCCTTTGATCGGTCGGTTCGAAAGCGTCAGAGAAAGAACCCCAAATTCTATTTCTTTGACTTGGGGGTGACTCGTTGCTTGCAAAATCGTACGAGCCTTGAGGTCAACACCGGGACTTTCGAATTTGGTGAACTCTTTGAGCAGTTCATCATTTTGGAGTTTCTTCGTTTGAACTCCTATTTTAGAAAATCATTTCGCTTTTCTTATCTGATGACACAAAGTCAGGTTGAGATTGACCTTGTGGTGGAGCGTCCTGGCCAAACCACGCTATTCATCGAGATCAAGTCCACAGATGCTGTGGGAGAGTTGAAGGCAGAGAAGTTGGGCGGATTTCGAAAGATCGTCAGCGATGTTCCAAATGGTGAGGGTTGGGTGGTCAGTCGAGATCCTGTAAGTCGCATCGAAGATGGAATTCGCTTTGCGCCCTGGTGGATTTCAATGAGGGAGATCTTTGCGCTGGACCACAAAGGATCTGTGACAAAATAACCTAGTTTTTTAGAGGCCAGTCCAGGTACCCAACCAAGCCGAATTTGGCTCAAAGCGGCACACATTTTAGTTGTTTTATATTGTTTGTAGTTGCTTTTTAATGTTTTTCGAGTTATTGTGGATAGGGAGAAATTGAATGGTAACGGAAGTTTGGCTAACGGAGAGATACTATGAGGAGTTTCACGAGCGCAAAGAGAGTCTCTTCTCCGATGATGAAGCCGTGGACGTTTACACACAGACTCAGTTGCTTCAGCAGAAATGGCCTGGGTGCATTGGCAATCCACCGCCAGAAATCGGCAATAAGCACGGTTTGTTTTATGTGAAAAACGACTGGCCAGGTTGCACGCTACGAATTTGTTTCGGCGCTCGAACTGAAAATGGAACTGCCAAGATCGTAGCACTTACTTGTCGAACCAAGCAGGAGTTGGCCAAGGGAAACTCCGGCGGGACGACCCAATGGTACAAGCACATGGCCACGGTCGGCGTTGATCGTTGGGATGATTATCGAAGAGGGCTTTTGAAATCATGGAAGATATATCCATGAGAAAGAAGGATAAATATGGGAACGCTTGCCACACGAATCAGTCATATTGATTCCGTGAGAGATATCATCAAACATGTTCTTAGCCATTTCGCTCAACAATCTTTATCAAAAGAAGTTGAAAACCATTTATCAGTAGCCGCCGATCTTGCTTTTAGCGATGAGCTTCTATTTGAAAAATTCCAAATATGGGATGCAGAGCGAGATGATGAAACCCTTTTGTATCACATTAAACAGTTCTTTGAAAAACGTGATCAAAAGCCTTTAACCGCCGAGGAGAGCGACCTCACTTCGCAAAGACGGCAGGTCGAAGCGACTGTTAAAGAGAATGTGCGCAATCGGACAAGGCAAATTTTTGGTCAGCGGATAACGAGACTGGCAACAGAGCGCAGTCTTTTGACCAATGACCAATTGGGAGAGTTTCTTGGAGTGTCTGGCGAACAGGCTAGAAAGTTCAAGGCTGGTGAAAATAAACCACAGCTTACCACACTCAAAAACATTGCAGACCGATTTGAAGTCTCAGTCGAGTTTCTCGTTGGCCTGAGTGATGAAAGATAACAAAGAACTTGATGAAATGGCTTTGGCGATGTTCCAAATGGTGAGGGTTGGGTGGTCAGTCGAGATCCTGTAAGTCGCATCGAAGATGGAATTCGAGGGAGATCTTTGCGCTGGACCCCTAGGTCCTGCCGTTTAGGACTTGAGGCTGCGGAGTTCATGACCGAAAGAAGAGATGAGCTGCTCGAGAGGGCGCAAGTCGACGGAGGAATTTCGCAATGATGGTCAAGATATTGGCTGCAACTTTGTTTGTCTTTCTCACCTTTGGCCAAGCCTGCCAAAAGTCGGTTGAGAACTTAGATGGGCTTGAAAAAATAGGACCAGAGGCCACTGGTGAAGAGGAGAGTTCTCCGCCTGGTCCAGATGAGTTTACAGACCGAGAGGATGAACGGGACGTCCATCAGGAGAGTGAGTCGGGAGTCCTTGTGGTGGATCCTGAGTTTCCCTTTGGTTTCATCTCGTCGTTTTATGGTAAGGACCGCAGTGGACTCAATGAGGATGGAAGCGGTGGTGAGCGACCTGATCTTCGAAACAGCCATCCGCACGACCGTCCCTACTACTCAACTGCCAAAGACATTGGATCACGTTGGGAGCGGCTTTCTCACCCGACCATTGATTGGGACTACGTTCAAAGCACTCTTTATGATGTGGATAAGGCGACCTATGATTGGACGATTTCGGACAATTTCATTGGGGACGTACCCAGTGATCTTCGTCTGGTCGTCAACCTCTTTGCAGGATCCAACCATTTCGAAAAGGGAACTTGGACCTTTCGCAGTGGTCAGGAGTCTGCCTACATCGATTTTATCGAAAAGGCCGTGGAGCGCTACGATGGGGATGGAGTCGATGACAAACCGGGCTTGAGAAATTTTGTAAAGTTTTGGCAGATTGACAATGAACCTGCCACTCGCGCCTTCCAGAGAGGGGACTGCAGTGGGTTGCGTTGTCTCAACAAAGAGTATCAGGATGCTGAAGGGTATGCTTATCTCTTAAAAGTCACCTACAGCGCCATCAAGCGCGCAGACCCAGGTGCGACGGTGATCTCCGGTGGAGTCATGCAGGGAGACTCTGTGGATTCCAGCGTCTACTCCAATTTTTGGAGTGATGTGCTCACCGAGGTGGGGTCTTACTCCCAAAGGTGTTTTGATATTTTTGATGTCCATTGGTTTAGCAGTTGGAGCAAATCCAAGAGTCAATATCAACGGTATCGCAATAAGCTCGATTCGATCGGTTATCGAAACGTGCCGATTTGGATGACTGAAAATGGTTCAGACTCAGCGACCAAGGGGGAGCGTTGGCAGGCCGTGGATCATGTGCGTCGCTTTCTCTACCCCATGACCTTTGGAGTGAAGAAGATCTTTCGGGCTTGGGCGCTGGTTGAAGGGTGGCCTCCATTCAGCTGCAATGAGAACTCGATGTTTGAGTCCACGGGATTCATCTACGATGGCCACTGCCGCGGGGACAAGGGATATGGGGCCAAGAAGCTTGGTTACTACACCTACAAGTTGATCTCAAACAAGCTTCAAAAGATCAAGTGGAGTGGAGTGCGTTTGGAGAAGGGAAGTGCTGGGAGCGTCTATCTGGTGAAGCTTCCAGGGGACAACGGATCTTTGACCTACGTTGCTTGGTTGGACACCGATGATGAGAGTAAAACCGAGAGTTTTTCATTTTCCGTAAGTGGATCCAAAGCGACTGTAATCAAGATGGTTCCAGAAGGCAGCAGTGGAAGCGGGCTCAATCCCGCTGACTTTCCCAAGTTCTTTGAAAAGGAGAACATTTCATTTTCTGGAACCCTCAATCTTGAGGCCACATTTGTCCCTAAGCTGATCCTCATCCGCTAGAGGCTTCACCGATCAAAAAGATGGAGGGGATGTGGAAACTGCTCCCTCTGCTTTGAGATTTCCCTTGTCATTTTGAGCTATAACTGGCAATATTTATTACCAGTTACTGCATTGACCGGAAAAATTGATAGCCAGAGGTTTAGCGATGATCGACCTACTTAAAGAAATAATCCTCGATTTTCAGGAGATGGACCTTTCCACGGGTGTGCCCAGGCGGGTTGCTGTCTCAAGGGTGGCGGGCAAAGCGATGGTTTGCATCGGGGTGCGTCGCAGTGGCAAATCGACCTTCATGTTCCAGCTCATGAAGAAGCTTCAGGATTCAGGTGTTTCCCGGCAGAACATCCTCTATCTGAACTTTTTCGATGACCGTCTACACAACTTACAACATCATCACCTAGGTGTGATTCTTGAAGCCTACTTTTCGCTCTATCCGGAAAAGAAGAATGCAGAGAGGGTCTATTGCTTTTTCGATGAGATCCAGGTCTTAACTGGCTGGGAACCCTTTATTGACCGTTTGATGCGTATGGAAAAGTGTGAGGTGTACATCACTGGGTCGTCGGCTCAGATGCTTTCGAAAGAGATCGCTACCCAGATGCGAGGCAGGGCACTCTCCTGGGAAATGTTCCCATTTTCATTTCGGGAGTTTCTCGATTGCAAGGGAATCGAGAGCGACGGTCCACTCTCCACCAAAAAACGTCTGACGGTCCAGAAGGCATTTGAGGAGTATTGGGAAACGGGCGGCTTCCCCGAGGTTGCGTGCCTTAACCGAATGCTGCGAATTAAGACCCACCAGGAGTATTTCAACACAATGCTGTTCCGAGATCTCGTTGAACGTCATGATATCTCTCATCCCAAGGCGGTCACAGATCTGGCGCATTGGTTGATGAACCATACGGGTTCCCTCTATTCCATCAACAACCTGACCGGCTATCTGAAATCCCTAGGGCACAAAGCGCCGAAATCTGCCGTCTCCGATTATCTCGAATGGTTCGAGGATGCCTACGTTCTATTCACGGTGCGCATCTTTGACGCCTCGCTGGCCCGGGCCAACACCAACCCAAAGAAAATTTACTGTGTCGATCATGCACTTGTGACGTCAATCAGCTCCGGCATTCTGGTCAACTCAGGGCATCTTCTGGAGAATCTGGTATTCACTTCTTTGCGTCGAATTACGCCAGACATCTTTTACTACAAGACCAAGGCGGGCCGGGAGGTTGATTTTATTGCCGGACGAAAAGGCCCATCCCGCATGCTTGTTCAGGTTTGTGAGTCGATTGCGGACCAGCAAACCCGCAAGCGGGAGACCACCTCGCTTGCTGAAGCCATGGCCGAACTGAAAACACCTCAGTGCTTTATAGTAACTCGTAACGAGGAAGAGCAGATACATGTAGATTCTGGAAAAATTGACGTGGTACCAGTCTGGCGGTTTCTGCTGAACATGCCAGAAAGTAACTGACATCCGTGGGAGGAACTCTACATTTGCGCCGGGCTCTTGAGCCGTTGGGCTGTTGGAGAATCCTCGGTTTTGAGGAGGAATCAATCGACGGGTATAAGCACCTCATTGCCCGTAGTATTAAAGCCCCACATTGGAGTGTCAGGATTTAGGGAGCCTGCTCTGACATTGAATCCGCCAATGGAATCCTTGGTGACCCTGATCGTTGCAACGCCACCTTGAACAACCACAACTTCCGTTTTGTAAGGTGCGCCATAAAGTTGGTCACCCTTTCCGCAAACGACTTCGATGATGGCGCTTCCACCTTCAGGTTCAAACCAAATTTGGGTCTGATCGTCACTGGAGATGATTTCGCCGGCACCATTTTGAATTTCAACAGTGATGGTGGTGGAACCACCGAGATAGAAGTCATATCCCCAATCCACAATGACCGCATTTCGTGGCGATCGACTTTTCCATCCATTATGCTCAAGCTCACTCAACCGGTTCTCATGCTCAGGACAATCAAAGTGGCTATTTTGATTTTCCGCTTCTTCGTTGGACGAGTAAGCTATCGTGGGCGTTGGGTCCGAGGAAAAAAATTCGCCTTCGTCCGTCGAAGGTTCCATCTCATCATTGGGGTTTGTCGTGGCAGTGTCATAGGCGGAGTCTGTGGCCTCTCCGTCAAAATCCACTTGGGAGGTGCAACCAAGCAGTGAGCCCATTAGAAAGAGAGAAAAGATGGCGAGAAGTTTATGATGTCCTGAATTGAGACGCATAGGGGCTCCTTTAAAATAAAGAGGTGTTTCCCTTAATAACGATCTCCAGGAGGGGAGGTTGCAGGAAAATGTTTTGAATAACCCTCACCCCTTCAGTGCGGGGTGAGGAGTTGATTCAAACAGGATTAGCGGGAGGTCGCAAACCAACAGCGAGGACGA
Organism: Pseudomonadota bacterium; assembly: GCA_014584465.1. Lineage (GTDB taxonomy): Bacteria > Bdellovibrionota > Bdellovibrionia > Bdellovibrionales > JACTMU01 > JACTMU01. The sequence goes on along the minus strand of JACTMU010000043.1, from coordinate 20,885 downwards.
AATCCCTTCTCAAAGGGACTTCCAGTGTAGCATGTTCCCTGATTGGGATTGCTATCGCTCAGACCATCGTCAAGTCCTTCCGGTACTGGAACTGCACAGATCGATCCTTGAAAATAGGTGTCGAGTCGACATTGTGTCTCCGGGTGGTCGTCATCGGTTTCTCCGACCTGGCTTGGGTCTGGTGTTTCAAAACGAGGTTCCGTAGTCTCGTTCTTTGCCTTATAAAAAAGGAAGGAGACCGAAAGGCCGGCCATTCCAGCTCGCTTACAGATCGCAATCTCTTTGTGAGTTGGGTAGGTTCGCTCACACCCTTCCGCAAGAGACGGAGGGATCTCCATTTGGTCGACAATCTTTTCGTTGTCATCCTTTGCAAAGTAGCGTCGTAAACAACGAAGCGTGGCAAAGTAGTCCGACTGACCTTCGTTTGAAGCCCAATCGCCAAACCAGCCGGCGATCTTGGGGGCACCACCGAGATGGTGACCAAGTTCGTGGCAAACCACAAGGGCAAAGCCGTCAGGAGTTACAGTTTCATGTCGCGCAAGACCTCCATACATTGTAATGACCCAAGTTTCGCCAAAACGCTCAGCGCTTGCATTGACCGTGGGATCCGTCCAGCGCTTTTGGACTTCGAGAGCTCCACCCTTCTTTTCTACCATGGGAGCATAGATTGTGGTGACACCATCGATCACCTCATTGAACTTAGCTTCGTCCATTCCGTTGGCAGCCAAGGCTCGGCCAATTGGGATTCGTAGATCATTTTCTTCCATAATTGAACAGAGTCGCTCATGCCGTTGGGTCATTCCCAATACGACCAATGCGATCAATGTGCCACAACAGGCGATCAGGCTCGACTTAAGTTTCAAACTGCAGTTCATTCTCATGCCCCCCATGTGTTCGGGACTTCGTGTCCCTATTTTTTGTTGTTGAGGCTTATCAGTAGTCCACAAAGTCCCGTTGTCGTCCACGAAAATCTTCTTATAATTCGTAAAAGATAATCTTATGACACTCGTATAGATTTATGAGCGTTCGATTGCTTAAATTTTCAGCGTGGTTCGGCAGCGTGAGGGCCCTTTGTTCCAGCATGCTGGCGCCAATTGGTGGAGGGCGAACTCTTGGTGCGATCCTTCCACTGAGTCCACACTTTCGGGGGAAGTCGATGGCGGACCTGTCCCTTCTCATCAAAGATTTCAGGGTCGTGTCCAAAAAGAAAATCGAGAATCTTTTTAAGCGGTTTCATCAAGAACCTCTAATTGAATCAAGTGTCGCAGTGCCTTTCTCATTTCTATGGGAGTCATGAGAGATCTGTCAATCGATTGAAAGCAGGTTTCGCGCCAGACACTACTCACAGCTTCTATTGACACAGGAGTCTATGAAGTCAAGAATTCGATCCTCCGGTGGATGGATGTGATGGGTGCGAGTAAAGTTTGTGGCAAGTTCGTCAAAGCATTTGATTGCGGCATCTTGGAAGGCAGCTGATTCATCCTGACCACTTCCCACAATCGCGTTGGCATTTGATCCTACAAATTTGCATTCGGCCGCAAAGAGGAGTTGACCTGCAGAGATCAGGGTAAGGGATAAGATGATTTTGGTCATAGTGACTCCTTCTTTAGAACCTCTTGCCGAGTCCCATGCCTCGGTCGCAGTTCCACGATGATTCCATGAGAGAGCAAACCGAGGGCCAACGGAGAGGCTTTCTTGTAGAAGTTGATGAAAGTGTTCTAACATTTGGAAATATCGATGTTTTTCTTCTTGATTGAAAGATCATGTGAGGCTATCTCCTTTTGGTGAGTGGAGTTGATTTCAGAGAGGGTGGCTTATTTTGAGAGGACAGATGTCTCAATTTTAAACACCCGCACGGCTCAAAGAAACTGGCTCAAACAAACTTCATCATGGCTATGGGTGCCAGGCTATGGGTACCAAGAGGTGAGTAGAGATGGATCATGTTGCTGAGAGGCTCTTGAAGCGAGAAGAGGAGCTTGAGAAGCACTTTGAAAAACTTTCCACATGGGAGGATCGCTACAAAGAGATCATTGCGATGGGGCGGAGCATGGCCCCCTACCCGGAGAATGAACGTACGGAGACTCACGAAGTTAAGGGATGCCAGTCTAAGGTCTGGCTTAAAGCTCACCTTTCCGATGGGAAGATCCAATTTGTGGCGGACAGTGATGCATTGATCGTCAAAGGATTGCTGGCCGTTCTCTTAAAGATCTACTCGGGGTCAACACCCGACGAGATCCTCTCCTTTCCTCCGCAGTTCATTAAGAAGTTTGGCTTTGAAACTCACCTCACACCGACGCGAACTGGGGGACTCTTTGCCATTCATAAACAGATCGTCTATTACGCAACTGCGTTCAAGGTGCTTTTGACGTCTCAGTAGAGTCGCTCCTGTTGTGGCAAGGAGAGCTCATTCCACGGTCGCATGAACTCGACTTGTATCTTCAAATTCATCGATCTGTTCGAGAAACTCAACAACCTCACTCATCTGTTCCGCGGAGAGCTTGGTGGTCTCTTTGGCTTTGTAACTGAGTTCCGCCGTTAAGATCTCCCACCCCCGTTGGAGGAGTCCCTTTCGGATTGAGTCCAGATCTTCTATGGCGCCGTAAAATGAAACGGTTTGATCGTCGTCCACTCCTACTTCATTGGCTCCAACCTCAATGGCATCTTCTTCAGGATCGCTTGGCAAAGGGTTCTTCTTGGCTTCAAGAAGGCTCACACGGTCAAACATCCAGGCAACGTTATTGGTTTCGCCGAGATTTCCCCCATGTTTCTTGAACAAAAAGCGAATTTCAGAAGCCGTACGGTTGCGATTGTCGGTTTGACACTCAACGATGACCCCAATTCCATGGGGACCATATCCCTCATAGGTGACCTCTTCGATGATTTGAGTGTCGTCGGTGATGCCGGCTCCTTTCTTAATGGCTCGTTCCACGGTGTCTTTAGGGCAGGAGACTCGCTTTGCCGCATCAAGAGCCATTCGAAGTCGAGAATTGGAATCGGGGTCTGGCCCTCCAAGTCGAGCTGCAACCGCAATCTCTTTTGCGATTTTGGTAAACTGAGCCCCCTTGGCTTGAGAGCTTGCAATCTTTCCGGCTTTCTTCCACTGCTTCCCCATAGATTAGATCCCTCACTATCTATCTCATAAAATTACGTCACTCATTTGCAACTGTAAAGGGTTCACTTGCAACTGGAATATAGGTGGGAAAGAAGTTCTCCTGTTCACTCCGAAAGAGAGTGAGGTGTTCTACAGGAAAGGAGTAAAACTCCTTTCGAGCAAAAGGAGCGATCAGGCTCCTCACGCTATGAAAATTTCGTGTGCGTCCAATGGTCACATGTGGATGAAATTCTTTTTCCTCTTTGCAGAATCCATGAGTTGCAAATGATTCTTCAATAAGTTCTTGAAGTGAAAGAAGGGGGCCTGGCAGATTTGTACCAATCCATAGAACACGAGCTCGCTGTTCTGAAGGGAAGGCTCCAAGATTTCTTAGGCGCAGTGTAAAGGGGCCGCACCGTTGGGTCACCTCTTTCACAATGGAGTGTGCACGCTCTTCATCCTCCTGGGTTAAGATTCCCAAGAATTTGAGGGTCACGTGAAAATTCTCCGTGGATACCCACTTTACAAAGAGCTCCCTCTTTTCCATGGTGAGGCGAACCTTTTGGAGTGTCTTAAGAAGAGAATCCTGCACTGGAACAGAAAAGCCAACAAAATGAGACATGACTTGACGCTACTGAGATTCTTGGTGCGAAGCAAGAATCCTTTTCTAGTGACTTTCTCAATATGGCTCTACAGAGGTCAGCGTGGAATCCGATGAAGATCAATGAATCAGCTACAATCCAAGCCCCCTTTTTCTGGGTTCTGGATTGGAAAATACCAGAGGAGGTGACTCTGTGTCCTATTTGTCACGTTACCAAAGGCCCAAGGGGTTCCAGCAGCTCATCAATCTGTTGGAGTCTTGTAGCAGTGAGAAGAGAGATCGCATCATGAAACTCATTGAGGATGAGAGTCCTGCATGGGCCGCGACCCTCTCGGCCAAGATTCTCACATTTGAAAAGATCTTGGCCTGGGAGGAGGAGATCAGACGAGAGCTTTTTGGGCGAATCAAACCATTGACACTGGCGATCCTTCTGCATGGAATCAACGATCAAGAGAAGGCCACTCTCATGAGCACGCTCTCCCACAGTGAGATGAGGCGAATTTCGGAGCTGAGTGACATTCAAAAACCAACGCGAGGCGTGATTTCGACGGCCGTTTCAAACTTTGTGATTGAAGTGCGTCGTTTGATCGAACATGGCTATGTGCGTATAGAGCAGATAGACCCATCGCTGGTGATTGGTCGTGAGATCGAGCTTGAAATTGCAAAAGCTGAGCTCAACTGCAAAAAGGTTTCCTAAAGCCCGGTCGGTTCATCCTCTGCTTCTCATTTGGATAAAAGTGGGCTATGGCTGTGGGCAGTAGTAAATTTCTCAGATCGTGAAAGCGATACTTCATGAGGTGGAGAAGATGGCTCAGATCGTCCATTTTGAGGAGGTTCCTCATCGTCGGAAAGTTCTGATTTGGCTTGGGGTCATGTGTCTATTGATCATGACCATGGTGGCCATTGGGGGTGTCACTCGGCTGACCGAATCGGGACTCTCAATTGTCAAGTGGGAGCCCATTTCAGGTGTGATCCCTCCCACAAACGAGCAGGATTGGGAGAGGCTCTTTGAGGAGTACAAAGACTCGCCCCAGTTTCAGCAGGTCAACTCCGCGATGAGTATGTCTGAGTTTCAATCGATCTTCTACTGGGAGTACTTTCATCGCCTTATTGGAAGAATGGTGGGACTTGCTTATTTGATACCACTTCTTCTTTTTCAGTTTGTTTTGAGAACGCTTCCTGGGTCCATCTCGCGAAGATTGTGGTTTGCCCTCTTTCTGGGTGGGGCTCAAGGAGTGATGGGTTGGTACATGGTCCAGAGTGGGCTTGTGGATCTGCCGCGCGTGAGCCATTATCGATTGGCTGTTCACTTGCTGCTTGCCTTGGTGCTCTTTGGTTATCTCTTATCGATTTTTTTAGATCTGTTGCCACAACGAGCACGTGTCTTTGGGGCCCTGGCAGGTCGAGAGGATCATGGCAAGTTGAAGTGGGTCTCTTTGGGGCTGCTGGGTCTGATCACGATTCAAATCTTCTATGGGGCCCTTGTCGCAGGGCTTAGGGCTGGCTATGGTTACAACACCTTCCCGTTGATGGGAGAGTCATGGATTCCGGCGGGGTTTCTTGATTTAAATCCCTACTGGCTGAATTTCATTGAAAATGTTTGGAGCGTGCAGTTTGTCCATCGAATGATTGCATGGTTGATTCTCCTCTTTGCAGTGTGGTTTTGGCGATTTGCCAGTCAATTTGCCCTCAGTGGCAGCCAGAGGGTTTTGGTTTACCTTGTCGTTGTGGCGGTCGCGGTCCAATTTGGTCTTGGGGTCATGACTTTGCTTCATGTGGTGCCAATACCATTGGCAGTCACCCACCAGGTTTTGGCGATTGGCCTCTTTGGCCTTGTGTTAGGATTTGTTCATACATTGAGAACCTCTCGAAATGTCGATGTCCGTTACTCCTATGTGAAGTTTCCCCGAATGGCTAAGGGCGATCAAAATGGGGACCCTACGACTTCACCTCCTCCTTAAGGAGGCGGCGAAGGATCTTTCCTACGTTGCTTTTTGGGAGCTCTTTGCGAAATTCAATCTGTTTAGGAACTTTGTAGGCCACCAGATGTTCACGGCAATGTTTGAGCACATCATCTTTACTCACTGAGTGTGTGGTGCGTGTGACCACAAAGAGTTTGACCACTTCGCCGGACTTCTCATCAGGGATGCCAATGGCCGCAGCCTCGAGAACTCCTTCATGTTTGACGACGATCTCTTCAATTTCATTAGGATAAACATTAAACCCTGATACCAAAATCATATCTTTCTTTCGATCCACAATTCGAATGAAACCCTCGTCGTCCACAAGAGCCACATCCCCAGTCTTAAGCCAGCCATCTGAAGTGAGAACCTTTTCGGTCTCATCGGGGCGATTCCAATAACCTCTCATGACCTGGGGCCCTCGTGCACAAAGCTCGCCAGGCTCACCCCTTGGAACCTCAGCACCATTTTCATCAATGAATTGAACCTCCGTGGAGGGGACTGGAAATCCGATGGTACCAATCTTGGCGCGTCCATCGGTGGGATTTACACAGACCACAGGAGAGGCTTCCGACAAGCCATAACCTTCAACGATGGGGGTCTTTGTTCTTCGTTCCCACTCCGCGGCCACAGAAGATTGAAGGGCCATTCCACCGGCAAAAGAGAGTTTTAAGTGTGAAAAGTCGAGTTTAGAAAAGAGAGGGTGGTTCATCATCGCAATGAAGAGGGTGTTTACGCCGGTCATAAAGGTGAATGGATGTTGAGAGAGTTCTTTAAGAAAACCTGCAATGTCCTTGGGATTTGTGATCAAAATATTTTTAGCTCCATACATGAGAAACGCCAGGCAATTTCCCGTAAGGGCAAAAATGTGGTACATGGGAAGTGCCGTGATGACGGTCTCTTCACCCTCTTTAAGAACTCCCTTCAAAAAGGCCTGAACCTGCAACATATTGGAAACGACATTCTTATGAGTCAATGTCGCTCCTTTAGAAATTCCTGTGGTGCCTCCTGTGTATTGAAGAAACGCGACATCTTCGTGACCAAGTGAAATGGGGCGGTAGGGTCTTCGACTCCCGCGTTTAAGTGCCTCAGAAAATGAGATGGCACCTGAGATCTTGTAGGGGGGGACCATTTTCTTAACATATTTAATGACGGCATTGACGATGAGGCGTTTGGGAAAACCCAAAAGATCTCCAATTTCAGTGACGACCACATGTTTGATTGAGGTCTCCTTAAGAATGGTGCTTCCCAAATGGGCAAAATTGGCAAGGATCACAAGCGCTGTGGCGCCCGAGTCATTGAACTGATGCTTCATTTCGCGAGCAGTGTACATAGGGTTGGTATTCACAATGATCAGGCCGGCTTTGAGGGCGCCGAAGAGAACCACAGGAAACTGGAGAAGGTTCGGAAGCTGAATGGCAATTCGGTCTCCCTTTTTAAGACCCAACTCGTGCTGACAATAAGATGCAAATCGGTTGCAAAGTTCATTGAGTTCTCCATAGGTGATGGATCTTCCCATATTGTAAAAGGCCTCGCTCTTTTCAAACTTCTTGCAAGACTCCTCAAAGACCTCCACGACAGAGGCATATCGCTTCGGGTCAATCGTACGAGGAACTCCTTTTGGATAAATTTCGGTCCAAATGTCTTTCATAAGGGAACCATCCTGTGATGATGCAGTAATGAGTGCCAGCCACTCATTTGCTATTGTTTTCCGTTTTGCTCCCTTGACCGTAGCACTCTTTTTTTTTGTAATGCAAGGAGAAGAAAAAATCTTGCATGACTCATTACTCGGAGCTAGTTTTGAACCCGGATCTGAAATTAGAAATGGAGATAAAGCGTATCCCCAGTGATACGGTGAGGTCTATTTTTTCGAACACTTCTGCTCTGGTGGCGGCTTTCATGGTTTTTAGCCCATTTCTAATTTCAGATCCGGGTTTGAATCCTCCGAACATGATCTGATACGTTTGGAAATGAAGGGTCACAAAAAGGGAGTTCTCTGATGAAAAAAGAGTTGTTTCTGGTGGGAGCGTTTTTGTTTTTCGCAGCGTGTGGAACTGACCAACATAAGGCGGAAGAGATTGATACGGCAATGGAGAGTAAGGGAGAGGTGACCGGTGGAGAAAAGGTCGGGGTTAAAGATGGCAAGATGATCGTCCAGAAGAAGGTGCTGATGGCCGAGGAGCTGCGGGAACTTCAGGTCAATGTTTATGAAACGGAGGACCGAGTTTATGGAAACCGCAAGTTTGGATCTCAGGGGATGTACGGGGTTTTAAAGGGATGTCGACAGAAGTTGGCCATGAAGGAACATGGAGGAACTGGGACTCTTCGTTGGATTGAGCCCTTAGAAAGGGTGACCGACAAAGAAGAGGAGTTTACCATCGGACTTGATGAGAAGAATGAGCTGGTGGGTGTGTCGGAGGAATTTCTAAAGGATCGAATTGAGCGCTTTCGCAAGTATCGTCAGATTCTTCAAAAGCGAGAGGATGAGTTCAGAGAAAAGATCGACATTTGCGAAGCCGAGTTGGCTTCGAAGCAGTACGATATGAAAAACAAAGAGAAAGATCAACCTCATTTCGGCGAATTCACCATAAGTTTTCCTTATACCTTCGTTGAGCCTCCTCGAGTTAGCGCCTCTGGCTAGCCCTTCGTCGGCCCGCCTCGGTCTAAGAAAAACTTATGGAAATTCACTCGAAAGCAGGTTTCGCGCCAGGCACTAGTTAACGCCCCAATGCAGTCCAACCAGACGGACATCCAGTTCTCTGTCATGAGTCAGAATCTCTCTGAGGCAATGACCTAGGCATTCCGAAGAGCAATTCGTAGGGCTACGAATTAAATCTTGGTTCTTGGGAGATGATTGCGTTGGTTTGGAAGATTCGAACCTTTTTGAGTCATGTGGATTATAAGATCTATAGTTTTCTTATGGCCGTAGGGTTGATCTTGTTTCCCTGGTTTCAAGGGCGTATGGATCTTGGAAGTTTAGTCCTGGTTTCTGGAGTGCTCCTTCTGTTTCTTGTTCAAATGTTTCGTGAATGTGAGAAAATGTTTGTTCAACGAAATGAGCTTCTTGAAAGAAACAGCCGCCTCTCACAAACTTTAGAGAGTCGAGCTGAAGCGATTGTGGTGTTCAATACTTCGGGAATCATTCTTTCTTTCAACGAAGGGGCTGAATTGATGTTTGGTTTCAGCTCGGGCGAGGTTCTTGCCAAGAATGTCAATCATCTCTTTTTGGTAGAAAACAAGTTTGAAGGCCAAAATGTTTTGGTCTCTCTCTTGTCCGAGGTGAACAATGGAAACTTTGAACAGTTCTTCTTTGAGGGCATCGGGCGAAGCGCAGCGGGGCGCAAGTTTCCAGTGGAAATTGCAGTCAGTCAAAATCAGACCATCTGTTCGGCGTTCATTCGAAACATTGAACAACGGCGGATTCTTGAAAATCAAATTCAAGTTGAGTCGGCCATCGCACGCCTCTTGAGCAATGTTCATGCGATTGTGCGGCTCGACAGCGACATTGACGGCACGCTCAGAGCGATCTTGAAAGAGATCTGCTCTGCACTTGGTTGGCAGGTCGGCCATATCTATTTTGTGAGTGAAAAGGACCCAAACCTTCTGGAAGCCTCTAAGATCTGGTACTTTGAAGATGAGAAGAGATTTGAGAATTTTCGAGCGGTGACCGAGCAAACCAACTTTCTGATTGGTGAGGGCCTGCCAGGACGTGTTTTACGGTCCGAACACTCCATATGGATCGCCGATGTGATTGAGGATATTGGATTTGCTCGTGACAAGTTTTCAACCGACATCGTGGTTCGAAGTGCTTTTGGCATCCCCGTTCATGTTAAATCTAAAATCGAGATGGTCATCGAGCTCTTCAGTGATGAAATTCAACTTGAAAACGAGGCACTTCTAAAGACTGTGGATGCGATTGGTCTTCACATGGGGCGTGTGATTGAGAGGAAACGCGATGAAATTGAACTTCTTAGGGCTAAAGAGAGCGCGATTGATGCCGCACGCGTTAAGTCAGAGTTTTTAGCCACCATCTCTCATGAGATTCGAACCCCAATGAACGGAATCTTGGGGATGGCTCAGCTTTTGGCAAACAGTCCTCTGACTCTCAAGCAGATGGATCAAGTTCATATCATTCAGGATTCGTGTCAGTCTCTGATTGAGATCATCAATGACGTACTTGATTTCTCAAAGTTAGAGTCAAGCAAAGTCATTTTGGAAGAGAAGCCCTTTGACATTCGAAGATCCGTTCGTGACGTTTACGATCTTCTCTCGCCAAAAGCCCTTGAGAAGGAGATCGGTTTTGAAATCCTCTTGGATGGAAGTTTGCCAGAGGTGGTCATTGGTGACGAGACGAGGTTCAAGCAAGTTCTGTTCAATCTTTCAGGAAATGCGATCAAGTTCACTGATGTGGGGAAAGTTCTTGTGTCAGGGCAGTTGGTCGTTGATCAAGAAGGTCGTGTTTTGATGAGATTTGAAGTTCATGATACAGGTGTTGGTATCCCGTCGGATGCGATCGACAAACTTTTTGAACGATTTTATCAGGTTGAGTCCAGTTCTGATCGGAGAAGTCGCGGAACAGGTCTTGGTCTTGCCATCAGTAAGCGCCTGGTGGAAGTCATGGGTGGAAAGATCTGGGTGGAGTCCAAAAAGGGTCAGGGATCAACCTTCTTTTTTACGGTGAAGATGATGAGGGGAGAGCGCAACCAGGTCAGCGAGAGGCAAAAGCGGGACCGTTTTCAAATTGACTCAGAATTGGGTAAGAAGATTCCGCTTTCCATTCTTAGTGTCGACGACAATCCCATCAATCAAGATGTGATTTCCAACATCCTTGCCAACATGGGCTACAAGCCTGATTTGGCTTACAACGGCTGGGAGGCGATTCATTGCGTTGATAAGAAGAGATATGATCTCTTGTTGATGGACTGTCACATGCCAGAGATGGATGGTTTTGAAGCTACACGCCGATTGCGCAAGAGCCAATCAAGTCACGTTGGACAGATCGTGGCATTGACCGCCAGTACGACCAAAGAGGATGTTGAAAAATGTCTGGCGGCTGGAATGGATGCGGTTCTGGCAAAACCGCTTGTGGTAGGAAATCTCATTGAGCTCATTCAAAAAAAGTTTTCTCATAATTCAGATCACTCGCCCGATGTGCCCAGGATTCATGCGGCCGATTCGAGTTCCCCTTCCGAATTTGCTTCGGGACCAGATTCGGTGTTTGATCAGGAGGCTCTGTTCAATCTCTTTCTGGGGGACAATGACATTTTAATGGGAACGATCCGGAGATTTCTAGAAAAGAAGGCCAATTACATTTCGGAACTGTCCCAAGCCATTGGACAGCGTGATCAGGAGATGTTGGAACTCAAAGCGCACAACGTGAAAGGCATTCTTGGAACCTTTTTTGCAGCTCGAGCTCGCACTATGGCAGAGGAGCTCGAAACAAAAGGGAGTCAAGGTAATTTTGAAGAGGCTCAAGAAATTCTAGGCAAACTTGACTTTGAGATGGAAAATCTCTGTTCGGAACTTCGAAAACTGGTGAGAAAGACGGCATGAGCAAGATACTTATTGTGGACGACGATGAGATAACATTGGATGTGATGGCTGAGCGGCTGCAAAAGCGAGGTTTTGAGGTGGAGACACTTCAAGATGGAAGAAAGATCTTCCCATTGCTGGAAAGTGGTAGGATCGACCTGATTCTTCTGGATGTGATGATGCCACAGATTTCGGGCATTGACCTTCTTGAAAAGATACGAGTGGGTCACAAGCATATTGATCTGCCTGTGATCATGGTGACCGCCAAAGATAGCTCAACCGACATTGTGAAGGCCTTTCGTGCCGGGGCCAATGACTATCTATTAAAACCCATCAATATGGATGTGGCTGTGGCTCGAATCACCGCCCAGCTGACGTTGAAAATGTACCATACGGAAAATCTCAGTAAGAAAGAAGTTGAGACTGTGAACTCGATGATCATCACTTACAATCATCAGATCAACAATCCACTCACCGTCGCACTTGGAGCTGTTGAAACGCTCAAGCGTGGAGGTCTTTCGCAAGATGAGGTTTCCGCTCTATTGGATAAACTCAAGGGCAAGATCTTGAACATCTCGGAGATCGTCAAAAAGATCAGTGACCTTGAAAATTCAAGAATCGAAACTGAGCAGTACACGAGAAATGAAAAAATGGTTCGAATCAAGTAGTGCCTGGTGCGAAACCATTTCAGTCGACCTCCGTGATTCAAATTGAGACGATTTTTGGGACAAGATGCATTGAGAGCCTCCTTTCTCTCGGCTTTAGAATTGTGGCCCACCAGCCGATAGTACAGGCATGTCTCGAAACCAACAGTACAAACGACTTTCGCCTCGTCGCAACATTACGACATCGGTCGGGGTTCTTGCAAAAGGGATCTTCGTTCTAGGCCACACTGTTGAGATCGGCGAGGGGGGGATGAGAATCTATGGTTCGATTGCAGTCGAAAGTGGATATCGTGTCCTTGTCTCATTTGCACTACCCAACGACCGATTGAGGATTTTGCATGGGGTGGTACGTTTTTGCCGTTATGACGAGACCGGACAGACCGAATTTGGGATTCAGTACATTAATCTTGCGCCAGAGATCTGTAGAAGCATTCGAACCTACGTTGCTGAGAAATCCGTCTTGGAAGCCCACTATGAGCGTGAGAGGTGGTTTGATCTGCGTGGCGGAAGTCGCGCCGACACCTAAGATCACAGTTTCGCTCGAAATGAGGTTTCGCGCCAAGCACTATTTAGAAGGTGAAGGTTAGGGCTGCGGCAATGTTGATGGCACCGATAAAGTAGAGTGTGTCGCGTACGGTGGATTCGGATTGTCGGCTGCCATTGTAGATGTTGACGACGGCAATGAGTCCATGAACCATCGACCTAAGGAGTGATTGGCGTCTTTGGATCACCTGTTTTTGAGAGAGAAAGTTGCGAACCAAATCGGTTCGTTGGTCCTCTGTGAGGGTGGACGTTTCCTGAAGAGTTTGACCAAAGAGTTCATAGTCGTCAGGGATGAGAAGGAGATGAGCTCCATAACCGATCCCCACAAGTCCAAGAACCTGTGAAAGTGTGTAGACGAGTTTGGCTGCAGGATCGATGGAAGAAAAGAAACCGATGGAGGATCCAGCAGCAATCAACGCTCCACTTGCAACGTAGGACCATCCTGTCAGTTTGGTCTCCTTCTGTTGCTCAAGCAGCAAGGTCTGATACTTTTTCCATGAGATCTCTGTGATCTCCCAGCTCTTTTCCTGAGCAGCTTGGCTTTGAGCGCTAATGAAAGAGAAAGAAACAACGAAGAGAAGAAAGAGCGACAACTTAGAAGTCAAACCCAAACTCCGTAAAGAAGGTGTCTGAATCATAGATGGATTGATCCAGCGTCGCATTTCGAACCCAAGAGTAGTAGATCCCCACACGGGCACTCCAGAGTTGGGTCAGAAGGCCTAAAGAGAGATCGTGAGCGCCGAGGGTGAGAACCGATTTGGCAAGAGCGAGTGAGTAACTTGCCCCCACACGCAACTTTTCTGACGGCGCCAACTCAGGGAGGTCTTCATCTGCAAGTGTCAGCGAGAGATCAAGAGTTCCAAAGGGCATGGGGGGTGTAAGACCGAAACCCACAATGAGGTCAGGTTCGGTGTCGATAAAGGAGATCTTCGTTCGAGCAAATCCCCCATTGCTCAAAAGCAGCGAGAACCTCGGGTCCCAATTTTCGGAGATGTGGTAGGTAAGACCGGGCTCAATATAGAGGACCTCTTGTTCAAGAACCTTTAAGAAGTTCTTGCTATCGACGATGTAGTCATAAAAGGCAAATTGATCGTAACTCACTTTGCGATGGACCCATCGCACCTGAAGTCCCCCTTCAAGTTTTTGCGTGATTGCTGTACCAAGTTGAAATTGCAGAGACTCCTCTTGGGCTGCGTACATTAAAACCTGTGGATAGGCTTTGTCGACGACTTTGGATTGGTAGACGAGACGAAACGGAGAGAAGGAGATCCCCCAATGGCTCTTCTTGAACAGGACCGTTGCCGAAAGTTCCGAAGAGAGAGTCTCATTTTGATTGATGATCTCCTCCAAATTTTCAGATGTGATCTCTCCCTGCAGCACGGTGAGGGTCTTCTGAGCTGAATCATAACCGTGGCCGAAAAAGAGAGTTGAGGCAAAAGTGGGGTCTTGTATTTCGGCAAGAGCAGCTGGATTGCAGGGGAGAGTTGATTGGCCTGTGATGAAGGATGTGATACAGTTGGCATGGAGTGCGCGTTCGATGACTGTGGGTGAGGATGGGATGGCTTTGCTCAGATAACCAACGGCAAAAGCTGGATTTGTGCAGGACCAGGGGATGAGAGCGAGGAGATGGCAATAGAGGAGGCGGCAATAGAGGTAAAGCCTTGGAGCACACTTCATAGGCATCGCATTGATCCAATTCCGGGAAAGAGCCCGTGGACATCCTCTTCGGTCAACTCAATCTCTGTGGAGTTGGGTCCAAGATAGGGAATCAGGTCATCAAGAAACTTAAGATAGCTCTTAAGGGTTGAGTCCTGATCTGGAAAGAGCTGACCGAGATCAGAGGCAACGAGCTCCAGGCGTCCTTTCAGATCAGAGATGAGCATGGAAAGCTCTCCAATCTTGAGGGAGCAGTTGCGCTCACTCAACGAGGCTGAATCTGATTGCAAAAGTCCTTCCGTAACATAATATTTTGTCTCCATGATCTGAAGTAGAATGCGGTAGAGGAGCGCGCCTCGGCTGACAGGGTCAGATTCTTCATGCAGAACCTTGAGGGCCTTTTCGAAGAGCTCTGCACTTTGAGGGCTCAAAAGGGGAATGGCATCAAAGAGCTCGATGAACTGAAGAATGGCAACAAGTGGCTCAAGGTAGGGGCGAAGCCTCTCCTTGAGAGAGTAGCGAAGAGTTCCCTCGGTGATGGTTTGGGTCACTTCGTTGCGCCGACCTTCACCAAGTTGGTCGGCAGTAAAGAGATCCACAATGTGGTAGAAGTTGTAAATGTCAAAGCCAGATTGGTTCACATAGGCTGAGGCAAGTGCCAGCTTGATCTCTGGATCAAGTGGAAACAGGGTGCGTAGATGGATCAAAAGGGCAATGGCCTCGTCGTGCTGATCTTGATCAATCAAATGGTAGGCCCTCTGAAGATCATGATCACGCGTTCGGGGAGTCGGATCTCTTCGGTCACAGGCCAGAGAAAAGATCAAGAGGGGCAGACCGAAAATCGCCCATAGCCAATTTCGATGGCGAGCACTCACCGGGCGACGCCAAGAAAATGGACAAGAAGATCTTGGCCAACAAATGATTGTTGTGATGAGATGAATCACCAGCTCCCCTTTGATGGATCGACGTCACCCTTATTGCAGGGGAGTGGAGTGATGTAAAGTCAGCCGCTCACTCTTTGAAAAAGTTACAGGGTCTGAAGGCGTCGAAGCCAGTCGCTGATCACAAGAGAGACCTCTCGGATCATCTCACTCTTTTGCGGATGGATGTGGGTCTCATCAAATCGAATGACCTCATTGGTCTGAGGGGTGAGCTCCTCAAAGATCTTTCGTGACTCTTCAGGAAAGATCTCATCACGAAGAGCACTCAACGTGAGATAGTGACCTTGGGGGAGGCAAGGAAGGTGGGTGCGGGGGTCCACGAGGTAGGTAAGGCCTCGTGCCAAGCTCACTGCGCGCTCAATGGTCGCAGCATCGGCATGCCCCCTCAACTCTGCTCCAAGAATGGCGCCAAAATCCCCACCTCCAAAAGCAAAAATGGTGGCAAAGGGCTGTTGCCCTTGAATTTTAAGAACCCGTTGACTGATGGGCAGGTAGAGAGCCCCTAGGCTGACTCCAAGAGTTTGAACTCGCTCGGAAATGGCCCAACTCTGCTCGCTGAGCCATTTGAAAAGAGAGGCAATTTGCAATGGAACTAGGGTCATCGACTCAACCATTTTTTCAAGGTCTCCCTGATGAAAATAGTTGAGACCCGGATACTCATAGCCCACCAACACAACATCATCTCGGGTTTCAACGAGTTCGACAGTTCTCTGACCCGTGTCAAATCCCCCAAGAACCAAGAGCACGGGAAGTTGACGGGCGCGACTCTCTTTGGGAAAGGCCAGAGTCACCTCAATAGACCCGAAAGGGGCCTCACTCTGCAAGGTTAACTTGTGAAATCTTCGCATCTCATTTTCGCTGACCACTTCATTGATCACCGAGAGTCGGTAGGGCTGTTCCATCTGAAGATGGAGTTCATGATAGTAACTTCTTAAGAGAGTATGGCTTACAAAACAGTTCAGTCGGTCGGCCTTAGATGAAACTGAGATCACCAGTCCCAAAAGCAAAAGAGTTAGAGTCCATCGGCCCATTTCTGCCCTCCCGTTTTTCTAAGAGTGGTTCTGTCGGCGGTGCATAGATCGTCTCCGGCGCGAAACCTGCTTTCGCGTCAGGCACCAGATACCATGGTTGGGCCTCTTTGACCACCCCTTAATTTGCATCCCAGATCTGTGACCATCTTTGAGAATTTTGATCTCCATTTCGAATTTCAGATCCGGGTTGTATCAAAATGAGATGTTTGACGCCAGGGAGATTTTCCGAACGGACTATATCTCTAAAGTCTCGTCTAGGTTCAGTCGATGATTGGGAGAGAGAATTGAAAATTTGGCGGGAGGCTTCATGTCATCATTTCCTACGGATCCTAGTCAGCGTCGGTGGTTCGCAAACTTCAAATCCACTCGAGAGAACATTCCGAATCTGCTTGCGATTGCCACGGTCATTGTGATTGTCTCCTACACCAACTGCAGCGGAGACGACGCCACCGATGTTCATCAGGGAAGCCAATCTTGCAAATCTCTCGATTTCGAAGTGGATTCATTGAAATTCGTTCACCAAGAAGAGGGTTACGGTAAGTTAACTTTGAAGTTGGATCTTTAAGAATCCACGGCAACCGTAGATAAAGAGAGCGATGATGGGGATGCTGTGTGCTCAAATCAAACAGTTGACGATTTGGAATCGCTGGTCGCAATCTTTGAAGACCATATGGAGTATTGTGAGGATGGCGAAAAAGTGGATGCCGACCAAGCTTCGATCTACTTCTACTTGAAACTCAAGGGCAAGGAGAGCGGAAGTTCCCTTTTGATGGAGGGTGATCTTGATGACGATGGGTTTGTTTCTCGCGTCTCCGTGGATGGCGGAGTGGAGGATCTTGATGAACTTCTTCGAGAGATTGGTGATCAGGTGATCAGCCAATGTGATACGGTCGTTTCCGGTGACGGTGACGGTGATTCAACGCCCACCCCCACCACGACGGCAAAGCCCAGGGTCTACATCTGGACCGACAGCTCCGAGGAAAACGCAAACAATACGGCCCAAGTGGCCTGGATCTCTTACGATGCACAGACTTGCACCTTCAGTTCCACTCAGAGTGGTCTCTCTGTCGCTTCCCCTGGCACTTCAGGAAAAACAGAATCGCATTTGGTCACCGCAGATGCAGATTTCACAATCTCGTGCTCCAATGGCAAAGGAGAGAGTGCGATTGCCACCGCCAGCGTCGAATCGATCACTGGAGCCTCCTCAGCGGCCGCCATCGTTTCGTTGACGTCGTCTCATGAAGACGGAAAGGCGAAAGAGGGTGACATGGTCACAGTTCACTGGATGGGGACCAATGTTACTGCCAATAAGTACTGTATGATCATGTCGGGTTCGAACGCATTGAAAGAGGTTCAAAACATTCAAAACATGGCCTACAGCAGTTTGCCAAGTGAGTACAAAGAGTATGGTTCCTCAACTCACGGTCTCTACTACCTCAGTGGCGCAAGTTCCATCGACACCACGGGCATCACATTCAAAATGGGAGGAGAAAGTGTGAAGATCTATGCCCAGTGCGAGGGATTGGACCGCAACAAAACAACCACATCCATTGAAATCACCCCAGAATAGCAGGGCCCCAAGCGCAATTGGGCGCCATAACGTCAACGGAACCTGGCACAATAAAAGGATTGACGAACTGCGCATGTTATAGTACTATAGTACTATATCTCTTAGGTTTGAAAATGGAGAATAGAACCATCAAGGGTGCTGTCAAAGGGAGGCGTCATTTGAAGAGGAGTTATTCGGGTAAATTTGTTTTGAGAATTCCTGAGGCACTCCACCAGACTCTCTCATTGGATGCCTTGGCCAAAGGCTGTTCGCTCAATGAGTTGATTCAAGCAAAACTCAGCGAACGATCTTGGCTCTCGGACGAAATCATTGGAAAGATGGTCGAGGCCTTTGATCCGCTTGCCATCATTCAGTTTGGCTCTTCAGTAAGAGGGGAACAGACTCGTGATTCTGACATCGATCTCTTAATCGTGTTAGACAAGAGTGTCGCGATTGAGCGACGCTTGTATGACCGCTGGGATCAGTTCTTGGGCCCGATGAGAAAGTATTCCCCACAGTTTGTTCATCCACCTGATTTTGAGGGATCCATTGGTGGGCTCTGGCTCGAAGTTGCCCTTGAGGGTCAAATTCTCTTTGAGCGAGATGCGCTTGTGAGAAGGTCTCTGGCACGAATCAAAGATCTTATTGCTTCAGGTCACTATATAAGAAGATGGACCCATGGACAATCTTACTGGACTGAAATAGTATAATAACAGGGGCCAACATGCAAAACCGTGGACTTGTTTTCGATTACCTGGACCGCGCAAAGAAGCGACTCTTTGCAGTGGAGACGCTATTTGAACATGCCGCGTGGGCAGATGTGGTTCGAGAGTCGCAGGCAATTGTTGAGTTGAGTCTTAAAGCACTGCTGAGATTTTCCAATTTGACGGTTCCTCGCGTTCACGATGTCTCGGGCATCTTGGATGCTGAGCGGGCACAACTCCCACAAGTGCTCCTCAAGGATGTCGACCGAATGATTGAGATATCAAAGCGTCTACGAAGAGATCGAGAGCTTGCATTTTACGGGAGTGAAGATCTTACTCCGTCTGAATTTTATAACAAGAAAGACGCCACAGAAGCCAAATCCCAAGCCCGATGGGTCGTCGAAACTCTTTCCAAAGTCATCGTGAAATAGATAGTGCTTGGCGCGAAACCTGCTTTCGAGTGAATTTGCATAAGTTTTTCTTATACCTTCGTTGAGCCTCCTCGAGTTAGCGCCTCTGGCGATTCCTTCGTCGGCTCGCCTCGGTATAAGAGAAGTTTGTCAATGTCGATCAAAGAGCGAAGGGGCGAACTGATCCTAAAATGTGCAGTAACAAAAATTGCGATTGCCTGCACGAACAATGGACAGAACATTGTCTCACTTTGAGACGCTCTTTGTAACCCGGACCTGAAATTCGAAATGGAGATAAAGATCATCACAGGTGGTTTCAGATCTGGGCTTATAAATCGTATTGATTTGGTACAATTCAAGAAGGATTAGATAGAAAAGTGGGTTATTCCGACTTTTTTGTGGGCGGCGCACAGCGCATAAGTTGAGTTTGCTTGTTTTTTAAGCTTCTATCATTCCAATGAAAACTTCATTAGATTTACAAAAACATTATGGTTTGTTACTCGGCCTAGTGCCTCCGTGGATGGTGGTCCATGTAGAGTTGAAGATGTTGGAGAAGCGAGTTGAGATTGATGTTCAATGGCCTAAAGGTCGTCAGGTTGAGTGCCCGACATGCGGTCGTAGCTGCTCCATCAAGGATCATCGCGAGGAGCGTCACTGGCGCCATCTGGATACGATGCAGTTCGAAACGATCATCAAGTCTCGCGTACCGAGAAGCGAATGTCCCGAACATGGAGTAAAGACCATCAATATTTCGTGGGCAGAACCGAATTCCCGGTTTACTCTGCTGTTTGAGAGTTTAGCGATCAACATAATGCTAGCTGCAAAGAGTCTCAAAGAAGCGGCCAAGCTGTTGCGACTATCGTGGGATCAGGTTCATCATATCCAAACCAGAGCTGTGGAGCGGGGCTTAGTTCGTCGAGATCTGGAAGAAATCAAGTATGTTGGGATCGACGAGAAGAGCTTCTTAAAAGGTCACAAATACGCATCACTGATGACCGATATCAACGGGCAGAGGGTCCTGGATGTCGTTGAGGGTCGCACGCTGGAATCTGCCAATGAGCTTTGGTCGAAGCTTCCCGAGGAGATTCGGACGAGTATTGATGGTGTTGCCATGGATATGTGGGATGCTTTTATTACCTCTACCAAAACGAATGCACCTCAGGCCGATATTGTTCACGACAAGTTTCACATTTCAAAATACCTCAACGAAGCTGTCGACAAAGTTCGACGCTCTGAGCACAAAGAACTTACATCCAAGGGAGACGACACTCTCAAAGGGATGAAGTATGCATTCTTGAAAAATCCAGAGAACATGAATGAAAAGGAGAAAGTGAAGTTCAATGATCTTCGCATGGATAGACTCAAAGCTGGACGAGCCTGGTCGATCAAGGAAACATTCTCGGAGTTTTGGACTTATTCCTATCAGGCCTCAGCAGAGAAGTTCTTCAATCAATGGTACTGGTGGGCTACGCACTCTCGATTGAAGCCGATTTGCGATGTAGCCAAAATGATCAAGCGTCATCTTGACAATATTCTCACCTATCTTCGCCATCAGATCACCAACGCAATTACAGAAGGCTTCAACTCGAAAATCCAGTCGATCAAAGCAAATGCTCGAGGGTACCGTAATTTTGCAAATTATAGAGTCGCGATTCTTTTTTACTGTGGCAAACTTTCGTTACAGCCATAGTCCATGAGAGAGTTCCACTGAAGATCATTCAGGTTTGCCCACACAAAAATGTGGACAGCAGGCGCATGGAAAACCCTCCCCTACGAGCCCCAAAAGGGCGGGGGCACGGTCGGGTTTTCCACGCTGCTGTCCACAATTTTTGCGTGGACAAACCACGACGTTCAGTTCAAACAGATCGTTTGCAAGGTTAGTGACAAGATCAATCGTGCATACGCAGTCACAATGCCCTCTAAAAAAGAACCTACTTTCATAAACATAAATACTACAGGAAGCACAGATAAAAATTGGAGTTTATTTTTTAGGCAAAGATGGGAGAGCTTCGCTCGCTGCCCACAAAAAAGTCAGAAGAACCGAAAAGTGTGGCCCATAGTTCATCGTTCTTGATTGGCCCGACCATTGCAATACTTTCCTACATATGTGATCGGCATTTTCAATGAACCCCAGCTTGACGAAAAACACGTTGCATAGATGATTCTCGATTTTTGTTTGGATCAAATAGCTCATCAGTGAA
>JACTMU010000070.1 GCA_014584465.1 Pseudomonadota bacterium | reverse complement strand
TATTCAGGCCCCTAGATTCACCTGACAGCACAGGTGGTTTTACTCAAACACCTCCTTACAATAACTTCGTGTCGCACCCAGAAACACCAAGCGCAACGCTCGACGAATTGTGGATTGGGTCCACAACGATAGGGTCACGTGAATGTCGTAAGTCTTTCGTAGATGAAAGCAAAGTAGCGGTTGGACTCGGACGGTTTTTTGGGCAAAACATTTTTTTGATAACAGGTAATCACTGTTTGCATCGTATTAAAGGGGGTTTCAGACTGTAAAGGTCTTTTACAGTCTGAAATTTTTAGCTGCCAAAATTATTACAGTGGAGATTCTTACGGCATAGTTATAGATTGTCTCTTTGTGCTCTCCTCTTACGGAGAGCCCTTGGCCTCAGTCTTAAACTCTAATTCAGATGTTGAAGTCTGATGGCCTGACGAGGAGGAGTTTGCATTATGAGATTATTATCCACTCTTTTGACTCTTGGTTTTTCTGTTGCTGGGGTGTTTTTTACCGGCGACGTTTTTGCCCGTACCTCGGTCAGCTCTAGCAAAGTCATCTTCAAGAATGTAGCTTTAGGACCAGATCAACAATTTGGAACTCGCAGTGAAACGATCTCACTCATTGCCACAAAAGATACTATTAGTTTTTCGATATTTATTTATTCAAAGGATTCAGCCTTGCGGTATATTGTCGATGAGGCAAGAGATCCCGATGGGATCTTTATCATTGAGCCAACCAGTAAAGCTGAAGAAGATAGAGGACATGATCTTCTCTTTGGGCCGTCCAATAGCTTGAACCCCTCACTGGAAGGATGGAGAATTGCATCGCTGGTGATTCCCAATAGTAACCGAGTCCAGATGAAACCGGGTAGATGGAGTTTGAGAATAAGCGGGTACAAGCTACAGGAGGACCGACCAGTTTCGGCTTGGAATAACCCTAGTCTTTTGATTGTTGAAAAAACAGGCAGATTAGAAAAAGCTAAGACAGGGGGGATTTCCTTGAAGTTTTATTCAGCCGGAGGAAAACAATTCTCATCCGATTTTATAAAATCAGATCCGACGATTCAATCGGCTATATCAGTTATGAAGACGATCCTTAGTAGCAATGGAGACCTCATTGTTGATGCTGATTTAGCCAAAGTAGAGGAATTTTCTGAAACTTCCGAATCAGAAGAATTTTTTTATCTATCCGGTCTGAATTTTGAAAAAATATTGGGTCACTTCTCCCAGGTTTTATCAGTTCCAATGGTTTGGGTTAGAGCGCTCGGGGACGTCGATGGTGCGGCTCTATCGGGCAATCTCACCGGACCTATTGGTCTATCCTACCCATTTGTTGGAGGAGTTTTTCTAGCGGATCCTCGTCAGCTCAATGAAAGACAGAGGAGCATTTTAGGTGGGATTATAGCCCATGAGGTGCTGCATTATCTTGGTCTTGGACATACTTTTGATATTGTGCCGGGTAAGTTGATTGATGATCAGTTTGCTGATACCCCGAGTAAATACGATGGATATCTCATGGAACCGGGATTGAGCTACGATGCTAGGAAAATAAGCGAGGAACAGAAATCTTTTCTCAAGAGAAGTCCCTTTGTGACCTTATTTTCTGATTGACGAGCCAGGTGTGCTGGTCCGCTGGGGCCCCCGGAAACTGGATATTGCCCCAGAAGTTCTCGAGATGGCCCAGAGAGTACGATCCTTAAACGAAGCATCTATAGCGAACCTGAAGTCAAAAAAGTACAATTTCACCAAGCCCAGGGCTCGGTCTCCGCAGACCTGCGACCACAAGGGCTATTCTGCCATGCTGGGGTTCAACCTGAACACCTTGCTGCGAGATTTTGGATCTGCAGTGGGGATGGTACCAGAAATTACCTGAATCTGACACAGCTAAAGGAATCTTCTACAGCGACACTCTCAGATTATCCACAGAGCGCATGTGGATAACTGAAAAATATCACCCTATGCGGCCGCCGGTGGTTATTGCGCACCATGACTCAAGATGCAAGCCCTACAGCTTTAGGGGCCAACCGCCTGAAAGACACGAGTGTGAAACAAAATGTGATGCAGTTTGTAATGAGAAATAATTCAAATTGCAATGTGCTCAAGAAGTTGTTGCACCCCAATCCGTCTCTTCGTAGCGTAAGCAACAATATCATCAAGCTGCTCCGATACTGCTTTAAGCACCGACGGCTGATACTCGAGCTTTTCAGATACTTCTTTGCCAACACAACGCAAAACTAGAGACCTCCCATCGAATGACTTCTTTTCATCCTCTGGAAGATCGATAACCACAACCTCCCTTGGTAAATTTGATGGAAGTGGCTTTCGCTTTCCTCGCTTGCGTTCAGTTGATGAAACATGTCCATGTTTCATCAAGAAATCTCATGCTTGTCACTAAATAACTTGATCAAATTGAAATTTCTCAAATGGTTTTACTTTCCAAATATCGTAACCTTCCAAGAGCCATGCAAACTGACTTGGCGTTAGACTCACAACCTCACGGTCGAGTTTCCTCGGCCAAGGAAATTTATCTTTCTCCAAACGTTTCATCCAAAGACAAAATCCAGATGAGTGAAAATAGAGAACCTTGATGAGATCCCATCTTCGTCCACAAAAACCAAAGAGATAGAGACCCATGAGTTCATCCATCTGAGCCATCTCAACGATTTCACTTAGCCCATTGATCGACTTTCTCATGTCCACAAGATTTCTGTGGATAAACACACCTTTGAACTCATTGGCTGATTTCATGCTTCCATCCCATCCATCAATCGTAAGACCAATTCAGCGAGCCACTTAGGATCGGGAAGATGAGGAGATTTGGATCGCGAATCGATAATGTCTACAGGTATGAATGGCCTTTCGATCTTTGCATTCTGAATACATGTCCTGGCCGTGCCAAGCTTTCTCTTCCAGTAATAAAAAGCTTCAATGGATAGTCCCTTTTTTCTGCAGTATGCTGCAATCGTGCCATGAAATCCCTGACATGCAGTCATGTGCTCTTGCCAATAGGATTCCTTTTCGATTCGCTTTGCCAATGATAGCTTCATGCTGACCCCCCTAGGTAGGGGCTGTCCGGTAATTCCATTTTTGCCGATTTCTATAAGTTTTCCTTAGTTAGCGCCTCTGGCTAGCCCTTCGTCGGCCCGCCTCGGTATAAGAAAAACTTATCAAAATCGATCAAAAAGCGAATTACCGGACAGCCCCTAGGTATGTGTTTGATGGGGTCAAACTATCGCGGTGTTGAAAACTTCACTACACCGGTTTATGGAGCGATCACGACCAAACATCTCGTCGATACGATAAAGATGATTGCCTATCGAACTGAAACCGCATTGGCCAACGTCATACGGGAAAAGATACCAGAGACCAAATCCATCTATGCTACTGAGATTGACCTCATTCCAACTGATTAAATGCTGATTGTGAGGGTCCATCATCAGGCACAATTCTTCGCGTTCAATACGAATTGGTATCGAATCAAAATCCCAGAGGTCAGGAAGTCTGAAGTTTGAGTGACATTTTTTGTCTGACTGTCATAATAATAACATCTTTCAAAGAGTTTATTTTTTTGCTATATTTGTTTTCATAGCATCGCAGACTGTTCTGACAAATAAAAGGTGAGTATAATATCAATGGAGGATATATGAAGATTTTATGTTTGATTTGTCTTATGTCGCTTATTTCATTCAAAGTTGCGCATTCAAAGGCTGAAAACATGACGAGCGAACTTGAAGCGAATCTTATCAATATGAAATGGGTGCTTGAGGGATCAGATCAGTCTCGTGAAATGCGGTTCGAAAACGTTGAAACAAAAGGTTTAATCATGAGCATTTATTCTCATAACGGAGCACCACCGGTCAATTTCACCGTCGAATTGCAAATAGGTTCTCCAACCGTCCTTACATTCTCGCAGCAATATCCGAGAACAACCATGAACTATAATGCTGAAACCCATTGTCTTGATCATAAGGAGAGCGTACCAGGAATCCCCGGAGGCAGCTACTGTCCTGTGAGCGTTCCATAAGCCAGTGTGGCGAGGTGTTCCGCCAAGACCAATATAAAGCTCCAACGGCTTGAACACTTTTCTCCTGCCTATCCCTACTCAATATGATAGTTTACGCAGGAACCGGTATTTGGTAGCGCCCGCCACAGTAGGATTTCCATCCATAATTATTCAGATCGATCTTGGCGAGGCCCTTGCCGGTAAGCTTCTTTGAAAGGGTTCCGCCATCTAGAGAATAATGGACCCTGGCCTCATTGTAGTACTTTGTAAATTCATACAGTTTTCGCTCGAGATCTGATTTGCACTGCTTCGAATTGAGACATTTTAGAGTAAATCGCGCACAATTTCGTCCGCCTTTAAGTTTTCGATTGAGTTTAGAGGTACAATGGGAACTCTTCGCTTTA
>JACTMU010000117.1 GCA_014584465.1 Pseudomonadota bacterium | reverse complement strand
TTCTGTTATCGCCCTCCCCTCATGAGAAACTCGTCTAAGCATCTCGTATTTCACCTGTATAAGATCACACGGATCAAAAAATGCATTCTCCGAAAACAACATTCCCTTTCCACGGGTAGTCGAGAAAATATTTTAGGGTGCTATAGAGAAATTTCTTATGAGACCCTGTTTCATGAGACCGGGTAAAGTGACTAATCAATGGCTCAATATCCTCTTTTCTCTCTCGTAGGGCTGACACATGAATGGGAATCACATTGAGCCGATAGTAGAGATCTTCTCGAAAGTCCTTAGTTTTAATGGCTTCTTCAAGGTTACGATTAGTGGCAGCGACGACTCGCACATCAACACGAATCGGTTCCTTAGCCTCCACCGGATCGATAGTTCCTTCTTGAAGAGTACGCAAAAGACGTACCTGCATACTTGGCGGCATTTCCCCTATCTCATCTAAGAAAATCGTTCCATAGTTTGCTACCTGAAACTTTCCGATTTTCTTAATGATTGCATTAGTGAAGGCTCCTCTCTCGTGACCGAAGAGCTCGCTTTCAATCAGTCCCTCCGGGATAGCACCGCAGTTGATGGCAACAAATGGTCGGTTCTTTCTTGATGAATGTTGATGGATTGCTCGTGCGATAAGTTCCTTTCCCGTGCCTGATGGCCCCCGAATCAAAACCGTTGAACTGCTCTCTTTAATGCGAATAATCGTCCGGGCTATTTCAGCCAAACTTTTCGATTTACCAATGAGTCCCACTTGCTCAATGATTTTCGTGCGCTCTGTGGGACAATCTTGAGATTCAAGCACTCTGCACAAGTCATCAAATTTGTGACAGTAGCTACGAACAATGGATATTTTCTTTTTCGCTGACGCCCTTTTGTCAATGAAGTCGCAGGCTCCCGCTTTCATCGTGTTTATCGCAGCGGTTTGCGTAGGATCTCCTGAAAGAATCACGATGTTGAGTTGGTTATTCATCGAAAGGAGTTCTTTTGCAACCTGATCACCCTTCATGCCTGGAAGGTTGTAGTCAAGAAGGACTACGGCATATTCACTTGGTGACTTCTTAACAAGTTCAACGGCTCTTCCCGCAGTTGAAGCTATGACAAAATTCACATCCGACTCTTTTTCAAACTCGGCAATGGTTGTGGCGACATCGAGTGGGTTATCGTCTATTAGCAAAATCTTATATTTCATGGAAGTCCCCTTTGGTTGCGATTCTTCTAGGGCAAGTAATGTGCCATCTGAAAAGATGCAGTGTGCGGCAATCTATTCGATCTCAGGATCGTAGCGGTAGCAAAGTGGCCAGAACCATGGCCACGAAAAATGCGATGGATTCTGGAACCCGGTGATTTCACTTTGTTTTGTAATCATTATATATCGATTAATCGCGTGGCCAGAATCTTGGCCAAAATATCCCCGCTTTTTCAGTAAGTATTCCCAATTTACTGAACTAGTAGCAACCTCGTGACGATGCTAGCGTCTGTTAAAATAAGGGAATTTCATTGGGGTAGCTCTCTCGTGCCAGGGGCTAGAAGGGCATGACCACGGCCATGTTGGATTCATCCAGGTCCGAATATATAACCTTTAATCAAAGGTCGAAGCCCTTGGTATTATTTTTAAAACCACTGAAGCCCAATTGGGTGCTCTTCAACCACACACCCCTGCCAATATTTTATGGTAAACGATGCCTCGATATGTAATACCGCCCTGGTTTGCTGACGTTCCTGACCGACTGGCAAGTAATGCATGTAATCGTGGTATAGGCCTCTTTTCTATTATATATTAAGCTAGCGCTTAAAAGCGCTTATTTTAGCCACAATCGTAGGGTTTGGCCAACATTAGGTTAATTATCCTCTGTTACAGACGAAAGAGGCACCAGCTATTGAGTCCACCTCATCAATGGCAATCCCGATAATCCTACGGGAGTCAGCGCACCTGGTGGTCCACCTGTTCCCACGGCCCTTGGCAACGCCCTCTTTAATGCCACGGGCAAGCATCTTACCGATTGCTTCTACAACTCTAGGAGCAAAACCCTGAATTCGGGGTTTCGCTCAACTTCCCTCCTCTCACATGCGCTCAAAAATGGTATTTCACGAATTATTTTCCAACCCTGACATTTAATTATGTATTGGTCTTAGATTGAGATATTATTTCCACAGATGAGGATTGTATTGAATCCTGTACTGGTAGGTAATTATGTCAGTTCTGAAAGACCGTAGTCCATTTCTAGCTAGCAACATTCGTAGATCTCTGTATAAAGTTGGCATCACTATTTTCTTCGCAGTTGCAGCAGTCTCATGTCAACCAGTGAGAGACACTCCGAAACAAGAGCCCGGCGTTCGCGTAATTGTTTCAGAACAGCGTTTGTATGAGGTCGGCTGCCAATGGATTGATAAATCGGACACCCCGATCAAAGAGGAAAATTGGAAATCAGAGATGTCCATGAAGTGCGAAGAAGGTGACTCCATTGAAAAATATGATCACCAGATTAAAATTCTGGAAGCGTACATCAAAGGAGTTCAAGAGCTCAAAACGACGAAGAATATAGATTCTCTAAGTTTTTCTGAATTATGTTCAAAAGAGAGTAGCGTTTTTATTGAAAGACGCCTCGTCGGCCTAAGAAAAACAGACCTCGAAATCAAAGAATCACAGATTAAAGCACAATTAGAGGTCAATCGTGTACTTGCCGCAACCTATGCCACAATTGCTGTTAATAGTTACCAATGCTCAATGAGTAAAAACAAAATCGAATGCCTGCTACCAAGCCAACAAAAAGCCTGTGAGCAACATGACTTTCTCACACGATATAAAGCTTCGCTCGAATTCCTACTTGAATACGATTCAGAGACTTCAAAGGAAGATAAAGACAATTTAAAGGAATTTATCGCAGCCCTTCAGATACAACTGAAAATGATTGAACCGCTTCTCGATCCATTATCGAAATAGAGTCCCCCGGCATTGAAACCATCTTACAGGTAAAGTACTGCTTGGTGAGATGTTGGGAAAATCGGCAGTAGCTTTACAGGTTGTAAAAAAGTTTGCTGAATGGGTCATTGGCATGCTTCGAATCAGTACATTTTGTCCTACCGGGCACGAATATTCGTCTTTTCAAAATCACGATCTTCAGCGATTTCTCGGGTTTGTCAGGAGATTTTG
>JACTMU010000046.1 GCA_014584465.1 Pseudomonadota bacterium | reverse complement strand
TTTAGGCGGTATGGCCGCTTGGGAGCGGCCCCAATTTAAGCCGCTTTGAGCGGCTCACGTCTTTCAAACCCCCCGGCTTTGCCGGGGGATCCAATTAGTTTCGAATCCGAGTTGCAACCACTACTTAGGGGCTGTCCGGTAATTCCATTTTTGCCGATTTCTAAAAGTTTTCCTTATATCTTCGTTGAGCCTCCTCGAGTTAGCGCCTCTGGCCAGCCCTTCGTCGGCCCGCCTCGGTATAAAAAAACTTATAAAAATCGATCAAAAAGCGAATTACCGGACAGCACTATGTAGGTTCTCAGTTGTGGATCCAAAATATCAACTTCAAGCAATCGAGCAACTTGATCGCGATCTTGATATCCCGTCTTGTAGAGCTGATAGGCCTCTAAGATTGAAAAACCCAGGGGATGCCTTTTAATGATTGAGATTGGATCAGGAGTCGTTGAAAGAGGGTTTGATGCGTGAGGCGCTTGTGACTAATGTTCAATTTCCAAGGGTCCCAGAGGGGGATTATCTAGAGACATTCGAGATTGAAGACAAGCTCATCACCATAGGCATTACTGTGGTCAGAGTTTAGGTTCGGAGTTTCAGGGGGGGCGTTCACGGTCAAAGCATTGTTGTTTGAAAAAGGGGAAAGTTCTTTTTCTTGAAAAATAGCGTAAACCTTTACCTTAGGATTTTGTTATGAAGTCATTGGCCCACTGCAAAATCTTTGTTGCAGCGTCAATAGATTCTGTTAGCTCCTCTTCCGTAATAATGGCAACACCCTCTTCGTATCGCCGGATCGTTGCGAATTGAGTGAGATCGTAAATTCCATCATGGTGGGGAATATTTTCATAATCAGGAATCACTTTGATCAATGTGATAAGGTCATGGACCAAGGGTACTGGTTGCTCGAGATGACAAATGCACGCCTTAAGAGCCTTCTCAATGGACTGTTGAACGTGAAAAAGAGCGTTTTCCTTCCGGCTCACATGGCCATCCTTGAGGATAACGGCTGACTCGAGATCCTCTGTTGCAACCTGTAGCAACTCTTTCGCATAGGCCTTTTTAAATAGTCGGTTAGGGGTCACTTCTTCTCCCTTGCATAGAGAAGCTTTCCTTGGGTGGCGGCCGTGAAACAGATGCCACCAAGATCTTTTTTTCTTTCAAACTGCAAGAAGGGTGTCCAAATGATCTCCACTGCCACAGAGAAAGAGGGCCGTTTTTGATAGTAATTCTTCTGAAGTTGCTTCAATTCCTTCGCCTCATCATAAACCACTAGGAGATCGATATCTGATTGATCCGTCATCCGCCCTTCAGATGCAGACCCAACAAGATAAATTTGAAGAGGATCTACAGTCTCTACAAGGAGCTGACAAGCTTCATCAATAATGGTTTGTACCATTGTCGCGTCGATAGTTTTCTTTGTTATTGCCAAAGGGCGCAAATTGACCTCGATTCGAAAAATCTCTTCAATGATACCGAAGACGGATGAACTTTACAAGTGTAATCTGGCCACTTCAGTTTAGCCATCTGAAGAATGATCGAACCAATGTGTAGAAAGAGTAAATTGATAGAATGTAGGATTGGATTGCCCTTAATTTGTCCTACGCAACAGTTTCCCGGTCATCTTGTACAGCTCCACTTCGAATGAAAACACCTTACAACCTAGATATCTTGATTGCCGGATTTGATTCAAATCCGGAGCGATTGCAAGGTGAAAGGAAACTGTTGCCATTTGGCTGTTCTTGCTCGTAAAGCCAACTTGATCTGTGAGGCGCTTGTGGCTAACATTCCATTTTCAAGGGTCCCAGAGGGGGATTATCTAGAGACATTCGAGATTGAAGACAAGCTCATCACCATAGGCATTACTGTGGCCAGAGTTTAGGTTCGGAGTTTCAGGGGTGGCGTTTCCCATAGGTAAGGCTATGATGCCAAAGAAAGATGCAATGAGTCGCGTGTTGGCCGAAGGGGCGATTTTTGATTGGAAAGGAGCGTTCGAAAGGAAATTCCCTTGAGCGATATGGTTATGTTTGGAACGACTTGAACCATTTCTTCAAGGGAAGATGTCCCAATCTGGTCACAGTTGACTACACAGATGACTCTACCTCAAAGTTCCATCCGTCAGAAAACAGAATCAGTCTTAATATGCCCGCTTTTAAATACAATTACATTACTGTCTTGGCGCATGAGACATCACATCTTTGTCTGTTTCACCTGACTAATGGAGAGAGCAACAAGGAGCACTTTCGTTTTTTAGACGAGGGATTTGCAAGTGTCATTGGAGCCAAGATCGCTGGAAATCTTGAAAGCTACAAAATGAGTTCACTGGCGGAGGCAAAGTCTGAAGCATCAAAAGGAAACGTCATCTTTTCAAAGCTACAACAATGGAGCGATTTCTTTGGGACGCCACCCAAGAGCAATGGCAATGCCTATTCTATTGGAGCGAGTTTTATTTTTGCCATTACCGAAAGATATGGGGAGGAGAAGCTATTTGAATTCTTTGTAGAAGTTGGAGAATCCAAGGATTTGACTATTTCCTTTCGAAAGGTCTTTGATCTGAGTTTAGATGATTTTGAGAGGCAGTGGTGGACTTTCTTGGAGCAAGTGCGATCAGCCCCAATCCCTCAGATTGTAGAGATTCATCCAGACTTCAATGCACATGGAGTTCCATTGGGAACGAAGGAGATCATTATCAGATTTGATGTGCCAATGCATCAAAGAGTGTCTATAGGGACTCGTTGCAACGATGGAATTTGTTATAGAAATGCCGTTTGGAAAGATGAAAAGACCAAGTGGAATCTGGTTTGCAGGCACATACTGACACTCAGCTTTAGGAGCCCCCATGAGTTCATCGATCGAAACCTGAAGGGCCTGAGATAGCTTAACCATAATCTCAAGGGTTGGGTTCGCTATTTCGGACTCTATAAGAGTGATGGATCCTCTTGTGGTGTCAGCTCTTTGAGCCAATGCCAATTGAGTCAATCCTTGAGTTTTTCTCAATGCTTTCACGTTTTGAGCAAGATGACGAGAGAGTTGGTCCATTATCTTGGCCATATGTTATTTAAATAACATTATTGTTACTTGAGAGTACCGAGTTTTCACGACCAACGTCAGTCAAGCAACCATTCTTTGTCCCTCGGCACGACCTAAATCAATTTTATCTAGTATGAATTTCTC
>JACTMU010000021.1 GCA_014584465.1 Pseudomonadota bacterium | reverse complement strand
TGCATTTTGTGCAAATGCAAATTTAAGTATCAACAGGCTGAAAGGGGTGGGTCAATTTTAGCGAGAACAGGTGGGTCAATTTTACTGAGAGACAACGGTCAACTCATTACAACACCACTTTGGGAGATGTGTGCGCGCAATTAAGCGCGACATTTGTACTCCCGAAGGAGTTTATAATGGATGAGAATATAAATACCACAATAGCAGGCCCCGAGCCCGTAGAGATACCTTCTGAGGTCGTCGCGAAGCAAGCTATGGATGACGAAGAATATATCATTGATCGGATAGAGAATGCCGAGCATTGGGTTAGCGATTTCCTTGACAGAAAATCGTACGCTATTTTACCGAATACAGACATCAGCGGGCCAATTAGAAGGCATAGAAGCACTGAGATCTTTCGAGAAGTGCTTTTGAAGTACGATATTGAGTTCAAACAGATTGTAAGGCGAACGGGAAAGAAAAATGCCCCTTTGCGTGTTTCAGATCAGCTTTTAGGATATGGCTTTGAAAAACTTGTCGATGATAAGTGGCACTGCTATCTGTCAGAGAAGAAAAAAGAAGTTTCCTTTAATCCTGAATTGAACTTTGGTGAGCTAGAAAGATTTATTATCGCTTGCACAGGTAGAAATAGAAAACTTGATGTGATGGTCATGGCTCAATTCATGTGGCAGGTGAAAAGAAAGATGTTCGGCCTTCGTGTAGCGGATCACATCATGCCTATTTTGATTGGCAAACAAGGAGTCGGCAAATCAAGTGCTGTCAATACGCTCCTTACCCCTCTAGAAGATTATCGAAGTGAAATGTCGATCAGTGCGTTGGCTGACGAGAGAAATTATCACTCGCTCGAAAAGACATTTGTGATCGTGTGCGATGAAATGCAGGGTTGTGCGCGAGCCGACATCGATCAATTGAAGAACATGATTACCGCGACAAATGTCACCGCTAGAAAACTGTATACGAATATTCGAGATCGAATTCCCCAAAACGCATCATTTATAGGGACATCAAATAAAATGCTGGAACTGATTATCAGGGATGATACTGGTATGCGCCGGTTTTTTCCGATAAATTGTGAAAACATTGATTGGGCGGTGATCAGATCCTGCGATCCTAAAAAAATGTGGCTCGCCATCGATGAGAATATAGCCGGAGGATACCTTTCTGAAGTCATGAAAGAGCTTAGAGCCGAACAGGAGACGTCTCGCTTCAAAAATTCTGTCGAGCTATATTTGGAGGAAACTAACGGACTAGGTGTGGGATCTCTTAAAATTCCTGTCGATGACGTATTTCGCGACTATGTGGCGTGGTGTGAATGTGGAAAATTTGATCCTATGAACAAGAACACATTTTCCAAGCTAGCGTATGCTCTTGGAGTTGGAGCGCAAAGAGATAGTTCGATGCGCTATCTGGTTCTTTCTGACAACTACAGATCTCAATACGAGGCTGTGCGCGATCAACTCAGGGGCACTGCCCAGAGGATTATCAAAGATAAAAATGGAAGCACAATCATCGAGCCAAAAATCGTGTCAAAAGATTGAAACGTAAAAATGAGTGGTCGGGATGCACATATCCCGACCGACTCGCTTCTTGTGCATGAGCAATTTAGTTCTAAAATCATCGATCGATGTTGAGCAGTTGCTATCCGTATTCCTATCAGGACGAAAGAAAACAACATTGCTATCCTATTCTTCAGACCTCACTGAATTTACTAAATTTCTTGGGGTGCAAACTATCCAGGATGCTGCTCTTACCTTGATCGGCATGGGGCAAGCAAAAGCAAATTTGGAAACTCACCGCTATCGATCTGTGATGATGGAGCAAGGATTGGCTTCGTCCACGATAAACCGTCGTCTGTCGGCGCTCAGGAGTTTGCTGAAGCTGGCAAGAACCTTCGGGCTTATAAACTGGAGCATTGAAACCGGTAATTTACCAAGCAGTTCTTATCGAGACACAAGTGGTCCTGGTCTAAGTATATTCAAAAAAATGGTACAGCTTGCATCATCACAGAGGAACAGAGCAAAGGCTGCGCGTGATGTGGCGATTTTCCGACTAATGTTTGACCTCGGGCTTCGAGTTAGCGAAATCACGGCATTGGAATTTGCAGATGTGAATATAGAAAGTCGATCAATCAACATTCTGGCTAAAGGTCGGCGCGAAAAAATGAAAATCACACTTCCTATTGTGACGGTGGAAGCGATCAAGGCATGGATAAATGTGCGAGCTTTGAATAAGACAAACTTGTTTTACAATTTAGATCGGCAAGGGAATGGCGAGAGAATCACTCGCAGAGGAATTCATAAGCTGGTCGTGAGTTTTTCAATTAAGGCCGGCCGGCAAACATGGCCTCATGGGATTCGCCACTTGTCGATCACCGAGGCCTGCAAAGCCGCCCAGGAAAACGGGATACCAATTGAAGAGATTTTGACCTTTTCCCGCCATAAATCGCTTTCAACCCTTCTAATTTACCGGGATCAAAACGAGGATATTCGGGGTCGGATAGCCGAGTTGGTAGCCCAAAAGCTCTAAGTTCAAAGAATTTTCTGATTTCTCAAGTACCTGAAATTCCTATAGCTTTTTCGCAATATCAATAATTTCATTATTGAGATAATGAAATTGCTCTTGCAATTCCACAAAGATTAACCTAGACTATATTCAGATTCATTATTGTGATAATGAATCTTTAAGAAGTCGAGCTCCCCTTGGTTTGCGGCCTGAGGGAGCTCAAATAACAACCTGACCTTAACGGCCAGAAGTTAAAGATAACACGTTTCGGATCCAATGTGGAGTCTTTAGTTTTAGGCGCTGCAGGTCTTTAACAAATAGGAGAATCCTATGAAAACGTTTTCTGTTTCATGTCCCGCCTGCAGTCATCAGTTTGAGCCAATAGAGGCACAGGCACAATTTATTGCTAAAGAGGTTGAAGCATCTCTTGCAAAGGAAAAGTCTGTCCTAAGTCAGAAGCAAAAAGAGCTTCAGGCCTGGGAAGCTGCAATCATCAAATCAGACGATGAAGTGGCGGCAAGAGTCGAAGAAGCTGTGAAACTCAAAGTTTCAGAGGCCGAAAAGAAGGCCCAGATCGAACAAGCTAAAAAGTTTGAAGTAAAACTTAAGGACTTGGAGAGTCAGCTTACCGAAAAGGACTCAGCGGTTAAAGAAGCGAACCAACTTCAGCTTCAATTAGCACGCCAATTGCGAGAGGCAAATGAGCGACAACAAAAGTTAGATTTGGAAGTTGAGCAAAAAGTCACTGATCGCATTGACGCCGAGCTAAAGGCAAGGCTGGCAGAGGCGCAACAAAAAGCAAAAATCGAAGAAAATAAAAAGTTTGAGTTGAAGCTTAAGGACATGGAAAGTCAGCTCAACGAAAAAGAATTGGCCGTCTATTCTGCCAACCAGCAACAGCTTATTCTTGCTAAGCAGCTTCGGGAAGCAAATGAGCGTCAACAGAAAGTGGATATTGAAATCGAACAAAAAGTTCTTGAAAGACTGGATGCGGTTCAGTCGGATGCACAAACTAGAGCCGAAGAACTATATAAACTGCAGCTTGCTCAACGAGACAAAAAGATTAAAGACATAGAACAACAGCTTGAGGCAGCCCGTCGAACTGCCGAACAGGGATCGCAGCAGTCTCAGGGTGAAATTGTTGAGATAGAATTCGAAAAGGTCTTAGCCGCCAAATTTCCACTCGATCAAATTTCACCTGTTCCTAAAGGCTTTGATGGTGCTGATCTCATTCAGTATGTTGTCAATGCCACTGGAAGAAAAACGGGTTCTATTATCTGGGAATTTAAAAATACCAAGAGCTTCAGCGGTGATTGGATCGCAAAGCTTAAAAAAGATCAGCAGCAAGCCAACGCAGATGTCGCTGTCTTAGTCACCAGAACCTTGCCTAAGGATGCTCAAGAAGTGGAAATGATTGATGGTGTCCTGGTAGTTTCTTTTTCCCTTGCAATTCCTATAGCTAGTGTACTTAGAAAGTCGATTGATGATCTTTCTTATGCTCAGCTTGTCACACAAGGACAAGACCAAAAGATCCATCTCATTTACAACTATCTTACGGGCAATCAGTTTAAGACCAAAATTAAGGCGATCGTCTCAGCTTTCAGATCATTGAAAGATGATATTGAAACTGAGAAGCGTGCGTACAAGCGCATTTGGTCAGCGCGTGAAAAGCTCTTAGATAACGTAATCGACTCAGCAAGCTCTCTTTATGGTGATATTGAAGGCATCGCTGGATCTTCAGCTCCAAAGATTGAAGAGCTTCAGATGCCTCAGGTTGCACTTATTGAAGATGCGAAAGAGAAAGTTGAAGCTTAACTTTAGGAAGATGAAATGGGCATGAAAAATCTGACCAAGAAACTAGAAGACATCGTGGAAATACAGCCTGGCTATCAGCACAAAGGTCAGATGACGGATGATCCTGGAGGAAATTTGAGTTGTATCCAGGTCCAAGACCTGGATCACAATCAACGGGTTGTAAAACCCGATGGACTTTGGAAGATAAGAACTGAAAAGAGCTTCGAGAATTATAGGATTTCCAGCAATGATCTCTTGTATCTCTCTCGTGGTTCAAAATTTGGTGCTTACAGAATCCCAGATTTTGACACTCCAACCATTCCTCTCGCCCACTTTTTTATTCTTCGTCCAGGGAAGGACGCTAGAGTTCATACGACTTATCTTTGGTGGATTTTGAATGACCGCCGCTTGGCCAATAAGGTTCAAAGCGACATGAGAGGCTCGATGATGCCTTTCATAAGTAGGTCAGACTTGGGAAAAATTGAAATCCCAATTCCCTCTGAGGAAACGCAGGACATGGTTTTTAATTTGGCGAATCTGCGACTCAAGGAAAAGGACTTGGTAACAAAAATAGAATTTTTAAAGGATCAACTCATAGAAAGTGCTTTAGGAAAGCAAGTATTTGGAGAAAAAATATGAAAAACACACATCATGACATCCAAGAAAAAATTAATAAGAAACTTTGGTCGGCCTGTGACACATTTCGTGGCGCAATCCCTTCAAATCAGTATCA
This sequence comes from Pseudomonadota bacterium, assembly GCA_014584465.1. Lineage (GTDB taxonomy): Bacteria > Bdellovibrionota > Bdellovibrionia > Bdellovibrionales > JACTMU01 > JACTMU01. The sequence goes on along the minus strand of JACTMU010000021.1, from coordinate 111,780 downwards.
AAACTATATTTTAACTTTTCTCTTCCTAAAATATGTCTCAGACGTACATCAAGAAGCCTATGAAAAGTTAAAAGATCAATATGGCAAGGATGATGAACGGATAAAACGTCGTCTTGAGCGTGAAAGGTTCGTTTTGCCGGACCACTGCTCATTTAATTTTGTTTTTGAAAATAAAAATAAAGACAATATTGGTGAAATCATTAACCAAGCTCTTCGTGGAATCGCACAGGCTAATCCAAAAAAACTTGGCCAAGTTTTTGGTGACATTGATTTTAACTCTGAGGCTAACTTAGGCCGACCAGCAGAAAAAAACGCAAGGCTTCGTGATCTTATTAACCTCTTTCATGATATTGATCTGCGTCCATCCGTCATTGGGGATCAGGATATTGTAGGTAACTCTTACGAATATCTTATTGCGAAATTTGCTGAAGACGGTGGTCAAAAAGGTGGTGAGTTCTATACGCCGGCCGGTGTAGCTCAGCTCCTTGCTGAGCTTATTGAGCCAAAGGACGGGGAAACCATTTATGATCCCACTTGTGGATCGGGATCTTTACTTGTTCGAGCAGCAAATCTTGTTAAATCAAAAAATTTTTCGATCTATGGACAGGAGTCGAACTCTGCAACCTATGCCCTATGCAAAATGAATATGTTTTTGCATGGAATTGACAACGCAAACATTGAGCGTGGTGACACCATTCGTGGCCCCATCTTTCTTGAAGGCAATTCAGTTAAAAAATTCAATAAAGTCGTCGCTAATCCACCATTCAGCCTTGATAAATGGGGCTACGAAGAGGCTGAAGTTGATCCTTATGGTCGATTCAAAAAGCGTGATCTCCCACCTAAAACTAAGGGTGACTATGCCTTTATCATTCACATGGTTGAAAGTTTACTCGAAGGAGGCACTGCTGCTGTGGTTGTTCCTCATGGGGTGTTGTTCCGTGGAGCCTCGGAGGGTCGTATTCGTGAATCGTTCATAAAGGAAAATTTGATCGATGCAGTGATTGGATTGCCATCGAATTTATTTTATGGAACAGGTATCCCTGCCGCGATTCTAGTTTTAAAGAAAGGGCGCAAGAATAAAGACATACTTTTTATTGATGCCAGTCGTGATTTTGAGCCTGGAAAGCGCCAGAACAAACTTCGCATGGATGGTCCCAATGCGGACATTCCTAGAATTTTTGAGTGTTACAAGAAGCGAAAAAATGTTGATAAATATGCGGCTGTCGTAAGCGTCAAAGACGTTGAAGCGAACGAATTCAACCTCAATATCTCCCGCTATGTAGATACTTTTGAGGAAGAAGCAGAAGTCGACATAAATGCCGTCCAGAAAGAAATTAATCAGCTAGAGAAGGAACTGTCTGTAGTCCAAGCCAAAATGAAAGGTTATTTGAAGGAGCTTGGGTATGAGTCATAGGCTTCCAGATGGTTGGACTACTAAATCTCTTGGTGAACTATTTGAGTTCAAAAACGGATTTAATGCCGACAGATCTATGTACGGCAGAGGTAGAAAATTTATCAACATTGTGGAGGTAATTAATAAGCAGAGCCTCTACGAAAAGGATATTCCAGGTCAAGTTGATATATCGGACGATAGTTTTGACCTCTATTCAGTAAGAAAGGGTGATGTTCTCTTTAATAGAACATCAGAAACTCCGGAAGAAATAGGGCTAACGGCAGTCTATCTCGACGATAAGCCCGTCACCTTTGGTGGGTTCGTTATACGAGCAAGACCCATTGGAAAGGAACTTGACCAAAATTTTTGTAAATATTGTTTCTCAACCAGTACTGTCCGCAAAGAAATAATTAAGAGGGGGCAAGGTGCAATCAGGACAAACATAGGTCAGGGTGATCTTTCGGATGTCTGCCTGCAAATACCTTCGAAACGAGAACAAGAAAAAATCGCCAAGATCCTTTCCACGTGGGATGTAGGAATTGAGAAATTGACTTCGCTAATTAAGTGTTTAAAGGGCGAACAGTTATTTTTTCTCAGTTTGCTTTTGGGCCAGAAAGAGAAGGGCAATACGGTTCTTGGTGATTACTTTCAAGTTAAAAATGGTTTTGCTTTTAAAAGCCGGGATTTTAAAAAATCAGGTACTCCGTTGATTAGGATTTCAAATATAAATGGTGGAATTGTTAGTATAGACGGAGCCTTTCTTCCTAATGAATACCTAGAAATGTACAAAGACTTTCAAGTCGAGAAAGGCGATATTTTAATCGCTATGTCAGGAGCAACGACAGGAAAATTTGGAATTTATCAATATGATAATCCAAGTCTACTAAATCAACGTGTTGGAAAGTTTCAGGCGATCGACCGTAAAGTTGTAGATCCCAGAATTGTCAGGTATGTGCTTTATCATCTGCAACCTAAAATATATGACATTGCAGCAGGTGGAGCTCAGCCAAATATAAGTTCATCGAACATTGAGAGCATCCCGTTAAATTTGCCGGATGTAAAAGCGCAACGTTTGATTTGCGATTTGTTTGATGCGATTGAAAGATCAATCGCAATATATAACAAGCATCTGTGTCTATTAAACTCGCAAAAACATGGACTCATGCAACAACTCCTCACGGGAAAGAAGAGGGTTAAGGTATGATCGACTTATCAACTTGGATTACAGCTATAGCATCGGCGATTTCTGCGTGGGCTGCCTATGCGATATGGCGAGTCTCAAGAAACACCCTAAATCTACAAGCGTCAGTGGAAGATGCTAAAAAGCCCCTTGTTCATATCTGGTACAATGGCATTCCTCGCTCTGATCTTGGTCATATTCAAACATTTACCATGGTCAATATCGGCGGTTCTGCAATGCCTATTCGGACTCTACGAGTACTTTATGGCCCAGAGAAAACAAGTCAGTCCACCCACATATCTGCGTACACCATTGAGGGAAAAGAAAAACACCTCATTGGGAGGCAGCAGATAAAAAATCAGATGACTGACTTAATTCTGGTGCCGAACCAGATCTGTTTTGTCGAGGCTGAATGTAACTCTGGTCAGCTTCGCTTTGAAGTTATGTATTACGACAACTCATTTGAATTTCTTGAAATTGATACGTCTTATCTAGGAGGTAAGTACGTTTTGACGGGTAAAGGTCAAAAACCATGAAACACGAAGACAAACGCCCTGAGCTCTCAGAGTCTGCGATTTCACAAATACCTGCGCTAATGACACTTATAAAAATGGGATATTCATATCTTACACCGTCGGAAGCACTTGAGGCGCGAGATGGATATGAAAACGAAGTTATCCTTACAAAAATTTTAGACCATCAAGTTAGAAAAATTAATTCATACAAAGATGGTAACGAATCTAAGCCTTTCAGCGAAGCCAATATCAAATCTGCAATCAAGAGCCTCAGGGACATCACATATGAGGGACTAGTTTTAACGAATGAAAAAGTTTATGACCTATTAACCCTTGGGCGAAGTCTTCCTGAGTTTGTTGGCGCTCGTCGTGAAAGCTTTGATTTTAAATTTATTGATTGGGAAAACCCAGCTAATAACGTTTTTCATGTCACAGCTGAATTCAGTGTTGATAAGTCTAATACTGATGGCTCTAGGCGTCCTGACATTGTTACATTTGTAAATGGTATTCCCTTTGGAGTTATTGAATGTAAAGCTGTTTACCCAGATGCAATCGAAGATGCTATTTCTCAACTTATTAGGAATCAAAAGGAAGCTCACATACCAAGGCTTTTCTTTTATTCGCAGATTCTTTTGGGGATTGCGAAAGAAGATGCAATGTACGCAACCGTCGGAACATCACGCCCCTTCTGGTTTCCGTGGCTTGAAGAAGACAGTAAATTTAAAAGCAATATCCAGAACATTTTAGCCAAACCGCTAGCAAATGATGTCGCCAAAAAATTATTCTCAGGCGAATTTTCTAGATATAAAGCTCTTCAAGAAAAGAAAATCGACTTTAAGTCGCAAGAAGAAGCTATATGCGGGTTATTCGAGCCAACTAGAGCTTTGGATCTGATCAAGAATTTCACCTTGTTTGATGGTGGTGAAAGAAAGATCGCGCGATTTCAGCAATACTTTGCCGTTAAAGATATAATGAATGAGATTCGAAATTCAGCTGCAACTGTTGAAAGGCCAGGAGGTATTGTATGGCATCACCAAGGTAGCGGTAAGTCCCTTACAATGGTGATGTTGGCAAAGGCCATCGCTCTTGAGCCAAATATAACGAATCCAAAAATTATTTTACTTACTGACCGCGTGGATCTTGACGACCAAATATACAGAACATTTAAAAGCTGTAATTCAAAATTGGAACAGGCGGATACTGGTGAACACTTAGCACGACTCTTGAACGATACTAGGGCAAGTATCATTACGACCGTTATTAATAAATTCAAAACAGTCAGTAAAGATAGTGAATACCGTAACAAATCAAAAGATGTATTTATTTTGGTTGATGAGGCCCACAGAACCCAATATGGGTCTTTGGCTGCGATGGTGGATAAGGTATTTCCAAATGCTTGCTTTATAGCATTTACTGGAACCCCACTTACAAAGTCCGAAAGGAAGAATACACTTAAGAAGTATCAACGGATAATTCACCACTATACGGGCCGTGATGCACTTCGAGACAAAGCCGTTGTGCCGCTTATTTATGAAGGACGACTTGTTGAGCAGGATCTAAATAAGGATATTATTGACAGACTTTTTGAAGTGCACAGCCGAGGTTTAACAGACAAACAAAAAGCTGATCTCAAAAAGAAGTTTAATACGGCGGACAACCTTTCTAAAACCGAACAGAGACTTTATTTAGTCGCTCTCGATATTAGCCTCACATTTGAACGTAATTTTAAGGGTACGGGTTTTAAGGGCCAACTTGCGGTTGATTCGCGAAAGACCGCCGTAAGAATGTACGAGCTCTTTAAGGAGCTGAAAATTATTAGTGCAGAGGTCGTAATTTCACCCCCTAATGAAATTGAAGGGCATGAAGATCCCCTGGATCAAACGGAGTCGAGTAATATTGTTCGTGGATTCTGGGATCGTGAGATGATCAAGTATCGCAATGAAAAAACACGAGACGATTCGATCATTAGTAAGTTTAAAGGCCCTGATGAGCCGGAGTTACTGATTGTTGCACATCGCTTGCTTACGGGATTTGATGTGCCACGAAACGCTGTTCTTTTTCTAGATAAACAAATGAATGAAGAACACAATTTGCTACAAGCTATTGCACGTGTGAATCGAAAAATGGAAGGTAAAGATCACGGTTTGATTATCGATTATCGTGGGAACCTTGGCACACTCTCAAAAGCTATTAATTTGTACGATGTGCTGGCTGATTATGATGAAGAAGACTTAAAAGATGTCATTTTCACCGTTGATAAGGAGCTTGAGCTACTTCCCCAATATCACTCTGACCTCTTGGGGCTGTTTGTTGATGTTAAAGAGAAGGGCGATTTAAACGCGTATATCGACGTTCTTAGTGATGAGGAGGTTCGAGAGGATTTCTATAAGAAGTTAAGCCTGTATTCCCGATCTTTAGCAACGGCCTTGGCATCGGCAAAATTTCTTCTTGAGACCTCAGACGACCAATTAAAGACGTATAAGTCTGATTTGGTATTCTTTCGTAAACTTAGAAAGTACATCAAGACAGTGTTTTCGGAAACTATTGATTATGCGGAGTATGAACCGCAAATTGAACATATCTTAGATACTCACGTACTTGCCACGGAAGTAACAACTGTTGTTCCGCCAGTCGATGTGTACAGTAAGGACTTCAATAAAGACCTTGAGGGCAAAAGTGATACGGCAAAAGCCTTAACTAAACTCACAAGGCTTGAAAAACACTTAAGTGAGAAGTGGAAAGACCACGACCCCGAATACTATGAAAAATTCTCAGTTCTTCTTGCTGAGACAATTGAGCAAATTCGAGAGAAGCGTTTACGTGACGCTGAGGCTATTAATGCCGCAAATGATCTTGAACAAAAAATTTCGACGCGATCAGGGGACGAAATTCCAGATATTCTAAATGGTAAGGGTGTCGCCCTTGCATATTACGGGATCATAAAAAAGGTTTTCGAAGGTAAAGAGCAGTCGGATAACATTGATATTCGTGGTGTCGCTGGAGAAGCTGCACTAAGAATCGAAAAGATTATTGAGTCGCATAGAAAAGTCGATTGGACAAAGGACGCTGACGTTCAAAATGCAATAAAAAATGAGGTCGAGGATTATCTCTTGGATAATGCTACTCACTTGGGAGTTGCTATAGATTATGATGAGATCGACATTGTTCTTGAGGGTGTTTTGAGTATTGCCAGAGTGAGGTTGGCGTAATGTTTATTCTTAAGGATGAGCAGTTATCATTTTTATTTCGGGAGAAATACATTCCTGTTGCCGTCACCTATCAAGATCGTGATCGACTGGACATTAAGGTTTCGCCAGAGCAAAAGATTTTTGTAAAAGTACCCAGCGGAAAAAGTCTGAGTGAGATCAAAGAAAAGATTTCATCTAAGAGCAAATGGATTCTCCGGCAACTTGATTTTTTTGAGAGTAATCCATTGCCGCAAGATTCCGATAGTCTTAAAAGTGGATCATCGTTTCGATTTCTTGGGCGTGATTATCTGGTGATAGTAGAACAGGGCGTTCTTAGCTCGGTTTCTGTTCGTGGCAAGTTTATCAATGTCACGGCTGATATTTTATCTAATGAAACGACTGCGAGAAAAACATTTGAAAGATGGAAGAGGCAAAAGGCACTTGAGATCATTACTCCTATCTATGATCGATGCTTTGGAATGATTCACAAGTATAATGTTGAGTGGACGCCATTTAGATTGAGAAAGATGGGCTCAAGGTATGGCAGTTGCACTCCTGAAGGTGTTATTTTTTTAAATCCTGATCTGATAGCATTTTCTGAACACCTTATTGAGTACGCTATTTTGCATGAGCTCTGTCATCTAGTTCATCCAAACCATGGTCCGCAGTTTTATAAACTTGTTGAGCTAATGATGCCCGACTGGCGAGATCGCGAGAAAGATTTGAAGGCAATATGATGGCTAATAGAGATTTAAAAAAGGCCCAGGAATGGGCTCTAAAATCGGGATATCCGTTTGAAAATGATGTTTTTTCTATTATTTCATCCATCTTCGGCACATCAGTTAAGATTGAACGGAATATAGAGTTTGAAGCAAGAAACGAAGAACGAGAAATGAGCATCAGGTCCGTTGATTTCCTTTGCCGCTTGAAAAAGGACTCAAAGAATATTCCTCATCCGAATTGGCGCCGTGGTGTTGAAGAATGCATCGAACTTAATTTGGTTATCGATGCGAAATTTTCTATCGATGAATCACTCCTTTTTACTCCGACCATTGGGGAGAAGAAGTATTCCTTTCCAAGTTTGATTCCTGTTTTAACTAAAGACAGTTTTCGAGAAGAAGTAAAGATATGTCGAAGGGATTTCTTGGAATTCAGTCAACTCGATGGGGTTCCCATTGCTGTTGGAGGAAGAAAAGTTAAGGAGCAGAGCCGCGAGCGAGATTCTGTCGCAAGTGCAGTTCTTCAAGTTTGTCAGGGGTTGGCTTACTTTTTTAAGTCAGAGCAGAGTCAAATTGGTGGCGTTGCTCAAAGCGATAGTTCATACAAACGAAATGCTCACTTCTTTTTCCCCGTAGTAGTAACAAACAGCCCCTTGCTGATGTTGCGCCCTAATATTGATGTTGCTAAGGTCGATGCTGCCAAGTCTGAGGATGAAATCTTTGAAAAGCTTGAGATGGTAGCCTTAGAAATGCCTCAAATTCCAGATTTGCGTATACAGTGGGAAGAGCTTAAAAATGGCTTAGGTAGAACTGCAAATAATCTTGCGTGGCACAATTCGGGTGTTGGCGAAGGTATTGTGTTGTTCATGACCCCTCAAGGCCTCCAGCAGTTTTTAAAAAATATTGGCGACAAATTTTCTAATTTAAAAGTTGAGCCTTGATGGGTCCCAAAATCGCCATTATGGGAACCAAAATAATCAATCAGCATCATGTCCTTCTGAGAGTTGCTTGGTTAGAATTTTAAAATAAATTTTTGCCTCAGCCTCGGTCAGGAAACTTTTTGAAGGGATCACTTCTTTCATTCCATCCACTTCTTGTTTATCTACCCATACTTCAAAGTGAGATTTTCCCTCGGCAAGAACAACAAGCAGCGATTGGATGGTATCGGGAGATACTTCAATGACTGATATTATTGCTAAATTGTTTTTGCTATTTTCCATTCGAGGATGGATTTGAGTCGGTTTGAGAGCCGTTTCGCTTATGCCAATCCTCAGGCTTGTTCCAGATTTCGGGTTTTTTAGGGATAGGATGTGAAGGATCGGCTGGCTCAATGTGCGGCACAGTTGGCTGGGTTTGGGGTGGAGATTGAGGTGTGGGGCTGCTTGGTTTTAGGAAATTCACGTAGATGACAATTCCTAGACTGATAAGGCCGATAATCAACATGGCAAACTGGAATTTGTGAGCTCGGAGCCACGGCTCTTTGCCTTCAACAGACTTTGCCTTCTTTTTCTTCGTAGAGCGCAAATCAAATACGGGTCCAAGAACAGGGCCGCGAGTTCGTCCATCCAAAGCATCTTCAAGATCTCTAACCTGTTGATTGTGGTCACCTAGCGCATCTTCGAGTGCCTGAACTTCAGGAGATTTTTGTTGGGGCTGATTACGATATTCTGGCAGCTCATCAAGGGAAGTAATTGCTTTGCGTTTAGGGGCAGATTTTTTAGGGTTCTGGTCGTCGTTGGCCATAGTTTATGTTCGGCCATGTGGAATTTACCGTCAACTGCCGTCATTTAAGATTGCCGCAATATAAAGATGTTTGGGAAGTCCGCTTTGGGACTGACCGGATAATGGCGGCAAATGAAACAGGTAAGAACGGAAAATTTAATTCGGTACTCCATGAAAGGCCCAGGCCATGGTCGGGTTTCTTTCACGATATACAAGGACGTCAAAACCCCTGACGGCAAACGAGTCACAGAAACCATCAAAGACGACAGATTGGATGCGATCAACCGAGCTCTTAAATCGGGGCTCCAAGATATTAACGCCTGTCGTGTTCAGGTAAAAGAAATTGTAAAAGACTTTTACAAAGAAGATCGCAAACGTCGCGGGATCGTTGTCCACAATAGCGAGAATTATAAAGTGCTCGATGAATATTGGCAGCAGGTCTATTCGTTCCGTGGCCTGATTAACGAGGCGACGGCTCGTTGCGAACTGAAAAGAGCCATCGAGTGCCTTGGTGCCCTATCGATTTACTCTGCGAGCCGTGATGAAATTCAACAGCAGATTGATCGTAAGTTCTTGGGCAACACCCAGAGGCGGATGGTCGGACGGCTCACTCAGATTTTGAAATTTATCGGGCGCGACAGAATCAAATTGCGCAAGCAACCCGAGGAATTCAAAAAAGTCACTTATCTGAATGAAGAAGACTTTAAAAAAGTTTTAGTTTTTATAAATAACAAAGCTGAAAGAGCTCTTGTTAAACTTTGCTATTACTCCGGCCTTCGGATTGGCGAAGCATATTCTTTAGAATCCCATAGTCTGATAGCGAGTAACAGGTTGAAAGTGACTTCTCAAGTGGATCGTCAAGGCCGCAGACGGCATACAAAAAATAGAAAAAGTCGAATTGCATATCTATGTCCTCAAGGGCTTCAGGCATTTCATGATTGGGTTAGTCTTCCTGAAAATGAAAAGGCGTCCATTGATCGTGATGAGGCTTCTCGCAAAATCATGAAAAAATACAGTAGTATGGCATTTCCGAATCAACCTGAAAAACAAATCACCTTTCATGCTTTACGCCATTGTTATGCAATCAACTTGTTGAATAAAGGTGTGTCCATGAGTCTGGTTGCCCAATCCTTGGGAAATACGCTTTCGGTTTGTCAGCAATATTATGTGGGCTTCGAACTGACGAACGAATCCATTGAGGCCATAGATGCTATTGTGAGGAGAGCAAAAATATGACTGTCATAACGAAACAAAAGATCAGTGCGGACTACGAGATCGTCTTAACAGATTGCGAAGATATTGAATGGCTAGAGTCAGCCAAGCAAAGATTTACGGTAACTATTCATCGGTTTTCACCGCGTGTTGCAGGTGCGTTAATCGATTTCATAGAGGTCTATCATTGGTCTGCTTTCCCAACTATTGCTGAAGCAACCATCTATTTTAATTGGCTGTTGCAACTAACTGAATGTGTGGCTTTGGGGGAAGGTACGATTCTATTTCCTGTGCCATGCCTAAAAAGAAGAAAAAATTAAGCAGCCTTGGATCGGAATTTTTCTGGTGGTCTTAGATAGCAGTACCATCCGCCGCCGGATTCTAGACCGATCAAGCGAAGGCAGGCGTTGCCATTGGATGTGGGACCGACGATCAGGAATATTTCCTGAGGTGACAGTTCGTAGAGTTTAATGAATGTCTCAACGGCTTTTCGGGTGGTGTCTCCTTGCAGATAATACCGTTTGTCTTTGTAGTAAAAACTGACAGGGGGATAACGTGTGTTGCCGAGGGTTCTTTCTTCGGAAGTGGAGAGCCATTCCTGCAGCCATTCATACAATGAACCGACATCGCCCAGTTTTTGGCATTTCATTTTTGATTTTTCGGGTTATCCGGCCCAAGTCTTAATAGGACCAAGGTATTATTCCGTCAATCACCGTCATTAACGTTGGACTCGATATAAATATGGGAAAGGGTAATTCCGCCCTAAATAAACATGAGAGGTTACATGGCGAAAAGAAAGAAGAAAAAAGCGAATCATCTTTATAACGATCAACCAAAAATATTCAGTCAACACAGGAAGGTAATTGAGACGTCGGGAATTTTGGTGGGGGATGAGAAAGCCCACGTGAAGTTAGTCGAAAAATTCAGGTGGATCAATGAGGACGGGGCAGAGCAAATTATGTTCGAGGTATTTGATCCTGTATCAACAGCACAATATGTTGATAACGATGAAGAGCCAATATGGTTGGGAATCCGAACTGACGAGCTTCCTGCGAATGTGGGTCTTCAATAAGGCTTATTAACCGATAGCTTTTCGGGCGAGTTCGTAGGCTTCAGTCATCGTGATTTTTTCGCCAGTGGCAACGCCGAGATCATAAAGATATTTTGCCTGAGTAAGCGGATCCCATGAGGAGTAATCTTTGTGGGATTTTTTCTTTTTGGGTTTGATTGAGGGTTTTGTTTCGATGAGCTTCATTTTTTCCCGTTAGTGGCTCCAATGAAAGTTGGTGCGCGAGACTGGACTTGAACCAGCACACCCTTGCGGGCGTCAGCCCCTCAAGCTGATGCGTCTACCAATTTCGCCACTCGCGCACAGTTCAGGGGAACCACTATATTTTATTTGGACCGGCCGACGCGTCTACCAGAGGGATCAAAACTCGTCTACCAATCGTATTTTATAAATCTCCTAAGCCCTCAAATTCAAACAACAAGTCTCACTCTTCAGCGCGCATTGCGGTAAACCCCACAATTCCCTCAAGCTGGTGCGTCTGCCAATTTCGCCACGCGCGCACGATTTAAAGACCACTCTATTTCATCTCGGCTCGATCGATGCATCTACCAGAGGGATCACAACTCATCCACCTGCCGTCTTTTCTATTCTCCGAATTCTCTTTAAAATCCACAATATTATAGAACTTTGTATAACAGAGCTCTCTCAAGCTTGTCATCAGGAACTCTTTGGAACAAGGAGGATCTGATGTGGCGCGAAATGTCTGTTGTTGCGAAAATGAGGCAGGTCCTGATTTTGAATGGCCACTAACCCTTTGACGACCTTTCAAGGTCCTATTCTGTAGAGCAGGGATGCTCACTAGACTTCGGTCAAAGGAGTGCAACGATGGCCGCGCCCAAGCATAAACTCAATGAACTCAGGGAGGTTGAGGAACTTAAGCAAGAGCTTATTGAGCTCTATCAAAACCTCCGCAAGGAGACTCGCGCCCTAGAACGGCAGCTCATGTTTGAAAGATCTTCACAGATCTTTCTAGAAATCAGAAAGGTGCTCAACCGATGATCCCAGTTTATCTGTTCTGCCTGCTCTTAACGATCTCTCTATTTTGGGCTTTGACCTACCTTCATCTCTTGTTGTCCACGAAACAAGAGGGTTGGTTGCAAGGCACCAAGGATCAACCAAGCTGACCGTTCTCACGCTCCGCCAACTCGATCTCACACTCGGAAGGCTTTGCTGTTGATGGCTCCTCCTTTTTTGCTCTGGCCGGGGCCCCCTCCCCGGCCCTTTTCCTCACAGAGAGAAACTCCGATCGGGCTGAGAAAAATGACATGACTTCCTGGATAGCCTTGTTGTATGGCAGCAATGAATGCAACTCACAGAACTCTCCTACTCTTATCCTGAAGAACTGGTCGCACTTGAACCCTGCCGGCCCACGCGCGTGCTCTTTTGCAAACCCGCCACACCCCCTAGTGAGTTGGTAGGCGGAGTCCACGAGCTTCTCTCTCAATTTAGGGAGGGTGATCTTCTTGTGATCAACGATACGCAAGTACAATCACGGCGTGTTCCTTGTGACGACCGCGAGTTTCTCTTTCTGCATCCACTTGGAAGCCCCCATCGGTGGGCTGTTCTCTTTCCCGCTCGGGCCCACCGGTTGGGAGAGTCCTTTTCGTTGCCAGGAGGGGTAACGGCCTACCTTCGATCTAAGGGGCTTCCTCAGGAGATTGAAGTTGACCAGAATCTTGATGAGAACTATTTCGAGCGCTTTGGAGAGCCTCCCTTACCTCCTTACATTCAGCGGGTCAGGAATGAACGCAGGGCACGTAAAGAGGACCTAAAATGGTATCAATCTGCGTGGGCCAAAGTTCCTGGCAGCCTTGCTGCACCGACCGCAAGTCTCCATTTTTCGCAGAAGGATCTCGAGTTCTTGATCCAGCATGGCATTGAAATTTCTCCTCTGACCTTGCATGTTGGACTTGGAACCTTTCTCCCCATTAAGACGGATGACCTCTCCCAACATAAGATGCACAGTGAGTGGGTGAAAATTCCGCAATCGACCTGGGCCCAAGTGACTCAACGTCTTAAAAATAGGCAAAGCTCTCGCATATGGGCGATGGGCACAACCGTTTTACGAGCCCTTGAGGCCTGCCATCTTGGCAATCTTTCCCAGAATTGCGATGGCGACTTTGAAGGTGAGACCTCACTCTTCATTCAACCTGGATTTGAGTTCGGCGTAGCCAATGGGCTCCTCACCAATTTTCATCAACCTCAAAGTACGCTTCTTGCTCTTGTCAGTGCATTTGCTGGCCATCAAACAGTTATGAATGCCTATCGCTGGGCCATAGAGCAAAGGTTCAAACTCTTTAGCTATGGAGATCTCTCAGTATGGACACGATAGGCGAATTTCGAGTTCTTGCAAACGATCGCCAAGCCCGAGTTGGTGAGCTTGTCACGGCCCACGGCAATTTGACCACGCCCATCTTTATGCCGGTGGGGACCCGGGCGACCGTCAAGGCCATGCTCCCCGAGGAGCTCAAAACCATGGGTGCTCAGATTGTCCTTGGCAACACCTATCACCTCCACTTGCGCCCCGGTGAGGAGATCATCCACGAACTTGGAGGTCTCCACCGTTTTATGAATTGGGATGGCCCGATTCTTACAGACAGCGGCGGCTTTCAAGTTTTCTCCCTCTCTCAGTTGCGAAAACTGACAGAGGAGGGGGTGGAGTTTCGAAGCCACATCGATGGCAGTAAGTGCTTTATCTCCCCTGAAAAGAGCATAGCGATCCAAGTTGCCTTGGGTTCTGACATTGTGATGGCCTTTGATGAGTGCCTCCCCTACCCTGCGACCAGAGAGGCCACCCTCGAGTCTATGGATCTGACTCTGCGTTGGCTTCATCGTTCCAAAGCCGCCATGATGAACCCAGATCAGTTGCTCTTTGGGATCGTTCAGGGTGGCCTTGACATAGACCTGAGACTGAAGAGTCTCGAACAGATCACCTCGGTGGACCTACCTGGCTATGCGTTGGGAGGACTCAGCGTGGGTGAGCCCATCGAACTTATGCATCAATTGGTTGCACAAGTGGCTCCCCAAATGCCCCCAGAAAAACCTCGCTACCTCATGGGGGTTGGAACACCACTGGATCTCGTGCTCTGCATAGATTCAGGCATTGACATGTTTGACTGCGTGCTGCCCACTCGAGTTGCTCGAAACGGTACTCTCTTTACGTGGGACGGTCGGGTGAGCATCAAACGCAAAGAGTATCAGCGAGATCCCTCTCCGCTTGACTCCACCTGCCAATGTTACACCTGCCAAAACTACTCGAAGGCTTACTTACGGCACCTCTTCATGGCGGGTGAAATCCTCTCCTCAAGACTCAATACGATTCACAACCTTCACTTCTATTTTGAGCTCATACGCTGCTGCCAAAGTGCGATCCGGGAAGGTCGCTGGGATCAATTTAGACACAACTTCGTAACACGTTTTGTCAAAAACAGAGTAAGTTCGTAGCTTGATTATTTTGACTTTTAATGTTCATTTTAACACTCAAAAGAAAATCCACTCATAAGGAGAGTTATGTTCTATTCTATTGCGTTGGCACAGGCAGACGGGGCAGCTGCCCGCCCAAATCTCATTGAGCAGATTGCACCCATCCTCTTTCTCTTTGCCATCTTCTATTTTTTGATCATTCGACCTCAAACAAAGAAACAGAAGAAACATCAAGAGTTTATGGGCCAACTCAAACGTGGTGATTCTGTATTGACGGCAAGTGGGATTTTAGGAACGGTTGAGGGGATCACCGACCAATGGGTTACACTTGAAATTGCCGACGGCGTTCGCATCAAAATGTTGAAAAATCAAATTGCAACTTCAGCACAAGAGATCAACGAGGGGAAAAAATGATCGAAAATCTCAAAGTACGACTGTGGATTGTCTTTATCATCTTTGCAATGTGTCTGCTTTGGTTTGCACCCAATGTGGTCAACTTAAGCTCAGTCTCATGGCTTCCACAAAAGAAGATCAATTACGGACTTGATATTCAAGGTGGACTCCACATCGTTATGGGAGTCGACATTGAAGGAAGCTTAAAAGAGAAGACTCGCCGGATGGCCGAGGATCTTCACAAGTTTATGACCGAGAAGAATGTGGTCGGATTTGGAAGTGTGAAGGCCGCAGAGGCAGAAGAACCTGAGATTGAGGTGGAGGTTGTATCTGGAAATGGTTCTGACATCTCAGATTTCATTTCAGAAAACTATGCTGGGGTCTTGCAAGTCTTAAGCACCAGTGACAAGAAGATTGTGGTTCACTTTCTCGACACCTGGCTCATCCGATACAAACAAGAGATCATCTCCCAATCCATCGAGACTCTTCGCAATCGTATTGACGAATTTGGAGTCGCTGAGCCCAGCATCACGGCACAAGGAGATGATCGAATCCTTGTTCAGCTTCCTGGGATTGAAGATGCAAAACACGCCAAAGATCTCATCAATCGAACGGCCAAACTTGATTTCATGATGGTCTCAGAGGACTCCAAAGCAGGAGAACTTCAACAGTGGATCGCAGATGCCGAAAAAGCAGGTGACTACTCTCTGGGTAAACTCTCCTATTCTGATTATGTGAAGCGCCTAAATGAAGACTTAAGGGACAAACTCCCCGAAAAGACGGTCGTTCACTTTGGATTGGCAGACAATGCCAAAAAGATGGAAGCTGGAAAGATTCCCTACCTCTTAAGAACAGATACAGGACTTACAGGAGAAGATCTCCAAGACGCCTCAATCGGTTTTGATGAGTATGGAGCTCCGACCGTGGATTTGAGTTTCAATCCGATTGGAGCAAAGAAGTTTGGTGACCTTACAGGGAACAACGTTGGAAAGCTGATGGCGATCGTACTGGATAAAGTCGTAAAATCAGCTCCAGTTATCAAAACACGCATTGGAAATGGTCGTGCCCAGATCACGTTGGGATCTGCTGGTAAAGATCGTCAAGCCCTCTTGGATGAAGCCAAGCTCATCAGTACGGCTCTTAAGGCAGGGGCTCTTCCCGCATCTCTTCAACAACTCGAAGAGCGAACCGTGGGGCCATCACTTGGAAAGGATTCGATTGACCGAGGGATCAAGGCAAGTTTGATTGGAGCCATACTGGTCATTGTCTTTATGGTCGTCTGGTACAAGAGCTTTGGCCTTTTTGCAAACCTAGCGCTTGCCTTTAACATTTTGATCCTCCTTGCAGTGCTCACCTCGCTTGGGGCAACACTCACGCTTCCTGGCATCGCCGGCATTGCTCTGACTGTGGGTATGGCCGTGGATGCAAATGTCATCATCTTTGAGCGGATCAAAGAGGAGCTTCAAAAAGGGGCGCAACTTCAAGGAGCGATCCGAGAGGGTTTTGCCCGTGCCTTTTCGGCCATCTTTGACTCCAACATCACAACGGCTGCAACGTGTGTGGTTCTTATGTACTACGGCACGGGACCAGTTCGAGGCTTTGCCGTGTCGCTGATCATTGGTCTGGCGGCTTCAATGTTTACGGCAATATTTGTAACACGCACTTTTTTGGACCTCTTCATTGGTAAGATGAAGATGAAGCTATCCATTTAATCGAGGAAGATATGGCAAACGGAAATAAAGGCACCAAGAACATCGACACAGGTAAGATAGACTTTATTGGAAAGGCTCCTATCTTTTATGGCATTTCGGCCCTAGCCGTAGTCATCTCCCTTGGTCTCATTTTGACCAAAGGGTTGGTTTACGGAATTGATTTCGCGGGAGGCACTGAGATTCAGGTCCAATTTGATCAACGTGTCACGATTGATCGAGTGCGGGATTTTGTTAAGACGATGGGCTTTCAAGATGCAGAGATTCAGGCCCTTCAAGGTGAAAAGCCTGAGTTTCTTTTGCGATTTGAAAACAACACTCGACCCGGAAGCACAGCCAAAGAGACCAGTGAAGAGACAAGCCTCCTCATCAACAAGATCACGGAAGGAATCAAATCCACTTTTGTTGCTGAGATCCCGAGCGTTCGCAGGGTGGATTCGGTAGGTCCTCAGGTCGGAGAAGAACTTAAACGAAATGGGTTGTTGGCGGCATTTTATAGCCTTCTCCTTATTCTCATCTACATTGGACTTCGGTTCGACTACCAATATGCACCAGGGGCGGTGATTTGCCTCTTCCATGATGCAATTATAACGCTTGGTATTTTTTCTCTTCTTGGTAAACAGGTGAATGTCGAGACAATGGCTGCGATCTTAACGCTGATTGGATACTCACTGAATGATACGATCATCAATTTTGATCGGGTGAGGGAGAATTCGGAGATCTTTCGAAGCTTAAGTCTTCCTAAGATTGTCAACAAGTCGGTCAACGATGTCTTAGCACGAACCATTTTGACGACTGGAACCACCCTGCTCGCGGCAGCCTCTCTCTATTTTATTGCTGGAGGCGTGATCGAGGATTTCGCGTTCACCTTGGGTCTTGGTATTGTTATTGGAACCTACTCATCGATCTATGTTGCAAACCCTCTGCTTATCTTTTTTGACCGCTTTTCTGGCCAAAAAAGGGCAGCCTGATCCATCCAAATCCATTGGATTTGAAAGTTTTTTGTGGGAAGAAGAAAAGCGATTAAGAGAACGAGAGTCAAACGAAAATTAAAGGAACATCTCGATGACGTCTTGCTCAGTCTCCAAAATGAGAGCATCAAGAGGCGATTTAATAAATTAAAAAAAGCCTCACTGTTGATTGACCTCCCATCTTGGAATCAGGAAAAGCTTAGCTTTCGAATTGGCGAAAACATTCTTAAGCAGGCAAAGAAGGTTCGTGCAACTCTCAAACAGCAGTTGGCCTCTGCCATGACCATCCCTCAAGATTCCATTAAGCGCAAAAAAAGGAGCTCAAAAAAGGTCACGCCACCCAAAAAAAGGGAGTCGTAGTGGGGGTAAAAGAATCTGCCATCATTCTTCTCTCTGGTGGTCTTGATTCCACGGTGAATCTTTTTGAAGCTCACCATGCTTACAAGATTGGCTTGGTTCTTACTTTTGATTATGGACAGCGAGCGGCGGAGCGTGAGGTGCAATCCTCAAAGCTCTTTTGTAAAACTTTGGGGGTCCCTGTGAGGATCGTTGAACTTCCTTGGTTTAAGGAGTTCACTTCGACCGCTCTCGTACAAAGATCCGGATCAAATTCGCAATCTTTGCCTAAGGGTATTGAAGTTCAAATTTCAGATCTGGATCACTCTCAAAAGACGGCTCAAGCTGTCTGGGTCCCAAATCGAAATGGCATCTTTCTCAATATTGCAGCAGGCTTTGCTGAAGGATTGGGGGCCTCTGTTGTTGTGACGGGTTTCAATCTTGAAGAAGCTGAAACCTTTCCAGACAATAGCGAACCCTATCTTCTCTCACTGAACCAAGCCTTCTCATTTTCAACCTCCAATCACGTTAAAGTCCACTCCTTCACGCTTCAAATGAGAAAGGATGAAATTTTTCGCCGAGCCCTTGCTCTCAACATCCCGATGGAACATCTTTGGCCTTGCTACGAGGACGGCCCAAGTCCGTGCCAACTCTGTGAATCTTGCCAGAGATTCTTACGAGCCAAATTGAGTCTGCAGCACTCTTTCAAAAATGGTGGGGCAAGCTGATGAGGTGGAAGTGGATCGACCCTGATTCTTTAAAAGAGAGTGAGGCCCTTTATGATGGCCATCAACTTCGCTCTCTCTATGCATATCTCCACCATAATCTTTTGGGGGACTCCATCATCGGATGGATTGGCCCTTGTGACATACCGTTTGAAAATATGGTTGATGGCGAAGATCTCATTGCTCAATCACGGATCTGTGGTGCTTCCATGGTCCACTTGATCATTGAAAAATTCGATTCGACTTTGGCTTTTGGGGTGGCCACTCAACGCCTTCTTGCCTCAATGTGTAAGGATCTTCTCGAAGAACTTGCGTCAGACCATGCATTGATTCGAAAAGGGGATGATCTATTTGAGGGCAATCGAAAACTCTCCATCAGCATTGCAAGCCAGAGTCCAACCTCCACCATGATTCATTTTGCGTTGAACGTTCTGAACACGGGCACACCGGTTCCCACACTTGCACTGGAAGATTTGAACATTGAACCCGTGGGTTTTGCAAAAGAGCTCATGCGCCGCTTTTGCCATGAAATCGATGAGATCCTATGTGCAACATATAAAGTAAAAGGATTACCCTGTGGATAGTGCCAGGTTCCGTTTGCTTGCCACGGCAAGTTAATTTCGGATCCGGGTTTCTCCAACATGCTCTCCTCCGCGATTTTGTCTTGGTGCGTCCATCAAACGGAACCTGGCACCTAGAAGAGAAACTTGATCATGCTGTAGGGCAGAGTGAAGAGCTTCATCTTCATCACATCGAGGCCAGATGCTCCGCTTCCGTAGATGCTGACTTCCTCTCCGTCGCTGGTCAGCGCACGATCCTTGTCGACGATCCGATAGGCATGTTGTCGTCGAAACATCATGCTTGAGAAGACGTCATCGGCCAGTTCCTTGCTCCCCTGGCAAAAGAGAACCATCTCCATATTGTAGAAGAAGGAGCGGTTGTCGATATTGTAGGTTCCAACACCGACATGGTCTTCGGCGTAACGAATGCTCTTGGCATGATTTCCCCATCGTGCATGTTTGATCTCGTCCGATAAGACAGGCCCAAAATCAAACCACTCCGAGCTCAGAACGTGCACTGCGACCCCAAGGTCGATCCATTCAGATACTTGACTGTAGAAGTTGGCAGCAACTGGAACTCCATCGGTTGATGAGAGGCTGTTGGTAAAGATGTCAATCTTAGTCCCAGAATCAATCAGCCTGTTCATCAACTCACGACTGCTCTTATTGTTGATAAAGTAGGGTGAATCAATAAAGACTCTCTCTTTGGATTGAGAGAGTTTTTCGCCGATGACTTTCGAAACCATTCGATGATTTTTGAAGTACCCGGCCTCATTGAGCCTTGTTTCAAAGTTCCCACCTGGGCGATCTGAAACAAAGGTTGTGATTGGACATGTATGAATATCCGTCCGTGCGAGCGCCTCAGCGCCGATGCGATCAATCTCTTGTTTCACCTGCTCGAGGTGGGGCGACTTTTCGAATGCCGCCAATACAGGCTTCATTCCGTTCTGATAGACAAGAAGCTCACTTCGATACTTCGACAGGTAGGCACTCCTTCTTTTCGGATCGGAACCAGTATAGAGCAAGGCAGGTTCGCTGAGAAGAATCGTCTTTTGAGTCATCTCATGGTTCCAGATATCATCAAACGTTGCCAACATGTCACGAACAACAGGACCCTCAACCCAAACGTCTCGGTCAAGGAAGTTGTAGTGAGCGCTCAAATCAAAGTAATCATCCCCGATGTTTCTTCCGCCGGTTATGGCCTCTTGACCATCTTTAACAATCAACTTTCGATGATTTCTGAAATTGGCTGTCGAAGGAAGAATGCTTGAGTCGTTGTAGTATCGAAGCTCCACCTTTCCCGAAAGCTCTTTACTGAGATCATCCAAATATTTCTTAAAATAGCCATTGAGTTCAAAGACCCCGATGGCTTTATCCACTAAGATCCTGACTTGAACACCCCGTTTGGCCGCTTCAACCAACTCCTGCAAAATGATGCTCCCTGCCTGATCATGATTGAAAATGAAGTACTCAAGCTCCAAGGAGCTCTGAGCAGACCGAATCATGTCCAACCTCTTCTTGAAGGACCCTAACCCATGATTGAGAATCTGCATCTGATGGCTCATCTCAGGATTTGATGTTGAATCATGAACGACATAAAAAGGATCTCTTGCCATCGAAACTAACGGCCAAAACACCGCTGCCGCTGTCAAACATCTCAATACTTGCCACAAAGGGTAAATCATCTTTTTCATTAGAAACACTCCAACTCTGTACAAAAAGTTTTACTCACCAATATTAACAAGACATCTGCGAAAAACCTTTAGAAATTACATACCTTGTAAACTTTTCTTAGAAGTGACTCAAGTGTCAAAGAGATCGACAATTAGTGCGAGCGGGAAGAGGTTACCAAACGCTTCTTTGCAAATCCGGGCGATGAGACCGCTCGAAGCATGTTCAGCGGCGACGTGGGAATCTTTGAAGATGGCTCTTCAACTAGAAAAAGAGCGTCCGTCTCTTTAAGAGATGAGATCAACTGAAGCCCCTCTTTCACGCCCATGACCACAAGAGCGGTGGCAAGCGCATCGGCCCTCATGCAACTCTGAGTGATCACAGTCACACTGACAACTCCATTTTGGGTGGGAAAACCTGTTCGTGGATCGATGATATGATGTCGTCCCTTGGAATCCCTATGTTCGTAGGTCCCAGAAGTCGCCACAGCTTGATCTATGACACTGATGGATTTCCACAATCCGAACGATTCTCCGCCACCTTCCTCAGACGAGAGGACCTTCTCGATCCCCTTAGGCATCTGAATCGCAACCCTCCAAAGGGAGCCATCATGTTTTCTCCCAATGGCTCGAACCTCACCTCCAATCTCAACAAGGAGATTCTTCATACCATAAGAGGAGAGTCGCTCGACCACCTGATCCACGGCGTACCCTTTGGCAATGGCGGAGAGATCCAGTGTTAAACCAGAATGCAGCCTCCTCAAACGTCTCTGTGAATCCAGAGCGATCTTTGACATCCCTGTCTGGGATCGTATTTGAATCACCGACTCCATCTTGGGTGACTCTACATTGGCCATCGGACCAAAGCCCCACAGCTTCACAAGAGGAGCCACTGTGACATCAAAGGCTCCTCGACTCACTCGGTGAACCCAAAGCGCTTCACGAAGCACCTTTGAAAATTCCGCTGAAATCTCCACGGTGGATCGAGGATCACGATTGAGCTTTGAAATCTCGGATCGAGGTTCCCAGTGAGACAAAGTTTCAATCACTCGTCCTAGAACTTGTGAGATGGCTTCAGGGAGCTCCTTTTGAACTTCAGAAGAAAGGGGATCCTCAATGAGGATCTGGTAGGAGGTCCCCATGGTCGTCCCTTGAAATTGAGTCGCGCCTTCAACATAGAACCAGTTCCCAATCATCACAAAGAAAACAAAGAACTTGGCCATTTCGTTCCAACAGCCTCTAAAGCTCCGAGAATCGAACAATGGAGCCTCCATAAAGTTTTACAAACTCTTCAGCCTCACTCTTCTTGAAAAATGGGGCCAGAGTTGATCCCATGGCTCCCTCCTTCCGGCTCTCTTTGACAAAGTAGACCTCTTTTGCATTCACCCAGCCCCCCACAGGATGATCCCAGTTGATCTGAGAGGCATCTTGCACAAAGATCTCAAGAACTTGAGACCCGGTCCCTGGCTGTTTCATTACAGAGACAATCTCTTCGGTCTCGCAGAAGAACTCCACTCGTCCATCTTGATAGTGAATCTGAGCTTTGGGACCTGCAAAGTTTTGAACAATCATCCGGTCAAGAGCACACTCGGTTGCACCATCGGGTTCAAAAGGGTGAACCGGCGCCTTCCCATTTCTGTCATATGTGCAGGATTCACTGAGAATCAACATCAAAACTAAAATCAAGAACTTCATCTCTTGATCGATCTCCTCTTAAAAAGAAGATAGCCGCCGCATAAGGGAAGAGCCACCCACAGCGCCAGGGTCAATATCAAAACCTTAAGGGAAAAAAAGTTATGAGCCACAACCGCCGCAATGCCGTAGGAGTTTCGGATGTTCTCAATGGTGGCAGTGGACATAAAACGAAATAGATCTGCAGGATTCAAAAAGAGCACTGCGGAAGCCACTTCTTGAGGAACTCTTCCCTCTAGCGCTACTAACAAAAGAATCAGCCCCAAATCAAAAAGAATCACAAAAAAGAACCATGAAAAGAGATTCAATCCCAACATTTGAGCCCTCTTTTCCACCAAATTCGAAAAGAAAAAGGAGAGCGCCAAGAACGTAAGGCCCAAAAGATTTGAGGCTAAGACAAAATTAAGATAGATCCCAAACGACTCCCATCCGATCTTCCATCCGATGATCAACCCCGCCACCAAGAAGCCCGTGGTGGTAGAGACGACCAACAACGTTGCCAATCCCAAAAACTTTCCAAAATAGATCTCAGACTTCTTCAAAGGATAGGTGAAGAAAAGTTCGAAGCTTCCTGTCTCCATCTCATTGGCAGTGGAGTCAAAACCCAAAACAAGAGCGATGATCGGAATCAAATAGGTTGAAAGAGCGGTTAGACTGATCACAGTGGCCTCGAAACTGGAAAAGCCCAATACTCCCTTCTCGGCTCCAGGGTTTTGGATGGTGCCAAAGTAGGCAAGGATCAAGGAAAGAAAAAAAGTCATAGACCCCAGACCCAAAATCAATCGATTCCGTCTGCCCAAAGTGATCTCGCGACTAAAAAAATGGACAACACCCTTCATAAATCTGCTCCTCGAAGATAGGAGTGATAGACATCCGACAAAGAGGGAACGATGAGCTGGAAGTCCTGCAGTTCAGAACCCCTTGAGGAGATCTCTTTCATCAGTTCCAACTTTTCATCCCGGGAGCAAGAGATGAGAAATGAATGATCCTCAAGCTGCTTTGCACGACTTTGAAACCTCTCTGGAATTTGCCCCTTTTCAATGCTCTTAAATTGAACCGTGATCGACTCCTTAAGACCCGAACTCTGAATCAATTGCGACGGTGATGAAAAAGCCACAAGCTTTCCACCAATGAGAATCCCCACTCGATCCATCCGGGTTTCAATCTCTTCCAAGAAGTGAGAGTTCATCACCACGGTCACGCCTTTGGACTTCAATTCACCCAAAATATCGTAGAAATCCAAGGTCCCTCGAGGATCCAATCCACCCGTGGGCTCATCTAGAAAAAGTAGATCGGGCGCCCCCAAAAGCGCTTGGGCTAAGACCAATCGCTGCTTCATTCCTTTTGAGTAGGTTGCCACCTTCCGATGTGCCGCCAGTGTAAGTTGAAAACGGTCCAACATCTCATCGACCTTCGAAAATGAGTCTCCCTTGATTCGAGCCACAAATTGCAGAAACTCTCGACCGGTCAGATGGCCATGGATGTAGAGATTCTCCGGCGAAAAACCCATTCTCTTCTTGAGTTCAATCGACCACCCAGGATGTTTCATCTCACTTCCGTCTATGATAACAGATCCTCTGCTCTTTTCGACGAGACCCAGCAGGATACGAAAGAGAGTGCTCTTTCCTGCCCCATTGGGCCCAATGAAAGAGGTAAAACTACCTCGCTCAATTTTAAAGGAGAGCTCCCTGAGCACCGAAGAGGATCCAAAACTCTTGCAAAGGTCTCTGACCTCAATCATGGCAAACCCTCTGGAGAACAACCACACTTAACCTCATGGCCACTAAAAGTAGGTCGTCCACCCTTTGTGAAACGGCACCATCTCTGGAAAGTCATCCACAATAGCTGGAACACCGATCACAGGCAACTCCTTCTCCATAACTTTGAGGAGCTGAAAACTCGGACTGTGCGTCAACAGACGCACAACTGGATAGCTCCAAATCAGTCGATCCACGACATTGTTTGAACGATAGGGGATGTCCCCAATCCGATCTTGATTGAGATCCATACCCACATAGTTACTCCAATAGTTCCCCCGCCCCTCACTGCACCACATTTGATCAGAGTCACCCATAAACTTCACCTGCTCCTGATTGTGGATGAAACTATTTGATAGAACCTTATTGTCGCTCGAGCCTGCCCAGACATGAGCCCCAATGGCATTACCCCCAATCAAATTCCCTTGAATCTCATTGAACTGGGAATTGTAGAGAAAAAGCCCCTTTGAATTCTTCATCAGTACGTTGTCCACCACCCTACTTGATCTCAAATCGCGAAAGAGAATTCCATCCTCCTCATTTTCAATGGCCACATTGCCTTTGACATTCAGCTCCTTAGAAAACATAAGGGCCAAACCCACACGAGATTGAGTGACTCTGTTCTCTTCTATGTCATTGGAATCTGAGTGCATGTAGTGAATGCCAAATCTTACCGAAACCATCTTGTTCTTGCGGATCTCACTCTGGCTTGTCGCAAAGACGTAGATCCCATCTCTCACAAAAGAGATCTCATTGTCACGGATCACATTTCCTTTGGAATTCCAAAGCTGGATCCCATTGCCGCGTTTTTGCGATATCAGTTCAGAATCGCCAATGATTCGACTGCCCGAGACAGTAGTTTGATTGGCTCCCTCCACC
The DNA here is from genome assembly GCA_014584465.1 of Pseudomonadota bacterium. Lineage (GTDB taxonomy): Bacteria > Bdellovibrionota > Bdellovibrionia > Bdellovibrionales > JACTMU01 > JACTMU01. Next base: position 86,667 of record JACTMU010000021.1, on the reverse strand, counting down.
CAAATTCCAAAGAGGGAAGATTCAATAACGATCCTCTCAAGAGTGGTCCCGTTTGCTCTCTTTGCGATGAAGATGGCTGCATCGCTTCTCTCAAGATCCATTCCGCTATGGATCACTCTTAAACCCTCAATCTTAACTCCAGGAGCTTCAATTCGCACCACATGGCCCTTACCTTCACCGTCGATCGTAGCGCCTGCGGCCCCTTTGAGTCCAACCGTTCGCGAAATCGTGATCGTCTCACGGTAAATTCCAGATTTGATGGTCAAGAGATCACCATCGTGGGCTCTCTTGAGTGCCGAAGCAATCGAAAAATAGGGGCCCTTGTCAGAATCAACCACAAGCTCTCTAGCGAAAACCAACTTCAAATTCACCAATTCCAAAAATGAAATGAGTAGAACCGAAAGATGGATCTTCATCGTAATCTACGCAATTGCAGTAAATTAGGGGAAAAAGCGACAGAACTAAGACTTTTTTGCACTGGAACTCCTCTTAGAAATCAACGCAGGACACCTGGCTTCATCCATGTAGGTCTGCTCACACTCCAAACAGTAGAAGCACTCCATCTTGTCGATCTCTCCCCTTTCATTGATGGCACGAGATTCACATCCCTTGGCACAAATCCGACACTTCTGACAAAACCCGTGCCTTCGAAGTGAACTTAGACTCCAACGACTTGGTATCGCAAGGGCTGCTCCCAAAGGGCAAAGGTAGCGACAAAAGAACCGGTAATTGAAAAGACAAACAAACACAACCATCAAAAAGTAGACCAGGTAGGGCCAATCTCTGCGAAAACCCAACAAAAAAGCAGTTTTAAAGGGTTCAATCTCAGAGAATCGCTCTGCCCAGGCCATTGAAATAAAGGAGACTCCAAGAAGAATAAGAAAGATCAGGTACTTCACTCGAACTAAGTTCGAATGAACCTTTTGAGAGAACTCCACCTTCGCTTTTGGAAACAGACGATGGCGAATGCGATAGAGCATTTCGGTCCATGCACCGAAGGGGCAAATCCACCCGCAAAAGAGTCCTCGAGACCAAAAGAGAGCGGCAACCGCTGTGAAGGTCCAAATTAAAAAGATCACTGGCTCAGAGAGAAAGACGTCCATCTTAAAGTCATGAAATAGATTTTGAACGAGGGTCAGAAGCTGGGTGATTGAGAGTTGGGCTTTTCGATAAAATCCAAAATAAAAGAGGGCCAGAATCAAGATCACATATCTTACCGTCTCAACCCTCTTAACTCGAAATAGAAGATCCCTCTTAACTGAAACTGCAAAGACCAGTGCGAGCAACAAGATCGTAAGCAATAGGTCCAACCACGCTTTTTTCCAAATGTCCTTCCAAGTTCCACCCAAAAACTGGGAGTCCCTCTGGAGATAACGTTCTGGAATCGAAAAGGGTGCAGAAAACTCAAAATACTCACGCTCGACAGAACCGACAATCTTAGAACCTAAAAATTGAAATTCAAATGGCTCAAAGGGAGTAAAACTCGGATCTTTGATTGAAAAGAGCCCACCTTCCTTAAAGGCAGGAACCCCTTCAAGAGCTAAATCCAAAAAGTTATCATAATCTTTATCCTCGAAGGTGTAGACCTTCTCTCCCTGTTTGATGTGAAAGCGGTCAAATTGACCTCCTCGAACAAATCCAGATCCCTTAAAGGAGGAGATTCCGCGCCCCACAATCAAGAAGATCTGTTCCCCCTTTGCAAAACGCTCCTCAAGCCATTTGTAGTAGTGATCTCCCACTAGATTCTTGCCCACAATCGGAAGATTGAGGTATCCAAAATAGATTTCGATCCAAGGTTCACTGCCCCGTTCATTCACCAATTCGGGGTCGATCAAAAGATGACCCAAAAGATCTTCACGACGAATCTCGGTCCAATCAAGTTCTCGAAACTCAGTCACAAGCTTTCCAGTGCGGTGGTTGACCTTTTGAACTATTCCTAAAGACTCACAGACCGCTCGCACACTTTGACGAATGGTTCGGTTTTCAGCCAAGACGGTCACTGTGGCCCCACTGATGGCATCGACCGTGTGAATACCGTCATGAGATTGGGAGGATGATGGTTCACCCCCCTTTTTTTTGTGGCTCAATCGTACTTGATCGGTGATCTTAAGCCCTTGAAACTGGTTGACGAAACTCAAGAACTCACTTTCGGGGATCCCGATCAACAAAATGGGTTCTGAGTGAGAGAGCACCTTTGCACCAACAAGAGTTCCTTGAAGATCCATCCCAACCATCGTTGCCATGGGATGCCCCGAATAACCTTTGACATCACTCCAATCGGAGGAGTCAAAGAGATATCCCAAAAGCTTCTTCTCTTTGGTTAGTGCCTGCCAAAGAGGGGGCTCTATCTCCTTCACACGATCAAAATAGGTTGCCTGGGGGAAAAACTCATCACACGAGATCAGGGCGCAATCAAATTCGGCACGAACTTCGCATAGATTCAACAGAAAAAGAAGCAGGGAGAGAAAAACCACTCTCCCTCTTCTCCAAAAGAAATTCAAATCCATCAACCCTCTACAATCATCCTTCCTCTCATCTCCAGATGAAGAGCGTGGCAGAACCAAGAACAGTAGTACCAATAGACGCCTCGTCGATCGACCTTAAAAGTCACCGAATTGGTTTCACCCGCATGAATCCCAAAATTGATGTCATACCCTCCACCCAATGTAAAGGCGTGAGAGAGATCTTCAACTTGATCCAAATTGGTGATGACCACTTTGACCATATCACCTTTCTTGACCTTGAACTCGGTCAGTCCAAAATTGGGGGCCGCCGAGGTCATGTAGACCGTCACGTTTTTCCCTTTTCGAACCACCTTGTTCTCTTTTCCGAGATCCACTCCATCCTTCTTGGCCATCTTTCGATAACTGTCAAACATAGGATCATTAGGATCATAGACCTTTTTGGTTTTACTCTGAATGATGTCTCGACGAACAATCACCGCATCATGAGGTTCGGGATGGACCGATCCATCATGAACAAGCTTCATCTTGTCCCCTGAAATGTCAATCAACTGATCGTTGTCCGATCGCCTTGGGCCCACAGGCAAAAATCGATCCTTTGAAAATTTGCAGAGAGCTACAAGCCACTTCCCATCGGCCTCTTTCGTCTCCGACATGGAAGCGTTGGTGTGACCCACCTGATAGTGGACGTCGATCTTCTCTACAATGGGCTTCGCCTTTTTATCACCCGCGTACTGTTTGATGGACTCGGCAATGTTCCACTTTGTAATGACACTGTCGATAAAGATGGAGGTGTAGGCATTGCCTTTGCCGTCAAAAACTGTGTGCAGTGGTCCAAGACCGACCTCTGGTTCTGCGACGATGCAATCCTCAGGTTTGATCTCACCCGCAAAGGCCTGCTTCACCTTTTCGAGATCAATGACGGTGCAGGTTGGCGACAGTTTTCCAGAACAGATGGCATAACGTCCCGTCGGATCCACGTTGATCCCATGAGGACTTTTTGGAACTGGCACGTAGAGTGTGTACTTCCCTGCACCGGGCGTCCCCTTTCTTCCATCAAGGACGGGGACCTTACTCTTTCCGATGTAGCTGAAGGCTTTGTTGCGAATGGCCTCCTCAATCTTTTCCACATTGAAAAAGACTGCCCAGTCACGATCCGCCTTGGTCATCTCAGCCAACGTAACTGCCTCTTCGGAGTTGTAGCATGTGGCCATCGAAAAGAGTCCCTTATAGTCGGTCGCACAAAGATCCATATTTCCAGATACGCGGACCTGCCACAACACATCCATGGTCTCACCATCAACGGCCGTGTGCAAAGCTCCATATTTCTTTGGATCGTGAAGATCCTGCCCTTCGTTCGGGAGCGGATTTCGAAACTCCGAGTTGCAAAAGACCAAATAGGGCTTCCCAGGACGTCGGATCCTCATGGGAAAAATACCATGAGTCCCCTGACAATGAGGTAGATTCACAATCGAGTCAGTTTCAAGGTAATCAATTCGAACCCGGGCAAGACGACCATTGAGTTTGTCATTCACATAGATGTACTTTCCATCATAGGTTCCATTGTCGTAGGAGAGATGGACGTGATGAGTGTCTCCACACTTCAGTCCGCTCATCATCTCTTTGGATCGATCGGTCAATCCATGGCCTGTAGTGCAATCAAAGTTGTAAACGGGAATCCGCTTCAGTTCCCTCATGGAAGGGACGCCGAGCACGCGAATCTCTCCCGACTGACCTCCACTCCAAAACCCGTAGTAACCGTCGAGTTTACCTGGAGGAACTTCTGAATCGCTCCCTTTGTCTGCAAATGAAATCTCTGGGAGTGAGGAGAGGCCCACGACACCCATTGCGGTCCCAGCCAACGCCCCTCCAATGAGCCCCCGGCGGCTGACCTTAAACCCCGAGATCCCTGAACCATTTTCGTCTCCGTTGGGTGCGTCCTTTGCGGATTTGGAAGATCTCTCCTGCTGCTGATCTGCTTTGGTTTCATCTTGTTTCTTCATTGTGACTCTTCTCCTTCTAAAGCTGCGATGGCCTTATGGACCATCTATTTAGGGGCTGTCCGGTAATTCCATTTTTGCTAGCGCCTCTGGCTAGCCCTTCGTCGGCCCGCCTCGGTATAAGAAAAACTTATCAAAATCGATCAAAAAGCGAATTACCGGACAGCCCCTATTTAGTGCTATCACTCCTCAGCAATTTTAAAACAGTCGCCATTACGAACTGCGCCTTTGCAAGCTACCATTGAAGCTGATGAGGTGCACGTCCGTCAACCCAACATTTCACTACAATCGGAAGATGATCACTCAAAACTTGATAGACTGCTCGAAAACGCCGATGGTAATCAGAACTTCCGGGTTTGGCCCTTAATAAAGAGACAACTCGCTCCTCAACTTTTTCCTTCAGCGAGTCTCTGCTAAATTCTTCAGCAAGAGCTGGACTGCTCTCGGAAAGCTCTCCAATGCGGTCCAATGTAAGCCCATAAAAAGAGCGATGGCTCCTTCCTTCTGAAAGAAAGTAGGATGCTCCTTGCCTCCTTAAGTCTCCCACGGCCTGCGCAATCATAGATTGAACTCGATGAACTCTCGGACTTTTTTTCTCTTGCTCCTGACGGGATTCACTCTCAAAAAAGAGGGACGAAAAGTCCCATGCCTCAGAGCCCGAAAAGTCACACTCCTCTATTTCATCGGGATCTGCAATAAAATGGTCCAACGAGCTCGATCGCCCACTTTTTTCAGAGATGGTTGTCGGTTGATCCACAAAGAGTTTGATCGATCCAAAACGACTTAGGAGTTCCTCCCAAAGAGCCTCGATCTCCACGGTTCCTTTTACCTCAGGATGGTGCTGCAGGGCCAATCTCTTTCCGGAAGAGTCCAAGTTGAGATCCCCCGCAAGGATCACCTTACGATTTCCAGACTTAGAGGTTCTTTCAAAAAGAGAGGTCAAAATGGTCTTCAACTCTGCAAAGCGAAGCTGGTAATCTGCTCTCTTCAAAAATGGCAGGTACTTAACCTCTTTGGGAGAATCTCTGCTCAGGATCTCCTTTGCAAGAGCCATCGCATTTTTGCGTTTCACATCGTCGGGCGGAACCGTATATCTTATATGGGTGGCCACGACCGAAAACTGAAACGATCCACTTTGAAGAAAAATTTGGGAGGGAGTTCGAAATAGAAGAGATCGGTAATGGGGATCGATGTCCACCAACTTTGCTCGATCCTCAACGAGCTTCACCCGAGAACTTCTCAAATAGAAGCCCGTGAGTTCTCGGTAGGGGCCATCTCCTTGGGGCACGGTGGTCAGCACGAGGGACCAACTTGAATCTAACTCTCTCAGAGCAACCAGAAGCTGATAGTAGACAGGCAAAATCAACTTGGAAAAGCGACTCGACCAAGCCCTTGGTTGCTCCAAGGCATGCTGATTGTGGTTCTGAATTTTTCCTGTCACCGGAAGTGATTTAAGTTCACTCGCCACTACCACATCCCAAAGATTCATAACCTCTGCAACTAACGTTAGATCCTTCAGTTGTCCCACATCATCGCCCAAATGGAGGAGATTGAATGAGGCAATTTGAATCGAAGAGGGTTTGTCTTGAACTCGACCCTCCCCCCCTTGGACTCTCTTGACATGATAAAAGAGAAAGTCGGAATCCCCACCGTCATTGCAAGAAAAATCTCCCCTCTCATAATTGGAAGCCAGTTCACGTGCAACACGACAATAAAACTCCTCGTCGAGTTGCGGAGGCTCTTTCGAAGGGTAGGATGGATCATAAGAGAAAGACCTCAGAGCAAAACTCATTGAGATCAACAAGAAGGTGATTTGCCAAAGATGCTTCATCTAAGGGCAAACGCTACCTTCCGATCGAACAGTTGACAAGATCAAAAGGGCTCACCTAATGTAATAACGTGGAGTCTCAAAAGATCTTAAGAATCTTATTGCTGGAGGGCATTCACCCGGTCGCTGCAGATCGTCTGCGAGCCGTGGGATTTGATGTTGTTCAAAAAAGAGGCGCTCTGGATGAGGGGGAGCTCAGAAACCTGATTCTAGAGTTCGATGCTGTGGGTCTTCGATCCAAAACTCAAATCACTTCGAAGATTCTTGAAGAAGCAAAGCATCTTAAAGTCATAGGTGCCTTCTGCATTGGCACAAATCAGATCGATACCCTAGCTGCAAATAAATTAGGCATTCCAGTCTTCAATGCTCCCTACAGCAATACACGAAGCGTTGCGGAGTTGATCATTTGCGAAATGATCGCGCTTGCGCGCCAACTTGGTGATCGCAACCGTTCGACCCATCAAGGACTCTGGGATAAAAGTGCAACAGGTTCTCGTGAAGTTCGAGGAAAGACCGTTGGCATCGTCGGTTACGGACACATCGGGAGTCAGGTCAGCATTCTTGCCGAAGCGATGGGACTTAAGGTCATCTTCTTTGATATTGTCAAAAAGCTTCCTCTTGGAAACTCAAAGTCCGTGGATTCTCTCGAAGAGCTCCTAAAGAATTCGGACTTTGTCACATTGCATGTACCCGCCACTAAAGAGACGCATAAGATGATTTCGAAGCGAGAACTCTCCTTGATGAAAAGGGGAAGTTTTCTCATCAATGCAAGCCGTGGAAGCGTGGTGGTCATTGAGGATCTTGTCGAATCCTTAAAGGGAGATCTTTTGGGTGGGGCTGCGATTGATGTTTTTCCAGAAGAGCCCAACTCCAAAGAGGAACACTTCTCATCTCAACTCCAAGGAGTTTCAAATGTGATATTGACTCCTCACATTGGGGGAAGCACCGAGGAGGCTCAAGAGGCCATTGGCAATGAGGTGGCAGAGAGCTTCATTCGGTACCTCAGAAGTGGCGTAACTTCAGGGGCTGTCAACTTTCCCAACGTGGATCTCCCGGTCATCCAAAATGTTCATCGAGTCATCAACATTCATCACAACGTTCCTGGCGTTCTCAAAGAGATCAATGGCATTGTCTCTTCAGTTGGGGCCAACATTACGGCCCAATATCTCTCCACAGATGCCCACATTGGTTACATGGTTATGGATCTTGAGAAGGCCGAAGCGCAAAGTGTGAATGAGCGTGTCCGTAAGCTATCGACCAGCATTCGCACCCGGATTCTCTACTAGTGGTTCAACCACTAGTGCTAGGTCCAGCCCAAGCCAATAAACCAGTGCTATATTCTATAGCACGATCAGCGAGACAAATGAGTTCATGAGTGAATCCAAATCAATTCGTAAACAGTTAAACCAGAGTCGAACTGTACTGGGCCTTAGATGTGGAACTTTCAGAAGATCAGCCTAACTCGTGCAAGATCTCGAAGATTCATGTAAAATAGTATCAAGATGAATCAGATCTTGAAATGGGCCATCTTGATGGGCCTTAGCATCACAACGTTCTCTGCAAACTCTTCACACGCAAATACATCCACAAAGAGTCAAAAAGTGAGCAAATTCATTCCCCCAGAACCATGGGAGCTTCGCCGTCTCTTTGAAATCTACAAGCTGCAAAAGCCCAAACGCTACGCAAAGCTCATGGAGATAAAGGAACGGGACCATGAGAAATTCTTTCGCATCACCGCCAAACTACTTCATCGGCAACGCTTGAAGGATTATCGCATGCGGTTGCGTGGTTTAGATCCTAAGAAACGTGAGTTGGCGGCAAACCGAAAAAAGATCGAGCGGTTGGCAAACCAGTACTATGCATCTCCAACACAGTTTCACCGTCAGCTCATTGAAAGAGAGCTCGAGTCAACCATCAAGCGTCAGATTGAAATCCAACGTGCCTATGAAAATGAAAAAATCGAAGAACTTCACCATAAAGTCTCCAAGATTGATCATCAGTGGCAGAGTCGACGCCATCCTCAGCAGGTTGAGTACCTCAAACGTAAAGTGCTCTGGCAAGCCAGTCGAAGCGTCTATCCCTAGATAGTGTCTGGCGCGAAACCTGCTTTCGAGTGAATTTGCATAAGTTTTGCTTATACCGAGGCGAGCCGACGAAGGGCTAGCCCGAGGCGCTAACTCGAGGAGGCTCAACAAAGGTATAAGGAAAACTTATGACAAATTCACCGGAATGAGGTTTCGCGCCAGACACTAAATAAGTTAGGCAGCCTCTCCAAGGCCATTGGCGACCAAAAGGTGACCGATCTTTCTTGCAACTTCCTCACTGTCGCGTAGGACACGTTCAGAGTGATCCATCGCCGTATGCTTGATGCCCATCACCAACGCAATGACCTTTTTCTCTTTGATCACCGGCACCAGGGTTGCATGAACCGGAATCTGAGATCCATTCCAGTTGTTGAAGAATTGAGTGTTCACAGCATTAGGTACAATTCGGCCATGATAAGGATGAAGTGAGGTCACACAAGTTCGAAAGATGCTTGGTGAATCAACCTTAACTCTGAGACTTGAAGGGTCTCCGAGTGGTTTCCACGAATCATCCCACTTCATAGGAAAAAGAGAACTGCTCTTGAACCGAAAGACTATGACTTTATCAAAATAGACTCGGATAGAATTTAGCACCTGATCGATATCCAGAAGAGTGCGTTCATAGTGGCTCAACTTGTTTTTAGGTAGTGGCGTCAACGTAGTCTCGACAGCGAGAGTTCGCTCCTCAGGCTTCTCAACTTCGAACGTTTCAAGCTTCAGATGGGAGCTCTCGGGTACAGGAGGAAGATCAAGCTCCTTGAACGCATGGGAGACGGCTCTTTTCGATGTGGAAACCGACTCCTCTTTACGGGTGTCGGGATGTCGTTGCTCCCAACATGGTCGAAGATGACTCCACGCTGCCAGCACCAGTTGATAATCTTTGTTGATCTTAAGTTCTGTGGGCGGCTCCACACAGGCAAGAAAAAGCACCTCTTCCCACTGACCCACGGGAAAAAGATGGGCCTTCCACGGGCCATGGCTGTCAAGATCAAAGCGAACTTTTCCGAGGGCGGAACCAAAGTAGTCCTCTTTGAGGATGGGTAAGCCGTAAAGGGCTTGAGCCCACTTGAGGTAGGCATGCTCTGGGATTTTCTGCTTTTCAAGACACCAGCACAAGAGGCTGTCCGAACTGGATCCCATTTCGGTCTCCCACTGAGAAATCTGGGCCTCACTGATCTGAAAGGGCTCTTGCCAAGGATACTTTTTCATGACCTATTCTTATCGGTTGTAAACGAATCCTGCTCAAATCTTGAGGTTTGACCTATTCTATGGTATAGCTCGCTCCCCTATGTCGATTTACTTTGACCACAACGCCACAACTAAGCCCTCAGACCAGGTTCGAAATGCCCTGTCCGAATGGATCCACGCCTGGGGAAACCCGAGTTCGATCCACCAGCCTGGCCGTCTTGCCAAGGGCCTCCTTGACCAAGCCCGCCGCCGTGTGGCTCAATCGATCGGTGCCCATCCTATTGAGGTGATTTTTACAAGCGGAGGGAGTGAGGCCAATAATATGGCTCTCAAAGGGCTCTTTCAAAAGGGCTCGGGTGGACGTTTGTTGATCAGCTCTGTAGAGCATCCCAGCCTCTCCAGCTCTCTGGATTTCCTTCATAAACTGGGTGTGGAGTCACGAATCATACCGGTGGATCGAAAAGGGGTGGTTGATCTTGAAACCTATGATCGACTTTTGAACGAGAAGACCTCTGCCCCAATCACATTGGTCAGTGTGATGTTTGCCAACAATGAGACAGGAAATATTTTCCCCATCAAAAAGATGACTCGGATGGCTCACAAAGTAGGAGCACTTTTCCATACGGATGCAGTCCAGGGATTGGGAAAGGTTCCACTGGATGTAAAACACCTGGGTGTCGACTTGGCCTCCTTTTCGGGACACAAGTTTTACGCTCTCAAGGGAGCCGGAGCCCTCTACTGCAGACGAGGAATCTCGTTGGAACCATTGATTCACGGTGGGGGGCAGGAGCGCTCACGAAGAGGTGGGACTGAAAACCTACTCTCGATTGCCTCTCTAGGTCTTATGTGTGAGATGATGGGTGACCTCCTCTCCAAAGGAGCTGAGATTGAATCTCTTCGCAATCACATGCAACATCGAATTCTTCAGGAGAATGCCGGAGTTTCAGTTACTGGTGGTGAATCTCGCCGAGTTCCAGGAACACTCAATCTGGTCATTTCACGTGTGAGCGGTGAAACCCTGTTGATGAATCTCGACCTTCAGGGATTTGCGGTCAGCACAGGGGCCGCCTGCAGTTCAGGGCGCACACAGCCCAGTGCAGCCCTGATGGCGATGGGGCTGTCGGCCAGAGAGGCTCAATCGTCCTTGAGAATCTCCTTGGGGTTGGGAAACACTTTGGAGGAGGTCGACCTATTTTGCGATGTTTTTAAGAAAACAGTGGAACGACTGCGATCGCTATCTGAGTTTGATCGTGACACCAAAGTCTTTGAGGAAGGGGTTCTCCATGTTCCGTAGATACCTGCATCGAGTGATTCAATGAAAAAGCGTGTTTTGGTTGCGATGAGTGGTGGTGTTGACAGCTCGGTGGCAGCGGGGCTTCTTGTCGAACAGGGCTATGATGTTGTGGGTGTGACCATGCAGGTGTGGGACTACTCGGTTTGCAACACAAATGAAGGAGTAGGAACCTGTTGCTCAACGACAGATGTAGACGATGCACGCCAAGTTGCAAATCACTTGGGGATACCTTTTTATGTGATCAATTGCGAAGAGCCTTTCCGCACCTTTGTCGTCGACCCATTCATTAAGTCCTACCTTCAAGGTCAAACCCCATCTCCGTGTGTGAACTGCAACACATTTTTGAAGTTCAATCTGCTGATTCGAAAGATGGAAGAGCTCGACTGCAGTTATCTTGCGACTGGCCACTACGCCAAAATCTCACTCAATGAGCGAAATGAATATGCCATTTACCGAAGTGGGGATGACGAAAAGGATCAAACCTACTTTCTCTTCACGACCGAGCGAGCAATCTTACCTAAAATTCTCTTCCCGCTTGGAGACCTGAAAAAGGAAGAGGTTCGAAAAATTGCAGAGCGGATGGGTCTTGTGAACTCCAAAAAGAAGGATTCGGTGGGAATCTGTTTTGTAGGAGATAAGGGATACGCTCGATTTATTGAAGATGAAGTTTCTAGGAATTTACTTGAACCAGGGGTCGTTCGCCTTTACCCCTCTGGACGAGTCCTGGGAGAACACAGTGGAGTTCACAACTTTACCTACGGACAAAGAAAGGGGCTTGGCCTCTCTCACTCGGAACCTCTTTATGTCCTCAAGATCGATCCTCAAACCCGTAATGTTTGGGTCGGACCTGAAGGTTATCTCTATAAGCAAGAGCTAGAGCTTCAGAATCCAAAGTGGATCAATCCGGTAACTCCTGGAGAAACGGTGACCACGAAGATTCGATTTCACCATAAGGGTGCGCCTTCAAGACTCTTTTACGATCGAGAAACAGAGCGCGTTCGAATCTGTTTTGATGAACCACAACGTGCGATCACACCAGGCCAAGTGGCCGTCTGTTATCGTGGAGAGGAACTTCTTGGCGGAGGTTGGATCACTTGAGTCTTCACTTTCACACCTATGGCTGCAAGGTCAACACCTTTGACACGGGTGTTCTTGAGGAGAGACTTTCCGATCTCAAGCTTGCAGATCAAGAGATTCACATCATCAACAGTTGCGCCGTCACTCAAGAGGCAATTTCCACTGCGGTCAAACAGATCCGACGGCTTAAAGGTGAAAAGAAGAGTTGCATTGTCGTAACTGGCTGCGGTGCCCAGGTGGACACCAAGATCTTTGAAGATCTTAAAGAGGTCGATCTGATTGTAGCCAATTCTCACAAGGAGGATCTTGCAACTATTTTGCGTGACCACTTGATGCGTCCTCAGTCGACTCGAGTATTTAAGGCCAACATATTCGAAGAGAAGTCCATGGCGGGTGGGCTTGGCCATCAACTTCAAAAGACTCGAGCCTTTTTGAAGGTTCAAGATGGGTGCAATCAGTTTTGCAGTTATTGCATTGTCCCTTTTGCTCGTGGAAAGAGTCGCAGCCTCCCTCTGAGTGAGGTCATCTCCCTCACAAATGAGATTCTCTCAAGTGGAAAAAATGAGGTGATCCTTACAGGAGTCCATCTTGCCGATTATCACGATGGCAGACACGATTTTGAAGATTTGGTTGAAGAGCTTCTCAATCAGACATCGCTTCCACGCCTGCGTCTATCGAGTCTTGAACCGCAGGAGATCTCCCCACGACTCCTCGATTTGATGAAGAGAGATGATCGCCTCTGTCGGCACTTTCATTTGAGCATTCAAAGTGGTTGCAACCTGATCCTTAAATCCATGAGGCGCAAATACAAGGCGGAAAAGATCATGGAAACTCTAGGCGAGATCAAGAGCTCATTTCCTGAGGCCTATGTTGGAATGGATATGATCACGGGATTTCCAGGGGAGACCCAAGACTCCTTTGAGACCACCTATCGCCTTCTCGCCGATCACCCTTGGACACGCCTCCACGTCTTTCCTTACAGTGAACGTCAGGGCACTTTGGCAACGAAACTCCCCTCCTCTGTGGCTCTCTCTTCCCGAAGGAGTCGCGCCAAGATTCTCCGTCAACTCAGCGATGAACGAATGAAGAGCGAGGCAATTCAAGAGATCGGCTCAATCCACAAGGTGCTCCTCCTCAAGGGGAATTCTCACGGCGCATCAGGTCTCAGTCGGACCTACTGGCCTGTCTCAATACGAGGTTTAGACCAAAAATCCCGCCATTTTGGACAAGAGTGTGAGGTGCGGATCGACCAAGTCATCCCCTCTCCATTTGGCAAGGGGGAGCCCGTTCTGGCAGGAGAACTCCTTTAGATTCTAAACCGGATCCGTGCTAAAAATCCTTTGTCTTTCTTGCGCAAATAAGAAACTATTGGGCCCTCGGTTTTCAACGAATGGAATGGGCAGAGACTCTCTGTGTTGTTCACAGAGTCCAAGGGGAGGAGATGAATATGCTTAAATATGTAACAGGCGACATTCTGCTGACAAAGGCTGATGCTCTTGCCCACGGCGTAGCACCCAATGATCATTTTGCCCAGGGACTTGCACTTTCGATAAGAGAACGATGGCCGAGTCTCTACAAAGATTTCAGGCACTATTGCCATACCGAACATCCCACAGAGGGAGGGCTCTGGAGTTGGAAAGGTGCGGATTCACCGATCATCATCAATCTTCTGACACAAGAGCATCCTCATGACAAAAGTGGCCACCCAGGAGTGGCGGAATTAAAGCATGTCAACCACTGCCTAAAACAACTCGTCAAAGAGATTGAGGCCCACAAACTTAAGAGTGTGGCGATCACCAAATTGGCGACCGGTGTTGGTGGCCTGAAATGGCCTGACGTTAAAACCCTTCTGGAAGAGCATCTCAGTTCACTCAAGATACCCATCTTTGTTTACGAAACTTACCAAAAGGATCAGGCCGCAAACGAAATCTAGTACCTGGTCAAATCCAATCTTCTTGACTGTGAAATCCAAGAGCCGCAAAGAGACCCTGATTCGAAAATGGAGTGATTTGGGGCCTAAGTTCTACAATTTCGAAGAAGTTAGCTGTTGGGATCACCTTCTGCATTCAAATCGGTTGTTCGAATGCGCTTGGCGATCTCGGCAAAGATCTTGGCCTCTTTGGCATCGCGATGACTCTCGACATAGGGGATTCCAACTTCGCCCGCCATCGAAATTTGAGTGTTAAACGGAAGTTCGGCAAGTTTTTCAATAGCTGTCTCTTTAAGATATTGATCAAGCTCCCCTTTGGGAAAAAGTTGATATCTCTCTGATTGGCCTTGGGGTTGAAAGTAGGACATATTTTCGATCAATCCGAGAATGGGCACCTTCACCTTTGTAAACATGTCAACGGCTCGCTTGACATCACTGAGCGCGACATTTTGTGGAGTGGTCACAACAATCGCTCCACTGACAGGAACCTTCTGAGCAATTGAGAGTTGAACGTCCCCCGTCCCGGGAGGCAAGTCCACCACGAGATAATCGAGATCGCCCCAATAGACTTCACGAAAAAACTGATCAAGCGCCTTAAAGAGCATCGGACCCCTCCATATAAGAGCAGCCCCTTCGTCCACCAAAAAACCAATACTCATCAGGCGCAAACCCATTCGCTCAAGCGGCAGCAAGAGATGATCTTCGCTGAGCATCGGCTTTTGTCCCAAACATCCCAACATTCTCGGAAGACTTGGCCCATAGATGTCGGCATCCAGCAAGCCGACCTGAGCACCAGTTTGGGCCAACGCGAGCGCCAAGTTCACGGTGACCGTGCTCTTTCCAACCCCTCCCTTTCCTGAACCTACCAAAATAACATGTTTGACGCCTTTAATAGGCTCCTGCGCATCAAATGGATTTCCATGTCCAGCCATCATCGCTCTCCTTGTTTCTTCTTGGCAAAGGTGTTGGACTCTCCAATAATGGATGGATGAGCGCGAATCAAGTAATAATCCTCAATCTTCTCCTTCTTTTTCTCTTTCTTTTGATCTTCCTGAAACGTAAACACAAGACCCCCAGTCGTCTCAAGTTGAGGGCTGGGATCAGAAGCCGTGTTCCCTCTCAGCGTGGCAAATCTCACAGTGACCTTCGACGAGTCGATCCTGAGCCCTCGGGCATCGAGGAGGAAAGCCAATGTTCAGAGCACTCCATGCGCAGTTTGAATGTCCATTTTGAACACAAAGGAAAGATGTGGGACGCATACCAAACACTTGAACTCCCTGCGGGAGCCTCGCTCAAAGATGTAGAACAACGCTACCTTAAGATCCTACAAAACTCTCAAGTTGACCGTGAACTCATGATGAAGGCGTTGGATGCAATAAAGAAGTCTACTCTTTGAAATCAGGAATGACTTTTCCTCGATGACACATGTAACAGGTTGCCTCCGAGGCTCCCTTAAAACCATTCTTCTTCAAGAGGTCGACCAGACGAATGTGTTCTAAAGCCTTTTTGTAGGCGGGCATCTTCGTGTCTAAGAAATTGTGGGTGTCATGGCAGTAGGCACACGTCACTCCAAGGTGGCGCGACATGGTCACCATCTCCTCTCTCTTAACGAGCGCGGGATCAACTTTGGCTCTCTTGTCTCTCCCAAGGGAAGAGTATGGAACGAGGGTCAGTAGAGAACCCAAAGCCAAGCCAAGACCCATCATTTTGCATAGTGCTAACCATCTGAACATACTATGATTTTCTAGAAAAATGAAAAACTCTGCAAGCCTCGATTTCTTGACTCGACTGAGGGCCAGTGTTAGCTGTAAACTATCTCTTCACTCAACCAACTGACGCTTCTGGTTAAAACAAAATGATCGAGATCTGATTTTTGGAGGATCTATGGCTGTCAAGTACCTGCAAGAGCTTTCCACAATGGTCTCCCTTTGCAAAAGAAGGGGGTTCGTCTTTCAAAGTAGTGAAATTTATGGAGGACTCAACTCATGTTGGGACTATGGCCCTTTGGGATCACTGCTAAAGATGAATGTCAAACGGGCCTGGTGGGAGGCAATGACTCGTCGAGATGACATTGTGGGACTTGATGCCTCCATTTTGATGGCTCCTCAGGTCTGGGTGGCCTCGGGCCATGTCGATGGATTTTCGGACCCTCTGGTGGATTGCAAGGGTTGTAAGTCCCGTTTCCGAGAGGATCTTCTTAAAGAGAAGAGGTGCCCCTCTTGTGGTGGCGAGCTCACAGAACCCCGAAATTTCAATTTGATGTTCAAGACATTTATGGGGCCTGTTGAGGACGACGCCTCGGTGGTCTATCTGAGACCCGAAACTGCCCAGGGAATCTTCGTCAATTTTGAAAATGTTCGTGTCTCTTCACGAATGAAGATCCCTTTTGGAATTGCACAGATTGGAAAATCTTTTCGCAACGAAATCACCCCCGGAAACTTCACCTTCCGTACTCGCGAGTTTGAACAGATGGAGATGCAGTATTTCATCAAACCTGGAGAAGATGATCAACGATTTGAAGAGTGGAAAGAGATTCGATGGAAGTTTTACAGTGATCTTGGTTTGCGTAAAGATCAGTTGCGATTTCACGCACATGGTCCTAAGGAGCTTGCTCACTACTGTAAGGCCGCTTTTGATGTTCAATATCAATTTCCATTTGGATGGCAGGAGCTTGAGGGAATCCACAACCGAAGTGACTTTGATTTAAGTCAACACCAAAAACACAGTGGGAAGAGTTTACTCTACTTTGACGAAGCCAGTGGGGAGAAGTTCATCCCTTATGTGATTGAGACCGCTGTAGGCTGTGATCGTCTTTGCCTTGCGGTTCTTTGCGACGCCTATCTCGAGGAAGAGGCCACCACGGCTCAAGGGGAAAAAGACACGCGGGTGGTTTTGAAGTTGCATCCAAAACTTGCTCCCATCAAAGCAGCTCTTCTGCCTCTCTCCAAGAAGCCTCCACTTCAGGAGATGGCCCATCGTCTTCGAGTCGAACTGTGTGAAATTTGGGACGTGGAATATGACGACGCTGGTAGCATCGGAAAAAGATATCGACGCCAGGATGAGATTGGAACTCCATTTTGTATCACAGTCGATTTTGATTCGATCGAAGATCAAAAGGCCACGATCCGACATCGCGATACGATGGCCCAAGAGCGCATCGATCTGTCAAAGATCCGCGAGTACATAGCCAATCAATTTCACCAGTGGGGAAGATAACATGAACTCGATTCGTGGCTTAGAAAAGAGCGTCTACTTTTTTGCCTCCAATCAGGCTGACGGAAATGCCAAGATGAAGGACATCTTAGGAGGAAAAGGTGCTAACTTGGCTGAGATGACGGCACTTGGAATCCCTGTGCCC
This sequence comes from Pseudomonadota bacterium, assembly GCA_014584465.1. GTDB lineage: Bacteria > Bdellovibrionota > Bdellovibrionia > Bdellovibrionales > JACTMU01 > JACTMU01. The sequence goes on along the minus strand of JACTMU010000021.1, from coordinate 69,446 downwards.
CCGGGATTTACCATCTCAACGGAAGTTTGCAGGCTCTTCTACGAAGCCGGTAAAAAGCTTCCAGAGGACCTTAAAGGGGAGGTTGAAAAGGCTCTTGCACGCGTCGAAGGGCTCATCGGAAAAAAATTTGGTGATCCCAAAAATCCTCTTTTGGTCAGCGTTCGCTCTGGGGCAAGAGCCAGTATGCCCGGAATGATGGACACCATTTTGAACTTAGGTCTTAACGATGAGACCGTAATGGGATTGGCAATAGCTTCTGGACATCCACGCTTTGCCTGGGACTCCTATCGACGATTTGTTCAGATGTATTCCGATGTGGTGATGGGGATGAACTCAAGTCTTCTTGAGGTCACTCTCGAAGACTATAAGGATCTTAAGAGGTACAAGCTCGACAGTGAACTCACGGAAACAGACCTCAAAGAACTTGTGACCAAGTTCAAACGCCAAATTCTCGAGAGCACAGGGAGTGCATTTCCTTCCGATCCCAAAGAACAGCTTTGGGGCGCAATCTCCGCCGTTTTTAAGAGTTGGCACACACCACGCGCGATCACCTACCGTAAGCTTCACGACATCCCCGAAGAGTGGGGAACAGCGGTGAATGTGCAATCGATGGTCTTTGGAAATCTTGGTGATGACTCCGCAACGGGTGTTGCCTTTACACGGGACCCCTCAACAGGGGAAAAACTCTTTTTTGGAGAGTTTCTGGTCAACGCCCAGGGCGAAGATGTGGTTGCAGGCATTCGAACACCACAGCCCCTGACGCGAAGACAGAGAGGAAATTCCGAACTCCCTTCACTTGAGGAGCTTATGCCCGACGTCTTTAAGGAGCTGGTCTCAATTTACCAGCGCCTTGAAAATCACTATCGAGACATGCAGGACATTGAATTTACCATTGAAAACAAGAAACTCTGGATGCTCCAGACACGAAATGGAAAGCGAACCACACAGGCTGCGCTTCAAATTGCGATCGACATGGTGAACGAAAAACTCATCAAACCTGAAGAGGCGGTGATGCGCATTGATCCAAAGGGTTTGGATCAGCTGCTCCACCCACGACTGGACCCCAACGCTGAAAAGGTGCTCTTGGCAAAGGGACTTCCGGCAAGCCCTGGAGGTGTGTCGGGTCAGATTGTCTTTGACAGCGACGAAGCTGCTCGTTGGAAAGATGATGGGAAGAAGGTCATTCTTGTGCGAATTGAAACCTCTCCAGAAGACATCCATGGAATGGTGGCTTCTGAGGGCATTCTCACCACTCGAGGTGGGATGACCTCTCATGCGGCAGTGGTCGCTCGAGGAATGGGCAAGTGTTGTGTTGCAGGATGTGGTGAGATCGATGTGGATTATACGAAGGAGACTTTGCGCGTCCGTGGTTATGCCCTTAAAAAGGGGGACACCATCACATTGGATGGATCCACAGGTGAGGTCTTTCTTGGTGAAGTAAAGACCATTGAACCCGAAGTCAGTGGCTCGTTTGGGAAGCTGATGGAGATTGCTGATCAATTTCGCACTATGGGGGTTCGAGCCAACGCAGACACACCCAGAGATGCCGAAGTCGCACGAGAGTTTGGCGCAACAGGAATCGGACTTTGCCGTACAGAGCATATGTTTTTTGGTGAAGATCGAATCGATTCTGTACGAGAGATGATCATCGCCGACACTCGGGACGCAAGAGAGCGGGCTTTATCAAAGCTTCTTCCCATGCAACGTGAAGACTTCGTAGGAATTCTACGAGTTATGGAAGGATATCCTGTAACGATTCGTCTTCTGGATCCACCTTTGCACGAGTTTCTTCCTCAAAATGATCAGGAGATTGCTGAGCTTGCCAAACGACTCGATGTCAGTTTTGATAAACTTCGATCTCGCATTCGTTCACTCCATGAGTTTAATCCTATGCTAGGACATCGAGGGTGTCGACTGGCCATTACTTATCCCGAGATTTATAGAATGCAGGTTCGTGCCATTGCCGAAGCCACCTCACTCCTCATCAAAGAGGGGCTCCATCCTCAGCCAGAGATCATGATTCCTTTGATTGGAACAGCACGAGAACTTAAGGAGATGAGAGATCTGGTGCACTCCGAGGCAAAGAAGGTTCAAGAGGAGATGAAGTTGAGTTTTGACTATCTGATTGGCACGATGATTGAGCTTCCCAGAGCTGCAGTCACCGCCGAGGAGATTGCCGAATATGCTGATTTTTTCAGCTTCGGAACCAACGATCTCACCCAAACCACATTGGGGCTTTCGCGTGATGATGCAGGGCGATTTTTAGACACCTACGTAAGTCATGGAATTTACTCTCAAGACCCCTTTGTTTCGATTGATCAAGAAGGTGTTGGAAAAGTTGTAAAAATGGGGGTTGACTTAGGGCGTCGGGCTCGACCAAAGTTAAAGGTGGGTATTTGCGGAGAGCATGGCGGTGATCCTGAGAGCATCTTCTTCTTTGAATCCGTAGGAATGAACTACGTAAGTTGTTCCCCCTATCGAGTTCCGATTGCTCGCCTTGCAGCTTCGCAAGCCTCCATCAAATCAAAAAAAGTATGAAGAGCGAATAAGGGGATGAATCTTTGAGAATCAAGAAGTTAGAACTTGTAGGTTTTAAGTCCTTTAAAGATCGCACCGTGATCCAATTTGATGAGGGCATCACTGGAATTGTGGGCCCCAATGGATGTGGAAAGTCGAACATTGTCGACGCTCTCATTTGGGTTATGGGAGAGATGTCGGCAAAGCATCTTCGCGGATCTTCCATGGAAGATGTCATTTTTGCCGGTGCTGAGGGGTATGCTCCAATGGGAATGGCTGAAGTTTCCCTGACACTGGAAAATGATGGAGGTCCCTTTCCCGTTCAGTACCTTAAACACAGTGAGATCATGATCACCCGAAGACTTCACCGATCAGGTGATTCGGAGTATTTGATCAATCGCGAAGTCTGTAGATTGAGAGATGTCCAAGAGATCTTCATGGACACGGGCGCAGGGTCCAAAGGGTTTAGCATCATCGAACAGGGAGCCATTGGCAAGATCATCACAGCTCGCCCCGAGGAGCGCAGAGTTCTCATCGAAGAGGCCGCCGGGATAACCAAGTTTAAGGCCCGTAAAAGAGAGTCTCAGAGAAAGCTTGTGGCAACGGATCAAAACCTTGTTCGCCTCAACGACATCGTCGGTGAACTTAAGAGACAGATGGAGAGCCTTCAGCGACAAGCTCAAAAAGCCGCGAAGTATCGAGAGGTCAAAAATGAGATTGAGCAGATTGATCTTGTTTGCTCGACCAAGAACTACCTCCATTATCAAGAGGAGAGTTCGAAGGCTCGAGAGATTCTCCTTGAGAAACAGGAGCGACAAGCCGAAGCCCAAAGCCAAATGCAGACCCTTGAATCTGAACTTGCTCAGGAGCGTTTGAAACAGACGGAAAAAGAGAAGGAGGTTGAAACTCTTCAAAAAGAGCATTTTGAAAAGCAGAGTGAACTTCAAAAACTCGAAGCCTCTCTTCAAGAACTCCGTTTTGAAATTGAACAAGCTCGACGCAACAAGGAGATGACCGGCTCACTTGCTGAGGAGCAGAGACTCCGAAAGGATCTTCTTACCAAAGACGATGAGAGACTTTCCACAAAGGTCCACGAACTTCGAAACGAAGTTTCTCTTTTGCAATCCCAGTACGAAGAGCGTGCCGGAGCCTTCGAAGAGAATCAAGCGCTCATTGAGAACCTTGACCAGGAACTTACGGACAAGCGACGTGAACTTCTTGCTGTCAGCCAAACTCATTCCCATTTGGATGCCAAGGTGCATGCGGAAGAGGTTCGAGTTCAAGAATCTCGAGAGAACCTTGAGCGGATTCAACTGGTCTTGGATGAATTGCTCTTGAAGCGAGATGAGTTTACCACTCGCAGAAACTCCCTCTTTAGCGAAGTGGAGGGGCAACGCCAAATGCAACTCTCCATTATGCAGGATATCGAAAATTTTGAGGCCAATCGCCAGATACTTGAAGCCAAGGTTGCGGAACGTCGCGCTGAAGTTGAAACGTTCAAAGATCGAGTCAATCAGATCTCCAGTCGTCTTTATGGTCTTGAAAACATGCAGTCCAATTTCGAAGGTTTTCAAGAGGGTGTTCGCAATGTGATGCTCTGGCAAAAGCAGGGAGACAAGAGCGAATATCAACTCCTTTCAGAAATGATTGAGGTCCCCTCCCAATACGAAGTGGCGATGGAAGCCACGCTGGGAACGAAACTTCAAGTTCTTGTCGCCCAAGATAGCACACAAAGCTTAAGTGCCATTGAGTATCTCAAAAATAAAAAAGGAGGCCGTTCGAGCTTCTACTCACTGAGTGAAGGTGGCGGCGGATCGGTGGTTGAGAGGACCGATCAGGGGCCCGCACCTGAGATGGCAACCGGAGCTGTGCAAGCGATCCTCTCAGATGTGGTCTCGGTCGTAGAGGAGTATCGGAGTGCTCTTTCTCCTATGTTGGAGAGGGTTGCCATCGTGGATTCCATATCATCCGCATTGGATCTACGCCCGAAGTTTCCAAAATGGACCTTTGTGACCCCTGAGGGGGATCTTCTCTCTCCTGATGGAGTCTTAACCGGTGGCTCTTCTGAGAGTGCCGATTCGGGCGTTCTTAAAAGAAAGCGAGAGATCAAAGAGCTCTCACTTCAAAAGGAGGAGTGGGAGGGAAAGCTTGCCCTCGCCCAAGTGACCCAAAAGAAGCAAGAGGACCAACTCAAAGGGGTCCTTGGCGATCTTGAAAACGCAAAGAAAACGGCAACGGAGCAAGAGATTCGCGTCACTACGCTTCAAAAGGATTACGAGCGATCTGAACAAGAGTTGCAGAGCGCTCAGAGAGCACTTGATCGAGAAACTCGAGAAAAAGAGAGTGTGGATTCACAGCTGCAACAAAGAATCTTGAAGTTTGATGAACTTCAAAAGCACTTTCAAGAGATGGGTGAGAAGAAAACCACACTTGAAACCAGTGTTGAAACCATCGATGAAAAACTTCAGAGTTCTCAGATCGGGTTTGATGACCTTCAAAATGAGGTGACAGAGCTCAAGGTTCGATTGGCTTCAAAGAAGCAAGAGGCCGATGGACTGGAGAACCAACTTAAGATGGTTCAAGAAAATCTGAGAGACGTCACCGACAAGCTCTCGCGCATATCCGTTGAAAATGAGAAGAGCAGCGAATCGATCTCGACCAATCAGGTTTTGATGGAAGAGAAGAGACTGACATTGGATCATCTGATCACAGAGGTTTCAGACCTTGCCCGCCGTCTATCTCAGGGAAAGGATGACTTTGAGATCATTCATCGTGTTTGCCGCGAACATGAGGAGCAACTCTCTCAACTTGTAAGCTCCAAATCGGAGATCCTGACGACGATCAGCGAAGCTCAATTGAAGCTGGAGCAGGTCAAAATGAAGCAGGAGTATCTCGTCAATCAAATTGAGGAGCGCTACCAACGTCAACTCCCCGAACTCGTCGAACAGTACCGCAACGTGGAGGTCGACCCTGACTCGGAGGAGAAACTCAAGGAGCTGCGACAAAAGCTTGGTCGAATGGGCGATGTCAATCTTTCTGCCATTGAAGAGTTTGAAGAGATTTCGGGTCGATATGAGTTTATGCATCAACAGCAAAGCGATCTTATTAAAGCCAAGGAGCAACTTGGAAAGGTCATTGATAAGATCAACCGCATCTGCTCCAAGCGCTTCAAAGAGACCTTTGAACTCGTCAATGAGCGATTTCAAAAGGTCTTTCCCGTGCTATTTGGAGGAGGCGAAGCCAAGCTTGTTCTTGTAGAAGATCAGGAGAAGGGTGAGATGGGCATAGACATCATTGCAAAACCTCCTGGAAAGAAGATGCAAAACGTCACTTTGATGTCCGGAGGAGAAAAGGCTCTGACCGCAGTCGCCCTCATCTTCTCAATCTTTTTGGTTAAGCCATCTCCCTACTGTTTACTCGATGAGGTCGATGCACCACTTGATGATGCCAACGTACAGCGGTTCAACGATCTTGTTCGTGAAATGGCCAAACGAAGCCAGATCATTGTGGTAACCCACAACAAATACACGATGGAGATCAATAAGAAGCTCTACGGTGTGACGATGGAAGAGAAGGGTGTCTCAAAGATGGTCTCTGTAAGCCTTGAGGACGCCCACAAGGTTGTGGGCTAGAATTACTGAATCCAGATGAGGGATCGAAAGACCCAGAAGACATCAGAGTACTCATCCTTCACTTGGACCCAACTGCCTTTGGTCTTGAGAACCCGAAAGCTGTGGTAGTGATCCCCTGTTCCGATTTTTGGATAGCGAGTTCCGGGACCAGAACGAAGATTGACCTCCTTCACCTTGACCACACCGCAGGAATAGTCGGCCGTCACAAGACTTGAGTGAATCCAATTGGCGTCGCCGTCCACATCTCGAACTTGGTACCATGCGCCCTGCGTCCTCACCTTTCTGAGTGGCATGTAGCGATAGACCTCCCACACCTTTCGAGCAGAAGTGCTCGGGCCAGACCGGATGTTTGCACGACTCACCTTCACACAGATTGCTAGGACTTCGGAGATACCAAAAAAAGGAAGCAGGCTTAAGACCAGGACGGCTCCCGATCTATGAGACCATCGAGCAACTCGCTTTCTCATAGACTCAGGATCCTGTTTGATTCACAATTTGTCAATAACCAATAAGTGTGATTAGGTAGATCCAAACTATGAAAAAATCCAAAGAGATGAAAAAACTCAAAGATATCAATTGGAATCAAATCTACTATTTTTACGAAGTTGCGCGAAAAAGTTCAATGAAAGAGGCTTCCCGGGCGATCGGGGTCAACATCTCGACTGTAAGCGAGCAGATCAAACGTCTGGAGTCCTTTTTGGATCAGCGACTCTTTTATCGTGCACCTCGCAAAATCACTCTCACCAACGAGGGGATCTCCCTCTTTCACCATTCTCGTGAGATGTTTGAGACGGGAACTCGAATCTTGGACACCTTGTCAACCTCCTCAATTGGCGGCTATTCCGTGCGGGTTGGGATTCAAGAGACAGTCTCAGCACCTCAGGCGCTCAACTTTGTGACCAAGTACTGGGACCTCTTTTCACCCTATGGGTCCGTCAACACCTTCCGCGAACTTTTACCTGAGGAACTTATAAAGAAGGTGCTGATCAACGAACTCGATTGGGCCATCACCCTTGACCAACCCAAGTCCCCCCGTCTTGCTTCAAAACTTATCAGTCAAGTTGAAATGGTCTTTTGTGTCTCTCCAAAACTTTATCGAAAATTCAAAGAGAAAAGTGACCTTCTTCGAGTTCTCCCGCTTGCCCGAAGCTCATGGGATCATCTCCTAAACAGTCTTGTCGATGACCATCTAACTCAACGAGGGATCTTCCCTGAAGAGATCATTCAAACCGATCACCGGGAGTTTGCAATCAATTTGTGCCAACGCGGAAGATGCGTTGCTGTTTTTGCAAAAGAGACCGTTGAAAATTCAACTTGGGGGAGCAGCGTGCGCACCTTTTCACTTCGAACTCCCATTCATCTCTCTCACTACGCAGTTTGGCCAAAGGCGAGCGAACGAATGATTGCCATACGTAAACTGAGAGGGCTCCTCGAGTCCAAGGAGTATCCGGACTCCTACTTAGACCATGAACACCAAGTAAGGCTCAATGAAACTCATTCCGGCCCTAACCCTTCATGACGCTAATTCAGGATGGATTCATATTGGATGAACGCGCTGAGGGCGTGTTGAACGTAATCAATGCGAACTTCAGTTCGCTTAGGGTCCTTCTGACTTCGTAAAATATGGGATCTTTTGGTCGGAATGTACATGATCCTAGGGATGGCTCCTCGCATTTCGCCCTCTTTCACTTGAGTCCGCAGGAGAAAGGCAATCCCCCTGTCAACGGCCTCCAGCAGTTGGGCTCGCAACAGAGATTCATCCATGGGGATAAAGCTTAAGGATGAGATCAGTCCCTCAAGACGAGTTGCTGTAGGAGTTGTTGCGCCATCTTGGGCAAACCCACCAAGGAGGCTCTTTTTTCGGTGGTCCAAAACCTGCTCTGCGAGCATTTTTCTCACAATCTGAACACCATGCTGCACCAGTCGTTCTCTTTGTGGCGCGGTAACCATCGTGGAATGCAATGCTGAGATCTTAAGAAGCTCAGCCGTTGCAATGAGAGCCCAGTGGTCGGATTCGACTTTCATCCCACGTCCTTCCCTTTTTTGGGCCAAATGGTCGAGTGCCTTGAGCGCGCCCTCAAACCAACGAGAGTTGGGATCAAACTCATAGAGGCGGATCAGACCAAGTGCGGCCTCTCCAGGATAGTAGAGTGAGTGCCACTGAGTGTTCTTGCCTTTGACCTTGTCAAATTTTGAAGCAAAACTTCCATCGGGCTCCTGCATAAAAAGCAAAAACTCACCAAGCCCCCTTGCAACCTCCATCTTAACAAACCCGTTAGAAAATTTCTCCGCACTGAGAAGACCTACAAGACCCAATCCAGTGCCACCCAACTTCGCCTCGCGAAGCTTACCACTCTTGCCGGCTCCTTCGATCTGAGGATCTGACCAGATCCCCTTCATGGACGAAGTTTCAGAATTTGTGTCATCAAGGCAGCACGACAACAAGAACTCAGCCGAGCGCTTCAAGACCGTCCGATTCCTCGGATCCGGCCTCCTCGTCTCCGCCATACCCAAAGCATACATCGCCCCAGCATGTCTCAAAATATTGTATTTGGATTTGGGCTCAACATCCAAATTGAGGTTTCGAAGGTAGACAAACTTTCCATCTTCATGAGTGGCCCCTTGAATGTACTCGGTGGCCCACTGGATGGCTTGACTTAACTCTTCCTTTTGGACTTTGGGTAAGAGCTCCTCCGATTGGGGTCGCAACAGAAAGAGATAGGCACCCCCCGCCCCCGCCATCAACACAAACAGACCCGCGAGCAAAATGGATTTTGAAGCTCTTACAGCACCCGACTGCGACATCTCCAAATGGTAGCAACGGCAGATCCAGATGGTCAAACTCTATCGACCAGTACTGAATTCAAAGGTTCTCAATGGTTTGGTTTTATCGAACTGTTTTGCAACGCTCCTTGCACAAATCGAACTCAAGGCTCTAGGGTGGAGTTCATTGTGAGTGAACTTGATGGTAAAGCCCAATTCGATGACGTCTATTTTGAGAACTCCCCCCACTCCTATTTGCGGGCCATGTCTCAAGTGGGGTACTATCTCCCTGATCAGACGTTACCCTACTATGAGAACATCATTGAAAACTTGATCCCGCAGCGGGATTCAATTCGAATTTTGGATGTTGGCTCATCCTATGGTGTCAATGCAGCTCTACTTAAACACTCCTTTTCGATGCAGACTCTTTACAACCTCTTTCTTACGGACCGCAGTTCTATGAATAGTGAGGATCTTCAGGAGTTTTTTGAAAAGCGCATCGCTCGCCCCGAACTCACCTTTTACGGTCTTGATATCTCAGAACCCGCAGTTCGTTGGGCCACAACCGTTGGCCTTTGCTCCGAAGGTTTTGCTTGTGACATTGAATCTCACTTGACTCAAGAACTTCGAGAATCTCTCCCTGAGATTGATCTTGTGGTCTCAACAGGTTGTATAGGTTACCTTGGAGCCAAGGGGATCTTCAACCTCTTCTCTGAGATTGCAAAAAACAAGCGTCGCCCACGCCCACCCTTCGCCTTTTCAGCATTGCGTATGGTGGATTTAGCAGCCATCGAGGAGGCACTTTCTCTTTGCCAATACCGACTGACCAGAGTGAACAAGCAACCTTTTCTCCAAAGAAACTTTGCCGATTCCACCGAAAAGGAGTCTCTTCTTCAAAACCTCCACAGCAAAGGGGTCACAACCTCCCAGTTTGAAGAGACCGGTGGCCTCTACGCAAACTTCTATGTTGCTTCCTCATTCTGATTCATGCCGCCAGATTTCAATCTCCCTCGATCGAGCACATGCTGGGCCCTGAAATATAGTCCGTTCGGAGAGTCGGGCCGAATGAGAGATTGAGTGAAGTAACTTAAGCACACGGTGCAGTGAGAGCCTAAGGTGAGCGGAGGCGTCCGTCGACCAGAGTGATCTGCCGAGAAGCGCGGGCCGCAAACTCGGGCTCGTGGGTCACAAGGACGAGAGTGGTGCCTTGATTTTTGTTGGTGCGACAAAGAAGGTCCATCACGATCTCGCCATTGGCGGTATCAAGATTCCCGGTGGGTTCATCGGCAAAGATGATGGAGGGACTCAGAATGAGAGCGCGCGCGATGGCCACTCGCTGCTGTTCTCCCCCAGAGAGCTGAGAGGGCAGTCGATCGACCTTGTCGGCAATCCCAAATTCACCTAAGAGCTCCATGGCCGCTGCCATTTTTATCTGTTCCTGATTGGACTTTCTTGCTGGCATCAGGATGTTTTCCAAAGCCGTGAGCTCTGGAAGAAGATAGTGAAATTGAAAAACAAAACCGATGTGTTCATTTCGAAACTGATGAAGCTCATGAACTCCCATCTTGTGGGGATCTCTTCCCATGATGGAAAGAGTTCCACAAGTTGGAACATCCAGTGTGCTCAACAGATAGAGGAGTGTGCTCTTTCCTGATCCTGACCTCCCCGAAATAGAGACAAACTCCCCTTTTTTGATTTCGAAGGTGAGATCTTGCAATACGTGAACTTTAGGAGACCCAAACGATTTACCCAACGATTCTGCTACGATGGACATCAGCTACACCTCGGATCGAATGATGTCGATTGGAGTCAATCGGCTGGCAGCCCGAGCCGGGATGAAGGCTGCCAGCAGTGAGGCCACAACCGCCATCACAAATCCCACAACATAGATCGAAGCTCCATAAGAGATGATGAACCCCTTTCGACCCATAAGATTTAGATCAATCTGCTCAAGTCCCCAACAAAGGAGATAACCGAAACCCAAACCCAAAATTGCACCAAGAAAACCTAAGATGGCCCCTTGAATCAAGAAGAGCTCCAAGATATCACGTGGATCAAATCCCATGGATCGCAAAATGGCGATCTCCTTTCGCTTTTGGCTGATCATGATCGAGAGCACATTGTAGATGCCAAATGAGGCCACAATCAATATCGCAATGGTGATGATGAAACGAACCGCATCTTGAATCTTGAAGACTTGCAGAAAGTTTTGGTTGGCTTGGTCCCAACTCTGAACTCGGTCTTGCCCTAAAATCGACCATGTCGTTGCGATCTCAGCCGCTTTGGTGACATCCACAAGTCGGACCGCAATATCGCTGATTCTCCCGGGACTCTGATTGAGCTGCTGCACATCTCTGAGTGATCCAAAGAGAGTCCCATTGTCAATGGGCTCCACTCCGAGCTGAAAAATCCCTACAATCTTAAATGGGCGAGGTTCTCCAAGTCCTGAAGAGATGAGAAGAGTCTCACCCTTTCGTGCCCCAAGTTTCTTGAGCAATCCCTGGCCAATGATCACCTGATTCCCCCCACCACTGAGACTGTCGAGGCTTCCCTCGGTGATGTAGTTTTCAAGGGTCGTCACTCGCTTTTGGTGTTCCGGCAGTACACCCACAAACTGGGACGTCAGCCGCTGATGACCTCGATTGATCAGAATCTGAATCTTAAGCTGAGGTGCATAGGCCAGCACCTCTGGATCGCGTAGGAGCCGATCAAACCAACCTTGAGGATAGTTGATGTGAGTCTCATCACGACGGCCTGATGGGGGCAACACCCACAGAACCTCTCGATCGGGAAAAAGATTGCGGACCATGGACTCCTCAGAAATAATCTCCTCTTTGGCTGAAATACGAATGTGGGCGTCGTTGTTGACCAATTGATCGATGATGAACTCTCGAAAGCCCAATTGAAGGCCTGAAATGGCAACATAGATCATAGAGCCCAAACTGATTCCAAAAAGAATCAGAAAAGTTTGACGTTTTTTTGAGAGAAGATGGCGTAGCGCCAGAAAAAACATTCTACTTTTTCCTATGTACGACGATCTGATCTGACACCAAGAGAGCGTCGTCGAGAACCTCAGCCCATGTTCCATCGACCGTCCCAATGTGCAACTGCACCGGAATTCGCTTACCCTCTCGCTCCACCAGGACTCGACCGTTGGTGATGGACGAAACAGGAATGAGAAGTGCGTCGCTCTTTTCAGACACTTCAATGGCTACATCCGCGGTCATCCCCGGAAGCACCTGAGCTGGCAGCTCTTCCAACTTGACGTGCACTAAGAACTCTCCTTCACGCGGAAAAATAGATTGAACGACTCCTTTGGTGAGCTCACCCCGAAGACTCTCAAAACTCACTCGCACAGCCTGGCCCCTTTTCACCCTCATGGCTCCCTGCTGCTCAAGTGCCACTTCGATGTACCACTGGGAGAGGTCTTCGAGTTTCATGACGCTTACTTGTGGTCCCACGGTCTCATTTTGTTGAAAACCCACCCAAGTGATGGTCCCCTCAAACGGGGCGCGAAAGAGAGTTCCCGTTTGAAACTCAATCAATGGAGCCCCCTTCTCAACGTGATCTCCCTCTTTTGCAAAAATTCTCTCCACCGTGGAGATCACACCAAGCTTGATCTCAAATTGCTTCTCAGCTTTAACCTTGCCTAGACCATAGACAGCTTCCACGATCGGCCCTCTTTTCGGAGAGATGAGCGTGATCGAACGCTCTTTGAAATAGTGAACTGCTCCGAAAACACCGGCCAAAATCAAGATCCCTAAGGGAATGATCACAATCCATCTCTTCACTTTTTGAGCCCCTTAACTTGGATATTTTCGAATGCCTCAACCATCATTTTACGAACTCGGCCTTTTAAATCATCACGATCTTCAAAGGTCAACCCCACGGTCTCAATCCTGGGTAAGAAGCACACATGAATGTAAGAACGCCACTGATGCATATTGATGAAAAGAGTGTGCTTCGGCAACACCTCACAAGCTCCCTTGACAATCACTGGCAAAACGGGAATCTGTGCATTGATGGCAAATATGAATGGACCGCTCTTAAAAGGGCCAATTTGAGGTTTGTCCATACGCGTTCCTTCAGGGGCAAGAACAAAGCTCTCACCGTTCAGAGTGCGCTCTCTGGCCTCATGGTAGACCTGAATGACCTTTTCTCGGTCATTTCTCGCAATGGGTAAGATCCCCACCCGTCGCATGGCAGAACCAAAGATGGGCACCTTGAAAAGTTCCACTTTAGCACCAAAGCGAGCCACTTTTTGTGTGGCCGTAAAGATGGCCGTGATGTCAAAGAGACTTGCATGGTTGAAAAGCAGTATGGCCCCCTCATCTCCTAGATTCTCCTCCCCGGTGACTACGACGTGCACATTGAAGATCAGCATGAGAACCTTACTCCACCAGTGGAGGATCTTCTGCTCACGAAGACGATGGACCGATATTGCACACGATAGTGCCGTCGCCCAACTGCAAAGAATGGTCCAAATGATGGCGACAGGAGCCATCAGAATGTATCGAAAAAAGCAGAGAAGTCGAATCAACAACTTGAGTTCTCCACGTCCTAAGAATCCCGAATGCCCAACACTCGACGACGAGCCGCAAGTCGTTGCCGCTCTTTGTATTGATCATGAGATTCAGGACCCGAGATGTTCTTCAAATAGGTTTCGTAGTTCATAATCTGGATCTCGTAAGGATAGAAGAAGCTGATCTCTCGCGTCTTCTCACCCACTTTGATATTGACTCGTATCAACTGCCGATTGATGAACTTTAAGAATCGATAGTCATCCCCGGAAAAGAGGTTTACCTTCTCTGACTTCGAATCATAATTTTTGAGCTTTTGGACTAAGAGCTTCTCAACCTCATCAGCATCAAGAACTTGATCCTTAACCTCGTCCATAACCTCAAGAAAGATCTTGTAGGGATAGAGAGAGTTGTTGGACTGGTCTGGAAGGATGTGAGGAAAACTTAACAGATGGTGATCCACAAGAAATCGGGCAACCTTAAAGGCATCAAAAAGGTTTCGAGTTACAAATCGAACACCCAACTTGTCAAAGAGGTAGAGAGCCACCGCGCTGGGCTTTGCAAGCATCTTGACAATGGAGCTATCGGAACTCTTCAATGGTTTGACATCAAAGCGGTGCAATTTGATTCTTTCTGAAAAGTTTACCCCACCGAGGGCCGTTCCCGAAAGAGGATCCACAGAAATGAGTTTTCTCATTGGACTTAATACCTGCTCCTGAATCTCCTCATAAAAGACGCTAAAGAGATCATTGCGTAGATGCACAACGACATGCATCACTCTCAATAGTGCACAAGCCCATTTCTGGATCATATTGCCTTGATGCTCTTGGGTGCTCACGTAGATCAAGAGATACCCTAAGTCCTTAAGCTGTTTTGGATCGACAAGAAGCTCAGGAATCTCCTCACCAGGTTCTAAAATCTTATCCCTCAAAAACCCGATGGCCCTACGGTGAATTCCCCAAGCCTCCTCATGATCCTTTGGGTCATCCAAGTTGTACCCATAGGCTCTTATAAACTCTTTTGCCTTTTCCAGATCATGTATATCCAATTGCGCAATGTCGATCACGGAATGACCACCAAAGACACAACCAAGTACGTTGGCGTTGAACGAAAAATTTTCCCTCATACAGATTATGACTCAACGCTATCACAAAAATGTCAATGAAAAACTCAGCCTCGAGGATGTAGAAATGATCTCACTCGAAGTGAAACGTGATCCTTTCTTTTTCTTATATTTGTTTTGTAATGATTTAGATTGCGACACTGGACCTCGTTTTACTTGGCACATTTTACTTGTCAATCTATCCTATTGGTATGCGCCATTTTCGAAAACTTCTAGAGGATCTCGAGCAGATGGTCAAGAACAGCCATCCCGGTGAGACTCTCCAGCCTCCCGATACCCTGCTTTCGGAGATGATTCACTCACAACCCCTTCGGTTTGTGGAAATGGGGGTCAATCAGGAAGGGCCTGCCATCATACTGCTTCATGGCTTTGGGGGTTTTTTTATGGACTGGCCCCGAGTTCTAGTTCCTGTTTCAAAGCACGCCCACACCTATGCTCTTGATCTTCCTGGCTGGGGTTTTTCTCCTGGATACAGTGACCTTAACAGCGTGACAGACCATGTTGAAGCACTCAACGATTTTCTTGAAAAGAGAAAAATTAAGAGAGCCTACTTAGTTGGCATATCCTATGGAGCTGCTGTGGCCTGGGCCGCGGCTGCCCTTGGAGTTCCCGCCGTAGAAAAACTTCTGCTCATCAATCCAATGCCTCCCTATCCTATGCGGTACATGAGGTCCCACCTCTATAAGTTGATCTTTCAGGCCAATCGATTTGAATTTGTCTCTCGTGCAATTCATCGGTTGCTCTCGCGCCCGCAATACCTCATGGTGGTCAAAGAAAACCTCTATAAGGGGCGCCTTCTTGATAGTTTTTATCTACAGCTGGGATATTTGGTGATCAAACAGCCCTATGTGGGCGAGTCGATCCATAATTTTGCACGTTTTGCACCTCATGTTAATTGGAGTGAGTGGGTTAGGAGGTTGAGTCATGTTTCGATCCCAACCATCATTCTTCAGGGCCTCAATGATAAGATCTTCTCAGTTGAGTCCGCCAAATATCTGAAGCAACTGATCCCCTCGTCAACTCTCGTTGGGGTAAATCAGTGCGGCCATGCCATGGCCTTTGATCAACATAAGATTATTATAAATACCATCATCGACGGGTTGTTAAGGATCTGTCCAAAAACCGATCAATCTACTGACAACGAAAAAAGCCGCAAGTCTCAATGACAAAGGGGAGATAACCGCGAGTCGGAGCGCCTCCATCCCACGAGGTGTAGTTCTCATAGTAGAGATCCCCCTGAAACTCATAATCCGTAAAGGAACCTGTGAGCACAACATAACCATATTCATCCTCAAAGATGATTTCCGCACCTTCATAATCCACATAGCCGCCCACAGCGCGAGGAAAGTAGATGGGAATTTCAGAGACCGCGTTGCCTTCTGGGTCGATCTGTCCTGAAAAAGAGTCCCACACTGAAATTTGCAACCATGAGTCGGGAGAGACCTCTCCTGAAAGAAATCCATTTCCCTGATTCCCATTGACCAACTGAATGTCTCCCCAAAACCGCACTCCTGTCGGTTCACCTTCGTAGGGGCTTACTTCACCCACAGAATTGGGTTCAATTGAAGAACTCAAAAATCCTAGAACCTCATCTTGAAACTCTTCCCAATAGAGCCAATCACCGCCAATCAAGCCTACCGCTTGCTCCATATTAGGTTGGGAACTTCGAGATCCCACAGCGCCTCGAGCCACTCGATCGCCGGAAGTGATCTCTCTTTGATGATCTTTCTTATTCCCACATCCCACCTGGATCAGGAAAAGGGCAACTGCCGCCACCCATATTGACGTCGTCCTCATAAAGCCTCCATTTAGTCCATTCGGAAAATTCTACGACACAACTTGCTTGCTTTTTTTCACCAGATTGAACAAAAATCTCCTCGAATTAGCTTCTGGCTAGTCCTTCGTCAATCTTTGTTCAATCTGGTAAAAAACCCTTCGCAATTTGTGACGTAGAATTTTCCGAATGGACTAATATAGGGAATGGCAATATCGGTGCCGCTTTTCTTCCTGCCAGATCCTCTCAAATTGAGTCAGGGACCAAAATCACATGGCATGCTCAACCCCTTCCACTTTCGGTCATACATCTGTCAAAGGACTAGACAGGCCGAGGCGTATCCCAAGTGATACGGTGAGGTCGATTCTTCGAGCACTTAGGATCTCTGGGTTAGTAAAAGGTTCTTTTGGTCTTGGCCATGTTCCTTAACGGATTGCAGGGTTTGAAACGAGCCCCGTAGCGGCTGCTGTACATCTCAAGTTCATCAACGATGTACTCGGTGCCGACCGAATCGGCATAACGAAGCAGCCCACCTCGAAAGGGCGGGAAACCTGTCCCCATAATCATCGCCAAATCCAGCTCTTCGGCGGAAGATACGATCTGCTCCTCAACCAACACAAGAGTGGCCTCGTTGATCATCGAAAAGATTCCTCGTTCAAGGCACTCTCTTGAGGTCAGAGGATCCTTCGGCTCAGCCAAGCCCAGTTCTTTGTAGATGGAATGGTCGACCTGCTTCTCTTTGCCATTTTCATCGTAGAGGTAAAACCCTTTGCCACCTTTCTTACCAAGACGATCCGTCCCCTCAAGCTGCGAAAGAAGCGGCGAAATTTCAGCCCGATTTCCAAGGGCCTTTTTAAAGATCTTGAGCACCTTGATCGCCACATCGATTCCCACCTCATCGAGCAGTCGACACGGCCCCATGGGCATACCAAACTCCTCTTTATAAAAGCGATCCAGACTCTCGATCGACATCCCCTCGCCCAAAAGAAAGGCTGCCTCTCCCAAATAGGGAAGCAAAAGACGATTCACCAAAAAACCAGGTCCATCCTTAACAACGACCGGAGTCTTCCCCATCTTCTTTGCAACTTCAAAGACCGTGGCCGTGGCAACATCGCTGGTCTTCTCTCCGCGAATCACCTCAACCAGAGGCATCTTATCCACTGGGTTGAAAAAGTGCATTCCCACAAAATTTTCCGGATGGGGATGCCCTTTGGACATTTCAGTGACACTCAAAGAAGAGGTGTTGGTCGCAATGATGCAGTTGGAGCGGCAATGTCCCGCAGTGTCTCCAATCACTTTCTGCTTGATCCCCATATCCTCGACCACAGCTTCCACAACAAGATCGAGGTTTTCAAATCCTGAAAAATCAATTCCTCCAGAGATCAACGCCATCTTTCGATCACGCTGCTTGGGGGTCATTCGACGCTTCTTCACCTTTTTATCCCAAAGGACGTAGGCAGCCTTGAGCCCAGTTCCGATGGCTCCAAGTTGAATATCTTTCATCCTTACATCAATGCCCTTGTCGGCAGCAGCATAGGCAATTCCACCCCCCATCACACCGGCACCTAAGACACCCAAACGCTGCACAGGAAGAGGTTGCACTGAAGGGTCTTTCACCCCATTTTGCTTTTTCACCCCTTCCATCATGAAAAAGAGGTTGATCAAATTCTTACTCACATCGGTCACTGCGACTTCACCAAAACCTTTGGCTTCAATATCCAGAGATCGATTGAGATTTCTCATCCCATAAGTCGACTTAATGACCTCAAGAGCCTTCAGGGGCGCCGGATAGTGTCCCATCGTCTGCTTCATCAGAGTCTTCTTAGCCTGATTGAAAACCACTTGACGACCCACCATAGACTCCAAAAATCGATCCAAAGTCTTTTTAGGTTTGAAATATTTCTTACGCTTGCCTCGAGACTTGATCTCTTGAGCCAAACGAAGCGCATATTCCTCGAGATTCTCCAAAGGAACAAGTTCGTCAATCAAACCCATCTTTAGAGCCTTCTTGCCATCAACTGCTTTTCCCGCAAGAATGATGTCCAAAGAAGCCTGAAGACCGACGATCCGAGGCAGACGAACACACCCACCAAATCCAGGAATAATTCCAAGTCGTGTCTCAGGAAGGCCAATGCGTGTGGCATTGTCACTGGTGGCCATTCGATAATCACAGGCCAAAGCAATTTCACAACCCCCGCCAAGCGCAGCACCGTGAATTGCAGCTATGAAGGGGATCGGAATCTCCTCCATCTTATTGATGATCTTTTGCCCACTGGAAGCACCTCCGACGAAGGCCTCCTGATTCTTAAATGTTTGAATCTCGTTGATGTCGGCTCCCGCAATAAAAATGGATGGTTTGCGAGAGATCAAAATGACCGCCTTATAAGACGAACGTGCAATCTGATCGAGGAGTTCATCAAAGCGAGTCATGATGGGTGAAGAGAGTTTATTGACCTTCTCGCCCACAAGATCCCACTCCATGAGCGCCACGTCTCCACGTTCGACAATTCGTAAACTCTCTTGAATGCTCATGCTACGCTCTCCTCATTTTCCAAGATCACGGCACCACCTTGACCTCCACCAATGCAAAGTGAAGCCATCCCATACCGAACCTTTCGAAGTTGCATCTCTCTCATCAGAGTGATCACCAACCGGGCACCGGTTGCACCCACAGGGTGGCCCAGTGCAATCGCACCACCATTGACATTGAGAATCTCGGGATCGATCTCTCCCACAGCTTGATCCAATCCCAATTTCTCCTTGGCAAAATCCTTAGAGGCAAACGCCTTCACACAAGCCAACACCTGAGCCGCAAAAGCCTCATTGATTTCAACCAAACCCATATCCTTCATGGTCAACCCAGCGCGCTTCAAAGCTACAGGGGCCGCATAAACTGGTCCCAATCCCATGCGCTCCGGCTCAAGACCTGCAAATCCATAACTCACAATCCGAGCGATCGGCTTATAGCCAAGTTCTTGAGCCCTCTTTCTGGTCATCATAAGAACCATCGCGGCACCATCCGTAATGGGACATGAGTTCCCTGGGGTGATGGTCCCATATTTCCTGTCAAAAAAGGGTTTAAGAGCTGCGAGTTTTTCCATGGATTGCCCCTCTCGAGGCCCTATATCTTCGTTAACCACATCCTCAAACTTCGGAGGCAAAAAGACAGGAATGATCTCCTGCGCCAAGCGTCCCGACTTCATCGCAGCAACCACTCGATCGTGACTTCGCTTTGCAAACTCATCTTGCTCCTGACGAGTGATCTTGAACTCTCGGGCCAATATCTCGGCAGTTTGCCCCATATTGATCTCAGCAAATGGATCCGTTAACCCTTCCAGGAGTGCCACACGGGGTTTAAGGTCCACAAGTTTAAGTTTTTTAAGCGCTGCAATCTTCTTGCCCGCACTCTTTGCAAAAGCAAACTCTGAAAAGATATCCTGAAATCTCTTAGTAAAAAGAAGAGGCATCTGAGACATATTCTCAGTGCCGCCGGCAAGAATCACCTCACCATAGCCAGCGCGAATGCGGTTGAAACTGTCTGTGATGGCCTCAAGCGCAGATGCACAATTTCTATGCACCGTGACCGCTGGTACGTGCTGAGGGACTCCCGCATTGAGCGCAACCACCCTGGCGACATTGGCCGAGTCTGAGGGGTTCCCGGTATTGCCAATGACGACTTCATCGACCTTGTTGACATCAATATGAGTGCGAGCAATGAGCTCTTTGAGCGCTGCCCTACCAAGTTCTGTGGTGTGGAGATCCTTAAACTTACCACCGGACTTTACAAATGGAGTTCGCACACCATCAACAATGACCACATCCCTCTCATCAGCCATACTCGCTCCTTGAATTTTTTGATACTAGAGTCAATTCCGAAAATTCTACGACACAACTTCCGTCGCAATTTGCAACGCAGAATTTTCGGAATCGACTCTATTGATGGGATGCTACACCGCATTTGTCAATCGTTCGTTTATATACAATACAGAATTGAAATCTGTGAAATGGCAGAGTGTTAGTTGCGCGGCATCATTGAACAAAGTAAAACGTTGCTTCATACTCAAGAATCAAAGGAGGGCAAACTATGTCGAAAGAGGCCCTAGAATTTCACGCCAAACCCACCCCTGGGAAAATTGAAGTTATTCCAAGCAAACCAACTCACACTGAAAAGGCTCTCTCGCTCGCATACTCGCCTGGAGTGGCAGCGCCCTGTTTAGAGATCAAAAGAGATCCCTCTCTGGTTTACGAATACACAACCAAAGGGAATCTTGTGGGCGTGGTCACCAATGGCACAGCTGTATTGGGACTTGGTGACATTGGACCGCTTGCCGGAAAGCCCGTCATGGAGGGCAAGGGGATTCTTTTCAAACAGTTTGCCAATATCAACGTCTTTGACATTGAGCTCAACACCCATTCGATTGACGAGTTTGTTCAGGCCGTCAAAGCCTTAGAGCCCACCTTTGGTGGCATCAATCTTGAGGACATCAAGGCCCCTGAATGTTTTGAAATTGAGCAACGTTTGAAGAAAGAGCTAAAGATCCCCGTTTTTCACGATGATCAACATGGCACGGCCATCATCTCAGGAGCAGCTCTCATCAATGCGTGCCACCTCACCGATCGAAAACTCGATCGAATCAAAGTGGTGGTCAACGGAGCTGGTGCCGCAGCCATAGCATGTGCCAAACTCTTTGTTCGAATCGGCGTCAAACTAGAAAACATTCTTATGTGTGATCGCAGCGGCGTGATTTACAAAGGACGTACTGAAGGAATGAACCTCTACAAAGAGGAGTTTGCAGTGCCCACAAAAGCTCGAACGCTTGCCGAGGCACTGACGGGAGCCGATGTCTTTGTGGGACTCAGTGTGGCAGGTACAATGTCCAAAGAGATGCTCCTTGCAATGGCAGATCGTCCCATCGTCTTTGCGATGGCCAATCCTGACCCAGAGATCCTTCCCCATGACGCCCAATCGGTTCGAGGTGATGTGATCATGGCGACGGGGCGAAGTGACTTTCCCAACCAGGTCAACAACGTCCTTGGATTTCCCTACATCTTTCGTGGCGCCTTGGATGTGCGAGCAACCTGCATCAACGAAGAGATGAAACTTGCCGCAGTGAAGGCTCTTGCCGAACTTGCTCGGGAAGATGTTCCCGACAGTGTCTCTCAAGCCTACGGCGGACAGGCATTCCACTTTGGGGTCGACTACATCATTCCTAAACCCTTTGATCCGCGAGTGCTCCTCTGGGTTGCACCTGCAGTTGCAAAAGCCGCGATGGAGTGTGGTGTGGCTCAACGTCCAATCAAGGATCTTCAGGCCTATCGAGATCAGCTAGAAGCAACTCAAGGGGCCACGCGCGGTTTCATGCGAACCGTCATCCATCGTGTCAAAGCTCAGGCCCGAGCCAGAAATCAACCTGTGCCGTTGTTGGCAATACCTGAAGCCGCAAGCCCTTCGATGTTGCGTGCTCTGCACACAGTGATGGAGGAGGGGGTCGTTCGTCCCATTCTTTTAGGACGCCCCGAAGAGGTGGCTCCACTGATTGAAGAGCTGGATTCGGATCTCCTTCGCGATTTGCCCGTTTATCGTCCATCGAAACATCCCCATTTTCAAAAGTATATTAATGAATTTTTGAAACTTCGACAGCGCAAAGGGGTCATGTATGCCGAAGCTCGCAAACTCATGATGGATCCCCAATACTTTGCGGCCATGATGGTGCGTATGGGAGACGCCGACGCTCTGATCACGGGGACAACTCAAAACTATGCCGAGTGTGTACGACCGATTCTTCAAGTTATAGGACCGGGAACGCTCAATACGGCTTCTGGACTTAACTTTGTCCTCGTGAACCACAAACTGATCCTCTTTGCAGATACTGCTGTCAATATCGATCCATCTGCAGAACAGCTCGCCAACATTGCCATTCACGCTTCGAAAGTGGCTCGCTATTTTGGGATCTCTCCCAAGATTGCAATGCTGAGCTACTCCAACTTCACGGGTAAATCCGGATCACCTGCAAAGATGAAACGTGCCGTGGAGTTAGTTAAGGAACGTTGCCCTGATCTGATCATCGATGGTGAGATGCAGGCCGATACAGCTGTAAAACCTGAGATCGTGGAGCGCATCTTTCCCTTTTGCGAAATCAAAGATGGAGCCAACATTCTCATTTTTCCCAATCTCGATGCCGGAAACATTGCCTACAAGCTTGTTCAGCAGCTTGGTGGTGGAGAGGTGATTGGCCCCTTTTTGATGGGAGTTAAAAAGCCCGCCAATGTGGTTCAGCGAACGGGATCCATTGATGACATCATCAACGGTATGATCCTGACTGCTCTTCAGGCCCAGGCCCTCATTGATGAAGTCATGATTCATGGATAAGAAGTTGGATAAGAACCTCCAACAAGAACCTGAACGTGCGATCGTTGTGGGTGTCGGACTCAAGAAAGATGGACTCGAAGAGATTAAAGAGAGTCTTGCGGAACTTCAAGAGTTGGTGGAGACCGCAGGTGGTGCGGTCATCGGGTCGACCTACCAAGCCGTAGAAAGTTGGAACCCTGCAATTCTCATCGGCGATGGGAAACTCAACGAAATTGGAGAGATGATCGAAGCAACTGAAGCTCAACTTGTTGTTTTCGATCACTCGCTGTCGGGGGTTCAGTCTCGAAACATTGAGGAACGACTGAAGGTTCGAGTTCTCGATCGAAGTCAATTGATCTTGGACATCTTTGCCCAAAGAGCCAAGAGCTATGAAGGCCAACTTCAGGTCGAGTTGGCCCAGATGCTGGATCAACTCCCGCGAATGGTTCACGCCTGGAAAGGCTCTCTCTCTCGTCTTGGGGGAGGAATTGGAACTCGAGGACCTGGCGAAACTGCACTTGAAATCGATCGTCGTCGAATTCATTCGCGAGTCAAAGTCATCCGTAACAAACTTGAAACGGTTCGAAAGAATCGATTGCAACATCGTGCTCTCAGACAGCGTCACGAGATCGCAAGCTTTGCCCTCATCGGATACACAAATTCTGGAAAGAGCACGCTCCTGAACCGTCTTTGCCACTCACAAGTCTATGCCGAAGATCAACTCTTTGCGACACTTGATCCAATCACCCGAAAATTTCGTCTTCCCAGTGGTGCTTCGACGGTCATTACCGATACTGTGGGATTTATACGAAAACTTCCTCACCATCTTATTGAGGCTTTCAAAGCGACTTTAGAGGAGTCCCAAGATGCCGACATATTGCTTCATGTGGTTGATCTATCCAACCCACAAATGGCCAAACAGGTCCAGATCGTAAAGGAACTCATCCATGAATTTGGTTGGGACCGTAAACCCATCATTCACATCTTTAATAAGTGTGACAAGGCACCCATCCAACGACGCTTTGAAATCTCCGATCATCCACGGACCTTTATCAGTGCTCTCACAGGCGAAGGGATTGACCAGCTCACTCAACTTATGGAAGAGACCTTAGATACTTTGCAAAGAGAGATCACCCTCTTTTTTCCAAAGGGAGAGGAGCAGAAGATCTTTGAGCTGAGCCGCACTGCTAAAATCCTTCGTAAAGAAGAGGCCTCGACCGGCACACTTTGTGTCGCACACCTCAATCCAAAATTGATGAACATCTGGCGAGACTATCTAAGCTAGGGGCTATTCCCTCGATCGGTGCCAGGTTCCGTTTGCTTGGCACGATATGCCATTTCACGTCGAGCACCTCGACCCTTTTGTCTGAATGCGTCCAGCATTCGGAACCTGGCACTTTTTGTTTAGCGACGCTGCTTGAGGTGACGACGAGGACCTCCGCCCTTGCCACCTCCACTGCCAAAGAGATCAAAGCTCATGTCAAGACCAAGCTCGAGGGTCAGCTGAAGCGCGATTCTGCGATCCTCTCTCTGGCCGGGATACTCGCCCAACTCCACACCCCACGTTGCAACATCCAAACGCAAGAACGCCAAGTCCAGACCTGCACCAAGTGCATAGTACCCCTGATGAAATCCCGCTCGAACATCAAAGAGCATCGTGCTGACCTCAACGCCCAAGTGGATCTTTTTCCCAAGCTGAATGTCCGCACGATTGGCATATTTAAAATCAATTGCGGGAGAGACCACGACCACCGGAGTTTCCACTAAGAGTGACAGGCCACCAATCATCTCATCTTTGATGGTCGACACCTTGGTTGTACCCTCATCCAAAGTGAAGCTTGTGTATCCCACGTTCTTCCAAACAAAGGAAAAGGTGGGCTTCACAGCTGTGTCGACGGTGAACATCGTGCCCAAGTCAAGAGCATACCCAGTTCCCTTGCTCGTAACACCACTCATTGTCGAGGCGTCATAGGATGCAATGGTCGTCGCACCCAATGGCACATTGGCTCCATTTCTTTGAAATCGTCGAAAGGCCAATCCAAAAGCGCTACCTGGAGTCATTGGAAAAGAAAAACCACCTGCAAAGCCCATGTCGTTGTAACCATTCAACCTTAGAAGGGGATAGGCTGGGTTGTTCATCTCGGTCGCAACCCGCACGTCATCATAGACTCCAAAGGCAAAGTGACCCGTAGAGACCGTCGATTTAAGTCCTCCGGTTCCAAATATATTCTTTCCATAAAAGGCTCGAAGAGCATCAGCATCACTTGCCCCCTGCAAAGACTGCACGGTCTGCGCCATCTCAAGACCATTGATGGCCATGTAGGGATCCATGATGGTCCAGTAGTAACCTGAGATTCTTGAGAGTGCCGCAGGGTTATAGAAGAGCGCCTCCGATGTGTCGACAACACCCGTGTAGGCGCCACCCATCCCCATCGCACGAATGGAGTGGTGCCCTTCAACGAGCTCATCACCTAGGACGTGGCAAGAGAAGCCTAAGATCAGTAGCGCTATCATGGACTTCCTTTGACTGATCATTATGGAATTCCCGGAAAGCAGATACAACCCTGTGGGGTTGCAGGTGTAGAAAGATCAATCGCGGTTGTGCAAGCAGGTGTTAAGATGGCTCCTAAACCTATGGCAGCCCCATCTTTGACAAAGGTTCGAATTCCCAAAACCTGCTCTGCAGTGGTGATGTCGGCGACATTTTCTTTGTCACAAAATTTGTAGGCAATGAAAGGATCACTCTCGGATGTTCCAAAAAGATCACAAACACCCTGAAAAGCATCTGCGACCGCGGAAGATTGTCCCGTCTGAGAGAGACTGTTTGCAAAGATCACAAGCCCAGTTCCCACCTCTTTGGCATCATCATCTGTGAGCGCATCCGAGGCACAAGGGTCAAAGGTTGCATCCACGACGCCATCGAGGTCGGCGTCCGCAGCTTTATTGAGAACCACACCGATCTTTACCAAGCTCAGCATCGCCATCAAGAAATTTTCATCTCGATTTCGAGCGGCAGTTCCACCAATCTCCTTAAGAAGCGCTTCTGCAGAGACACAATCGGCCTGCTTCTGAGCCGTACCACCAGGATAGGACTGAAAGAGAAACTCAAAGAGCTTTTGAGTGCTCAGCTGCTCAAGTCTTGTCAGGAGTTGTATGAAATCCAAACCACATCGACCTGCATAGACGGATGCGTGAAAAACTTTGACCTCTCTTTGAGCCAAGTAGTCGGCCGTCATCTGATCAAAGTCTTCAAGAGCCTCGGTCCACTCTCCACGATCTGTGTGCATCCTGGCAGAGTAGAGAAGCGCCTCGTTGGTATCTGCAGACGACATAGGTGCAAAAATATTTTCACACCCTATCAATAAAAATGAACTGAGCACAAAAAGAGAGAGCGACAAGCTTTGAAATCTGAAACTTTCTCTATTTTGTTCACCTTGCAACAACTCCGTTTCCTCCAATTAAAAACGAAAGACGAACTTCGCCATAACTCTTCGATCTTCACGTGGTTGAGTCTGCGTATTGGCCACGGGATCCGCGGCCGTTCCTATCTCTTCACCGTAAGAGGCTGCTTGAAATTGGACTCGCTCCAGAGCAAACTCGACACCTGCAGTCCAGTAACGACCATTCATACCTGCTCGCACAAAAAGAAGGTCTCCAAAGTTGACCTCCAGACCCAGATGAGCCCGACGATAGTGATCGGTCTCTTGTGATGCCGTGAGGACGTCTCGATACTCAAGAGTAAAACTGGATCGGGTTCGATTGCTGATGATGGGAAACAGGGCAATGGCCGCATCCATTGTTTGAAGCACGGAGGCGGGACGTTCTGTCGCGTTGTGAAAAATTCCATTGGAGAGAGTGTAGTTGGTTCCACCTAAATCGCGCACCACCACAGCCAGAGTGGGTATCCACGCCCAAGGAGCTGAGAGGATGAGCCCTACGTCGCTGCTAAATCCGACCCCTTCTTGGACCAATTCGCCCTTAGAGTAGTCGAGCCTCGTCACATCAAGATCATCTCGATTGATCTCGACACGATTGATCACCTTTCCATTGACTCCAAGTTTGATACGACCATCCCAGATGCGAAAATTATAGGCAACAACGGGTCCTAGATCGTTGGTGTAGTGCAAGTAGTATTGATCGGGAGTTCCGCTCACGACCTCTGCTGCAACTTCGATTTTGCCAAAAAGTCCTACTCCAAAATTGGGGACCACCAGTGAGGGAAGAATCTGCCCCTTCACATACAAGTATCGATCTTGATGCTCTTTTAAGATGTCGAGCATCCCTTGGGGCTCAGTGACACCGACGAGGTTTCCTGCGTTGATGACGGCAGACCCGTTGGTGGAGGCCTCCAGCTCGGGATCTGCCACAGTAAGAAACATGTCTCGAACTTTTCCTAGGCCTGCGGGGTTTGCAATGATGGAAGTTTCATCGTTGACAATTGCGATTGAGGCTCCGCCCATACCAAGCTGACGAATGCCATTGTACATTTCAAAGACTTCAGCTGCGAAGCCGCGCGTCGCCAATATCAGAGCTGCAAGTTGTAAAAGAAACCTTTTGCTGTCCATAGCCCATTCCCAGAAAACCATTTCCAACTTTCCGACATCTACACCTCGGATGGAATGAGCTTCGATTTGATACATTTTGGTACATTGGAACAAAAACTAGGCGATGGTCCGTTTCAATTGTTTTTGTGAAACATTTGGACATTTGCGAACCAGGCTGAAACGGCCAGATCCCATTCCCCACAGGTGAAGAGAATGGTCGTGACAAATGGAGAAAGAGTGGTACCCTAGAGTCTGTTGCCGGAGGATTTGTGTATGATCTTTTCTCAAAACTGTGCAAAGGTCCTGCTGACCATGTTTGTTGGCTCTCTGTTTTTTGGATGTGGCGAATCTGCTGAAGATCGAGCCATCAGCGAAGCTCAGGATTGTCTGGACCATAGCACCCAATCCAATGCTACGACCTGCCTTAGCTTCATCGATGGAGTTACGACCAAGGAGTCCTACATCATTCGCTGCTCGGTTCATTATATTGAGCAGGGTTTTGGTAATCCTGAAAAACTCTCAAATGCCTATGAGGCCATGAAAAGCTCATCAGAGAGTGGTGGAAGCTCAACATTGGCGATGATTGGTCAGCTAGCCTTTAATGATCTCGGTAAGGCTCGTACGGCAAGCAGTGATTGCAAGCTCTCTGAAAATGCATCGATGATCACCTTTTCTTCTCTGACCGTCATCGCAACCAACCTCTCTGTGGCAGCTGCCTCCATCGACGCTGCCTATCAAACAGGTGGAGCTATGACTGAAGAGCAGGCGACCGCCGCCATTCAGACCCTTGCCGATGGGAGCAGTGACGCTGAGCTGGGAGCGGCCGTCGTGGCGGCCGAAGGGGCCTATTGTAAGGAGGGGACCTCCAACGCTGAAAGCCAAGCATGTCAAGATCTTGAAGCGGCCCTTGGGAATGGCACTTCGATGGAGAGCATTGGACAACAACTACGGTGCCAGCTCACTAAAACTTGCTCTTAGGTCGTGAAGAAGCTCTCGATCATCTTACCTGTTAAAGGTGGAAGCCATTTCATTGCGGACTCAGTTCGAAAGCTTAATGCCTTCTTAATGAATCATTGGCAAAATGATTTTGAGATTGTGGTTTCTGTCAATGGAACTACCGAAGAGATTGAATCTGCTTACCTTGCGCTCAAGGATCTCGAGAAGGACATCTCCTCTCTGATTTGCCACCGGCACTGGGCTCCTGCAGGCAAAGGGGCTGCCCTACAGTCAGCCTATCTCAAAACCTCTGGCGAAATGGTGGGGTTCATTGATGCGGATCTTCCTTACAATCTCGACTTCTTCCCACAGGCTGCAAAGAAAATTGAAGAGGGTGCAGATTATGTCACTGGAAACCGTCGCCTTCCTCTGAGCCGATTTGACATCCCGATTCCACTCCTCTCGTTGGCTTATGGTCGTCACCGATTGGGACTTGCGTTCAACTCCATTGTGCGAAGCCTCTTTTCACTTGAGACACTCGATACTCAAGCTGGCATCAAACTCATCTCTCGCCCACTTGCTGAAGCCTTTTTTTCACGCCAACGGTGCCCTGGATTTCTCTTCGATCTAGAACTTTTTCTGGTTGCAAAACACCATGGACTGAACCACTGCGAACTGCCCATTATGCTTCACCTTAATTTTGAAAAATCGACCATTCGGATTTTCCGCGAAATCGTTATGATTCAGAGATGGCTGCGAAAGATCAAAGCCTTTGAACGGCGTGGTGAGTATGGCCCAGCCCAGGTTGATATAAAACACCACATCTTTGCAGCTGATGATTGGGGAATCTCAGCTGAAACCAACTCTGCCATCCTCGAGCTTGCCCAGGTTGGGCTTGTCAAAAGAGTTTCAGTACTTGCAAATGGACTCCACGTCAGCGACTTCCTCGATCAGTTGCGCCAACTGCCTGGAATTGAAATCGGATTTCATTTTAACTTAACCTATGGTAGACCTCTCACCCGTGGGCTCAAAGAGCTTGTTGATGAGCGAGGATGCTTTTTTTCTTTAAAGGAATTGCTAAAGAAACTCTCCATCTCTTCTCCAAAATCTTCAATCCTTGCCGAGATTCAGCAAGAGTTTGACTCCCAGTACGAAAAATTGGTCCAACTCAAGATTTGTCCTACCTATATGGATGGCCACCACCACATCCACTTGGCACCCAAGGTGCTTCCAGCTTGCCGAGACAGCCTTCGAAAGCACCACATCCACAAGAGCCGTCTTCCTCTGGATCGGCGACTCTTATGGAGCTCCAAATTTCCAATCTACCTTCTTGCCAAGAGGGCTCAAAAGTTTTTTCAAGATGAGAATATTGAATCTCTCCCCTGCTACTATCCAAGTGAGGGGGATTTTTCGAGCATCCGCGACTTTTGCCGTCCCTTGCAAAATTCGACTCCCCATGAAGTGATTGTTCACCCGGCACGCATTGGCGATTTGGTGACTCTACCTCAGGAATTTCAAGATCCCTACAACGGAGAACGGGTTCAAGAGTATTGGTTTCTCAAAAGGCTCGCATCCTCGTCAGATCGTAGGAGGCTTCGGTAGATCGCAGTTTGTATCCACAGATAGGTGATCAAGATGGGCCAAGCCTTGACATAGTAAGGTTTGAGAATTTCCTCCTTAAATTGACTTGACGTTAAGTCAGAGTAAAGTACTGAGACGCACAACAAAACGAAGACCAAGTAGATGATCTGAAAGTACTTTGGATAGACTCGCCGAGATCTCTGAAAAGAGCTCCTCGCATTTGGATCGCCCTTTGCCCCTTCTCCGAGAGATGAAATGAAGAAACCGTACCAAAGAGCAAATCCACTCATCGCAATGATAAACGTCGGTGATTCCGCACGATGATTGAAGAGCACCATCCAGAGAAGAAGTGAACAAAAGACCAAGAATCGCGAACTGTAATTTCTAAATCGATTCCAAAAGAGTGTCGGAAGCGCCACCATCACAGCCCCCATCAACTGCACAATCCGATTGGGAACCTCGACCCAAAGATTGATGATGTGCATGATCGAATAGAACCCAAGTTCCAAGTGGCCCAGATCTCTTCCTTGAAGATCGATCCATTGACCGAGTTGATAGGTCAACCCACTCCATCCCACCAAAAGGGCTGGCATAACTGTGAATAGAAGAGACCAGAGGATCATTGAACCACAAAACCTCCATCTTGATCGATAGAGCAGTCCCAAACACCCCAGTGCGAGGGCAAACACCTTCATTTGGGCTGCCAACGACAACAAGAGTGCAGCCTGAAATGGCTTCTCCCTCTCCAAATTTCCAAATACAAGAAAGAATATCCCAACCAGATGAAGATTGCTCTGACTGTTTTGAACCACCCCTATGAGTTCAGGGAGCACCACCCAAAACAGAAGGTGAACTTTGCCAGACGACTGCCATTGCAGGGATCGAACACCCATAAGAAAGATCATAAGCCCTAAAAGATTCCAAATGACCACGCCCACAGCGTCGGGAAGGAGTGAAAAGGGCACCATCAAAAGTGCAAAGGTGGGTGCGTATTTGAAATAGTCCCCATGCTCTGCAGGATAGAGTGCATAGAGATCGTTCCCCTCCAAAAGATGGGACGATGACCTTGAAAAGATCCGATAATTATTGATGTGATCCACGGAAACCTGGTGGAGAGTGAGCAACACCACCAGCAATGCAAGAGGTAAAATCCAACGACGAACGGATTCGATCAAAAATCCATGCTCATCTTCAAAGCGTAGATTCGATTCTCATCGCGCACTGCTGAGGTCCCAACCTCTTCACCATAGGTGACAAGGTCAAGATGAAACCACAAAAAGTGTCCTATGAATCCCGCCGTCAAGTAACCTTGATTAAGACCAACCGTATAGCCTCCCTTAAACCAATCCGTAACCTCCCATTGAAGTTCAGCTCCAAGATGAAACCCCTTAATGAAGGACCAATTTTTATGTCCGATGTTACGAATGTCCATCGTCCCTCGAGCTCGAAAGAGCTTCCAAAAGGGAGGATAATCCCATGCAGAACCAATGTCGATCCGTCGCCCTAAATTTGGGGGAGAAGAGGACTCCGGGCTTGCTAAGTGAAAGTTAGCGACATAGCCATAATCCAAAGCATTGCGAACCACAAAGGAGAAGGTGGGCTTGGCATAATGCAACCAAGAGAAAATTCCATGGGCCGGAAGCTCGGGAGTAAAAAGAGTTCCAATATCCGTATCGACCGCCAATCCCTCAGACATATCTGAGGGGCGAATCAGATCGGTGTTGCTGGCCAAATCCACAGTCATGTAGCTTCCCTCATAATAGAAGCGATGAAGAGCCTTGAGTGAGGCTCCCAAGGAGAATTGATGGGGTCCAAACCAATCAAAATCTTGTCCCCAACCAAAAATAAAGGTCGTGTCTCCATGGACCACGAGGTTGACCTGAGGGCCTAACTGCTGTCGAATGTAGATGTCACTGGAAAAATCAGCTGGGAGAAGTGCCACCCCCCAGTTGGGACGAACCCAAAAGCCTCCCAAGGGTGCAACTCGGGTGTGATAAGTTGTGCCATAAAGACTTGCCAAAAGGTCACCAATGGCGTCGGCTGGATTTTCCTTCTCCGAATTTTCATTGAGTGCTGCCTGCAAAGTGTTCAGATCCCCTCCCACTTCCGCTTTGATCAAATAGAGGTTCATTCGTCCATCGGTTCGTCGTGCAAGACCCGCAGGATTGAAGAAGAGGGCGGAATGGTCATCCGCCACCGCGGAAAAGGCTCCCCCCATTCCCATAGCTCTCGGACTCATGAACTCCTCATGAATCTTAAAGTCAACCACCGATGCCTTCAGGGATGAAATTGGATAGAAACTCAAACCAATAAGAAAAATCAGCAACAATTTCATAGAGACTCCTAAATTGAAAATCAGTGCCAAAATCCACGGTGCGAAAACGCCCAATTTATTTTGGCACGGATCCTAAATGAGGTTAAACTTGTTTCCACCAATGACCAATAGAAAAAATAACCAGAACACCGCATCGAAATCTTCTCTTTCGAATTGCTCTTTCTGGAAAGTTGACCAATCCAACCGAAATCTCCATCCATCTCTTCACCTTTTCTTTTGGTCGTGGATCCTCTTTCTAAGCTTTCCTTCATATTCCGTGGCAGCAGGTCGAGATGACCAAAGGCCAGTGGAAATTGGAATTGATCCATTTGAAACAGATCCCTCAGTTCAAGAGGACCAAAAAGAGACTTTTGAACCATCACTCCTTGAGAATCTCGATGTTGCCCAACCCAACCCACAGGCTCCATCGACAGGGCCAAGATCGAGACCTCAAGATCAAATCTTCTACTCCTATCGAAATTCCTTTTCCCCACGCATAGGTGTTTCGTTCAACTTTCAACATCTCTTAGACCCTGGATATTTGGTCGGTTTTCAGTACTTTTTGAGCTCCGACGCCGGAGTTGGATGGGAGGGCGGTGTGGATGTAACCAACCATGGCGATGGAGTTTTACATCTGCAAAGGCGTTGGATCTTTTGGCCCCACGAATCCCTTCGGCCCTTTGCGAAAGCAGGATTGGGGGTCACACTTAACCCTTCAGAGAATTTTTCTACTTTGCTCCATTTCGAAAACTATCAACTTCGAACTGCAGCGGGCGTAGAATATTGGGTCCTGGCTTCGGTAAGCCTTCGAGGTGAGCTCGACTTGGTCTATCGATTCAATCAAGACCTGGAGTGTACAATGACAGGAGGTTACTCTTGGGCATGGTGATGAGCGGTTTTCATTCGCTTGATCAGACTGTCAAGGTAATCTTGAACCTCTTGTTTAAGGTCAACTAAAGATCCATTATTGTTGATGACAAAATCAGATCTCTCAAACTTGTAGCTCAAAGAGAGCTGAGCGGCCAAACGCTGCTCGATCTCTTCGTCTGAAAAGTGGTCTCGCTCCTTGAGCCTAGCTCTCTGCAAGTTTTCTAGACAATAGACAAGAACCGTCTCATCAAAATCCTTTTCGAGTCCTTTTTCAAAGAGAAGTGGGACCTCGTAAAACAGAATCTCCTTTCCTTCTTTTTCAAATCTCAGTCTCTCAGCTTCAACCACTTTTTTCACCTCTGGATGCACAATCTCCTCAAGACGTTTGAGGCTCTTTGGAGTTGAAAAGACTCTTCTGGCAAGCCTCTTTCGATCGATCTCACCAGAAGAGTTCAGAACCTCAGTGCCAAAGGCCTTTACAATTCCTTCATAAGCCCTTTGGCCAGGTTGAACTACGTCTCTAGCAACTTGATCTGCGTCTATAACAACATAACCCAGATCCCGTAGCATACGGCTCACGGTCGACTTGCCCGATCCAATGCCTCCTGTCAGCCCCACCCATTTCATCATTAAATGCACCATCCACTCGACCAACGACTGTGTGGTCTGATCACAACCATGACTCTCAGCCTTAAGAAGGCCGGTGACTCTTCCGATAACTCAATGATCAGAGAGTAAGGAGAGCCCAGCCCAGTGTCTCAAAACTACGAAGTCTTTGGCAAATACATTCTGCTTGAAAAGCTCAACCAAGGCGGTATGGCAGAGATCTACTTGGCAAAGACGCCAAGCCTTGGAGGCATTGCAAAATTTCTAGCAATCAAAAGAATCTTACCCCAGTACTCTGACAATGCCGACTTCATCGAAATGTTCAAAGATGAAGCAAAAATAGCTCTCAATCTTGTTCACAGCAACATTGCAACCATCCACGAGTTCGGCATCGTCAACAATCTCTTTTTCTTGGCCATGACCTATGTCGAAGGCGCGAACTTAAGGCAGATTATCAACAAGCTGAAGAAAAGGGCGCTTACGTTCTCCATTGAACACATCGTCTACGTGATCAAAGAAGTTGTATCTGCTTTGGAGTTTGCCCACCGCTGTTTGGATCCTACAACGGCCAAGCCTCTCAACATCATTCACCGAGATATGAGTCCTCAAAACATCATGATCAGCTTCGAAGGCGAAGTGAAGCTCATTGACTTCGGAATCGCAAAGGCCACGAGCCAAATCGAAAATACGCGGGCCGGAACGCTCAAAGGAAAATTTGGCTATATGAGCCCAGAGCAAGCTGAAGGTCAAAACATTGACCACCGAACAGATATCTTCTCCATTGGAATCATTCTTTGGGAACTCCTCGCCTCAGATCGCCTTTTTGTTGCAAGCAATGAGATCAACACACTCCGCAAGGTCCGAGATTGCCAAATTCCAAGTCTGAGAAAGATCAATCCAGCAATTCCCATTGAGTTGGAAGCCATTTGCAACAAAGCACTGACTCGTGACCGAAATGCACGCTATCAGTCTGCAGCAGACCTCCATCGCGATTTAACCCGCTTTCTCAATCGACAATATCCTGACTTTTTGCCTTCTGATTTTCGAACCTTCATTAAGTCGATCTACTCTCAG
Organism: Pseudomonadota bacterium; assembly: GCA_014584465.1. Classification (GTDB taxonomy): domain Bacteria; phylum Bdellovibrionota; class Bdellovibrionia; order Bdellovibrionales; family JACTMU01; genus JACTMU01. The sequence goes on along the minus strand of JACTMU010000021.1, from coordinate 34,843 downwards.
GAGATCCTCGAGAGTCGATTGAAGCTGGTTGAATACTCTAAAGTTCTCTACACCCACGAAACCTCCATGAAAGAAGAAGCTTCTGGAGGAACCACGACTCTCACATTTACTGGGGACACCCAACCAACACTGACTGGCGATCACGGTTCCATACACACTGCACCTGGAGCTTCTCCTTCAAATCAAGACATCCCCAGTTTCTCCAAACTGGAAGTGCAAAAGGACAACTGTAAGAGGCCTAGAAAGGTCGACCTTAGCAATCTTCCGTCACTTGAGGTTACCAATACCAAAACTTACACACGATCTGCATCTCAATCCATTCCAAGCTATCGAAAGCGCAAGAAGAAGAAATATCCGATCATTTCGGTCTTCGGGACACTCATGTTTTCGACCGTAACCATCTTTGCTGTCTACTTCTTACTTCCATTGAACCATCGAAGGCACGACCCCTCAATCGAGACATCATCGCAGTCTGGACTGCTAGAAGAAAGTTCATCCACACTGAGTTCCAACACTGACCAACAAATGGAACCAACGAGTGATTCCATTCAAGATCATGTTCGTATCTTCGTAGAATCAATTCCCGAAGGTGCCTCAATTCTGATCAACAATGAAAGCACCGGCCTGATCACACCAGTTACGATACCGATCAAGCGAGATCAACCCACGTTTAGGATCACAATCAAAAAACCGGGTTATGTGACCTACTCTCAAGAAATTGCCACCCCCAATGAATTAAAAACACTCTCATTTACGCTCCAAAGGGAACGTGTAGGCTACATCAACGTCCAAGTGATTCCTAGCGGCGGGACCATGCTCTTTATTGATGGACAAGAGATCAAAGAGCCTCTTCCTCTTAAACTCTACCCTGTGCCAGCACAATCGAAGGTGAGAATCAAAGCTGTCAATCCGTACAATGGCGCGTCCGACGAACAAGTTGTCTCCATCGAACAAGACCGTCAAGTCACTGTTCACCTCTTTCCTGCTTTGCCGTCGAGCAAATCTAAGGGAACAAAGAAGTCCAACAGCGAAAAAAACATCAAGACCAAGAGACGTTGAGATGAGTCAAACCATTTGTGAACTCTTCTTAAATCTCAAGAGCAATCGAAAGACTTCCATTCTAAAGAAATCAAAAAAAGAGTGGCAACCTCTCACATGGTCTTTCTATTTTGAGTCAAGTTGTAAGATTGCCCTGGGTCTCAAAGAACTGGGTGTTCAAGAGGGAGAATGTGTCGCACTCTTTTCTAATACTCGATACGAATGGTCCTTGGTCGATATGGCCATACTCGGATCAAAAGCAGTCACCGTGCCCATCTATGCCAGTGCTCTCCCCCAGGAGATCACATTCATCCTCAATGACAGCCATGCCAAAGTGTTGGTGTGTGAAAACTCTCAAATGCTCGAAAAACTCGTTCACCTCAAAGAGACCTGTCCAAAACTGGAACATGTCGTCCTCATCGAACCGCCCCAATCCAAAGAGCCCTCTTTTCATCCTGAACTCTCGATCCCACTTACAAATCTCTCTGATCTCATTCTCAGTGGTCAAAAGCTTCTGGATCATGAGCCCTCTTGGTTTGAGCAGTCCCTTAGTGAGGTTTCATCTGAAGATCTTGCAACCATTGTCTACACTTCGGGAACCACTGGAATCCCCAAGGGAGTTCTCATTGGGCATTCTCAGATCTTAAGTGAGATCCAATCACTTGCTCATCTTCTTCAGATCACCTCTCAAGATGTTTCACTTACTCTTCTTCCCTTTACCCATATACTCGGTCGAGTCGAACATTGGATGCACATCTTCTGTCAGTTCACTATGGCCTACGTAGAAAATATTGAGAAACTCCCTGAATACTTTAGAACCGTTCGACCAACGGTGATGGTCGGAGTTCCTCGAATATTCGAAAAGATACAAAATCGGATCACAACGAAAATGGAAATCTCCCCGACCAAGAATAAACTCTTTCAGTGGGCCATCGACGTTGGCATCCAAGTCTCCCAGCATCAACAAGAGCGCAGATCCATCCCCTTTTCTCTTCTCATTAAATATCAAACCGCAAAAAAGGTGATCTTGGATCAAATCCAAAACGGATTTGGAGGTCGTCTTCGTCTGGCCTTTTGTGGAGGAGCTCCTCTGAGCATAGAGACTGCAAACTTCTTTCAATCCATAGGGATCCTGCTTCTTGAAGGCTATGGACTAACTGAAACAACTGCGGCCGTCTGTTGCAACAGTCCCTTTAATTACAAATTTGGAACTGTTGGCCCTCCACTTCCCAACGTCGAAGTTCAAATCCATGAGGATGGAGAGATCTTGGTTAAGGGTCCGATGATCATGATGGGATACCACAATCAACAAGAGCAGCCATTTCAGAACGGATTCTTTCCTACAGGGGACATAGGTTATCTTGAAGAGGGTCGACTGATCATTACAGATAGAAAAAAGAATCTCATTAAGACAGCTGGAGGGAAGTATGTCGCACCCCAAAGATTGGAGAACCTCCTTACGGCATCTCCCTATATCTCATCAGCTCTGATTCATGGTGATCGACGCAAACACATCGTGGCCCTGATCAGCATCGACATTCCCACAATCAAACAGTACGCTTCAGAAAATGCCATCTCCTACAAGGACGATGCCACGCTCACTCAACATCCCAAGATCAAATCTCTCATCCGAAAAACTGTAGCTGAAACGAATAGCCACCTTGCACACTTTGAAACGATCAAAAACTTCCTGATCGTTCCCCACTCCTTTTCAATTGAAACAGGAGAGCTCACCCCTTCTTCCAAAATTAGAAGAAAATATTGCGAAGAGAAATACAAGGATGAGCTCAACCGCCTCTATTAGATCGTGCCTCTGACCAGCCCTTCGTCGGCTCGCCTCGGCATAAGAAAAACTTATGGAAATTCGCTCGAAAGCAGGTTTCGCCAGGCACTAGATACGTGCCTCTTTCTTGGCCGCTTTGGACTTTGCAGCTGCAGCTGCATCTGCACTCGCTGCCGCATCCAGTTCCTTTGGCTCTTTAGGACTCTTCACGCCAATTCCGTGTGCCTCCAAGATCTCCTTTCTCAGTGACGCCATCAAACTGGGGTTCTCCTTCAAAAAGACTTTAGCCGCCTCACGCCCTTGCCCCATTCTTTCACCTTGATAACTGTACCAAGCTCCCGACTTTTCAATAAGGTTCTTTTTGACTGCAAGATCAAGAAGGTCACCTTCCGCCGAAATTCCCTGTCCGTACATGAGATCAAATTCAACTTTAGCAAAAGGAGGTGCCATTTTGTTCTTTACGACCTTAACCGCCGTACGGTTCCCAATCGCATCCTCACCCTCTTTGATCGATCCGACCCGTCGCACATCCAGCCGTACCGAAGAGTAAAACTTCAAAGCATTTCCACCTGTCGTGGTCTCAGGGTTTCCAAACATAACCCCAATCTTCATTCGAATCTGGTTGATGAAAATCACTAAGGTGTTACTGCGACTGATCGCAGCTGTAAGTTTTCTCAATGCCTGTGACATAAGTCGAGCCTGCAACCCCATATGCGAGTCACCCATATCTCCTTCGATCTCTGCTCGTGGAGTCAGCGCTGCAACCGAGTCTACAACCAACACGTCGATGGCACCAGAACGCACAAGGGTCTCTGTGATCTCAAGTGCCTGCTCTCCCGTATCGGGCTGTGAAACAAGAAGTTCATCCACATTGACGCCCAATTTTTTCGCATAAGTTACATCAAGTGCATGTTCCGCATCCACAAAAGCAACCACTCCTCCCTCTTTTTGAGATTGAGCAATGGTGGAGAGAGCCAACGTGGTTTTACCAGAACTTTCCGGCCCATAGATTTCCACAATGCGTCCCTTTGGAAGACCACCGATCCCCAATCCAATATCCAAACTCAACGAGCCAGTGCTCACCACCGGAATCTGACCCATCAGACCCTCTCGCTGGCCCAACTTCATGATGGAACCCTTTCCAAATTGCTTTTCAATTGAACCCATTGCCAATTCTAAAGCACGAGTCCTCTCTGTATTCATAGGATTTGCAGTCGCCATATTGATGGTCTCCTTTACTGTACGTTGATCTATTCACAAAGTGATTGAGTAAACTCTATTTCAAGTGATTCAGCAACAACTTAGCACCATGTTGAACAGAGGCCTTTTGGACCTCTTCTCTTGATCCTTGAAACTGCTGCTCCTCGGCATATTCAAAGAGCGGGCCAACAATCCCAAAGCAAACACGCCCCACTGGAACTCGATCTGTTTCGCCCGTCGGACCGGCCACTCCTGTAATTGCAACTCCCCAGTCACTCCCAATCCTTTGACACACACCCTTTGCCATCAGTAACGCAACCGGTTGGCTAACTGCTCCAAGAACCTTAAGAAGATGCAAAGGTACACCAAGCATCTCGTTCTTCACCTGATTGGAGTAGGCCACAACACCACCCATAAAGAAAGATGAGACCCCAGGGTGTTGCACAATTCTTGACGAAAAGAGACCTCCAGTGCAACTTTCCGCAACACTCAAGGTCTGTCCGCGTTCTAGAAACCAATCCATCAACGCTTGAAAATCATCGACCTTTGCGCCTTTCACCGTTGAAGACATCGGCTCCTCCTTGGAAAATGGGATCAAATGAACTCAAAAATCCTCATATTAAAAAGAATCTGTAAGATCACATTAGAAAATATTCCTGCAAGCACATCATCTGCCACAACACCCAATCCACCCTTGACCTTACGGTCCACCCACCGAATGGGAAATGGCTTAAGCACATCAAAAAAACGAAAGCTCAAAAACCCAAGTCCCACCCACAACGGATGAAGAGGTATCCAAGTCATCGTAATCAACATTCCTACGACCTCATCTAAAACAATCTCCGAACTGTCGTGCACCTCACATGATCCCTCATAAACTTGGATCACAACAATGGAAAACAGTGTAAACAGAAGAGTTAACACCATATAGGCGTAGGGACCGAAAAATCCAAAGAGCACCACTAAAGGAATACCACAAAGAGTTCCAACTGTTCCGGGTGCCCAGGGACTGCGGCCAGCCCCAAACCAAGTTACAACTGCTCGAATCCAACCCTTCACAAAAAATTCCTCTCCTCTCAATCGTCTTACCCGCTAACGAGTCGTGTTCAGAGAGAAATTGACCCACACGACTTGGTGATCCTGACCAAGGACAAGTGCCAGATCCCGAATGAATGCAATCACAGCGGCCCGACCAAGACCAAAGGGTCAATCATTTCGCCAATGTAGTCAATATCTGAAATCATGATAACCTAATAGAGTCGCCGTCGTGAAACGACCATTTTCTCTTTCTGCGGCGATTGGGAGAAGCACCAATGACCATAAAAGACATTCTTTATCAAGCTGTTCAACAGCATGCCAGCGACATTCATCTTAAAGCAGAAAAACAACCCTACATTCGTGTTCACGGAAAACTTCAACCCCTCGACCTCGCTCTTCCAAAGATCTCTAAGGAGGAACTTCGCGCCATGGCCCTCTCCTTGATGGATGAGCAGCAGAAAGCACAATTACTGACTAAGAAAGAGGTCGATCTTGGCTATGGAGTTTCCGGTCTTGGCCGATTTCGCATTAACATCTTTCAACAACGAGGATCTCTTCGGATGGTCATACGGGCCATCTCATTTACAGTCCCCTCACTGACGGAGCTTTGCTTACCTCCGATCATTGGCAAGATCGCGGACTTTGAGAGAGGACTCGTTCTCGTATGTGGAGCCACAGGATCTGGAAAATCATCAACCCTTGCGGCCATGATGGATCTCATCAATCGAACGAAGTACAAACACATCATCACACTTGAAGATCCCATCGAGTATCTCATTCCCGACGAAAAGAGTATTATATCTCAACGAGAAATTGGGATTGACACCACAAACTTTCCCTTGGCGCTCCGGGCAGCCCTAAGACAGGATCCCGACATCATACTCATTGGTGAGATGCGTGACAAAGAGACCATCGACATCGCGCTCACTGCTGCAGAGACAGGGCATCTTGTTCTTTCGACCCTGCACACTTTAGATGCTCAAGAATCCATCAATCGAATTCTTGCCATGTATGAGCCCCATCAACTCCTTCAGGTTCGAAGTCAGCTCGGATCGGTCCTCAGGGCCGTCATCAGTCAACGACTGGCGCGCAGGAGAGATGGAAGAGGTTTCCTTCCTGTTGTGGAAGTCCTCATCAACAACAAGCGAATTCGTGATATGATCCTTGATCCATCTCGAACCAATCACATAAAGACGGCCATTGAAGAGGGTCGAATTGGACGAAACATGCAATCCTTCGATCAATGCCTGATTCAACTCATCCAACAAGGTGCGATTGACTATGAAGAGGCTCTTCTTCATACAGACAATCCCGAGGATTTTGCACTGAAGTGTTCAGGCATCGCCGATCGAATTCAATCCATGGGGAAATCTTCACCGCCATCTCCCCCAACTCCACAGAACACCTCGATTCGTACAAATGATGTCTCCGGAAATGAATTCAGCGAAATCGAATTGGACCAATCTTCCTATCGTTCGAGAAAGAAAAAGACCTCCTAGTGGTTCAACCACTAGATCTTAAATTGATCGGGGGACGAAATCTTACAGGATTGCTCAGCCAAACAATTGGACTCGATCTCCAAAATTCGAGGAAAGCTTTGCAGATCCATCTCATTTCGTCGAGCATTGTAGAGCTGGGGGATCAAGCACAAATCTGCTAGGCTCAATTCATCTCCCACCGAAAATCTCCCTTGAGTTTCAGCAACAAGATTTTCATACGCAGTAAAACCCAACGCGATCCAGTGCTGGGACCACTCGGACCTGACTGCAGGATCATCTGACACCCGTTTTTGCACTCTGAGATTTTGAAGTGGCTGAATCCCTGCATTGACAATTTCAGCCAGTTGCCAAATCTTTGCGCGCTTCCACGGGTCTTGAGAGAGCAGACGAGGCGTGTTTGAAAAACCATCATCCAGCCAGCTCACGATGGCCATAGATTCGGTCAAAAATCGTTTCTCATCCACAATTTCCAAAGTTGGAACTGTTGAAAACGGATTCTTCTTTCGATACTCTGGGTCCTCGGCTTCATCCGTCAACAGATTCACTGCAACATATTCACATGAAATCCCTTTGTAGGCCAAAGCCCATCGGACACGCCAACTGCAAGAAGATCTCCAATAGTGATAGAGACGCAAACTCAACGGAACTTTCCTCCATACTTCTCAATTTTCTGGTCAATGGAACCAAAAATAGAGTCTCCCTTTTCATCACACATCTCAATGCGAATGCGATCACCAAAGGAGGCAAATGGAGTTACAGCCTTGCCCGAATCTATGGTCTCCACCATCCTTTGCTCTGCGATACAAGAAAACCCCTTACTCCGATCACTATTAGAAACAGTCCCCGATCCCACAATGGATCCTGCCGTCAATTGGCGACTCTTGGCTGCATGAGCAATCAGTTGCGCAAAGTTAAAATTCATCTCCACACCTGCATTGGGGGAACCAAAAAGTTTTTCATTCAAATAGGTCTTTAGCGGTAAGTGAACCTTACAATCCTTCCACGCTGCACCAAGTTCATCAGGTGAAACTGCCACAGGAGAGAATGAGGTGGTAGGTTTCCCATGCAAAAAACCAAATCCCTTGGCCAGCTCGCTTGGGATTAAATTACGAAGGCTGACATCATTGACCAAAACCAGAAGTTGAATGTGATCTTTGGCCCTCTCAGTGGTCACACCCATGGGCACATCATCTGTAATGACGGCCACTTCAGATTCAAAATCAATTCCCCAGGCCTCGTCCGCCACCTGAACGGGCTCTCTTGGCCCCAAAAGAGAGTCCGAGGCACCTTGATACATGAGCGGATCGGTCCAAAAACTCTCGGGCATCTCGGCACCGCGCGCCTTTCTCACCAACTGAACATGATTGAGGTAGGCACTCCCATCCACCCACTGATAGGCGCGAGGAAGTGGAGCGGCCAGTTCTTCAAACTGAAGACGAAAAGAGTTCAGTGTCGATTTGCCATTGTTCAGATCTTGAGAGATCTCCTGAAGTGGTCCTTTCACCTTGGACCAGTGATCCAACGCCTCTTGCATCGTCCTGGCCACACCACGGACCCGAACCGCAGAGGAGAGGTCTCGCTTCACCACGATCAACTCACCATCACGACCTTCCTTCAGCGATGCAAGCTTCATTTGAGATACCCCCGCTTCTCTTGATCCAGTTCAATGGATCGAAAGAGCGCCCCAAAATTCCCCTCACCAAAAGAGAGGTGGTTCTTCCTCTGAATGATCTCAATGAAAATTGGTCCTACCAGATTCTTTGTAAAAATCTGAAGGAGATAACCACGCACATCGCCATCGACCAGCACGGAATACTTCTCAATCTCACTATGGTTCTCAGATACGTTGGGAACCCGTCCGAAAACCTCTCGGTAGTAGCTGGGCTCAATGTCCAAAAAATTCACCGAGGAGCCGACTTGAGATAGTGATTTACAAATGTCATGGGTCATAAAGGCAATGTGCTGAATCCCCTCGCCATGATAGACATCTAAGTACTCGTTGATTTGAGATTTCTTTTCACTCCCCTCATTGATCGGAATGCAAAAGGTTCCGCAAGGAGATCTGAGCGCATAACTCTTGAGTCCCGTCTTCTGTCCCCGTATGTCGAAATACCTCACCTCTGAAAAATCAAAAATCTCCTTGTAAAATTGAGCCCACTTTTTGAGTGCTCCTTGATAAACATTGTTGGTCAGGTGATCCACCAAAATGAATCCACAGGATTGTCTGAGGTCCGGAGAAGGGTGTTCCGCAAATTGAAGATTTTCATAAACTCGATCCGAAGATCCTGCATCCAAAAAATAGATCAGACTCTCACCAATGCCATAGACTGCAGGAATGGGTTGACCCAAAGAATCTTCATAATCCCCTCTCTTGCATGGAGATGCCCCTCTCTTTACCGCCATCTCCCAAGCCAGTTTGGCATCCTTAAATCGCCAACCCATGGACGATATACTTGGACCATGGGCTTTGGAAAAAGATTGAGCAAATGATCCATCTTCCTGAGACAACAAAAAGTGAATGTCATTCTGCTGCCAAAGATCGATGGCTCGCCTCTTGTGTCGTTTGATCTTTGAAAACCCCAAATCTCGAAACGTAGTTTCGATTTCGCTCGGTTTGGGTGAGGTGAATTCAACAAACTCAATTCCCATGAGTCCCAATTCATTTACAGACATCATCATCACTCCTTATTTCCATGAATTCCAATAATCTTGAATCTCGATTTTTGACGCTATTTGAGTCGGATGAAGCGGATATCGAGTGTCAATCATCACCGCAATCTCATTGGTCCTCTCCACGCTGTGGGATCGCTCCACGGCGTTTGGGTGGGGTCCATGGTGAATTCCCTGGGGGTGAAATGTCAACATACCCTCAGAAATGGTGGATCGTGAAAAAAACTCACCTGAATGATAAAAGATCACCTCATCATAATCAATATTGGAGTGATAAAAGGGCACACGAAGAGCACCAGGATCACCCGTCTCCAATGGCCGCGGCAAAAAGGAACAGATTACAAAATTCTTCGCAACCAAAGTTGTATGAGCCGACGGCGGCAGATGATACCGTTCACAGCTGATCGGACGAATTTCCCGAACATTGAGCTTCCAAGGCGAAAGAGTGCCCTTCCATCCTAGCGCATTGATGGGAGGGTTTGGATAGTAGACTGAAGTGATCTCACCAACTCTCTGAATGTCCAATCGATATTCACTCGCCTTTGCAATCCTTGAGGGCGGCGTGGAGGGCTCTGGAACAGTCAATACAGCCGGATCAAAAAGGGCATGGTGCCCCAACAACCCCTTTTCAGGAAATTTGAACTCACTTGAACTTTCAATCAACAAGGTCATCGTAGCTGTTCGTGGGAGAAATCGGACCACCGTTCCTCTTGGAATCAACAGATAGTCACCCTCTTCATAGCTAAGTGGTCCAAAATCAGTCTCCACCTCACCACGGCCACGATGAACAAAGTAGAGATCATCGCCGTCGGCATTTCGAAAAAAGGAGTTCATCTCACTTGTGATCGAAAAAAAGGAGATCTTGAGATCCCTGTTTTCAAAATAGGTTAGACGATTCTTAGGGCTCTCCATGATTCCTGAAACCTTGTTGAAATCATATGCGTGAGGACGAAGAGGACCTTCGATCCTTGTCCAGTTGGTTGGAGGCTCACTTCGAAAAAGATGGGCATATCTTCCAAAAAAACCCTCTCTCCCCATCTCTTCTTCAACACAACCTTCGGGGATATCAACATGGGCCTGCTTTGTAATTTTTCCCTTTATGTATGGAATCATCTCCCCTTCCTCCTTGCACTCGAGAAATACAGATTTCATCAATATCAAAGATGACCACAAAGTCATGTGCTAAATTGTAATTTCGAAATTCTAATTTCTAATTGTCGAAAACCAAAGGGATCCACCACCTGATGCCAGTCTCAACGGTTGTGATGAAGTTCAGGTGAAGTTCAGATGCATTTCAGAGACAGTTTACGACACGGCCATGTAAACTTTTTCATGATCGATGGTGACCCTGTTCAATCTCAAAATTCGTGATATAATGCTCTGCATTAATAGGCCGGAGTTTTCACTCTGGATTGGGAGAGGGAATTTTATGATCACACGAAAAGCAATCTTTACAACTCTACTCATTGCGGCCTTTGGGACCGCAGGATGCACAAAGAGCAGTGAGCTATCCGAATCAAACTATGGCTCCTATGGCTCAAATCAAGTCGCCAAGAGTGCAGCCGTGACCTCATCTCGTACCTCGAGATCGGGCGAGAGCGAAAAAAACGAAAGCGATGATTCCAAGAAGAAAAAGGGCTCGGACAAGAACCCCTACGACGTTGCCTCCCCAAAGAGCGACGCTCAACCTCCTCCGAATAAAGGTGAGCATCACAGCAACTCAAACTCCAAGGAGACGAATGAGGTCCTCGCATCTTCTCCTGTGGATCGCCAACTCCCAGATGAAGATAAGATCGCCTCGTTGATGGACCAGCGGCTCAAACAGATCCAAACCAACCTTGAAAAGGAGCTGGAGACCATCTCGCGCAGGGTGCTCTCGGAAAATGGCAGCAACAGCCCTGTCTTATGCTCCTCAGGCAATGGTGAGCCCCTGAGAGTTGGGGTCGTTAAAGACAATATGAGAATCAGTAGTGAGAACTGGGAGACTCTTCTTCAGGAGACCAAGTTACCAGAAGGATTTGAAGACATCACAAGCGAAGATCTCAATGAAACGCCAGAAAATGCGACACGTTTTTCAACCTACACTCAATCCTCCTGTGAAAGCGAAGATAAGAAGATCAAGGTCAGTGGAGCGGTCACCTATGAACAGCGGTTCCTCCTCTTTAAGGGCCAAAGATCTGTTTCCGATGGCTATGAGTTTCAAGTGTTGACGGATCCCCATCGAATTGAGTCGATTCAAAACTTCAATCAAATCAATATCACAGTTGAGGTTTCTGACGGAACAACCGTCAGCAAGAAAACCACGGAGTCGATTCGAACAGATCGAGTCTTCCTCCCTCAACATGGCATTCTTGCCATTGCCATTTCCTTGGAGTGATGCCCATGTTTTTGGGAGATTGGACCCTTATTGCGATCTTTGCAGTTGTAGGCGCGTGGTGTCGGTATGCCATCACTCTCTTGACCGCAAGCTACTCTGTTCCCTTGGGAACGATCATCGTGAATGTTTTAGGAAGCTTTTTAGCCGGCCTGCTCTATTCTCTTCCATTCTTGACCCAGTCCATGCGTCTTGGTCTTATCGTGGGTGGAATGGGAGCCTTAACGACCTTTTCGACCTTCACACTACAGGCTGTTGAGTTTTCGCAAAGACACCAGTGGTTGGGTCTCTTCGCCACATTCTTGGCAAATAACGTACTTTCTTTTGCAGCATGTCTTGTGGGGGTGGTTCTGAGTCGAAAATGGGGTCTTTAGTTTTTTGAAGTTTTGTGTTATAAAGATTTCCACATCTTTATCTTTGGGAGGGGTGGATTATGATGGAAGAATCATGGATATCAGAGGGTGGTGAACAGATCGAAATCAAGGTAGGGGGTTCATTTCCCGAGTCATTTGCAGCTGTTGCAGGCGAGGATGGCCTTCTCGATGCCGATGAGTCCGATTTCGATTTCGATTTCGACAGAATTGACAACATTCTGGCCCTTCCTGAGGAGCAATACCCCCTCTTCACGCTTGCAAAGAATAAGGCTCGATTTTTGAGAATGGTAGGATGGTACAAGGGTCGCGAAGAGTGGCTCGATGTTGCTCCAATCAGTGGTGTTACCAAGCTCTTCAAGCAACAGACCAAGGAGCTTGAAGGGATTCGATCCAACAAGCTCGATTATGAGATGGAACTTGAAACGGGCACGCTGACCCCAAGCCAACGTTCCTACAGGCGCGATGAACTGAAAATGTGCCGGGTCCACGAAAAAATGGCAGTTCATCTTATTGCCAAAATGCAGGTCAAGATTAAATCAGGCCGCCGTTAGGCGTCCTGATTCTAAACCCGGCTCTCTGGCAGCACCTTTGATGACTTTTATCTCCTTTTCTAATTCTAATTTTGGAACCGGGTTTAAATGTTGGAAGGACTGAGCTCGATCAAAAAATGAAGCTGTGAGTCATTTCGGCACAGACCAATGTCTCAAAAAAAACTCTTAGAATTCAATAAGTTACACGCTTTTGAAGGAAAGAGTTTCATTTTGGGCTAAACTTTTTGACCTTCGCCTCCGATAGACTCTGCATGGGGCCACCCTGATCCCAGGGAAGCCAAGTGCCTAGGAGGTATTATGACGCGTTCCACTATTATCATCGTGAGCGATGATGTTGAGATTGTTCAAAGAGGGCAGCAATTTGGCAATCTCAACAGTCTCGATGTGATCACCTACTCCACCAAGGAATGGCAACAGTGCTCAGGAGAGCCAGGTTTTCTCAAAGATATAGTCACAGTTGAAAACTCAGATCAGACCCTTTATCGAAACACAACTGGGATGGGCAATGTGCTCCCCTTTCCATCACCCGAAGAGGCTCATGAGGGTTCTGGGACCCGAATGATGGCCCGTTCAGGATCCAAAGCAAGAAAAATCTCCACCATCAATGAAATTGAGGCCATTGCAATTGAGAATGCCATCTTTGAGTACAATGGCAACCTGACAGAAGCTGCAAGAGCTCTGGGAATAGGTCGGGCGACCCTTTATCGAAAGGTTAAGCTCTATCAGATTGACGCAAATGAAGCGCGAAAGCGTCGTGCAGCTTAGATTCGCTATTTTTGTCATGCCCTAAATTGGCAGGTGTTGACTTTGTCAACACCTAGATTGAAATAGATTGAGGTAGGCACGGCACGGAATTGGCACTAACTCCTGAAGGAATCAATAGTTGGGAGTGAAGGTTGGTGAACCAAGGAGGAGTGTCATGGCTTGCCCAGAGAATCGTCTGTTGGAAAAGAGTATGAGTGACAACAACCAGGAAAAGAGTCGTGCTGCCATCCGTGCCCTTGACGGCCGTCAGGGTCACGAGAGATCTCATGGCGAAGCAAAGATGAAGCGTTCCACGTGGATTTTGGTCTCGCTTCTCTCACTTTTATTTCTTGTCACCCTGGCAAATGGACTCTACTTCACTTCGAGTGATCACCTCCCTACTCGTCAGGGAGAGCGAGGACTGGCAAGTGTTGGGGATCAACCACGAAAACACTCCTCTCGACGCACCAAATGGGAGCATGAGATCGCAAAGAGTTTGTCCAAGAAAGTCGGTCGATCAAGTGCAAGTGTCGGTCGTCCTCCCACGGAACTTCAACGACTCCTCTTTGAAAGGCTCTCTGGAAACTACTCTGTTCGCCTCAACAAAGAGGGTAAACTTCAAGAGATTCTTTTCGTAGACCAAGATCACTCCGAGGACCATCTTGCCTATGTAGAAAATCCTGTTGAGTTCATCTTGGATTATAAAAGTATGATGCCAAACTCCTTTGCCGATGCGCTCAAGAAATCTTCTCAAATTGTGGACAATCGCAAATCTGAGATCTACACGCTTCGTGATGCCGCAGGGCTCCTTGTAGGAGAGGCTCACTTCGAGCTCGATCTGAGCGGACGACTTCATAAGCTCCTTGTACGCGATGTCATCTCAAAATAGGATCTTAGACCTAAGACGATCGAATTTGCCTTGGATGTAGTGGCTGACGTAAAACCTGCTCTCGACTTTTGTCTTAAGCTTGGCGAGATCCGTTCCGATACCATAGTATGGTTTTGGATGATCCGATCTCACCTAGCGATGACAGCAAGAGTGCCGCTCTCAATCTTGAGCAGATCTCTCTTGCAACGCCACTGGATCGCCTTGCGGCATTCATCTTTGACACGCTCATATTTTTACCTCTAGCGAGGCTCCTTCTTGCACCCGTTGCAAGAGAATGGGACATCTCCCAACTTGTTGGCGAAAAGGGTTCCTTTTTCGTATCTGTGATGATCTACTTCGCTCTCTTCTCCGTAGTTATGGTACTTTACCAGACCCTCTTTGTTTGGTTGGTTTCAGGTACACCTGGGAAACTTTTCTTTGGGCTTCGTGTTCGTTGCCTCTGGAATCATCGACATCCCACCTTCATCCAATCTCTTCTGCGTGCCTTAGGCTGGTGGATTGAGTCCCTACTTTTTCTTATACCTCATCTCTCCATTCTCTCTGATCACAAACGAAGACCACTTCATGATAAGATTGCCGACACGATCGTTCTTGCACCTAAGCAGTCCCACTCATCTCATCCCTCCATCTTTGAAAGCACACTGGTCCACATCTTCTTCTTTGGACTCTTCTCACTTCTTGTAGGCATTGTCTCGGGTTACTCCTATCACGAAGCACTCCTACTTCAACAAAGTTCCTATGATCTATCCGAAGGGGAAGAAGCGCTTGCATGTCCCCTCATTGAGGAAGCCGTTGAAGAGAGCAAAAGAGAAAGCTCACATCCCCTCTCTCGACTTGAGATTGCGATGGCTCTCTTTTCGGTCGGTCACACAGATGAACGCTGCCTCACCTTTGAAGCCAACAATGCGCTGAAAGAGGCTTCTCACGAAGATATGGCCTACCTAGCCCTGGCATTTGCCTCCACAGATGATGAGGATCTCTATCACAAGTACCTCAAAAAACCTTGTGAGCTCAAGAAAGATTCAGAAAGCTGCATGATCAGCCGCCTTCTCTCCTATTGGGCTCAGGAGCAATTGGATCACGTCAGCCAAGAACTCGATGAAATTCTTCCTCAAACACATCTCTATCTAAAGATTTGGGCCGCAAGACACTTCGTGAAGATTCGAGATTATGACCGCGCACTTTCCACTCTTCAATATCTTCCCAATTTCTCGTGGCTTAAGAGTTACATCGGTCAATATCGTTTGAAGGCTCTTTGGGGACTTCATCGGCAGGAGCAGGCTGAAATTGCAGCTGAAATCACACTTGAAAATCTTCCCCCCGATTCACAAATCGATGTTGCCAGTTGGTTTTGCAACCAACAACTCAACCTGAAATGTGAACTCTCAACCTCAAGAAGTTGTAAGAAATTTGAAGACCTTATGAATGAAAATCAGATTCTTCTCTTTGAGCCATCTTTTGCACTTACATGGATCCGTTTCAACGAGTGCACTCGAGGACCGACCATCAACTATGAAGAGCTTCAACAAAAGATGGTGCTCCCTGAAGCAAAGACTCTGTTGGCGAGTTTGGAACTTGCATCAAAAAATCAAATGAAAGAGGCCAAACTCAAACTTCAGGAACTCCTCATCAAAGAACAGGGGCTTGGCGGAGAGTTTTCCAAAGAGGCAAAGATTCGCCTGGCTCGTTGGGCCGAACGTTCTGAGGAGCTTACGCCCCTTCTTGCAGAGTGGACTTCTGGCATCAACCACTACAAAAGCAGTCTTCAACTTGGAAATGTTCTCCTAGAGAAATATCTCCAATTTGGAAAGAAGGCTGAGGCCTTCAACTTGGTCCTTCACCTCAGAGAACTTGACCCCTACTCTGTTGAGATTCAAAAGAAATTGGTGGTGCTCGCGTACCAAACTGGAAACTCCCACCTAGCATTGAGCGCACTCAATGCTCTCACAAATAGGACTCAACCTGATCGAAGCCCTTCGAGCGTTGACCCAGTTGAATCCGAATACAAAGAGGCCGTCAAGCGCCTGAATGGAATGCATCGATGATCCTACCTTTTCTAAAAGGAGTGTTAAGTCCACGTCGTGCACCCATAACCTGGCTCCTGTTCCTACTCAATGTCATCGTCTTCTGTCTTACCTCATACCTTTACGGAAAGAGCCGCTGGGATCTTGACCAAAGTCTTCGTGATGAGAAGTATCTGCTCATACAAGGACAGGTCTACTCACAATTCATTCGAAGTCGGCCCGAAAGATATTCACGGATCCTGAAAAAAATCTCGGATCGAGCCGAAGCTGGTGAAGCAGTTCAGATCAAAACCCTTGCGGTACTCTCCCTCAGAGATTCGCTCTTTTTTGATGAAGCCTCCAATTTCTCTTATCATGGAGACCAAGTGGCCTACCTCAACTGGAAGATCCACTATGAAGACGTCAAAAAACTTCAAATGGATCAGCCCGGCTCCCTCTTTGGAGTCAATGTCTCCAACAACGATCTCTTTCGCTGGACGTCCTATCAGTTCATTCACGGGGACCTCATGCATCTCCTGGTCAACATGTGGTTCCTGTTGATTTTTGGATCTCTACTTGAAAAAAGAGTTGGAGGCATTCCACTTCTTCTTCTCTATTTGGGCTCAGGAATCATTGCAGCGATCGCATTTGTCGCTGTAAGTGGTCTCTCATTAGCTCCATTGGTGGGCGCGAGCGGTTCGGTCAGTGGTCTCATGGGGCTCTTTTCCATACTCTATTGGAAGCGGAGAGTTTCTTTCCTCTACTACCTCCTGCCCCTCAAAGGCTATCACGGCTTTGTCTATCTTCCGAGTTGGGTGGTCCTTGCCTACTTTTTGCTTTCAGATCTTCGTGGTCTTCTCGGAACAATACCTGAGCAAGGGGGAGTTGCTCACATGGCTCACATTGGAGGAACCTTAACTGGATTTGCAGCAGCTCTCCTCTTTCTTATGTTCTATCGCATTCTGGGCTCACTTCACGTCCACAAAGTCTGACTTTTTTATTGAATGTCTCAATGACATTGAGACAAAAAATCATCAAAGCCGCCACCAGATCCGAGATTAAGGTTCTTCATACTCCGCATCAGAATCCTGAAGCTGTTCCTGCTCAAATCCACCAGCACCATCATCCTCACGAGCACACGTTGCGCCCATGAGACTTAAGGCCGACAGCACACTGAAAAGCATGATTATGGAAAGTGTGAATCTTCTTCCTACCATAGATTAATCATGATCCTCTTCGGCATCCATGGGCTCCTCGTCAGGCCACTCCTCGCCCTGACCGCCACCATGAGCTTCACCTTGATCGCCAGATGGCATGGAATCATCACCTTCCCCCACATCCGATTCACCCATGGATTCTTCTTCACCCATCTGCGATTCACCGGGAGGAGGCGGTGCAACCGCTGAATCCTGATCTGACTCCTTTTCTACCGCAGGTGGAGCCTCGGCCCCCTCTTCACGAGAGCACTTTGTACAGCCCGCAAAGGACAATCCAAAAAAAAGTAGAAGTCCATACAACAAAAAATCTGATCGCATCCCAATTTTACTCACTTTCATACTCCTTATCTCCCGCTCAACTTGCGTTTTTTCCACTTCCTCGTTCTCCAATTTGATCTTGTCGATCAACCCCGACGGCAAAAATCATTTCCCTTCGCCCACAAGAAATGGGCAAATCGACGCAACGACTGCGTGCGCCCCTAACTCATTCTTAATCCATTGCCCCTTCACCATCATCGCCTTGGTACCCATCTTCGATCAACTGTTCTTCCTCCTCAATAGAGTTGGCATCATAACCACTGTCCTGATTGGACTCTACCTTCACATCACTACTTCCTGAAGTCGGTGGCGGAGTCATTTTTTGGTTGTTATTTAAGTTCTTCTTTTCGGTTGCCAAGCTTGTTGAACTCATAACTAAAGTTATCAAAGAAGCAATTGCAACGGTCAAAATTGTCATCACTTGTCTCTTCATGGTACAATTCCTTTTATCAAAAATTGTGTGATTGCAAACCATTTTGCATATCCATTCGAGAAGAAACGATAAAAACTACCGTCCCCCAAACAAGATCTATTCTGAATGTTTTTTTTTAAAAGTAAATGGAAATCAATTTACCCAAAAAAAAAGAGGCTGAGATAGTTCGGAAAATCCAAAACGTTCTCTCAACGCACAGCAATACCCTTAACTCTCTTCAGTCGTAGGGGCAAAGCCTCGTCTCATCGTATTTTCAATCACACATCTTGGTTCCAAATACTGAAGTAGATAATCTGGCCCGCCTGTTTTACTGCCAATGCCCGACATCTTAAACCCTCCAAACGGGTGGCGTTCGACCAAAGCTCCAGTGATCCCTCGATTGATGTAGAGGTTACCCACCTCGAACTCCTCCTTCACCCGTTCAATATGAGAGGGACTTCGAGAATAGAGCCCTCCAGTTAAGCCATATTGAGTTCCGTTGCCCATCTCAATTGCATGATCCAAATTTTGAGCTCGCAAAACCGCCAATACGGGTCCAAAGATCTCCTCTTGAGCCAAAGGATCATTTGAAGCCACATCTCCAAAAATCGTAGGAGCCACAAAATAGCCTCCTGCAGGTGCCTCTCCCTCATACAGAAGGCGACACCCCCTCGCCTTTGCGCCTTCAATCGTGGTTCGAATCTTTTTAAAGGCTTCCTCATCGATCACCGGCCCCAAATAGGAATCGGGATTTTCGGCAGCCCCCAGTTTGATGCTTCGAGTGGCTTCAATCAGCCGAGTGACAAATCGATCATAGACCTCCTCCAAAACGATGACTCGACTGCAGGCGGAGCACTTCTGCCCTTGAAAACCAAAGGCAGAGTAGACAACTCCCAAAATGGCCTCGTCAAGATCTGCATCGGAGTCCACGATGATGGCGTTTTTACCGCCCATCTCGATGATCACCTTCTTCACATTGAGCTGTCCCTCTTTCACCTCAGATGCACACTTCAAAATGTGCAGTCCGACCTCACGCGAACCTGTAAATGCAATGATGTCCACCCCTTTGTGCCGAATAAGATAATCGCCGACCTCTTCCCCGTAACCAGGTAAAAAGTGAACAGCCTCACTTGGAACTCCTGCTTCACGCAGAAGTTCCATCAAATAGGCCCCCATCACCGAACTCTGTTCGGCTGGCTTTAAGATGACGCTATTTCCAGCAACCAGCGCAGCGGCCGCCATCCCCGTCATGATTGCCAACGGAAAGTTCCATGGTGAAATGACGACCGCCACCCCTCGTCCTCGGTATTGATAGAGGCTCGTCTCTCCTAAGACGCTTCCCATCTTAAGTGGCTTCCCCAACCTCTTCATCTCAACGGCATAATAGCGACAAAAATCGATCGCCTCAGCAACATCCCCATCGGCCTCCGACCAAGATTTTCCAGTCTCCAAAACTGCAAGCGCCGAGAGCTTCATTCGATCTCGTTGAATGAGATCGGCAACCTTTTCAATCACCCTAGCCCTCTCGTTTACAGAGACTCGACACCATTTTCGAAAACCATCACGTGCCATCTTCAAAGCCATTTCCGCTTCAGCCGTCCCTGCGACAGCCACTTGGGCAAGAACCTCTTGGGGGGAAGAAGGATTGCGGCTTTCAATGAATCGCCCGTTCAAAATGGCTTTCCCATTGAGAACCAGTGGCCATTTCTTCCCCTGGTTTTCTCTTCGTACCTGGTTCAAAGCCTCCTTCATCGAGTCACGCTGAACCTTCACTTTAAAATCCACAAGGGGCTCATTCTCAAAACGATCGCTCTGAGGCCAATGGGCAGAACTTGGGACAAGATTGTGGCGCGGATCCTTCAGCAGCTCATCTGCGGAAACTCCTTCGACATATTTGGATCGCAGAAACGACTCATTGGATGTGTTTTCAAGAAGCCTTCTTACAAGATAGGCCATACCCGGCAGCATCTCTCCGACAGGAGCATACTCGCGGACGCGATAACCAAGTTTCACAAAAGCCTTTTTGATACCTTCGGCCATTCCATAGAGCATCTGAATTTCAAACCCTTTGGGGTCAACCTTAAGACGACGAGCCTCCACCAAAGCTGCGGACAACGACCTCACATTGTGCGAGGCGAGCGCTACGTGGATATGGGGAAACGCCGCAAGTAAAACCTTCGCGCAGCTCTCAAAATTGGCATCCGACTCCTGTTTGTTTGTATAAACAGGTATCGACCAATGACGTTGAGAGGCCACAATGGTCTCATAGTCCCAATAGGCGCCCTTCACCAAACGAACGGTGAAAGGTACCTTGCGAGTCTTGGCAAAGGAGACAAGATCGTCAATATCTGCCAACGAATCACGAAGGTAGGCTTGAATCACGATCCCAAAATAGGGATAATTTTGAAACTCACTCTCACTGATCATCTCCTTAAAGACTTCCAGTGTGAGATCTTTGAGATCGTAGTTTTCCATATCGACATTTAAGAATGTGCGCTGAGCAACGGTGGCCCGAAACAGAGGGCGCATGCGTTCCTTAAGGATCGACTTCGTTGCTTCCCACGCCTTAAGATTGATCTGGGAATAGAGGGAACTCAATTTCACTGAGACATTCACCTTGGGAAGAAGAGTCCCATCGTGACCACGATCGATCGACTCCACGGTTGGCCAAGATGAAGAGCTCTCCCCAAGCCAATTGATCATCTCAAGATATCTATGTTGATACTCCTGAGCCTCAACTTCACTCAATGTCGCTTCACCCAAAAGGTCCATGGTAAATGCAATCCCCTGATCACGAGCCTTCTTAAGTGTTGGAAGTGCTTCCTGAGGTGACTCACCAGTAATAAACATCTTGGCCATCTGCGTGACATTCTTTCTTATGGTCCCTGCCACGAGCCCTGGGGCAAGAGCTCCCACGCCTAGCCCCACATTCATGATGGGAGGCAATTCACCATCTTTCTGAAAATACTCCCGAATGTGCCGAGTGACCTCCTGACTTGACGCCAGGGTGGGTAAAACATCCACAAACCGAAACATCTGGGTCTTA
Organism: Pseudomonadota bacterium; assembly: GCA_014584465.1. Taxonomy (GTDB): domain Bacteria; phylum Bdellovibrionota; class Bdellovibrionia; order Bdellovibrionales; family JACTMU01; genus JACTMU01. The sequence continues at coordinate 13,687 of JACTMU010000021.1, read as the reverse complement.
AATCGAACATTTTTCATAGACCAATCCATCACTTGGCCATACCACCAATCTCGATGAAAAATGTTCTTTGATTCAGATCCCATGGAACGAAAGATCTCTTCCCCTTGACCGCGAATCTCCATCTCCAACTCCTCTGCACGAGCCATCGAACCGCACCCCTTCTCAGACGTTTTGAAACCCAGATCTGACAGCATCTTCGCCCATTTCGGATCTGGGATAAACTACTTCATTTCGCAGTTGAATTTAAAGACTACCTTTTGTGCCAATTCAAGAAAAAAGGCGGGTTGGGGAGCCTTGCCCCCCAAGTGCCGATGGTTGGATTAATTTGATGTGTCTGGTGGCCCCTCGGTCTCACGATTGTGAACGAGCCGGTGTGTCACTAAAGTCTAGTAGCAAACTTAGGGCCAACTCAAACGGGGCCATTTTGGCTCCAAAAGGCCTCGAAAACCCTCACTATTTTCGATTTCACCGCGACCTAAGGTGGGTGGTGTCCGAAATCATGAAATTTTTTCTTGGATTTGGGACTTGAGAGGGAGCGCCAACTTTTGCTCCATGACGCAAATTGGTGTCAAAAGTTTTGACACCTATATTGTGTAGAAATTTCAATAGATTACGAATGTCTTAGGATCTTTTTGGGAAAATGAGTGGATTTGTGATGGCAGAGCCCATCAGGGAGTTGACGATCTCCTCTGAAAGAGGGAACCTCTTTTTGTGTAATTTCAACACGTTAGCAGTCTCATCCCGTGTCTCATTCTGGCACTCTTTTGGCACTATGAGGTGAGTGGAGGCTCACGTATTATGAAACTGAAGTTGACCGTTGGTTTAGTTATTATTGCCATCATTCAGGCTTGCGGGCAGATTTTTCAACCTGAGAACTCATGCAATTTTGTTCAAAATAGTAAATTGCAGCGAGTCTCTTGGAAGGATCAGACCCCCATTACGATCTTTATTGATGAGAGTGTTCCCGAGGACTATTACGATGCGATCCTATCGGCGATCGAACGGTGGGAGCGGGCTCGGGGACGACAACTCTTTAAGTATGGTGGAGTCGTCTCTGGAGGAGACTCTCCCGCTAAAGATCAGCAGTCGATCATCTATTGGAGCGACAGTTGGGGAGATGGAACTCGTTGTTCCTCACGGCCCTCTTCTCCAGGTGCCTGCGAGCAAGCACGTACGACGGTCTACTGGATGGGCAATCAAATCAATGAAGCAGACATGATCATCAATGATTACGGCTTTGATTTTTCAACCAGCGAAGAAGGTGAATCGGGAATGGTTGATTTTGAGAGCCTTGTCGTTCATGAACTTGGCCACGTTTTGGGTCTTTCTCATAATGAAGAAGACGCAGGAAGCGTCATGGCAAAGACCTTGGCAAATGCGAGGATTCGCCGTGATCCCACCAAAGAGGATCTTGACTCACTCAGTTGCGAATATTGAGTGATGGTCATTGCCTCCAATTCAGTTTCTGACCGTTGCACGCGGACTGAGTGATTGCTGCATTGTTCCCGTTCACGCAAGTCGCAAGAGAGTTATAGAAAATTTAAGGGAATTTAGGTTGTTGATCGTTGAGGCTATTATTTATAATTCCCATATAGATTTGTAATGAGAGTGTGTGGTATCATAAAAGTGACCTGTAGAGGGGCACTTTGAGGCCCAGCGAATAAATGTGATTGCTTTGAAGGAGACTCAAATGGCCCAAATGGATGTTGGGAATACGACAGGTAAGAAGAAGACAGCTCGTGAAACCGAAGTGTTGATTGGAAACGGTGGGACAGTTTCATTTTACTCGCCAACTTCTACGATTTCTGAATCTCAAAGTGGTGGCAACGATGTTTTGACCAAGCTCCACAAAAATTTAGACCGTCTGGATGGCCTTGTTGGACGTCTCCGGTTTGTAATGAGTGAGATTAAAAATTCTGTCAGTGGATAAAGTTCGTCTACCTGCGGTTGCAGGTCTCTTCTACCCCAAAGATCAAAGAGAGTTGTCTGCATCCATTGATTCATTTCTGAAGGATCAAAAAGTCTCCATCTCATCTAAGGGTGGATTTCATCCCAAAGCTCTCATCGTACCTCACGCCGGGTACATCTATTCAGGAGCTGTTGCGGGAACGGCCTACTCTCAGATTTTGAATCGTCGAGATGAGATCAAAAAGGTGATCCTTGTGGGCCCTGCTCATCGACTTGGGATCCGAGGGATTGCACTGCCCGATGTATCCACATTTTTGACGCCTCTTGGAAAAGTTCTTGTGGATCCCACACTGGTTGAGAAAGTGCGGGTCTATCCGTGGGTGGAGATTTGCAATGAAGCTCATCTTGACGAACACAGTCTTGAAGTCCACTTGCCTTTTCTGCAAAAGATTCTTGGAGACTTTAAGATCTTACCTTTGCTTGTGGGTCGAATCTCACCCGAAGACGTCGGAGAGACCTTGCGCTCGGTTTGGGGTGGCCCAGAGACCCTCATCGTGATCAGTTCGGATCTGAGCCACTATTTGGAGTACGATGCTGCCAAAGAGATCGATGAGAGCACTTCTCGATCCATCCTTGAGGGACGATGGAAGGATCTTCTCGATGGCGACCGCGCCTGTGGAGCCATTGCCATCGCTGGCCTTTTACGAATTGCCCATGAGATGAACTTAAAAAGCCAGGTCCTTGATTTGAGAAATTCAGGCGACACAGCGGGGCTTGGCCCCTTGGGACGCAAGAGCCAAGTGGTTGGCTATGGAGCCTACGGGTTTTATGAACACGACACCAACCCCTGTTGATCCTATCTCGAAAATTCCTAAGGAGGTTCAGAGCTATCTGCTTCACTTGGCCTGGAGATCGATTCTCAATGGCTTGAGGCATCGTGGTCCCGCTCTTCCACCGAAGGATCTGCCTTTTCCAGAGATGTTGGAGCAAGTGCGTGCCACCTTTGTAACTTTGGAAAAAAATGGTGAACTTCGCGGTTGCATCGGAGTGCTGACCCCCTTTCGTTCGCTTGCTCATGACGTTTGCCACAATGCTTATGCCGCAGCATTTGAAGACCCCCGCTTTTTACCGCTGCAAGAGAAGGAGCTTGAGAGTCTTAGATGTCAGATCTCGGTCCTCACACCACCCCAACCAATCACCTTTCAAAACGAAGCCGATCTTCTTGAACAGATCGTGCCTTTTCGAGATGGATTGATTCTTGAATATGGGGTTCATCAGGGCACCTTTCTTCCCAGTGTTTGGGAGCATCTTCCCAATCCAAAGGATTTTTGGAATCAACTTAAGAGAAAAGCCCAATTGACAGGCAACACCTTCTCAACAGACATGAAAGTCTCTCGATATTTTACGGAGTCCTTTTCTGGTTTTTTTCAAATGTCCTAAAAAGATGTTGCCTTCATTTCAGGGCCCTTGTATCCAATCTCCTAAAACATTCATCGAAAACGTGTTTTGAGAATCGATCTGAGAGCCTAGCTTGTGTATTGCACCACGCCATGAAGAGACCTAAACTCTTCCAAGTCTCATAGCGGCGTTCCAGAGAGAGGCTTTCCCATCGCCCAAGACACCAGGAGAGAACGGATGGAACACTTTAATTGGACGCAGCTGATCCCGGGGGTGGGACACCACTACATTCACGTAGCAACTGCAGCGTGTGTCACTCTTTTGCTGATACTCTTTTCATTGGCGGCACGAGCAAGTTTAGGAAAAGGCGAGAAGGCCATCACCCCTGCGGGGCGTTTTTCGATCAAGGGCATTTGCGAAGTTCTTGTCGAGTTCATCATGGGACTTTCTGATATGGTTGCCGGAGAAGAGGGACGAAAATTCATCCCCCTATTTTGCGCCATCTTTATATTTGTCTTTGTCAACAATCTCTTTGGTCTTCTTCCGGGAATGACCCCAGCCACAGACAATCTCAATACAACTTTGGCGGTTGGACTCTTCACCTTCATTGTCTACAATTTCATGGGGCTCAAAGAGCATGGGCTTCCTTATCTGAAGCACTTCATGGGACCTGTGATCTGGCTTGCCTGGCTCATGCTTCCCATTGAATTGATCTCCCATGCCGTTCGTCCGATGAGTTTGGGACTTCGTCTTGCTGGAAACATGACAGGTGACCACACCGTATTGGGTATTTTCTTAGACCTGGTTCCAATTGGCATCCCTGTTGTTTTTTATATGTTGGGTCTTTTTGTCTGCTTCGTGCAGGCATTTGTCTTTACACTCTTGTCGATGGTCTACGTTTCAATGGCCACGGCTCATGATCACTAAACACTTCTGAGGAGGAAAACAATGAAGAGATTAAACAAGAGTATGCTTACAATTCTTACCATGCTTGCAGCTTCACCAGCACTTGCCAGTGAAGGTGGCAGCGACACGGGCATGATCGCCCTTGGTGCAGCACTTGCCATTTCGATTGCGGCCTTTGGAGGCGCTCTCGGACAAAGCAAAGCTGCCACAGCGGCCCTTGAAGGGATCGCACGAAATCCTGCGGCTCAGGGAAAGATCTTTGTTCCAATGATCATTGGTCTTGCGTTGATCGAGTCCCTCGTCATCTATGCTCTGATCATCGCCTTCCAGCTTGTTGGTAAAGTCTGATTGATGTGCGCTAGGTTCCCAATGCTGGACGCATCCAGGCAGGATCAGAAAGAGAGCAATCTTGAATTTGACTTGTCGTGACCAGCATAAGGAACCTGGCACTCCCTTAAACATTTGGATTGTGGCCATTGGGGAGCCATTGCCTATGGATGGCGATCAGATTCGCCTTCATCGTGCAGGTGGTCTAAGCCAAAGGCTCTCTGAGTGTGGTCACAAGGTCACCTGGTGGACCTCTTCCTTTGATCATTTTAAGAAGAGACAACGCTTTGAGAGTGATCAGGTCATTCCGATGTCCGAAAATTGGACCATTCGTGTCTTACGCTCACGAGGATATAAGAGAAACGTCTCCATCGCTCGAATTCTAGATCATCACCAGATTGCCCAGAGCTTCAGGGAGGCGATCCACAAAGAGTCTCCTCCAGATCTTATCTTTTCGGCTTTCCCCACGATTGGTCTCAGTTATGTGGCGACCCAGTTTGGGATCAAAATGAATGTGCCTGTTTTGGTCGACATTCGGGATCTATGGCCCGACATTTTTGTGGATCAAGTTCCCCCATTCTTACAGCCGCTTGCAAACTTATCCTTGATGAAGATGAGGAGGGATACTCATTCTCTTATGAAACAGGCCACAGGTTTGATTGGAATATCCAATGGATATTTGAACTGGGCTCTCAACTATGCTAGGCGCCCTCGTCATGAGTTGGATCGGCTGTTCTATCTTGGTTACGAAAAACCATCCCTGACGGAAGATCAGATCTCAAAGACTCTCTCTAAGCTGAAGGAGAGGGGATTGGATCTCAACCACTTTTTATGTCTCTTCATAGGAACTTTTGGCAGAACTTACGATGTCGAAACCATCATTGCGGCTGCTCGACAGCTGGCCCAAAACGGTACTCAAAACAAAATGAGCCGTGAGGTCCAATTTGTCATTTGCGGTCAGGGCGAAAATCAGAAGCTTGTGGAATCCGCCAGTCGAGAATTGAAAAATGTACTCTATTTGGGCTGGGTCAACACACCTGAAATTGCCACGCTCCTTCGCTCTTGCCACGTCGGACTTGCTGCTTACGCCAAAGGAGCTCCGCAAGGTCTCCCCAACAAATTTTTTGAATACCTGTGTGGAGGACTTCCTCTCTTATCAACTCTCCAAGGGGAAGCCAAAGAGTTCTTGGAGACAGAGGGTTGTGGCCTCACCTATGAGGCCTCAAACGCCCAGAGCCTTGTTGACGGCATTCAAAAGCTGCAAAATCAGGAACTACGGAGTCAGTTCAGTCGAAATGCTGTCAGGGTCTTTGATCAACACTTTTCGCGCCACCAAATCTATTCAGAAATGATCTCTCACTTCGAAAAGACCATCCAACGCCATCGATCTGCAAACTAGTGGTTCAACCACTAGGATCTAGCTCAGATCCAAAATTCGATCTGAATCTAAACCGATCTTGAGACGACGATCTGATCCGAACCTGGTGGAGGCGCAGGCTTAAGAGGCTCCAGTCGTCTGGCCACACGAATGACCTCGGTATCCACATTGAGCTCCTTGAGAACCTTCTCCACGCCCTCCAAAGCACGCGACCTGGATAAAATAGCCAAAACGGTGAGCCAAATGATTTGAAGATCGAGAAGAAAGCCACCTTGATCCACGTAAACCAGTGCCAAACGACTTTTCCACGGGCGAATCAACTGATTGTAATCGATGTCGGGATCACGACTGTCTTTAAGTATCTCTCCCTCATCTGCAAAGACAATGGACGCCAGGTCGGTAATTCCAGGCTTCAATGTGAGAAGTCGCTGCTCCTCCTGAGTGTACAGATCCGTCTCTCGTTTTACATTGGGCCTCGGCCCCACCAAACTCATCTCCCCCTTAAGTACATTCCACAATTGTGAAAACTCGTCCAACTTATAGGAACGCACAATCCTTCCAACCGCCGTGATTCTTCGGTCCGCCGACGAGGTTGAGTCCACCCCCGACTTATCCGCATTCACCACCATCGAACGAAGCTTGACCATCTTAAACAACTTTCCAAATCGACCCACTCGATCTGCCACATAGAAGGGAGAGTGAAAGTCCTGAAGCCAAATCAAAAAACAGATGACAATGAGAAATGGACTCAATGCCAAAAGTCCCATCAACGACACGAAGAAATCAAACGCCCGCTTCATTGCTTTCGCCCTCCTGCGACCATCTCTTTCACACGATCAACGACATCCTTCTCTTTGGGATAGTACTGCTGCTCCAAATATTTGCTGGTAGGAGCCGGCGCCGAAGGCAGCGTCATTCGCTGTGGATTGCACTTAAGTTCTTCAAGTGGCATCCTTTGGCAAATCTGAGCGATAACTTCACCTGCCAATCCACAATTCTCCCAGCTCCCATCCACCACAAGAAGTCGTCCCGTCTTTGAAACTGACTTAAGCACTCGATCCAGTTTGAGCGGGTTAACGACTCTCAAATCGATCACTTCGGCCGAAATGCCCATCTTACCGACGGTTTGAGCAGCGTCGTAGCACAACTTCGTTGAGTAACTTGCTCCCACCAAAGTGATGTCCTGACCTTCAATCAAAACTTGGGGCTCAATCTTAGAAAGTGGGGTCAAATCGATGGGGCCAAAGGGAGCTTCCCACTCGTAACACCAACGATCGTCAATAAAAAGAACGGGATCATCACAAAGAGTCGATGCGATCAAAAGATTTCGGGCATCCACAGGCGTTGCAGGCATCACAACTCGAAGCCCCGGAATGTGGGCATACCAGCTGTGCAATGCTTGAGAGTGCTGAGCACCTTGTTCTCCACCACGATTCACAATCCCTCGAATCGTGACTCGTGGACTCATTTGGCCACCCAACATATGGTTCCACTTTGCTGCCTGGTTGACGATCTGATCGGTCGCCAAAATCATGAAGTCCATACGAGGATGAACCACAATCGGTCGATACCCACAAAGTGAGGCTCCGATCGCAACACCCGTCGTTGCCGCCTCACAGACAGGAGTGTCAATGACTCGTGCCTTTCCAAATTTCTTATCGAGGTCGGTCATCGAAGACCCAACATACCAGGGACTCCAAAGTCCTTGGCCAATGACAAAGACCTCCCTGTAATTTTCCATTAGATAGTTAAAACCCTCTCTCAATCCGTCAGCGTAAGATGGCATCTCAATCCACCTCCTGATAGACCATTTCCAATAACGAAGATGATTCGGGATAAGGTGCTTGATCTGCTCTCATCCACGCCTCATCGATCTCTCTCTGAACTTCCGTCAGGATCATTTGAAACGCCCTATCGCTCAGCGCTCCAACGCGAGCCAGACCTCGCACAAGACGATCCACAGGGTCTCTCTTTTTCCAAAGGGAGAGATCATCCTTTCTCTGAAGTCCAACATCAATATCCTCTCGAGGACCCACGTGGCCTCTCCATCGATAGGTGATCACCTCCAAATAGGCTGGCCCTTCTCCTCTGCGAATTGAACCTATCAACTGCTCAGAAGCTCTGGCCACCGCCACGAGGTCATTCCCCTCGACCAACCTCACTGCAATTTTGTTGGCTTCCGCAAATCGGGAAGTTCGGTCCGCAGGTTGGCGCTCTCGAATGTGAAGATGACTCGAAAAGAGATTGTTTTCACAAACAAAAAGAACAGGCAGTTTGAAGTTCGCCGCAAAGTTGAGGCTCTCATGAAATGCCCCCTCCTCAGTGGCACCATCACCAAAATAACAGAGTCCCAAATCCAAGTTGTCCCGAGTGGGTCGATCAAAGGTCGCCGCAAGTGCCGCCCCCACCGAAAGAGAGATGGTCGCTGAGACGATTGGAACAGAACCAACAAATCCCCTCCCTTGATCAAAAAGGTGCATCGAGCCGCCCATCCCTTTGGAACAACCCGTGGCCTTCCCCAACACTTCGGCAAAAAGGGTTTCAACTGGAGCGCCCAACGCAAGAAAATGGCCATGAGACCGGTGAGTTCCAAAAACACGATCGCTGGATCTCAAATATCGAGAAATTCCGACGGGGATCGCCTCTTGCCCGATCGCTAAGTGGCATGGGCACTTGACCCGCCCCTCGGCAACCATATCCCCAATCTTCTCCTCGGCCTTGCGGATCCGAACCATCATTCGCAGCTCCTCAAGGAGTCGATCGATGGGTTCCGTTGAGTCAATCTCTATGGCGTCATGAAAACGATGAGCATCAAAAAGCTCATCGAGTCTATCTTTGTCCAATGACATCCTCTTAAGCCTTATAAAATGCTTTGATTCCGTCACAAATGTACTTGATCTGATCGTCAGTCAAAGCCACATGCATCGGAAGCATCACAAAACGACTGGTCATCGCTTCGGTCACTGGAAGGTGCTGATCAAACCCAAGCCCTTTAAACTGATGGACCGCCTTACCTCCCCATTGAATGATTGTGCCGACCCCACGATCTGAGAGAAAACTTCGAAGTTGATCACGCCGATCAGCCTCGATCTCGTAATTCTGGTAGACGTCAAAGTGATCCCCTTGGCTGGGAGGGGGCGGAAGCTTGACCGTTGCCAATTTATTTAACTCTTCATGATAAATCTGAGCCATGGTCCGTCGTCGTTTGATGTCTTCTGGGTATTTCTTAAGCTTAAAGTTCAAAATAGCAGCTTGAAGATTGTCCAATCTGGAGTTTAATCCCCAAGTTACCATTTCTCCATCATCGTTTCGACCATGATCTCGCAAAAGAGCTACACTCTCAGCGATTTGATCATCATTGGTTACAATGGCTCCACCATCACCAAAGCACCCCAAAACCTTGGCAGGATAAAAGCTAAAGGTCCCCGCAGCGCCAAAGGTTCCAGCACAACGATCCTTAAATTTTGATCCAAGACCCTGAGCCGCATCCTCAACAATCATAAGATTGTGATCTTTTGCAACCTTTTGGATCTCATCCATGTCGCAGGTTCGCCCATTGAGTTGCACTGGCATCAAAAAGCGAGTCTTCTGGGTGATCGCCTCTCGCATCGCCTTGGCAGAGACCATATGATCGTCACCACACTCAACAAGAATCGGAACGCCTCCTGTAAAATGCACTGAAGCTGCCGTGGCCACATATGTGTGCGACGGTAAGATGACCTCATCTCCCGCCTGAATCCCCGCAGCCTTCAAGGCAATCACAAGGGCATCGGTCCCGTTTGCAACACCAAATGCATATTTTACTTTGAGAAACTGAGCCAAATTGGCTTCAAATTCTCGCAGATCCTTTTGAAGAATGTAGGCTCCACGGCTACCCACATCTTCAAATATCTTGAGATAAGATTCTCGATCTTTCTTGAAAAGTGCCGGATAATCAAAAAACGGGATGTTCATCTTCGTCATAGAACTGTCCTTTCAATGGTAGAGCCTGCCACTATATCGTGGTTCCCACCCCTGTTCAACGGGATAAAAATGGGCCTGTCCAACACTTTGCTGGACACCTTGCTGGATGCGAGATGTCAATATCGAGAAATTCAATCGATTGCTCAACGAGAGCAACCCCTTAACGGAGAGGCTCAAAAGAAAGAGAGTTGAAGGGGACTCCCAGATGGAACAAACCCAGAAACAGAGAGGCCGACCAATCGAATGGCCCTTTGCCCCACATCTGTACCTGATTTGAGAAGAAAACAGGCAAGCTCCTTGATTTTCTCCTCTTCTGAAACCGCATGTTCGAGTGTTTTACTTCGTGTGATTGAAATAAAGTCACTGTATTTGACCTTTACGGTCACTGTTCGTGCGCGTCTTTCGATCCGCTTTAGAATTAAGGCCACCTCCTGAGCCTGCTCTCCCAAAATCCGAAAAAGAATTTCAGGATCATGAACATCTTTTTCAAATGTTGTCTCCACCCCTCGACTCTTTGGTTCATAAGCTATCGAAACAGGTCGTCGATCGACACCATGAGAGAGGTCTAAGAGAAAAGGGCCAAACTTACCAAACTCCTGGCGCAATCGCAGAGGTGAAAGCGCTCGTAAGTCTCCGATTGTGGAAACCCCCATCTTATTCAAGCGGCGCTCCGTTGCTGGCCCAACCCCCCACATCTTCCCGACCGATAGCGGTGTAAGAAAATCCAGAACGCGCTCAGGTGGAACCACGGTAAGGCCATCAGGCTTACGAATCTCACTTGCAACCTTGGCAATGAACTTGTTTGGGCCCACCCCCGCCGATGCAGTTAAACCTGTCTTCATAAAGATTTCACGTTTGATCTGCTTTGCAATCTTGGTTGCGCTTGATTCACCCCAACGATTTTCCGTAACATCAAGATAGGCCTCATCCAAGGAAAGTGGCTCCACTAAATCCGTTACGGTTTGAAATATCCGATGAACTTCTCGACTGACCTCTTTGTATCGTTGAAAATTGGGCCTAAGAAAAACTGCTGTGGGACAGAGGCGATGTGCCTGTGCACAGCTCATGGCCGAGCGAATGCCAAACTTTCGTGCTTCATAGGAGGCCGCAGCCACAACGGACCGACTCTGGGGCGATCCCCCAACCACCACAGGTTTGCCTTGAAGCTCAGGGCAATCCCTCTGCTCCACTGAGGCATAAAATGCATCCATATCGCAATGAATGATCTTTCGGTCCGTTTCCAAAAACTTCACTCCTGCAAAAACATTCCACCAAGCCGCACAGTTCTGCGCCTCCTCACATCCGTTTATGAACTGTAGAAGCCCCTCTTCATCTCCCCCCAAAACTTGATCACTTCTTCTAGTGGATTTCAATAAGAACCTACAGTTTGCCGATCCCTCCTCAGATTGATCAACCAAGTCGGTGTGAGACCGGCCGAGGTTACGCGAAATAAAAACTGTTACAAAACGGAGAAACAAAAGAAACATTTTGTTACAAACATAACACTCACACAGGTCGTAATGAGAGAAAACTCTGCAATGGCCATCTGCGGGGGCCCCTTACTTTAAAACCCCGATCCGAAATTAGAAATGGAGACAAAAATCATCAAAGGTGCCGCCAGAGCAGTAATCGCAGACAAAACTGGTCGAGGCGTATCCATATATCTCTCACACGCCGCCCCTGGCTAGCGCAACTGGCCGACACTTCGTCGGCGTGCTTCAGTATAAGAAAAACTTATCAAAATCGATCAAAAAGCGAATTACCGGACAGCCCCTATCTATACCGATCAAGTCGAACTCATCACTCGAAAATGAGAATTATCTGCTCAAATCAACAAGGACTTGACTCGTCCAGAAAAACGTTCACCACCATGTCAGAGGCTTCTCTGGGGCGTTCTCATTGATTGTCGATTCCAACTATGAACCCCTAGACAGGCTTCCAATAATCCTACCCAATTCGACAAAGTCGCTTACGTACTCAACCTCAAGAAATTCAAAGTCACCAACAGTTTCTCTTACTCCACCATACCACACCTTTTTAGAGGTTATAACTGTATCACTCAAACTCTTGAAATAATCAGAAAGCTCCATCGGTTTTAAATGAGAAGGCATCCCAGTGTTCCCAATCATGATATAATCTACTTTCAATTGATTCACAGCTTCCCCAAGAGACCTGGGTGGTAGACTAGCTCCAAAATAGTGAACTTCCATACCATAACATCTGCATAAAGTAGCAGCCAACAAGATTCCAAACTCATGAAAATTTCCGTCTGGAGTCGTCAGTGCGACAGATTTCTCTGCAGGCGTCGTAAAAACCTGTACCTGTGCAACTTGATCCCGAACAATAGCCGAAAGGGCGTGTTCCTGGGAAACATTTATGAGACCTTGATCTACAAGACCACCCAATCTCCCCAACAAAGGAACTACTAAATTGATGACAAAGTCTGGCACAGTCAGTTGCAAACGATAACTATGAAGACATTCAGATATCCAATCAAGATGAAAGCTTTTCAGATGTTCAAAGCATTCCTTTTGAATTTCATCAAACGTTTTTCCCTTTCCTATTCCATGGAAAGGATCAAACCGTTTGTCTTCTTCCATAATGGCAAGAAGTGAGGACGTTGGCAATTCAGCAACGTCTTTCATTTTATATCCGCTACGATTCAATCTAGACAATACCTTGAGTCGCTCCACTTCAACATTGGAATACAATCGGTCGCCATGACCACTCCGCAGTGGCGCAACAACTCCATACCTCTTTTCCCAAGCCCTCAAGGTATGTTCGCTCACCCCACACATTCTAGCAACAACCTTTATCGGAAATGTTAAGTCTTTTTCACATTTAATCATATATAAAACCTCAATCAGAGAAATGTCTAACATTTGTCGAACTGTCAATCTGAATCTTCTCTTGTGGCAAAAACAAGCAAATGCTATCTCTTTCATCGAGAATCAACGGAGAACAAGATGTGCGCAACAGCTCCCGTTTCAAGTCCTGAGACATACGAGAACTTTTCGATTCAATCCGAAAGAGAATCAATCCAAACACCTGATGAACATGCGGTTAGAAACAAAAAAGACTTATCGTCTAAACTGAATCAAAGACAACTGTATCCTAAATCGTCCTATTTTTGGAAGGACCAAATCATTCTTTCGGAACCAAATGCAACCTATCTCAAAGAATGGAAATTCTGGTCCAGAAGTTCACTGAAATTAAAACCCGCAATGGCTAGACAAATTGTTTTGGCGCTCGAACAAATTCATGACTTTGGACTCATTCATAACAGACTCAATCCAAATACCGTGAGATTGTGGAACAAAGATGATGAGAATCCTGAAGTGTTTTTTTCTAATCTGTCGTCTGCATGTTTTGAGTGGGAACGCTCGCAGTTCGGAGATAGACCTCTGACATTAGACGAACTGACCTACACATCACCAGAAAGAACAGGACGTCTCAAACAAATCCCCTCCTTTGATAGCGATCTCTACTCAGTTGGTGTCATTCTCTATGAACTATTTGCCGGAAGACCACCCTTCGCAGCCAATGATCCTCTCGACATAATAAGGCAACATTTAGTTGAAAAACCAAAGCCTTTGCATAAGATCAACCCAACCGTCCCACACGTCCTAAGTGAAATTATTGGTGTGCTCTTAAGAAAAGACCGAAACCAAAGATATCAGTCGGCACAAGGAGTTAGCTATGATTTCAAGTAAGTATTCAGTGAACTGGCAGGTTCCTGATCACTTTTTTAATGTCTTTAACTAAAGGATAGACCCAAATTGTTTTAATTGGGGTCGAATTTGAGTG
>JACTMU010000002.1 GCA_014584465.1 Pseudomonadota bacterium | reverse complement strand
AATGCAACATCCATGGGCTAACGAATTATTGGTAAGCCAGTGAATAAAAGGGTCAATTTTAGCGAGAACAGGTGGGTCAACTTTACTGAGAGACAATGCTCAGATCAATGTTGCTTAGGCTTGAAACGTATCTGTTTTGCTTTTCCATTTACTCTCCATCGAATATGACGCAGATTTCTGTGCCGCCCTTGACTAGAATCACGGTCTTCTGCTGTTTCCATTTTTCCATTATTTCTTTTGATTGCTCAATTGAGGCTTTAGCCGCACCGTTGAGAGAAGCATTTTTTAGATCAGATTTTTTTACGGCGACGCCATTTTGCACTTCGGATTCTTGGAGTCCATCAGCCAGGCCACCAGCGAAATTGAGTCCAATACCAGCAGCAAGCATAGAAGCGTATTTACCTACTTTTGAGCCTCGTATGCCGACAGTCTGGTCTTCCTGGTCACAGGCTTGAGCTTTAACATTCTGGACAGTGCCGTCGCGAAACACGAGCTTACTGAAACTCACAAGTAATCGTTCTTCGGTGGAACTACCGTTGCCAATGAGAACAGTTCCAACGTCAGCAATCCCGTCACCATTTACACTAAGCGACTCTATAAGCGCGGCTTTCACGAGACCGTTCGAGGCTCCGGTGACAAGTTTAGCTCGTACTGTAGTGCCGGGAGGGATCTGCCCCAGTCGCGGGCGACCCACGACCTGAAGACCCGTGTAGTGGCGTACCACATGGCCCACGCCGCTCCTATTTTTGCGTTCCACTTCGGATCTGTCAGCGGCATGGGGCACCTCTATAGTTGAAGTCGGAGAGACGACGCCATTGAAAACAATGGGGCTTTGGACATCCAGTTGGACCGGACGAAGAAGAGCCATGATGCAGGTAATAGTAAAGACGGCAACAACCAACCCAAGAACACATTTGCCCTTGATAGTTAGTTTCTTGCCATCTTGCCGATAAAGATGGCGGCTAATACCCCAACGCTCTTTGTGACCAGTGTCGCGCCTTACTTTTACTTGTTCGACATCAGTCATTTATTTTTACCTTAATCTTGTTTTCATCGGGGTCCCGCACTTTCACGATGCTATCGTAGCGACCAGAGCTGGTTGTCAACAGAAAGGCACATCTTCGGCCAAACAGGTAAACAAACATATTGGTATTGGCATTGGAGCTAAGAGCCGTCAGCGCAATGTCGCTCTTTAGGTACTCCACTCCAAACTGCTTGGTACTTCCGAGAAGTACATTATCTGGCTTAATTGGAAAATTGATGACCGTACCGTAGTTAGGGCGAATGTATATGGTTGCCACTTTAGATTCATCGCATTTGACAACGCGGGAGTTAGCAAACGCCATGGATGAAATCGCTAGCGGCAGTACAAGTAGCGCAAGGATAATTCGCGTCATTACTTATCTCTCTTTTCAATAGTTTTGACTTCTGAAACGACGAGTCCATACGGGTTGCCTTGGCTTCTGGTGACAGATTCAATTTTCACATTGAGGGGGAACTTGAAAGCAGATCGTACTTCACCGACTGAGATCAGCCTGTCTGCATCCACAACGACAACGCCGCCTTCCACAGTGGCTGAATTGAGGATTACTTTTTGAGAAAGTTTCCGATTCTGTAAGTCTTTTTGTTCCTTAGCGCGCAAGAATTGCTCGTCATCAGAAAGAAACCCATTGTGAACAGCGGATTGGGTATCAAAACGTTGGGCGAGTGCTTCCTGCAAAAATGACTCAATTTCAGTTGGTGTCCTCTTTCCATCGGCGACAGAAACTGCTTTTGAATAGCAGCCTCGATCTACAACGATTGGATCTTTCAGGGCGAGCTTCAGCGAGGATGCACCAAAGAATAGACATAAAACACTCAAGCATAGAACAACCGCTTTTAAGACTGAATTTTCGGAGGCGACTCTCGCCCACGCGATAGTGAATTTCATAATTTAAACTCCATTTGACTTTCATCTTTTTTAGTCGGGATTTTTCGCACGTAGTTGGGCTTTGACGTGCGTCTCTTAATGGCACTTTGTGTGGCTTGATATTTATCTTTTAGATACTTAGCACCGCTAGTTGCTGCGCCGAAAGATTTTGAACCGACGGCCTTACCGGCTGCCATCGCCGATCCAGGAGTAATGGCCAAACCACCAATTGCCATTGCTCCGACATTTCTCGTCATGGTCGCAAGACCGCTTCCAGCAAGTGCATGCACAACAAATGGTGTCAGCAACAGTGATCCTGCCAAGATAATGTTGAAACTAATGGCCGTAAGAAAACTAATCTGTGAGCCACTTCCGTTCATGTTGCTTAGAGCGGCACTCCACAAAAGGGTTGCAATGACGGACCAGACAATTTTCCAACAGGCAATTTCAATCAGGGATTTAAAAAGTGCCTTTGTTGCCGATGCTGTCGCTGGTAACACATAAAGAGCAATTAGGAACGGCGAAAATACATATAAGAGGGTCCACGCATACAGATAAAAGGCGTCTGAAATATGAATTGAAAAATACAGCATGAAAAATGTCAGAAACGAAATTATCAGGATTACTGTGTCCTTGAATGAGACCCAGGACCAGGAAAGTTCTCCCAATTTATCTCCCATCCGGTCCAGCACAAGCTTGAATTGGTTGAGGTCCCCAAGTCGAACAGCAACTGCGTCGGTAATATCTGCAATTGCATTCGTGATGTCAGGATAGGCATGAAGCAACAGTGCCGCGATAAAGACACGCCCCACAAGTTGTCCAAATGAGGGCATACCACCCATTGGAATTTTAAAATATTCGAGGACTACTCCCAGAAGCATGAGCATCGTCACGAGCAAATAAAAGAACGAATAAAATATTCCGTGAATGGTTTTTGCTTCGGATGCAAGCCAACTAATATCTGCCATCATTAAAACCTCGGCGCCTTGAATTCTGCTCTTTCATTTTTCATCGCGACTCGAAGAGTTTCAGAGTTAGATAAAAACTCTCGTGTAGCGTCTTTGTCCTTTTTATTTTGTAAGGCCATAGATTGCGCCTGAAGTTTTAGTCCTGTCGCCTGAGCACGCAGATTCTGGTTCATCACATGAAGCATCACGCCCAATGTTTGAGCTGTGAGCTTCTGCGCGCCACCAGGCGACACGTCATGACTTACTTGTTTGATTGCCTCGCCGATTTCGTCAATCTGCTGAGTGTATTGGTAGATTGAGTTATTGAGCTGAACCGCTTCGGCCACATTCTGGTCCGTATCCCGATACACTCGCTGATTCAGAGATGGATCAGCGACTCCGTAGATCGTCTCCAGCTTATTGACGGCATCTTGAACCGACTGCCAATCTTTATATATTCCTGGATCAATATTGGGATAAACAGTCCGGACCAAATTCAATGAGTCATTTATTCCGCGATTGATTTCGCGAATAAGATCAAGATTGCTCTTTCCCGTATCTAGGATTTGTTTGAGTTGAGCAAGTTGCTGAAGAGCGTTTGCCAAAATTTGGGCTAGGACTACTGTTTCTTCGCCAAACATACTGGCCTGAGTCGGTTGCGTCGAAAATAGCAATACTGAAAGACAAATTGCAAGAAATATCTTCATTGCGCTCCTTCTGCTGCCACCCCTCGCGGGCATGTGTCAGCGAGTGTTTTAAGAATTTCAAGGTTTGTAAACGTAGGGGCCTTAGCCTTCTCCGATTCGATTTTTCCAAGGTCACGCGGATCGGTTGTTGCCAGCCAATACTCCAGCGGAGTTGACTCAATAGCGACAACCGCGCGCTGATCCTCGGCCATAAGGAATGCCTCTGAATATGAACCGCGTTCTTGATGGAGTGATACGATCTGAGCGGCTTCATTTTCGTTGAGGCTTAAAACCGACCTCAATCGCTCCTGATCTGCGCCTTTTTGCTTGAGAATCCATTTGATCGAAGCGTTAGGCAGAATCGCCGTAGCCACCTTGCTTTTAGCAAAGTCATCAATATTTTGTGAGATCGCAATTGCGCTGGCCATGTATTTTCGGAAAGTTCTAAATACTTCGGCGATGAAGAGCGCACCGGATTCATTTTCAAGCAACTTCCAGCACTCATCAAAAATCAGAAACTTCATTTTCGTTCGATCTGCTTGAACTTCGCGCCATACAAAGTCCGTAATGATAAAAAGGCAAATGGCCTGCAAATCTGGTAATGCCTCCATGCCTTTGAGATCAAAGCAGACAATAGGACGAGTAAGCTCAATCGTGGTCTCACGGTCTACGAATCGCCCATAAGGCGTATCGCCACACCAAGGGCCGAGAATTTTTCCATAGCGATTGATCTGTGGATCAGGATGATCCAAAAGCAGTTTTCTCAAGTCTGACAATTTCGGTCGCTTGGTGATCTCATAAACACGCTGGATAGCGTTTTCGATTTCAGCCCGCTCCAGTTTCCCAAGTCTTGGCTCGGTTTCTTCCTTAGTCATGATTTCTACTAGACTCAGAATGAATTTGATTTTTTGATTCGATGGAACTGCTTCATGAGCGGCAAGATCAAAAGGATTGATCGAAAAATTGGCCTCCATCCCTAAAGGGATATACTGGCCTTCAAAGTTTTCGCATATTTTTTTATATGAGCCGCCAATATCAACCACAAAGACTTTTGGGTTCTCTATAAGCATTTGCATGAGCAGAATATTCGTTAGAAAACTTTTGCCGCTACCTGATCCACCGCTTACGATCTGATTCGAGTTGGCCAACTCGCTGGAAAACGGATTGAAGCTCACGAGGCTTCCGAGACGCGAACGTAGAAGAATTTTCGGCTCCTTATGTCCCGTCCATGGGCCATATAGGGGCAACAGATCGCATAGATTCGATGTCTTGACCCTCTTGGTGCGCTCCTTAGCTCTGGCATTTGGAATGGCGATTTCGGAAAACACATCAAAGGCGGCAAGCGTTTCTTCCATTCCTTCGGCGCCAGATAGGTCCCGTATTTTCATGAGCGCCTGTGATACAAGGTCATCGAGTAGCTCCTGAGATTTGGCTCTCAAAATGATTTGTAGGCTGATTTGGAAGACCTTTTCACCTTGGGCTACCATTTGCTCAAGAAGAGTTTCCAAATCACGGAACTTGGCCTCACTATCAAGGTCTGAAACCCCCGACCTTCGTCCGGCGATCATTGAATAAGCAATACGTCTCTGCACCTGAAGGTTTTCTAGTTCCTTCTGCTGATTGGGCACATGAATGGTGAGCTGGAGTCTCGAATCAAATGGCAGGTCTCGAAGAGTAGTCGCCATTGTTGCAAATGTCTGGTCCGGCAACAGCTTGAGCGACAGAACTCGATAGTGCATATCGCTCATCGAAAAGCCGCGATCATAAATGCCCACATCCGTAAAAAGAAGCGAGTGACGAATGTCGTCGGGATCATACCCTGATCTCGCGATTGTTCTCGTCGGATTCCACTGCCAGTAGATAAGGTCAGCCACCTCATCAACAGGAATCTGAGTGGCCTGCATTCCTAAGTGATTCAGCCCAGACACCAGATCCAGTTTCACGCGCTCCATAGCCGAAATTTCAAAATGGAGTTTGTCCTCCGCAATCTTTTGAAAACGTTTTGAGCGAGAAAAGAACTTTGGTTTTTCTAAGAGAGAACTTTGCGGAACCTTCCGTGCAAATAACTTGAGCGTATGCTTTGGCAATAGACCATCGTCATCTAAATGGTTAAGTCTTGCTGCTCGAACATGGGCTAATTCAGAAACGATTTTATTTGTGCAACTGTCGGCAGTTCCTTGGTGCTCATTGATGAGTTTTTTGTTACCACCGGTAATGTCCTGGATAAGCTGAAGATCGAGATGATCTGGTAGCGAGTTTAAAAACTGGGAAACTCTCTGTGTGAAGTCGTTGACTTGTTGGGTCGACCAGCAAGTAGCATCGAGTGGACTCACTTCTAGTCCGAAGCCAAGAGAACTATCGGAAAAAATAATTGTGTCGTTATCAAAGCCCCAAATTTGCATGTAATCGCTAAGCGCTGTCTTCATTGAGATTTTCTCCTTGTTTTGGGTGCGGATTCCCACTCACCCGAATCTTGAAAAGCGGATAGAATTCCGGGACGAATCTGAAATCGAATCCAATGGATCAAAAAATTATCCGGCTTACCTCTCTTGCTGATTCTCAAGATGAACGCCAAGGCGACGGTCGGAAGCCAGACAGCTACGATCTTCATTGAAGTCATACCAAACAGAAAATTTAGAATAGAAAGCGTTAAAAAAATGGCCAGCAAATCCGGTATCTCAAAACCCATGACGATCATTTTTTTATCGAGGCACTTACTAACAGGCGTTGTTCTTATTTCCATAACCCCTCAAATAACGTCCCTGCCCCCAACGGTGGGGGCAGGGACAAGAAAACGGACCTAGTGAACGAGTCCCTGAATCCAACTGATGATGCTGGGCGCACCAAAACCGACAACTGCTCCTAAGATAGCGAGCATCAAATGCGATTTTGCATTTGGCGACCCTGCCACGAAGGACAGACCCGCAAAGACAAGCCCAAGAATTGCCGCCAGCGGCAGAATTGTTCCAATCAAGCGGTTTTGCACTGCCATCAAACTTGATTCGACACTGCAATAGCCAACCGTCGGCACGAGCAGAGCCATCAAGAGTACAGAAAACATAAAATACTTTCGAGATTGAACCATTCAATCACCCTCATAAAAATCTGCGAACAAGGGGCTTATAAAATCAGTGGCTCAAATCTTTTTGCTAAACTCCGACGGGGAATAGGCACATAAACATCTGGGAGCGAATCACCGGGAAGTAGATTTCTAAATGCGATGACAGCTCTAAACTCAGACGGCCTGATCCAACCGGGTTTTGAAATTTCATTGTGTCTTCAGTCTTTACTTGCTTAGCGAAGACCGTATAGCGATCATGCGAGTCTTTATTTTTGACCAAATAGTAAGTTTGACCGGGAAACATCATGAGCTTAACCGTGTAGTAGTTGTCACCCTCGCGCAGAAATGCTTGTCCAGTGTCAAGTGCGTTGGTAAGTTCGCCGTTTTGTTTTCGGCCAATTACAATTTCATGCTTTGTCGTTTGCAAATCCATCAATCCCTCTTTACTTTTTGAGATGCGATTTCCGCATCACATTTTTGCTCCTGTGGAGCTTGAGGCTGCCTTCCCACGCCGTGGGAAAATTTGAGTCTATGAAGAGTTATTTGCACACGATTCATTTTTTGAACAACCAGACGCTTCTGCCGTTCGCTTGGTGATAACAATTTCCAAATGGTCTTTAATTCCTCTTCTATTCTGCTGAGTTCCTTAGAAAACGACTCGGTTTCTAGCTTCTTTGTCTCCATCAAGACACCATCGCCGAAAGTCGTTGTTCCAAAACTTCAATTCTTTGAATCAGTGCATGGTTACCGACAATCTCAGTAATTGAAAGTGCCGCATACCATTCACGAAATTGATCCCTCAATTGTTTCAATTTTGTTTTCACTTTGAACCTCCACACACCCGCTAAAAAATGTGCGGGAATCTGTGACTTTCATATTTGAGTCTTTGCTGGCGAATTCGCTCGTCGATACTTTGGCAGTAAGGATATTGCTCATAAGACGGTTGGTTGAACCAATCCTTGAGCTGCTTGAGCGCCACCTTGATTTTTGCGCGACCAGCGATACTCCTTGGGGAGCACAGCATTTTTTGAAGAAAATTGATTTTCATATTGCAGACCTGCATCATCTAAAACCTCCGTGCCTATTGGCCAAGAGCCTGTTTCACCCACGACGGAATTTGCCAGCGAACTTCGGCGTCGTAGATACGGTAGTAGTTGCAGTTCACGCAGTAGCTATGTGTTGCCAGCTTCTCCAAGCCGAAGTCGCCGCAACGTGGACATTGTTTAAATAGACAGCGCATGACTCTCCCTCCTTTGTTCGAGGACAACAGCGTCCTCTCACTAATTACTATTTCAACGAATGAGCCAACTTTACTCGAATAGAGTAAGGGATTGAATTCTCAACTGAATTCAAATTTGTTCGGGATTGGAAACAGAATCTTTCAAAAGTTTTTGTTTGTAAATGCGAGTGGGATTTTGAAAAAAAAGAAGGAATCTAAAGACTTAACTGTGTTCGCGAACGCGAACGGTGTTTTAGAATACAAACAGTAAGAGATATTGATCGACCTATCCAGATGAGCCAGGTCAAATGACCGGATTGCCGGTCTTTTTGGCGCGAATCACTACGAAACTGCCGCTCGAATGGCCAGGCTCAATGTTCAATCGTAGATTGGGATGCAAAAGAGTTTGGACTGAACGTTCGATAATAAACTCTGCTGATTTTAGTTTTTTAGACAATTCTGAAAAGCTAATGAAATTCGCAAATCGGTAGAGCGAATCTCCAGTCTTATTTTTCTGATATTTTCTTCCGAGCTGCGAATTTCTAGGGATAAATGCAACAATAAGGGCACCATTGGCCTTGAGTACACGTTGCACTTCTCGCAGCGCTTGATCTGGGTCTTGAGCAAAGCATAGCGAAGTAATCATGAAAACAGTGTCAAAATGAGAGGCATCAAAAGGAAGTTTTTCTGCACACCCCAAGACCGTATCGATTCCCCTGGATTGGGCCAATAAAAGCATATTTGGAGATGGGTCCACGCCACGGCCTATGCCCAGGGCCGCAGCAAAGCGTCCTGACCCAACTCCAACCTCCAGACTGTTTCCAGGGGTTTGCGCTACACTTTGGATAGCATTCACCTCGGCTTTGAAAACTTCAGGATGGTCATCAAACCAATTGTCATACTCATTAGCTTTCTGATTAAATTGCTCATGTACTGAAGTGGCTGGGTAGTCTCTAGAATTTAACGCAACACCTGTTAAGTTACAATAAGGAGGTGTTGTGGAGAGCTATCGGCGCATAAATATTAATGAGAGAGAAGAAATAAGTAGGCTTTTAGCCAATCGATTGTCATTTAGAGAGATCGCCAAGAGTATTGGTCGCAGTCCTAGCTCGGTGTCTCGTGAGGTTGGGCGATATAAAGATGGTCGAAAACGCTATCGAGCGGTAGGTGGTCAAGTTCATGCTACGCGAAGGGCTAGCGGTCGACGAAAAGGCAAAAGAAAGATAGCCAAGAACACCGACTTATTTCGAATTATATTTGAGAAATTAGAATTATTTTGGTCGCCTCAACAGATTGCAGGATACTTAAAAATAAACTATGAAGATACCTGCATGCATGTATCTGCTGAAACTATATATTCATATATTTATGTTTTTCCACGAGGAAATCTGCGCGAAGAACTGATTGCCCGTCTTAGACGTGCCCATAAAAAACGACGTAGAAAGGGTCATAGTCGAGCAGGCCAAAGCTCAGATTTGGCAGACATGACGAGCATAGAAGAGCGGCCCGAAAACGTTGAAGATCGTATTATACCGGGCCACTGGGAAGGTGATATCATTATTGGGGGAGCAAGAAAACAAACAGCTTTAGGTACACTGGTGGAGCGTACTACTCGTACTGTAATATTAGTGCCACTGAAGAATAAAAGTTCTATTGAGATTAGGCGAGAATTTGCAAAAGAAATTAAGAAATTGCCAGCGCAAATGAGATTGAGTTTAACCTATGATCAGGGGCGAGAGATGGCCCAGCACAAACTGTTTACAAAACAGACAAAAATGAAAGTCTATTTTGCTCACGCGCGTAGCCCGTGGGAGCGTGGTACTAATGAAAATACAAATGGCTTAATCCGCCAATTTTTCCCGAAGGGAACAGATTTTAGACAGGTAACGCGAAAAGAAGTTAAACGAGTACAAAAGCTATTAAATGAGCGACCTCGTAAGACACTCAACTGGCAAACGCCATACGAGGCCATGCAAAAACTGTTGCGTTAAAAACTTGACTCTAACCTGGTTTCAAACCATTTTCAGGTGACATTCTTTCTTGTCAATCCTCGCTTTTTTTGTCGGACTTATCTTCCTCTTCACGATCCATCATCATCATGCCTTTACCCTTCATCATTCCCTTCATCGGCCCCATCCCCATTCCCATCATTGGACAGCCCGATTTTCCCATCATTTCTTTACACGATTTCATCATTTCACTTTGGCAATCACCCATTGGTTTATCGGATTGCAGGCAAGCGGCCATCTTTGTGTGCATCGTTGCCATTTTTATCCGATCATCTTTTGATACTGTGGTCGTTTCCGCTGCAAATGAAGAGCTTACAGTAAGAGCAAGTGCAGCTAGCGTCATGATTGTTTGTGTTTTCATACGATCTCCTCCGCCGTTCGGCGCTTTGTTTTTATAAAATATCACGCTTCTTTTCTTCAAACTCCTGTTTGGAAATATCTCCTCGCACGTAACGCTCCTTTAAAATATCAAGCGCTGATTTTTCTCGATTTGAACTTCCTTGGCGAACAAAGAAAGAAACCGAACCTACAATGATAACAATGAGCAAAGTCCACCAGAAGAGCATCCAACCTCCCATTCCATTCCAAAACATTGAATGCATACCATAGGAATCATTCATAGTGGTCACCTCAACTGAGTCTTACGCAAAAAGACTAATCACAATTTCTAAAACCATTTCCAAAGCCAGTATTTCTCAAAGGCAATTTTTGCTAGGTGCCACCGCATGCTAGGCTCTTTCATGTCTACTGCTGGTGAAGGCTCAGCATAAAAGTTTCCCTTTCCAATTCCGGCACGATGATGTCCGATCTCAATAAAACATTGGCCCTGTCCATCAAACGATTTTCTCTCCGAAGTCCCTAACCACTCGGCAGCTAAATTATGAGCCACCACCTCTGCTTGTGCGTGAGCAAAAACCCCTGCTTTAGGCAAGGGTCTGCCGATTTTAAGGGGGACGGAGGTGACATCCCCAATGGCGTAGACACCAGGGTACTGTGTCGTGAAATAATGGCGGTCCACGGATATCCAACCACTTTCCGATGTGAGTTTTGCTTCTCTGACAACTTTGGGGGCCCGGTGCGGTGGTACATAGATCAGGAGATCAAAAGCTGTTTCAAGTCCAGTTGCAAAGCGCAACATCTTCTTGATGGGATTGACTTCAGTGATCTGATGGTTGGGAAAATACTTAATACCTTGAGCTGCGATCATCTGTTTAACAGCGGCTGAAACTTGAGGTCCTGCTGTTAGCATGGGACCAGGCTCTGCTGCGTATATGGAGACTTCACTTTTGCTGGCGATGCCTATACGCTTTAGATGATAATTGATTAATAGAGCGGCTTCATAGGGTGCCGCTGGACATTTATAGGCCGGCGCTGCAGTCAGGACTACGACCTTTCCGCCCGGAAATGTTTTCCATGCATCACGAATGCGAGCAGCCCCAGCAAGTGTATAAATGTTATGTCCGGCCTGGCTGAGTCCAGCAATAGCATCATCGTTGTACTCAGCGCCCAGTGAAATAACCATCGCATCGCCCTGATAAGATTTCCCTTGAAGAGCAACGACACGAGAAATTGAGTCAATACTGTTAATTTCTCCGCGAACCACAGTAATCCCCTGACGCGAAAGGCGCTCGATGGGTCGAGAAAGTTTTTCTGGTCGGCGATCTCCTATCATCAGCCACAGTAGCGACGGTGCGAATAAGTGATTTTCTTCGCGATCAAAAATGATGATTTTATCCTGAGGCGGTAATAGTTTACGTAGGTGGTGAGCCGCAACGACTCCTCCGACTCCGGCCCCTAAAATAAGAACAGAACGTGATTGATCCAAATAATTCTCCTTAGAAAACAATGACCTTTTCAGCCCATGCGGTCCACTCAGTGAGTTGTTCCAGCGTACTGCGCTTTGTCCCTTCTGTGAGTTCAGCTTCAGAGATACCACGAGCATCCATGCAGGCACCACAAATCCCGATCTCAGCATTGTGCCTAGCAACTCCTTTTACCATGATTTCTGTATTGTAGTAACCTTGTGGAACCCTCTGACCCTTCTTGGCGCAAGCTGCGGCATCACCGATGAGGAAAAGCTTAATTTCCTGACCTTCACGTTTGGCAAGAGTACCGGCTAAACGAAGCCCATTGTAGCTACGCTCAGTGCCATAGGGTGCGTCATTCAAAATAAATAGTGTCTTCATTTTTTATCTCTCCTCTAGTTTTCAATAGGTTCTGTTCCCCGAGCCAGGCGAACTCCTGAGGCAATCCACTCTGAAATCCCTTCGGATAAGCGGCTTGCCCTATAACCTTTTCGTCGAAGCGTATTCACGGCATCACGAGAAAGTAGACAATATGAACCGCGACAGTAGGCGATAATCTCCTTGTTCTTAGGAAGCTTGCTAAGAATTTTTTTTAACTCATCAAGTGGGATCGAACGCGCATGTGGCAAATGCCCTGAATTGAACTCATCTCGTGGTCGCACGTCAATAACGATGATTTCGCCTGCTTTCGCTTTTTCCATCAAAGTCTTCCGATCCAATGTTGACATACTTTCTGGGGCCTGATCATAACTCTGTAACGCATCTCGTATGCTAGTAAGCCGTTTTTCAGCCAATAGCCGCAGGCTAACAAGAACCTTTACCAAGTCGCTGTCAGCAATGCTGTAGTAGATAAATCGGCCCTCGCGCCGTGTATCCACAAGGCGAGCCGATTTGAGCTCTTGAAGGTGAGCACTTGCAAGCTTCATAGTAATGTTCGCTTGTCTTGCGAGCAGATCAACTGTTTTTTCTCCCTGGGAGATATAGTCCAAGAGTTCAAGCCGCTTTGGGTTGGCAATTGCCTTCGCGACAATGGCTACTTGCTCATAAAGAAAAGTCTTTTCTTTCATAATCTAACAATCCTTAGACTGTAAGATAAAAGAGAAAAAGAACTACCGCAAGCAGAATGAGTAGAGTTTTTGACACTAAGTATTAAAAGACAATGATTTTAGGCTAGTTTGCCCTTATTTACGCAGAGTAAGAGATCACATTTACTTTGGAAATTTACAAAGAAACGTCTCGCCATGGCTAGCTGTACTTTCTATCCACCCGAAACCCAAATGCCCCTACACGATCTGCTTTGCAACTAAAGTTGTCAGCAAGAGTCCTAAGGTGTAAGCTCCGGGAAACTATCTTGGTGGGGGTGCCGCATGTTTCACGCTAATTTGGTCTCTTTTGGTATTGTAATGGTCTGTCTTGGGTTCTTGCAGGAAGCCATAGCTTTTGAGGTTGGCAATGAGGTTGGAAACAATGGCCCTTACGAACTCAGGGTGGATGCTTTCTACCAAAAAATTGGGGTAAGAGAGGTTTCCCAGTGTGAGCTAGCGCCGACGTGGGCAGAGCCCAACCACGATCGAAAATTTTGCATGTTTCGGGGATCTGAAATTGAGTTGAAATTAGAGCCTTCCGATTCATCGTCGGGCACACCCGCTCACTTAATCGTCGAGCAAGTGGTTGAAAGACGATCGTCGGTTGTTTTTATTAATCCTTTCTTGCTTTTTCGTGAATCAAATGATGGAGAACTCCGCGCGCTCCCCTTCTCCGACCGAAGCTGTGCTTTGGTGTGCCAAGATTTGGGATTTAACAGGTGTAGTTATCAGGAAAGTAAGGGTTCCGACATGTTTAATGGGGCAAGACGGTCATGCGTGGAATCGGTGGGCGAACATAGGGTAAGAAGTTTTCCATTAGGTCAAAAGGTTTGTCGACCGCTTGTGACCTTCATTTGTAAAGGTAGGTACTCTTAGTTCTTGGGACTTATCCACAGACTTTGCTGAGTAGTACAAAAAGATCTGTGGATAGGTGATCTAAAACTTGAATCTCCAACTCCGAACTAGCATTATGTATTGACATTCAGCGCAAAATCAAGGATAGTCTGTGAGGTTGATTTTGCCCGCTATTTGGAGCTAAACTAGGGACTAATGAGGCTAAGCGTGAGGAAATTTTCAGTTTTAATGCTTTTTGTTTTCGGCTTTAATTTGATTGCTGAATCAGCCTCTATTCAATTTGAAAGTCTTGAGACCTATTCATCTATATCACCTGTAAGAAGTTTTGACAACGATTCGGATGGATATCAACAAAATGAGGAACCCGCTTCCCAGGAAGTTAATGCCGAACATAAAGGATGCTCAGATCCCTGTCATCGTAACCAATGTCACTTTGGTCACTGTGCCTATCACCCAGTTTCTAGATATTCGCTAATTTCACCGGATCTATTAAATCAAAGTCTAATTAACTCTAATTCATTAGCTCATAAAGGGCCCTTTCTCGACGGACCCAAGCGTCCACCTCGCCTTTCCTAAGCCAATCGTCTTATAAAACACTTATGGGATTTTAGAGCAGGTCTTCGTGACCTGGGCTTTGTCCAGAAATGTTTTCACAGTTTTATATTCATCATCATAAACACAATTTATTTTGGAGATAAAAATGAAAACTAAACATATATACGTAGTGTTCTTAGTAGTTTTAGCAACTTACTCTTCTGCCTTTGCGATAAAAGGCAAAGACCGAGATCTAAATGACCGTAAATCAGTAAAATCTGAACCTGAAATTGTAAAATGGCTCGGCGAAGTAAAAGACGATGCCTCTAGCCATACGACTCGGCATGGGCACGAGCTTGAATTTGTAAAGAAGGACGATGGTGAAGAATATGACATCGTCGACAGTCCGGATCTTCAGAATCTTCACCATGAAACTGGAAAAAACTTTCTTGTAGAAATAGAGGCTGAGAAGACTCCAAAGTTTCTTTTCTGGGGCGGAAATCTCATTGTTAAAAACTTCAAGGTGCTTGAGGAAACCAGCGATGTGATTCCTCATACCAACCCCCCTGATTCAACCCGGACGTTTGAAGGACGACGTTAATTGGCGAGGGAGAGCATCGAAGTGGTGCTCTCCCTTTTTGTTTTCTAAGGAGAATAGGCGCAGTGAACAGACTGGCAAACATGCTGATTGAAGTTTCTCCCAAAATGAGTCATCGCAATGAGGCTGAAATTGAATTCAGGAGATAAAGTCCCGGAAAAAACCACTGGCAGCCATGTTTTTAGAATAGAGGGCATGGACTGCGTTGAGGAAATTTCGAAGTTAAAGCAAGCACTTTCCCCAATTGTTGGCGGAGAAGAATATCTTTTCTTTGATCTTCTCAACGGAAAATTATCGATCAAAAATACAAGAAAATTGATCAATCAGGCTATGATCATTTCTGCAATTGAAAAGACAGGCATGCATGCTTCTCTTTGGGGAGCGCCAAAAGAGGAAGGTGGCTTTTACGGGAAGAATGTAAAAATGGTTTTTACTGTAGCTAGTGTAATTTCACTTTTAATTGCCTTTTCTTTTCACTGGCTTAATCATGGTGGATTTCAACACCTATTTTTAGCTGGTACCGGTTCTCGTGAACATCAATTTCCACTCATTTCTATAATATTTTATATTGTATCAATCGTCTCAGGTGGTTGGTTTGTCTTTCCAAAGGCAATGTATTCCCTAAAAAATCATCGCCCTGATATGAACCTACTCATGACTGTTGCGGTTCTTGGTGCAGTCTTTATTGGCGAGTGGCTAGAAGCAGCAACTGTGACTGTTTTGTTTTCCTTTTCTCTCTTATTAGAATCCTGGAGCGTAGAGCGTGCGAGAAAAGCCACTAAAGCTCTGTTAGACTTGGCTCCTAACAACGCTCGAATTCTCAAAGAGGACGGAAGTGAGGAAATTGTTCAAGCTAGCGCCGTTAAAGCCAGTTCGATTTTCATCGTCAAAGCAGGAGAAAGACTTCCGCTTGACGGCACAATTGTTAAAGGGACGAGTGAGGTTAACGAAGCCCCGATTACCGGAGAAAGCCTGCCTGTACAAAAAAGGGACGGCGACACGGTGTTTGCTGGAACTATCAATGGGAATGGTGCCTTAGAAATAACATGTGAGAAAACATCAGAGCATTCAACTTTATCAAATATTATTAAACTGGTCAGTGAGGCTCATGCACAAAGAGCGCCCTCAGAGCAGTGGGTTGAGAAATTTGCAAAAGTCTACACGCCTGTAATCATGGGAATTGCCGTTCTAATTTTGGTCATTCCACCTCTGTTTTTTTCTGGAGTTTGGAACGAATGGTTATATCGTTCCCTTGTACTATTGGTCATTGCTTGTCCTTGTGCTCTGGTCATTTCAACGCCCGTCAGTATCGTCGCAGCCCTCACTGCTGCGGCTAGAGCTGGTGTTTTGATCAAGGGAGGAAAGTTTGTCGAACTACCCGCTCATCTCAGGGCTATCGCCTTTGACAAAACTGGCACCCTTACTAAGGGCGAGCTCTCTGTTGCCAAAGTTGTTCCGTTTAATGATCATTCTGAGCATGCTCTTCTTGAAATTGCTTCGGCCATTGAAATGAGAAGTGAGCATCCAATAGCTAGAGCTATTGTGCTTCACGCAAAGGCAGCAGGAATCCCTGTGGCGCCAGCAGAGAATTATTTAACAATTCAAGGAAAAGGCGCCACCGCAACAATAAAGAATGAAAAATACTGGTTAGGATCTCATCGCTATCTTGAAGAAAAAGGGCAGGAAGATTCCAGTGTTCACCAAAATCTTGATGAGCTAACCAAGAGTGGACATACGGTTGTCGTCATTGGAAACGACACTCATGTTTGTGGTTTCATTGCTTTATCCGATACAATTAGGCCCGAAGCCAAAGAAGTTTTTACTCAACTTCATTCCTTGGGATGTAATCATACGGTAATGCTCACGGGTGATAACCTAGGGACGGCAGAGTTAATCTCATCTCAATTGGGAATTGACCACTTTTATTCTGAACTTTTACCGCAAGACAAAGTGAAAAAAGTAGAAGAGTTGGTAAAGGAATATTTGTCGGTTGCTATGATTGGCGACGGCGTTAACGATGCTCCGGCAATGGCAAGGTCTACCCTTGGAATTGCAATGGGTGTCGCCGGCAGTGATGCCGCTATTGAAAGTGCCGATATTGCTCTTATGACTGACGATTTAACAAAGATCCCGTGGCTGATTTCTCATTCAAAGAGAACTATTGCGATCATCAGACAGAACATTTCATTTTCACTTCTTATAAAATTGGTCTTTATGGTCCTGACCTTTGCTGGTCACTCTTCGCTATGGGCCGCCATTACCGCTGATATGGGGGCATCGTTAATTGTGATCTTCAATGGTCTTAGGCTTTTAGGGAGTAAACAGGGCTAATGGTTGTATAAAAACCTGGGATGATTTTAGTGAGGTTTTGTTTTGATTGACGCTTTAACTATCGCTATTAGCAAGGTTATGAGTTTGTGGAAAAATTACCGCAGTTGTCCTTCTGCTTTCAGTAATATGCACTGTTTTATTCGAATATTCTCAAAAACGACCTCGTTGCAATTTTATAAGGCAAAACCTGATCTATGGAACCTACATTCCGTTAGTCGCCGCACCGTATCTCTGGAATTTTTTCTCTCATGATTCCAGAAGGTTACGTTTTTACTCGTAGCGTTTTTTCTTCTGTTTT
>JACTMU010000051.1 GCA_014584465.1 Pseudomonadota bacterium | reverse complement strand
TCTAAGAGTCTGAATCAATCCGGACACGCCCCAAAGGGAAGATACGTGAAGAGGAGTTTGATTGAATTGATTGCGGAAGTCGACGCCGTACTCCCCAATCTTCTTTTCAAGGTTTTTGAAGTTTTTGCCAAGATAATCGAGATAGTATTTGTTCTTGATGGTCTTACGTTCATCGGTGAAATCGGACCTGCTCTTTCCTTGAAGAAGAAGGGTGATCCACGGCGAGACACTCTCCTGCAAAGCAAACTCAAAAAGAAGCGCACGCTCTTTCTTATCAATCTTCAAGACCGATTGAATCATCATTGTTTGCGAACTCTTTTGAAAGAGCTCAGGATCAAGAACGGCCCAGGGCACTGGTTTCTTGTCGCCCAAGATGAGCTTATGAATGTCGAGGGCCTGCTCCAGCTTTCCCTGTTTTTCAAGTCTCTGAGCCTCAGCCCGCCACTCATCAAGAGTGGAGTCTTGGCTGTCTGCAATCGTGATGATGTCTGAGAGTTCAGGAAGTTTCAATAGCTCATAGATTCTGTGTTGGTCGAGCGCATCCACAATCAAAAGGTTTTCAATGGTCCGGGTCATCCCTACGTAGAGGGAGTTGATAAAGAACTTATAGACTTCAAGTGATTTATCAGATTTCTCCTTTGCCCGAAGATATTGGAGCTGATCCACCTCGTCCCAATTTTTCACGCCTTCTGTAATGGTGGTGAATTCTGCTCTGTAGGAAGAAAAAAATTCAAATAGGACAATGTTGTCGTACTCAAGACCTTTGGCCTCGTGCACAGTAAATATCAGAGGGGTCTTAAAGAAATCCTTCGCACGGATCTTTTGATCCTCATTGGGTACAATGATTGCAAAGCGAGTTGACCTTCTGCTTCGTTTATCAAGATCCTCAGTGACTTTTGGTATTGGAGGTAGGCGAAGGGTGATTCCCGCATGCTGAGACTTTGATTTCACAAGATAATTGGATTCTTTGTCGATGGATCCAAAGCGTTTGTGTTTGAGAATGAGCACGCGATTTGCGACTTCGGTGACTGAGGTGGAGTTCCGGAAGTTATTATTGAGAATCTGAATGATCTCTCGTGGGGACTCTGTCTCTGTTTGATAACAGAGGCTCTTAATCTTGGACCACGCAAAAAAATTAGGGTGAACGATCTGGTTGGAATCTCCGCAGAAGATCCATTCACCCTTTCGGAGAAGATGCTTGAGAACAAATTGAACCTGGATGTTTGTAAGATCTTGAATCTCGTCAACCACAATGAAATCATATTTTGGTTCAACCTGATTTAGAAGATTGTAGCTTTCAATATTGAGACTGAACAAAGAGATTCCTTGTAGGTGGGCGATAAATTTTTCAAAGTAGCCATAGACGATCTCTCGTTCGCCATCGAGAAAGATCGACTGTTTCACGCCAAGCGAACAGTACTCCTCGCGCTCCAAATAGGGACGATCAACAGAAGAGCCCGTTAGCACTCCTTGAAATTCCTCAAAAAGTTTGTGAGGATCCTTGATCGGAGAGTTCATCTTGTTCTTGTTCCACCATGATAGAAAATCAGAAAAGTGAACCTCTTTGCCCGAAGGGATGGCAACGCTTTGAAGAAGCTCTTTGAAGGAGAGAAAATCGATCTCTTGTCGTGGATGATCAAAACCGTGGGAATAGTAAATGCGACGAGAGTTCTCAGCCAAGAACTTTGAGAGGGTCACATAGAGCCCTTGTCCTGTAAATGTCTTCATTCGTTCCAAAACCAGAGCGGTTTTGCCGCTTCCGGCCGATCCAATCACGATAAGTGGAAGATGCAAACGGTAGATCTGATTTTGGACCTCGTCGAAGCTGATGATCTTGTCAAGGAGGTGGAAATGGCGAAGAGTGCTGTTGACGTAGGTTAATTGAGTTTGAAGATCCCTTTTCGAAGCTGGATTTTGGGCGAGGAGGTTGTCGGAAAAATCCTTTTCGGTGACTGTTTTGCCACGAAGAAAACGCGATTTTTCATATTCATGATTTGCAAGCACTTCCAGAAAGAGAAGATATTTCTTGGGCCCAAGCGTTCCGACACGAAAGAGCATTCGGGCGCGATCGTCGAGGGCCACGCGATAATAGGGACCTGGCTCAAGCTTTCTCACATTAAGTGAGGACCACTTCCCCTCTTTGAGGAGGATTTCAGCGCTTGAGATCTTTTTTTCGTAACCGTGAGCTTCGAAATCGTTGATGTAGAGGCTCTCATACATGATGCAATCTCCTTCTTGCCGATTACGGACACAACCCATTTCTTGAGCACAAAAACCCTATCATAGGGGGTACTCCAAATGCCACAGGTATGGCAGTTTAGCGCAACGCGGGATTGGTGTTGCGCAAGGCCGCTAAGCGCCAATCCAAAGGAGGAGATTCATTGGCACATGGCACGTTGCAGAGACGAAAAGTTGTGTGGGACTTGGCGCCTTGCGTGAAACCTGTTTTCGAGCGAATTTTCGAGGTGGGCCGACGACGGACTAGCCAAAGAGCTGATGGTTCCAAAGTTGGTCGATGAAACTATGATAGTTGAGAATGTCGATGCCGTCGGGTGTTCGTCGATTGATCTTTTCTGTGCAGACGACCATTCTTCGTTGAACACGGGGGTGCTCACATTTGAGTTCTCGAAGGCCTTTCAGGTGACGGTCGGTGATCTTCTCGAAGCATTTGGCTTCGATGGCACACTCAAGATCATTAATTATGAAGTCGACCTCTCGCCCTTCAGAAAGTTTCCAATAGGTGATGTCCAAGTCAGGTTCGTGATAGGATTTAAAGCACTTGAGTTCGTGGAAGATCCAGTTTTCAAAGGCTTTTCCAAAGAGTTCCGATCCAAATTCGAGCCCTTTTCTCTTTGCAAGTGAATTCACAACACCGACGTCAAAGAAGTAGAATTTGGGAGAGGTCTGTATTCGTCTCTTGGGCCTCTTTCGGTAAGCTTGAACGAATGTTCCGATGAGAGTGTCTTCTAGAATATCAAAATAGGATCTGATCGTTGGAGGGGATACCCCAACATCAGCTGCAATGGTTGCAAACTCGACTTGCTCTGTATCAGAAAATGATGCAACTCTTAGAAAAGATGTGAATGCGGGAAGATTTCGCACGAGTCCCTCAGAAAAGATCTCCTCCTTTAAGTAGGGGCTGTCCGGTAATTCGCTTTTTGATCGATTTCTATAAGTTTTTCTTATACCGAGGCGGGCCGACGAAGGGCTAGCCAGAGGCGCTAACT
>JACTMU010000092.1 GCA_014584465.1 Pseudomonadota bacterium | reverse complement strand
GAGGTTCAATAACCCCAAGATGATAAAGAGCATCAAACAGTGTCTGCAAATTCCCTTGCAAATACATTTCAATCCTCCGTGCACTCAAACAAATGCCGATGTTCACCGACAGCATTGCCCATTCCTCATGGCTCTATCTGGTAGATTAGATCGAAAGTGAGAGTCTCAAACTGAAATGCAATTGACCTATTCTTGATTTAAGTCGAGTCTAGAGATCGTCCTCGACGCTTCTGAATAGCGATGGGCTCTAAATAGTGTCTGGTCTAGAAACGGTACTGCCTGACCCCTGGCATTGAAGGAGCTCTCAAGCCTCTACCCTCCACCAATTGTTCATCTAAACGTCGATCTGAAAGGTGCGAAGAGCCTCATTCAGTGAGGTCTTTTGATCCGTACTTTGTCCGCGTTTTCCAATGATCAGCGCGCAAGAGACCTGAAAGGTTCCGCCGGGAAACTCCTTAGGAAAAGTTCCTGATACAACTACGGAGCGCGTGGGCACTCGACCTCTGTAGATGATCGGCTCCTTTTGAGTTACGTCAATGATCCGTGTCGAAGCCGTCAGAGTGACGTTTGCCCCAATGACCGCCTCTTTTTCAACAACAACACCTTCGACAATGATGGATCGACTGCCAATAAAGGCACCATCTTCTATGGTCACAGGATCGCTTTGGATCGGCTCTAAAACACCGCCTAAACCCACACCTCCAGAAAGGTGAACATTCTTCCCCACCTGAGCACACGAACCCACTGTCGCCCATGTGTCTACCAGTGTGCCTGAATTCACATAAGCACCTATATTCACATAGCAGGGCATGAGAATGGAGCCAGATCCAACATAGGCTCCTCTTCTCACAACTGCCTGGGGCACAACTCGCACCCCCTCACGCCCCGTCCAACGCCTGACAGGAATTTTGTCGAAATAGGTAAATGCTCCAGAGGTGACAAGTTCCACATTTTGATGACGAAAATAGAGCAAGATGGCTTTTTTGAGCCACTGCTGAGTCGTCCACACACCGTTTTCATTGGTGGCCACGCGAAGCATACCTTGCGAAAGTCCTTCAATAACTCGCTCCACGGCAGCAACGCACTCGTCTGAGAGCGCTTCAACCTTTGTGAACTCGGACTCAATCAGCTCCTTTTCTCGGTCAAACGTCAATTTTTAACCCCTTCGCTCAATCACTTTTAGTGCTTCTAAGACGGCAGGCTGATGCACGGCCAGAATTTGATCTGCAGAGAGTTTCTTCTCAAGTTCATAGGTCAATGTCGGAATCTCCCTCTCCAATCCACAATAGGTACCCAAACAGCCCGGAGTAGGATATCCCACCGTTGGAGCCACAGGATATCCTGTGTAACGCGAGATCACCTCGGCCTCGGCATCACACCTCCCGTTGACATTCAAAAGCGGTATCCACGAGTGAAAACTCAAAACAAAATTTGGCTTTTGCTTTTCTATAAATGCAACCAAAGCCTGTGTCTCAGGTTCGCTTGCGGCTGAATCTCCAGGCCGATATCGCTCCTCTTTGATTTCGCTGCTCCAATCCGATGTGGGAAGATTCCGATTCAAATCTACACCTGATCCATTTCCCCTCTGATGAAAGAGCAATCCATCCACATTAAACACGGGGATCAAAGTCAGATCGACCTTAAAGGAAAACGATTTTGCAAAGCGATTCAAAAGAAGGTTCGTAGCAATAATTCCCTCCACCTCATCTCCGTGCACGCCACCTAATATTAAAACCCTTGGCCCCTGAGTACCAAAATGGTGTGCTACGATGGGAAGCCCCAATCGACTCAGACCAAATAAAAATGTCTTCACGCTCAACTCCTTTGATCTACAGCCGGCCCAACCACTTGTTTTGCGCCACCAAAAGACCCTTCAGTGGCATAAGAACCTAATCTCGAGGGGAGGTCAAGCCTTCCCAAAGTGGCACATCACATTGCCACTTGTGAAATTTTCAAATTTCTTTGATGAAGAACTTTGGCTTCAGACAAAATTCCGGCCTCATTTCGTTTCCTTTGCAGAACCCATTTCCAAGTGTACAAACTCAATTGACGCCACTTGAACATCACCCAATATCAACTGCGCCACACGTCGAAAAGCTGGCGAATCATCTGTCACCATCAGACGAATTGATCCCTCACCGCCTTTCGCAGAGGGGATCTTTCCTGTTTCAAACGAGTGTCTAAGCCGATCTGCCACAACCTTTGAGGAGTCCACAATGGCCACCGAGGATCCAACAACCTTTCGAAAAGCCATCTCAATGACCGGATAGTGAGTGCAACCGAGTATGAGAGTATCCATCTTGATTTGAAGAAGCGGACCCAAGTAACGATAGACAATCAGATTGGTAATTGGATCATCCACCAGACCCTCTTCCACCAACGGAACTAGCAGCGGGCATGGTTGTTGAAAAACATCAAATTTCCCAAACTCCGCGATGGCTTTCACATAGCTGTTCGACGACACTGTGGCGGCAGTCCCAACCACGCCGATTCTCTTATTTCGAGTCGCACTGACGGCCGCCCTTGCCCCTGGGCGAATCACGTCAAAGTGAGGAACTCCAAAATGATCTGACGACTTCAAAATACTGGATGCTGAATTGCAGGCCACCACCAGTGCCTTGACGCCATGCTTAAGCAAATGGTTCACATTTTGTTCAAGGTAGTTTCTGATCGTCAAAGGAGATTTGCTCCCATAGGGAAGTCTTGCCGTATCTCCCAAGTAGAGAAAGGATTCCCCCGGAAACTCTCTTTGTAGAGCTTTGAGTACGGTGACTCCCCCAACACCTGAGTCAAAGATCCCGATGGGGAGGTTCGATCGGCTCTCATTTCTGATTTGCATTCCAACCATGCCTATCCTATACCAATAACCCTCTATCAAAGATAGAAAAAGCACCAGGCCCGCGTGGCGAAATCGGTAGACGCACAGGACTTAAAATCCTGGGGACTTAAACCGTCCGTGCCAGTTCAAGTCTGGCCGCGGGCACCATCTTGAAAAATCGCGGTTTTTTTTCATTTCTACGAGTTTTTGAAACGGAATTTTCAAGTCATAACAAAGAGTTGTGCCATCGAGTCGGTAAGTATTCAGTGAACTGGCAGGTTCCTGATCACTTTTTTAATGTCTTTAACTAAAGGATAGACCCAAATTGTTTTAATTGGGGTCGAAACAGATGTCCCGTCATCCGGGACGTTTACTTGCCCAATCTCACCTAATACCTGCCAAAGTTACCTGCCAAAGTAGAAATTGTGTTGGACCCAGAGTA
>JACTMU010000027.1 GCA_014584465.1 Pseudomonadota bacterium | reverse complement strand
GAACCAATATGCTGAAGAGCCCGTTGCCTTAATAGGGCACGGCGGGTTCTGTGAGGAGCTTGCTCCTTCTAGAAAGAAGGAGTAGGTTTACTCGATGAGTCATAAAAAAGAGATTTTACCATGGGCCACGCTTGAAAGCGTCGACGTCTTCAAGAATCGGTTCTTTCGACTTCGAAAGGATCGATGTCGGCTCCCTTCGGGAACGGAGATGCCTGCCTATTATGTCTTTGAGTTTTCCGATTGGGTCAACATCGTCCCAGTGACTCCTCAGGGTGAGATTGTTTTGATTGAACAGTACCGCCATGGCAGTGGTGAGATTGAATACGAAGTCCCCGGAGGCGCCTTAAACCATGGAGGCAAGGAGGACCCCAAGGAGGCTGCACTGCGAGAGCTTCAGGAGGAGACAGGCTTCACCTCAAGCAAACTGGATCTGATTCTCAGCCACCGACCCAATCCCGCTCTTCAAAACAATTCACTCCACACCTACATTGCATGGGACGCCACTCTTCTTGGTGAGCAAAACCTCGATCCTTACGAAGACATTGCCGTACGTGCAAAAACCGTGGCTGAAGTCGAAGCGATGATCGACCAGGGGAAGATTCGCCACTCTTTGGTATTGGTCTCCCTGCTCCTCTCAATTCCAAAAATTGTAGTCCGTTCGGAAAATTCTACGACACAACTTGCTTGTTCTTTTTCACCAGATTGAACAAAGCTCTCCTCGAATTAGCTTCGGGCTAGTCCTTCGTCGATCCTTGTTCAATCTGATAAAAAATTCCTTCGCAATTTGCATCGCAGAATTTTCCGAACGGACTATAAGATTCTGAGAAAATGAGTCCGTCATACCATTTGAAAACCCAGAGTAGAGACACGAGCTCCTTGCATGGGCCATTTTGCTCCTCCGCTGGGGCCAATAAGATGAATACAATGACAGTAAGTGTCATCCCGTAACCCTTTGCCCTTTTTGCGGAATCTGTTAAAAGACGAGTGGCAAAAAACGATCTTTGCCTCATTCAAATCAAGACGGAGAGGTTATGGCGCGATATCAATGGCAAACGAGGGTGAACCTTTGGCTCATTTCGAGCCTCCAAACAGTGACATTGATTCTCGTTGCTTCGGCCTTTGGGGTCGGCTGCACTAGTGACCGAGCAGAACTTGGCACCAATGACAATCCAATCAAACTCTTTTTTGTACCTTCGGTCGACGCAAAGATCATCGAAGATGGGTCTCGACATTTCAAGGAGTTCCTAGAAAAGGAGACCCCCTACAAGTATAAGGTTGCCATCCCAGCAAGTTACATCGCAGTGGTTGAGGCTTTCGGAACCAAGCGCGCGGACATTGCGGCCCTGAACACCTTTGGTTACGTCCTTGCCAATGAGAAGTATGGCGCCGAAGCCTGGCTCACCTTCATTCGCTATGGACAGTCATCCTACCGATCCCAGTTCATTGTTCGTTCGGACAGTCCCATCAAAGCGTTGGGAGACATCACAGGAAAGAAGATGGCCTTTGTAGACCCAGCCTCAACGTCGGGCTATCTGCTCCCTCTGAAGATGTTCAAAGATCTTTCCATTGAACCAAGTCAGGTCGTCTTTGCCCAAAAGCATGACAATGTGGTCTCTATGGTCTACCAAAATCAGGCCGATGTGGGCGCAACCTTCTACTCACCCCCTGAAAAGGGCGAGATCCAAGACGCAAGAAGACTTGTGAAGACCCAATACCCCGATGTCGAAGAGAAGATCAAGATCCTGCAGTTGACCGATCCCATACCGAACGACCCCTTTGTCTTTCGAAAAGAGCTCTCCAACGAGATGAAAGAGAAGATCGCTGCGGCACTTCTTAAATTTGTCGAGACAGAGAATGGCCAAAAGGCTTTTCACAATCTCTATGGTGTCACAGCACTTAAGCGGTCCTCGGATCAAGACTACGAGCCAGTACGTGCCATGCTCCGGGCCTTAGGACAATCGGCTGAATCGCTCGTGGGCAAGAAATGAGTGAAGCTCCGATCCTCACAGTCAAAGATCTCTCAAAGACCTATTCCAATGGGGTCCATGCTCTTAAGGGAGTCACCTTTAATGTTCATCGTGGGGAGTTCCTCGTCATCATTGGACTGAGTGGATCGGGGAAGTCGACGCTCCTTCGCTGTTTGAACCACCTCCATGATCCAACTTCGGGTCATATCTGTTTTGATGGCGAAGAGATCACCCATTCCAAGGGAAAGAGCGCTCGAGTGATTCGTCAAAGAATGGCCATGATCTTTCAGCACTTTAATTTGATTGGACGCCACTCGGTTCTCAAAAATGCCCTTGCGGGATCTCTCGGACGTGTCTCAACGTGGCGTTCGATTTTGGGTTTTTTTGGAACCAATGATCTGGATTTAGCGAAGAAGTATTTGGATCTTGTGGGAATTGGCGACAAACTGAACGTCCGGGCCGACCAACTTTCAGGAGGTCAGCAGCAGCGGGTGGCAATCGCACGCGCATTGATGCAGTCACCAGAAATCCTGTTGGCGGACGAACCTGTCGCAAGCCTTGACCCTGCAACCTGCCACACAGTTATGGATTATTTGAGAAAGGTGAACAAAGAACTGGGACTTACCATTATTTGCAACCTCCATTTTTTGAGCCTCGTCCGCCAGTATGCGACTCGCGTGATTGCACTTAAGGGCGGAGAGATTGTTTATGAGGGGGATCCTCAAGCCATCGACGAACAGTGGTTTGAAAAGATCTATGGTCAAGGGGCCAAAGAGGTTCATGTCAATTAACATCAGGAGATGGAATGGGTAGAGAGTGGATCCGCCGTGTGATATTTGACGGCTTTTGTTTTGCGTACCTCATCGGTGTTCCTGTCGTCCTCTATCACAGAGACTACTTTGATCAGAGTTTTGAAGTGCTCCCCGTTTTGGGATTTTCAGCAATCTTGATCATTGCGGGATCTCTTCTGGGGATCATTCTCAATCGAGTTGGTCTTAAGACTCTTGGAGAACACATCTTCGAGCCTCCCCACAAGCGAGTCATGAAGACGGAGGACATTTGGTATCGAACCTTTTGGGGCATTGAGTTTCTCGTGCTTTTTGTACTTACCTGCTCGTTGGGTTACTTTCTGACTGGATTCAGCTTTCGTGAACTTCTGGATGAAGATGGGTTTGCTGGTGCTCAAAGGATGTTCTCTGCTCTCTTCGACCCAAATTTTGCAGTTCTACCTAAGGCCATTGTTTCGATCGTTGAGACGATCTTTATTGCCTTCATGTCGACCATTTTGGCCATACCCATTGCCTTCATCTTAAGCTTTCTCTGCGCTAAAAACATCATGAGCGAGAACATCTCCCTCTTCTCCTTTTATGCAATTCTAAGAACCGTGCTCAACATCACTCGGTCCGTTGAACCACTCATTTGGGCGATCATCTTCTCGGTCTGGGTGGGAATTGGCCCATTTGCTGGAATGCTCGCATTGATGATTCATTCAATTGCCTCCCTTGCAAAGCAGTACTCAGAGATCGTGGAGTGCGTGGAAGAGGGACCGATCGAGGCCATTCGAGCAACGGGTGCAAGACCCCTTCAGGTCATTTGGTACTCCATCGTTCCCCAGATCGTACTCCCCTACATCTCATTTACAATCTACCGATGGGACATCAACGTCCGAATGGCCACCATCATCGGTCTAGTAGGTGGAGGTGGTATTGGTACGCTCCTGATCCAATATCAGGGACAAGCCATGTGGCATGAAGTTGGATGCATCATTCTTGTGATCGCCATTGTCGTATGGTTTATGGATACAGCTTCAGCCTACATACGAGAGGCTATCAAGTAGGTGAACGCGCGCTTCAGTCACCTCCTCAACTCTATTCTCCAGAAATTGAGATGAATGAGACCCACTGAAGAGCAGTTGCCCGATTGGCTCTCTCATCAGATCGTCGAGACCCTTAAGCAGAGTGGCCTAAGCAGAGGTTCCATCACCTCCGCCATTCAAAACCTCTCCGATGGGTACATCCACAGATCAGAAGGCGTGACCACCTCTTGGGAAAAATCGGAAACACAGATCGCCTATCTTGCGTACTTTCTTCCGCTCAACTTTGTTCGTCTTCAACACCTCTTTCATGAGTTGAATGACCTCGGGTTTCTCAACGGGATCACAAACTACGTCGACTTTGGAAGTGGACCTGGCACCCTTTCGCTTCTTCTCTTTGATCAATACTCCAACATCTTTTCACAAGGAGTCTGTGTGGAAAGAGCTCCCGAAGCAAAACGACTCTTTGAACATCTCAGAAAAGGAAGTCCTCAATCGATTCCAATCCATTGGGCCACAGACTTGAGTTCTAAGAAAGTGTCACAAATGGCTTCAGCTCTCTTTGTTTTCTCTTATTCCCTTGTGGAACTTGAGAAGCTTCCAGATTGGTTTTTTGATCTTCATGAGATCGTCGTGGTTGAACCCTCGGATCGAACGAACGGACGAAAAATTCTCGAACTTCGTAAAGAGCTTCTATCAAGAGGTTTTCACATCTGGTCCCCATGTACTCATCAAGATATGTGCCCTCTCCATCAACATTCAAAACGAGATTGGTGTCACCAAAGAGTTCTCTTGGATCAACCCGAATGGTTCTCCGAACTTGAAAAAGATCTTCCAATGAAGAATCGATCGCTCACCTACTCTCACCTTGTGGCCAGCCGAAGAGAGCCTCCTCAAAAGCTTCAACAGTTGGCTCGCATCACCGGCGATCTATTGGTGGAAAAGGGACGCTCTCGGCAGATGTTCTGTCAAGACTCAGAACGACGATTTCTTCAGTGGCTGAAACGCGATGACCCTCATCTCAGCTACTTTCGTGGCCAGCTCATCTCTCGAACCCAATTGAATAACAGTTAGCGCCTCTGGCTAGCCCTTCGTCGGCCCGCCTCGGTATAAGAAAAACTTATCAAAATCGATCAAAAAGCGAATTACCGGACAGCCCCTAACTAGGGTCTATCCCTAGCCAATGTTTTGCGCGAAATCCTACTTTGAACCATGAACGTCTCAAAATGACCTGAATTGTTAAATGTTTCTTCACAAAGATCTGACTGGCAGATTCCATGGGATAATCAAGGTCATGCGAATGACCATTCCGGTCAGTGGCATGACGGAGGCGTGTTGCACGTGAATGCCATATTTTTAAGATCTCTTTCAGTTGCTCTCCTTGCTCTTATTTTTTGGGGATGCACCATCGAAAACAAGGTCAACTATCCAGAACCTGTCATCAACTCGGTCGAGCTCGCGGGTCAAACTCTCACCTTGAAGGGCGCCCACATGCACTCGATTCGACAGCTCTCTTGGGACGGAAAGAGCGTGCGAATTCGCATTACAGCTCAAAATTCAAATGAAGTTCAGGCCGAAATCCTCGATCCGATCTCTCTTGTTGTGGGAGTGACCTATAAGATCTTAGTTGGTTCGGCCAACGCAAACACAAGCGCCACGCAAGTCACTGTGGAACTTCCGCAGATGGGCGCCGGCCATGGGCAAATCATGCGCTACAACTCTCAGTTGCAAAGATGGGTTGCAACAGACTTTGATGGACTCACCTATCTTGGGAGCTGGGATGCCTCAGCGAACCTACCAGCTCTTCTCGACGGCTCATCTTATCCTGCAGATCAACTTCCCTCACCTGGAGACTTCTACGTTGTTTCCAATGCGGGGAGTAGTTCCATTGATGGAACCAGCGTTTGGATGGCGGGAGATTGGGTCATTTTTGGTTCCAATGGGTGGGAGCGAGTTCAAAATGCCGGAGGCGTCACGAGTTTCAATGGCCGTACAGGAGAGGTTCTTCCACGGGCCAACGACTACGAACTCAACGATCTCTCCGATGTTGAGATCTCTGGCACACCCAGTGACGGTCAGATTCTGAAGTATTCCGCCGGCAAGTGGATCCTGGGAACCGACAATGCTGGTGGGGGTGGTGGCGGAGGCGGAATCACCTCTTTGGGCGGACAAACAGGTGCAACACAAACCTTCGCGGTTGGCTCATCGGGCACAGCTCCTCTTTGGAACTCTTCCGGAAATGCGCACACACTGAACATTCCCATGGCAAGTGGCGCGGGCGTTACGGGAGGCCTTCTCACACGCGGCGAATTTGATTACTTCTCAGCCAAATCCGACGGCACTCACTCTCACACAAACTCTATGGATGTCTCCTACAATGGAGGTTCCTCCATCACCGTTGACAACACAAATGTCACCTACAACCTCACATCAACTGCAGACTTCGAAGTTCAAGACGCTGGCGCTACGATCTTTCAAATTGCCGACAACGGCACGGTCTATCTCAATGGGACCAATTTCAACTCCAATGATGTCTACTTGAGCCGCACTCAAAACGCAGCATCCAAAGTCTTTGTCGACACCTACAGTGAGACCGCCACCGAGGGCTCCACACTGATTCTTCGAAAATCTCGTGGTACGGGAGCAACGCCAACCCAAGCAGCCAACGTCGACACGGTTGGAACGATCGACTTTCATGGTTATGACGGAACACAATACCTTCAAGCAGCCCAGATCCTTGTTCAGATCGACAGCACCACTGGCACAAACGATATGCCAGGGTCTATGGTATTTAAGACCACACCCGATGGCTCTACGACACCTCTCGCCCGAATGAAGATCAAGAACAATGGATCTGTCGGAATCGGAACCATCACCCCGAGTGCGCGCCTCGAAGTCAGCGGAGATGCCACAACCGAATCGGGTGGCTCCATTCTACGCGCATTGAGTGATGATACAAATGCGGGATGGCAAACCCTCCTTCAAGTTGCCCACACCAAGAGCAATGGAAACGGTGTGAATGGACTCGGTGGAAAGATCGAGTTCATGTTGGAGAACAGCTCTGGAGCTCTTCAAGGTGATGTGGGTGTCATTGCCACTCAATGGACCACGGTCGACATAGAGTCCGAAATTGCATTTTCGCATTATGCAGGAGGTGTGAACACTCCGAGGATGCTCCTCAACGGAAACGGAGCCACCATCTGGGGAGATCTGGTTCTTGCGGCAAGTGGTGGGTACTTTGACTACAAACCCAACAATGTGGCTTGCTCCAATGGAAATCTCCTCAAGTGGAATGGTGCTCTTCCTGGCTGGGAGTGCGCCTCCAATGAGGCATGGACCGCCGTCACTTTTGAGAACAGCTGGGTCAACGACACTGCGGATGCCAATTTTCCTCCGGCCACCTACTTTAAAGACATCTTAGGTCATGTTCATGTGCGAGGTAGGGTCAAATCTGGAACTCTTGCTGCAACAGCCTTCACGCTCTCCTCTGGATACCGACCCTCAAAGATGGTGAAACTTCTTCAAATTTGCAGCACGCTTGTCTCATGCCCTGTCACCGTCAATATTGATGGAACCGTCATTTTAGAGGGAAACAACACATT
The DNA here is from genome assembly GCA_014584465.1 of Pseudomonadota bacterium. Classification (GTDB taxonomy): domain Bacteria; phylum Bdellovibrionota; class Bdellovibrionia; order Bdellovibrionales; family JACTMU01; genus JACTMU01. Next base: position 14,953 of record JACTMU010000027.1, on the reverse strand, counting down.
CCTACATCTCGACTTCAGCTTCCCCACCCAATAAGAATCTTCTCACTCTACTCAAAATCGCGGTCCATGACCGTTTTGCGACCATCCTCACGGGCGCGCTCGATTGCATCGTCGCACAGTCGTCGTAAGATGTCGGAAAGTACAGGAAGAACGGTTGCAGAGGTGTTCATCTCAGAGCGCAATCGAATGTAGTCTTTGAGTTTTGAGGCCACAACCAAGATGTCTTGCGGGATCTCCTTGGAGGGTCTGGGATTTGAAGGAGGTGTCACGGCCATCCGTCGCACTCCTGAAGAAGATGGGTTCGCCAAGGAGGGGGATGAGCTCTCACCAACAGAAGAGCGTTGAATGGACGAGTCGGCCGATCCGCTCCCCTTTCGTGGGGCAACTTCACGCACGGCTGCCGCATCTCGGTGACGGGCAATGGGGAGATGGCGCTCCCAGCAGGGCATCGAGCAAAACTGAAACCCTGTCCGCTTCCCATTGCAACTGGAAACGCTGCAGACATAGTAGTCCGCTCCAAAGGCAATGCCTCTCTTACACGTGCTGCACTTCTGCCAGTATTCACCTTCCATGCTCAAGACTCCATCAAACAGGCAAACTCATAACGATACATGAAGCTTCTCCAATTATGGATCAAGTTCGAAAGATTGCAATAAAGTGATGAACTTTTTACCAGCTTCTGACTTTTTTAAGATCACGCCCCGCTGCATGACTAAAGTGGGCCTTGGTTCACTCCGATAGGCCCTTCGTCCGAGAGTTTATATCTGAACTCGGCTCTTTGGACGAGGATTCACTGTTCATCAGGAGGCAGAAGATGCAAGAAAAGTTTTATATATCCCATCAGGGAAAGGAGTCTGGACCCCATCTCGTCTCAGAGATTGTGTCCAAAATTCGATCAGGCGAGATCACCCTTGAGGACTATGCTTTTGTAGAGTCCAAGGAGGATTGGATCCCACTCTTCAATGTACCTGAGATCGAACGAGAGATTCCTAAAGAAAAACCTCAAAACAAACCGAAACTCTCTTCTGTTTTCAATCATGACTCTCACACGACGGCCAAGGCCGAACATCCACAAGAAGGTGGGAGCTCCGACGTAAGAGCTCCTCATGAAACGGCTCCTTCCAAAGAGGGGGTTAAGAGCGAAGAGTGGTTCATCCTGAAGGGCGAAAATCGTTTCGGCCCATTCATCTACTTTGATTTGGTGCGAATGCTTCAAGAAAAGGCTCTTTGGGAGTACGACTACGTATGGCACTCCGGTCTCAGCTCTTGGACTCGCATTGCTGAACTCAATGAATTTCGAGTCGAACAGATTCGAAAGATACGAGATTCCGGCAGCCGCGAAGCCGCGGAGATCTTCTTTCGAAGACGACATGCTCGAGTCAAATATGGTGGTTCCATCATTGTGCATGACAACCAAAGAATCTGGAAGGGTGAAAGCCTTGAAATTGGTGAGGGAGGAGCAGGAATCATCATGGCCAACTCCATGATCACTCCAGGCCAAACCATCTATCTTCACTTCAAACCGGGTCAGGGCGCTCCTCCATTTAATGCCATTTGTGAAGTTGTAAGCAAACAGTACACAAAAGAGACAAAGAATGCCAAGACGCCCCTTCGATATGGGCTTCGATTTCTGAACGTCAACCCTCACGGCAAAGAATTTATCTCAAGCTACGTTAAAGAAAAGAAGGCTGCATAACAGAGTATTGAAACACTAGGTCTAGAAAAGGGGGGAATTTCAATGTCATCAATTCTGGAAATGATATCCGATGGGGGTGTCGCGGGCATGGTGATCATTGCCCTTGGAATCTTTGGTGTAGGCATCATCTTTGAGCGCATCAAGACTCTCTACTTCACCTATTCCATTAAGGAAGAGAGCTTTATGAAGCAGATCAAGGGTTACATCATGAACGACAACATTGAAGAAGCTGTGACTCTCTGCACGGCAAACAAACAAGCACCGCTTGCCCATGTGATCAAAGGAGTTCTGGAAAGGGCCAATCGCGACGATGAAGCCATTCATCAAGGGATGGATGTTTCAATGTCTGAGGTGATCCCAAATCTTGGCAAGCGCCTTGGATATCTGGCCATGATTGCCAACGTCGCAACTCTGGTGGGACTGCTCGGAACGATTCAGGGTTTGATCATCTCCTTCAATGCAGTAAGCTTCGCCGATCCCTCACAGAAGCAGACGCTCCTTTCTCAAGGTATTTCAATTGCGATGGTCACAACAGCGATGGGTCTGATCGTTGCCATTCCCGTTATGATTGTCTATGCCTTTCTTCACGCCAAGCAAGGTCGACTTCTTGAACAGATCAATGAGAATTCCATGAAGGTGGTCGATTGGCTTACCACCCGACACTATCAACCCTTCAGTTTGGCCTCTGCATTTCCTGACTCCAGTGGCACGGAACACCTTGAAAAACATCAGAAGATGCAACCTCCAGCTTCAACCGCGAAGAGCGGCTAAAGGAGTCTCTCCGTGAAAAAGCGTCGCCCCATTGATCTTACACTGTCCGGAGACCCATCGTTTGAGCTTGACCTTGCCCCGATGCTGGCGCTCATGGTCAATCTCATTCCAATGCTTCTGATCACAACGGTCTTCGTGCGCAACATGATCATTGAGACCCCCATTCCAACGGTCGTCCAAGAGGCCATCAAGAAGGATCAACAAGATCCGAAGGTCTCCATCACTTTAAAAGCTAGCAGGCTCAATGGATTTGAAATTGACATTGACCAAAGTGGCGCTCATCAAAAGATGTCCATTGGCCTCAGTCAAAATCAACTTAATTATGAGGAACTCCACCGGCACGTGGTCAAAGTCAAACAGCAGTTTCCAGATACATTCTCGCTTCAGTTCGAGCCTGAGTCGGATCTCTCCTACAAAGAGATCGTTCAAATCCTGGACGAAGTACGATCAAGAAAGATGGGAGACCCAAAGCTCTTCATCGTGGATCAGACAACCAACCAAAACGTAGAGGTCGACCTTCTCTTTCCGAAGGTTGAGTTCTCCAACATCTTTGAGGAGGGCTGACCATGAGTCGGGTGGTTGTGGAAAAGATGTTGCGAGACAATCGAAAGAGCACCTTTGGTCTTCAGATCACCTCAATGGTGGACATGTTCACCATCATGCTCGTCTTTCTTTTGCAGAGCCAATCGACCAGTTCAACCAACATTACGACCGATCAAAAGCTCAAACTGCCGGCTTCAACCAGCACGACCGAACCGATCGAGGCACTTCGAGTGGTGGTCACCGAAGAGGCGATCTTTGTGGAATCGGAAAAGATCTTGGATTTGCAAAACAAGAACATCAACCCAAAGGATCTCGATCCTAAGGACCAAAATCTCGCTTCAAGTCTACATCAAGCCCTTCTTGTTCATGCCAATCGATCTCGTGACATCGCCTCCAAGAATGAAACCGTCCAGTTTGACGGCCACGTGATCATTCAGGCCGATGAGGGGCTCCACTACAAACTCCTTCGTCAAGTGATGTACACATGCTCCGCGGCAGGATATGCCGACATCAAGCTTGCAACCGTGCTTACGGAGGCCAAATGAGTCTCTGCAGGCGCTTAAGAATTCTGATGATTCTGGTCACATTCTCTCCTGCACCGATCCTTGCCAAGGATCTCAAAAAAGGGAAAAGAGGAGATGCCGTTCAAGAGGCTCTTGAACTTAAAGAGGGTGATGAAAAGGGCAACGAAATTCGCTCTCTCAAAAAAGAGCTTCTTGTCTCCTCGTCAGAGACGAAGGCGATGAATCAATTGAACGCTCTCCTTAAGAAACATCGTGGCACACCACTTGAACCCGATCTTCTTATGAGAAAGGCAGAGCTCTACATGCGCCAGGCCAAATCGGCAACCTTCTTTGAACTCATACGCACCTCGGAGGACGCCGCACAGTTTGTACCTCCAGCTGCCAAGAAGCTCTCCTCTCGCCAGAAGATCAGTGAAGCCATCTCTCTTTACCACTCGATTGCCAAACGTTTTGCCAAATACGCTAACCTCGATCTTGTCTACTTCAATGCGGGATTTGCCTACCAACAACTTGGAAAACATTCAGAGGCCCGTGTTGAGTACTCTCGCATTTTAAAGCAGTTTCCAACCTCTCCTCTACTCTCCGAAACCCATCTCTCTTTGGGAGAGATCTATTACAGTGAGAAGAACTTCTCCAAAGCTCTCGATCACTACAAGATGGTCCGCCGCTTTCCAGATTCTCAAGTCTACCCCTATGCCCTCTACAAATCGGCATGGTCCCTCTACAACCTCCGCGAACCCGAAGAGGGCCTGAAGGCTCTTGAAGAGGTGGTGGCCTTTGGCGTGGAGGTTCAAGCACAGGGAAGAGACTCCCGACTGGATCTCCGATCGGAAGCCCTTCTCGACATGGCCCTCTTTTTTGAAGAGGTCCACTCCGCATCAACGGCGGTCTCCTACTTTGCACGTCAAGCAGGCAGTCTCCCTGCGGGCCCGGTGATCATGAACCTTGCCAAGATCTACGAACGCCATGGAAGATCAAAACCTTTGGAGATCGTTCTTCGAGATTTTATCTCTGAGTATCCTAAGGACCCTCTTCGCGGAGCCGCCCACAATCTGCAATCCCTCAATTTTGATCGCCAAAAGGATCACGCCTCTGCGATTGACGAGTTGACTGAACTTTCAAAAATTTGCAGACCCTCAAGTTCTTGGCTCAAGGGTCTTGCGGATGACGCTTCCAAAGCAAGTTGCACTTCAGACCTGCTTGAAACTTCACGACTCTTTGCAATCAAGTGGGACAAAGGTTGGCGTCGAGGGAAAAAGGCAGATCCGACTCTCTCTCAAGCTGCCCGAAGATCCTATGAAGTTCATTTTCATCACCAAACCGCCAAGGACCTTGACGTTCACCAATTGCGCCACTCTTATGCCGAGCTCCTCTTTGAACTTCAAGACTATCGAGTAGCCAGCCAACAGTATGCAATGGTCGGGCGTGACTCTCAAGATCCTAAGCTGAGGCACGATGCGGACTATGGCGCTCTGTTTGCCCTTGAAAAGGCCGTAAAAGACAAATGGAGCGATCAAGATGAGGAGCACTTTCAGAACTTGGCTCAAATCTACATCTCGCACAATCCAAAGGGAACCTACCGAGTGGACATTGAGTTCAAACGGGCGTTCATCGGCTATGAAAAAGGAAAGTACGACCTTGTGGCTCCAATTTTAAAACGACTTGCATGGGACCACCGAACTCAAGAAAAGGGGCTCAAAGCCCAAGATCTCTATCTTGACATCCTGAACATTCAAAAAAATTACACTGAGATTCGCTCTTTTTCAGGCCAACTTCTAAAGGAAGATCTTCAAGATCAAAGAAAGAGGGAACTTACCAAGATCTATCATGAGTCCTACTTTGCCGAGGCTGACCAACTTCGAAAGAAAGGTGACCTTAATGGTGCCATCAGTCTATTTCGTGCCTTTGTTGCCGAAAACACTGCGGCATCGCTTTCTGAAAAAGCCTGGTGGAATGTCATTGACCTTGAATATGAACTTCATCGATACAAAGAGGCTGCCGATGCGGCCCTTCAATTTCATACCTACTTCCCTAAGTCAAAAGATTGTGATGTGGCCTTGAAAAGGGCACTTCAGACCTTTGAAAATACAGGTCGATTTGAAAGAGTTGCTCACACACTTCAACTTCTTGCCGAAAGGGAACCAAAAAGCAAGGTAGAGTGGCTCTTGATGTCTGCCCGCTTCTACAGGTTGGCTCACCAATCCGAAAAATCTGAGCGAATCTACCGATCCCTCATCCAGGACGGACAGGCTGCCGAGCGAGCCCTCTTTGAACTGGCCCACCACTATAAGCAGGAAGACAAGAGTTCTCTCTACCACGAGACTCTTGTGCAACTTGCGCGAACCGGCAACTCATCCTACTCCTACTGGGCCAAGCGTCTCCATGTGGAGACTCTCTTTCAAAAGGGCGACCTCGCTGATGCCTACAAGGCCTCCCTTGAGATTCTAAAGAGAGATTCCACCGCAACCGTTGAGGATCGTGCAGCAACGCGTTTTGTTCAATCCCAAATTCTTGAGTCGGAGTTTCGAGGACAATCCGTCCATAGCTCCGTTGAGCGTCTGCCTCTGGTTCTTGCCTACAAAACCGAAAAACTTGAAAAGACTCAAAAGAGCTATCAAGACACGATCCAATATGGAGTTCCATCAGTAACCGTCCACGCTCTCAAGAATCTTGCGGAAAGCTATCTTCACTTTGCAGAATCTCTTCGAAACATCAAGATCAAGGGTGATCTTTCGCCTGAAGATGAAAAACTGGTCCGAAGTGAGCTTGAAAAACATGCTGTCCCTATGGAAGAAAAAGGGGTGGAGACCATGGCCGAAGCTCTCTCCTTTGCCAAGAGGTCCAATCTCTTTTCAGGCTTGGTGGCCGAAATTGAAAGTCGGTTTCATACACTGAATCTGACTCCAAATCGACACGTAGGAATTACGATTGAAACTCCCGAATCTCAACTCCCGGAAATTCAAAGTGTCGCAATGAAAGGAGACGGACCATGATCAATCGCGTCCTGATCTTCATTGCATCCACTGTGGTCTTTTCTGCTTGCTCTCACATGACAAAAACATCAAATGAAAAATCCAGCGAGGACTACACCAAAAACATTCGGCCCAACTCAATTCAGAAGGTAAAGAGTGCCCAATGTCCAAAGTCACAAAATGAACTAAATTCAAATCTGAAGTGGCAAGAGCTCTTAAAAATAGCAAATCAGTGCGTGAAAGAGAAGCGATGGATCATGGTTGAGTCCCTTGGTCAACTTCAACTCGAGAAGGATCCAAACTCTCCATGGGGGTCCTACTATTTCTCCATTGCAAGTGAGATGCGAGGGTTCCTAACTCAAGCACTCTGGTATGCGGAACTCTCGGTAAAACTTGCTCCCCAGTCTGCCCTTTCTCACTATCAACTTGGGCGTCTTCAGTGGAATTCAGATCAACGAAAAGAGGCTGTTTCTCACTTCAACAAAACCATTGAGATCGATCCAACTTTTGTACCTGCTCAACTCTTTCTTGGACAGCTCTACTATGAGGAGCGGAACTACTCGTCCTCCCGGACTCACCTGCTTGCAGCCCTCAAACAGGATCCAACCAGTCCTAGGGCTCTTGAGATCTTGGCGGAGTGCCACGTGTTGAACAACCAACCTGATGAGGCCCTGATGCGAATCGACCAGATCCTAGCGCACCATCCAGGAGCAAAGCTGGCCTATCTTCGTCGAGCCCAGATTTTAGAGGAGTTTCACCAAGATCCAAAGATGGTTCTCGAGGCCTACAGGCGCGCAGAGAAGATGTTTCGAAAGGAGAAGGAACACGCAGAGATCCAACTAAAGATCTCCAAACTCGAAATGGAACAGAAGAAACTTGCAGAGACTCCCAAAAAGATGGACCGAAAGCCTGCCTCATCTCAAGGAGGGACGCCATGATATTTTGGACTCACGTAACACTGACTTTGGTTCTATCGATCTTCCTTACGACGGGTGCCTCGGTCTCCAATGCCGAAGAAATTACAACCTCCCCAAAGAAGACCAAAAAGGTCCAATATCGCAAAACGCAAGAGGAAAACTTCGAAGGCGCTTCAGTTGATGGAAAATCTTTCAACCCCACAGGGTCCTATCTGGTTCAAAAGAGAGGGATCAACTTTGTTCCCCTTTACAATGTGAAGGAGGACTTTGATCACTCCATACAACAATCGGTGGAGTACCTCGAATGATACGACATGAACTGCTGGTTGAGCACAGACGAAACAACCATTTTCTAAAGAGTCGAAGATTTCGCCCCTCCAAGGATCTCATTGTCATCGGTACAACTCGATATGCGTCGGTTCGTCTCTTGGGGTCAAACGTCGCAGGGGTCCACGCATCCATTGAGTTTCGCTCAGGCAAGTGGATCCTCAGCGATTTGAGCAGCACTTCGGGTACGTGGGTCAATGAAGCCCCCATCGTCGAATATGAGGTCGACAGTCCCATCACGATCCGCATAGGCGACAACGAAGTCAACCTCTTCCCACGTGCTGTGGAGGACGATCTCTTTGATAGCAACAAGAAAAGTCTTGCAGAGAGCGAGGGCCCCGACCTCTTTCACCAAGTTGTTCGCAGATTCAATGGTCAGATCATCGAAACTCTGTTGTTGCGCAAAGACCACTCCTACCACTTTCAGTTTGGTCTTAGACATGAAGTTTTGCCCGCTCCGAAGAGCCTTCAGTGGGTGTCTCACACCTTTGGTTCCAACATCATTCAACAGCGCCTGGTCAAGGGGCGTAGGAACTCTGAGCGCCAAGGGCTTAAAGGTCAGCTTCTAAAAAAAGGGGATACAAAGGCCGTCGTGGTTGGCCTTCTCATGTTTATGTTCATTGTACTTCTCTCTCAGTTTCAAGAGGATCAGCCCGCGTCTCCCGTTCAACCAGACAAGAACAAGATTACACAAATGATCTACGATGCAAAGGTGATGAAAAAACGACAAACCAAAGCCACTCAAATGGGAGAGCGTGTGGTTCGAAGAAAAGAGCAACGAGAGGCTCAAGTCGCTGCCGAACAGAAACAGGTGGATCCAAATTCAGGAGCCCGATCCATCGACCCAAAAAAGCCAGGGGTGGCAACCTCAAAGGTGGTCATCAACAAGATCAACGCCCTTGGATTAAGTCAGTTGGTCGGAAAGATCTCCGATCGCGCCTCACGAACCAAACGTCTCACCGGATCCTCCAACTCTACGGCATCCACAGGAGTCTCATCCCTTCAACGCAACATCGCAACCTTTGTGGGGGACCAAGTTGGCAATGTCTCTGGATCTCCCTCTCCTGGAGGAGCTGCCTTCGGTGGGGTCGGAACCAAGGGGAAAGGTGGTGGATCCACAGAGTACCGAGTTGCCACAGGTTTAGCCGGTGGCGGAGTTGGTTCGGGTGTTGTCGAGAGTCTCGATGAGGAGACCATCGTCGAAGGTGGACTTGATCGCGAAGTCATCGCCAAGTACATCGAAAGCAACTTGGGCCAGATCCGATACTGTTATGAACGTCAACTGAGCGGCAATCCAACGCTCTACGGAAAACTTCGAGTTAAATTTATCATTGGTCCAACAGGCGCGGTGATTCAACAGCAAATTGGTTCTGAAAGCACTCTCAAAAATGCTTTAGTTGAGGGATGTGTCTTGAGAAATGTCTCTAAATGGAAGTTCCCCACACCTCAAGGTGGAACACAAGTCGTCGTGACCTATCCGTTTCTTTTTCGAAGCACCAATTAGGAGGGCTTATGAAAAGCGTGTTTACATTTTACTTTATCTTGACTCTGGTCGCGTTGCTGGCTCAGAGCGGGCCCTGTTATGGCCAGTCCTCCCAATATCAGAGAAAGAAGGAGGTCAAGACTCCGGAGAAGGGCGAAGAGACTCCTGCTCAGACTGAAAAGCCCGAGGGAGATCAACTCGACATCTCGGATCTAGAAAAAAAGTATTGGGCTCCCAAAGACACGGACTTTAGCGTCGTTCAAAACCGAACCTACAAGAAAGAACAGAGGTTTTCGGGAACGCTCCTTGGAGGACCGATCATCAACGACAGCTACAGCAAAGGGATCAACTTCAATCTGTCAGGAAACTACTTCCTCTCAGAACGTATTGGGGTCGAACTCTCCTATCTGCACTACAATCTTGGCGACAACGTCCTCACCAGTGAGTTCATCAACCGCTACGGGGCGTTTCCAGACCACAACAAAGCACGAAGGTTTGTTGGCGCGGCCTTTAACTGGGTCCCGATCTACGCAAAGGTGAGCCTTCTTGGATCGAAGATCCTCTACTTTGACATGGCCGTTTCTCCTGGTGTGGGTCTAACCTTTTACGACCAGATTGCAAGTGGTGGCAACCAATCCAAATCTTCGGTTACACTGACTCTTGATTTTACACAAATGTTTTTCTTAAGCACCAACTTTGCTGTTCGAATTGATCTAAAAAACCATCTCTATCAGGAACAGGTGCTCAATTACACACGTGGAACCTACTCCAAAGATCAGTCGGTTCACAACTTTCTGCTGCTCTTTGGATTGACCTATTTTCACTAGGAAGGAATTATGAACTCGGTTCGACAAACCATACTTACAAAGTCAACTCAGGGCGGACGTGCGTGGGCTCAAAGTTTACTCTTGCTTCTTTTCTTCTACTCGAACGGGATTCTCGCTGGAATGACCGACCCCACCCTGTCTGGCGAATATCGAGAGATTCTTCAGGAAAGTCAAAATGCCCAGACCAAACCACCAGCAACACCCTCAATCGAGAAGCGTTCCATCGCAAATGACTCAAAGCCATCTTCCAGTTCTCCCTCTGAGATCCAAAATCTCGTGGAGACTCAACCTGATTTTAAGATTGAAGATCAAAGATCAACTCTTCTTCAAGAAAAAGTGGGAGAGGTGCAAGCCCACAAGGCCCTGACTTATGAGAAAGATGGCTCCCCTCTCTCCTCAACACCCTCCATTGATTCCAAAGTCCAAGTGGTCGATCTCTATCGAACACAGAAGGATGAAAAATCAAAAAAGAGAGTCAAAATTCCTGTGAAAGAGATCCCATTGATTCATCTGCCCTCAGAAGTCCAGGTTTCCGCCGGCTCATTCACCCAGGGGGCACCTCTTCGTTTGAAACAGAACTACAAAAATCCCGTCGCTCTTGAGCGAATTTCTCTCTTAACTTCAAAGAACATCAAAGAGGCTCTTTCTAAAGCTGTTTCTCTTCAAAAGCAGATGGTCATTGATCGGCCTCAATCTCTTAGGGGACGTCCCATCACGGCGGCGCGCTTAGCCTCTGCCCACTGGAGCATTGAGTCTGAAGCAGAGATCGCACTTCAAGAGTACCATGAACTTTCTCCCGTGGAACTTGAACTCTTAGGGGTTGAGCTTCTTTTTAATGAAGGCGATGAATGTCACATGATCTCTGGACTTCTTGACGAAATTTCACGTTCCAAAAAGCACAGTGCCGAGGCCAACTACCACCTTGCTCTTTGCAATCAAAAGATGGGGCTCTACACGGAGTCAAATCAAAGGCTTCAATCTGTCCTTGGAAATCAGGATGAAGATTGGACGCCCCTTGCCGTGAAATCTTTAATTGAAAAGGTTCCCTCACATCTTGAGATGAGCACTGCAAATGCCCTTGGCAAGCTTCCACCCTCCTTTGTGAACGAAGAGGACCGAGGTTGGGTCGACTTCTGGATTGCAAAAGGGAGTTCCCGAGATCATAAGCATCCCCTCGCGCTCAATCACGCTCAAAAGGTTCCCTTAGATCACCCAAAGTATCCCCAGGCTCAATTCATCAAGGCCGTTTCACTCTACAGTCTTGGCAAAAAAGGAGAAGCTCTCAAAGTTCAGAAAGATCTCAGTGAATACATCTCTCAACGCCCAGTCGAAAAGTCGCTGCGATCTCTGGTTTCGTTGAACCTCGCACGAATGGAATTTCAACAGGGAAACCACAAAGAATCCGTCCAACACTACATGGGTGTTGAAAAGGATCACCCTCTATGGGTGGAGGGTTTGACCGAGCAGGGATGGGCACAGCTTCTTGCTGGTGATGCCCCTGGTGCGGTGGGAAACATGTACTCCATCCATGGCCCCTTCTTTAAGCTCGTCTACAAACCCGAAAGCTATGTTGTTCGAACCATCGGCTACCTCAACCTCTGTCAATACGCCGATGCCTATCGATCCCTAATGCTCCTCAATCAAAAATACCAGCGCACAACCAACGACATCAAACTCTATCGGGATCAACACAAGACGAAGGAGAGTCTCTACAACACAGTAAAGACCTATCTTAAGGGTTCGAGCAACCAAGCCGTAGATGGACTGTCTCACGAAGTCATTCGTGAGATGGCCCGCAACAAAGACTTTCTCAACATTCAGTCCTCCATCAATCAAGACCATGAAGAGATTGACCAGACTGTATACATTGTCGGAATGGTTGAAAAGACTCTCTCGGACCTCAAGAGGCGCATCTTCACTCTGGACACCAAACGAAAAAATCACATTAATATGGTTAAGTCTGCACGAAAAGAGAAGAGAGATCTTGATCAACAGATCGTCTGGTCCCAGGAGATCGATCGACTGACCCATCGACTTTACGGACTCCGTCTCAAAGAGGAGCTCTACCAGAAGAATCAAAAGTCCTTTTCGACTTTCAGCCAAAAGAGCATTATGAGACTAAAAAATGAGATCTCGGGACTCAAGGTAAAAGCAGATCGGATTCTCTCCAGTAGACTGACACGAATGCACAAAGAGCTCAGCAAGATCCTAGAGAACAATGAGCTCCTCAAATACGAGGTCTTTGCAGGAAGCGGCGAAAACTTGAGATTTCAAGCCACTGGAAACCAAAGGTCACCCTCTTCGGTCTCTAAGAAAGACTCAAAATCTGAATCCAAGAGTGTGACCTGGGATTTTGAAGGAGAGTATTGGGAAGATGAGATCGGAAACTACCGGTCGTCTTTAAAGAACAACTGTTCCTCACAAGGAGTTGCACGATGAGCCAAATTCACTTTCTCTTAACATTCATTTTGATATCGATATCAACCGTTGCACTGGCCAAGTCCGACACCAAAAGCCAGGTGGATCGATTGGAGAGCAACTCCAAGAACAGCGAACAGAACTTAGAACAGTATGAACGCAACCTTGCAACTGTGGAAAAGAACATCGCCGAAGTTGATAAGGCCTTGGCCAATCTCAAGACCCAACTTGAGGATGTCAAGGTCACGGAAGGCGACATGAAGAAGAACAAAGAGGAGCTTGATAAAGCAAAGGCAAAGTATGAGAATCTGATCTCTAAAGAAAATGAGGACATCAAGAAGGATCAAGTGGCCATCGACCAACTTCAAAAGGCCCTTCATGATGCAGAGGAGCGTCAGCGCAAGCGCAACGAACACATTCTCGCTTATCAAAAGAAGATCCAAGAGATCGAACAAGAAAAGGGAGATTGGGACCAGCACACTCAGATGGTTGGCCAGCTCCAGAAAGGGATCCTCCAGAAGGAGGCCTCAGCACAATCTGAAAAGAAAAAATGGGCAGACAAGAAGCAGGCCTATCTTGTTGAGGTCAAGAAGTGGAAGAGTCAGGCCCGTAACGCCAAAGAGACCTACCTCAAATACAAACACCTCAACGATTGATCCACCTGATCAAAAGAAGCGGGCGGAAGAGCCCCTATTTAGTGCCTAGTAATGGATTCGAACTCCCATTGAAATCGATGTTTCATTGAAAAGATTGGGATTCCCACTGAGTTTGTCAGCCCCGCCAACACCTTCAGTGAACGCAGTTTCAATAAACAGGGAGTTTAAGTGTTTTTTTTCAGACAGCCTTGATGCAAATCTTCCGATTGGCAACTCACCACCCAATGCAAATTTACCACCGTACTTAGATCGACTCTCAACAAGCCTGTCGCTTAAATTGAGGTAGCTGACACCCAAGTTGACATAACCATAGGCGCTATCTGCAATCATCGGAGAGATCATGCGAACACCGACGTAAATCTCTGTGTTTGCCGCTCTGATGTAGTTTCCACTGTCATCCTTGATCGTGTTTTCGATCCTAAAAGTTGATAGACTCAGGAATCCTGTAAGTGCAGTGGCAGATTCATATCTCGTAAACGAATAGAAGACGGGAGATTCAAACTCTAGTCCTACACCTGATCCATATTGACGATGATCAAAACGAAAACCTACGGAGAGATACTCATTGTACGTTTGAAACTCCTCACTGCGACCTACACTAGAAACCAAAAAGATAACCATAGATACCAAGATCCAATTTTTCATGACAATCCTCCAAAAAAAATTGCTGTCATTTATTGACAATTGTTGTTTGCATCAATTTGCAGCATCTATACAAGCACGGCGCGCAACTTTCCAATCAAATGATCTAATGGACTGCCATTAAAGAGTCTGATGCTCCTCCCAGGCAGGAGTTCCCGTATCCCATTGCTCCGGCTTCCTGGGACTGGCATTCCTTTTGCAGTGAAATCGAGTGAATGACGAAATGTCCTGAAATCCTTTATTGTAGAGCGTTTCAGGACTCTTTAGTTCACGGTAACTGTGAAATTTTAACAAAGCTTCACAGATTCTATGATAAAATAGAAGATTACCTGGACCGAGGAAAGCGAGCTGCCTCCTTAGCTTTAAATGAATTTGGGGGCGTAACCAACTCTTTTGGCGACGGCCTTGGAACCCGAAGTGGAAAGAGATTACAAGGATGAATCGATATGAGACATTTTGGCCTCTCCGCAGTTGTGATGGTGACCTCTCTTCTACTTATCCAGTGCACCAGCATCTCAAAACAAGACAGCTCCTCATCAGACCCTCTCGCTACCAAAGGCCACCATGGACACCATGGCGTTACGATGGCTGAGACTCCTCGCCAGTACGACACGGTCCTGCACTACGCCTGCAGACAAGATGATCCTAGTGCGGCTTGGAGCTTCTTTGCAGAGAATGAGGCCACTCACGAGACCATCTACCAAGCACTTCAAAGTCCTGGAAGTACCGGTGTGGCTGCTTTGGACTTTTGCCGTGAAATCCTCAATGATCTTTCGCAGTCGATGGTCAAGATTCATGAGAGTCCAAACATTGAAGAGAAGGCGAAACTTGGGGATCTTCACACACGCCTGATCACACTGAACTCTCTCATTGAAGAGATGGAGTACTACTGGGAAGAGCTTCTTGCCTCAGCGACCAATGTTCAACTTGTGATTACAGCTCCCGATTCCGCCCCACCTCTAGCTGCTCCAAATTGATCGGACAGGGATATATAGATTGTGGACGCGAAATCGAAAACTTCGCGTCCAACATCTCTCATGTGCCCTTTCTTCAATTGGCTTCGCAATCAATCCGGTTATTAAACTTGAATCTTGCGTGAATTTTCGAAAAATCTGATGAACACCCTTTCTGACAAGGTTTTCCAGTTTATGAACACGTGAAAGACCTGCAGTTATTG
>JACTMU010000019.1 GCA_014584465.1 Pseudomonadota bacterium | reverse complement strand
CAAAAGCTTTAAAAGTGAAGAATCTTTTTCTTGGTCCATCGAGAAAAGTTGATCACACATTCAACTAAAAGTAAAAGTTATTTTGTGTAGACCCCTTAACAACCGAAACCAAGACTATAAGGCGTCTGCTCCAATTATCCATTTTGCTACACGAGACTCCGGAGGAGAAGCAATCGCCGATCTTTCGAACGCCTACGCCTCCAGTGGAGCTAGCAAGGTTCAACGAGGTGTAGCACTGCTTTCGGGGCGTGAACGTTATCTCATTGTCGACGAAATTTCTGCAAACGCTGCCGTTAATGTGGTATGGAGTATGCACACGAAGGCTACGATGACCCTTACCTCTGGAGCAAAGAAAGCGACTTTCTCTCAAGGTGGGAAGACCATTGAGGCCGTTTTGCTTTCACCAGAAGAGGCAAGCTTTTCAGTAGCTGAGGTTACTCTTGATTCGCCTCAGTATCCAGCCACAGGAGTCCGAAAGCTTCAGGTTAAGGGTGTGTATAGCTCTGCAGCGAGAATTATTGTTCTCTTAGCCCCATCAGGAGCGATGACGTCTTCTGTAACGGTAAATCCTTTGTCGGAATGGAAAATCAAGGGCCCGATCGCCCAAAAATAGTGGCGGCATTTGGAAACACTCATTAATTCAAAGACAATTTCAGAAACCACTAGTAAACTACAAAACATATCGTGCATTGACTGCAGAATGGGACATACACAGCGCAAACGATGAATGGACGGACGGATCGAGAGACCGAAGAGATGGTGAAGTACCATGTCGGAGTTCGGATCTTGTGTGGGTTGGAAGAGAGCTCAGATTCTCTAGATCGAACAAGTGCGGAGACCTTTCGCAACATGCTCGGAAAAGAAAGCGGCGAGATTTTGAATGGGCCTATTTTTTGGATGCAGTAGCTCGGGTTTAGGGCTCAGTTTGAGAGGATGTTCTTCGCATAAAGTTTCCTTAAGTATTTTATTCTGAATGTTAAGTTCATTGAGTTTGATCATTTTCGATCTCAGCTTTTGTTACGAAATTGTTTCTAGAAACTGTTTTCATTAGACCCATCGCAATAGACTACATCGTCTTTCCGTGTACGATGTTGCTCAACCTTCTAAACGAAATGGTGTTCCAGCAGATGAGAGATCCTATGGTTGTTGTCGGAGGCCAGGGATAAAAGTCGTGACTCTCAATTGGGCCTAAACGGTTTAATGACCATGAGCATTTTCGGATCTTAGGAGATAGAGCATCTCGAGGTAGTGCCGATCAAAGATGCCCTCTTCAATTTCCCGCTCAAGCGCTCGTTTAAGTTGAGGATCCATATTTTCTAAGCGTTCATTATAGCGATCTCCGCACATGTAACTGGATCTGCTCATTCCTTGAAAAAAATTGGAGGTGAATAGATCACTTCGTGTAATTGAGAGAGTGGCAAGCTTGTCCTTGAAACCAAGCTCACAAAAGCCATTTTCAACATAGCATTTTGCATGGTGATCGATGGAGAGATCATTGAGTGAATCGCAAGTGATCGATGGGTCGTGCATCGTCGGACGAAGTTCATTTTGAAGGCATACGAGTGTGGATTCTAGCCATGATTTGCCTCGCCGGCTAAAGTCCTGAATTCGACGTGCAAAAGCTTCGCAGTATCTTTTGCCGTATCGGACAGGATAGCCGGTGGGTCCACAGTTCTTGACATCATCATATTTGGTATAGAACTCACACAGACTCGAAAGGTCATTGGTTTGATTGTTTTGCGCGACTGATTTGAGTGAAGCCAACGACACCCCAATGGCCATCATGATCAATGCGTTCACGCTCGCAAAAGTTCTCGCTTTCATTGTCATATTAAGAATCCTCTGTTAAAAAAACGTTCATCGTTTATCTAAAGTTTGTATGCTTATACATGACAATTGATCAGATTTAATTAGAAATCAGTTCTGGAAAAAAGAATCATGTAAAATCTATCCGAAGTCGTCGTTAGTACGAGTGTAACTATTTCAACAGCGAAAATATCTCTAGAAGATTCCAGTTTCTTAAAGTAACATTGCGCCATTTAAAGCTGTTATTCTTTGGGTTCAAAATGTGTTTAAGCCCTAGAAGCAATGAGGAGTTGACTATTTTGAAGCGGAACGTTTTTGGTTTCTATCAAACACTGGTTTTATCCTTTTCGCTGTTTTTCATTTCCAGCTTCGGTTTAGCCAGTGGTGGGTCGGGTGGCAATCTCAGAGACGAGCTTAAAAATGCTCTCCGAAAAGGTCTTCTGTTTGTTAAGGAAGACCAGATCAAGAAGACTTCGGTTCGACACATCAGTCCTGAAGATTACAAGGACTTAGTGAGTTTTTTGCCAAAGAGAGAGGAGGTCGAGACCAAATCTGAAACCGAAAACCAAATGAAACTCAAAGGGGTTCGCGTGTTTGATGCAGACGCGTATCTTGGTTTTGAGGTTGATCCTGACACCGGGATCAGAACCAATCTTTTGAAAAAGACCCCGTCACCATTTGGCCCAGTTATGAACAAAGAGGATCGTCAGGAATATCTTGAGCGACTGGATACTGTTGAAGTAAAGACCAGTTCCCTGGCTGATTTTCAAAAGATGAGCGGGGAGTCATTCATTGGATATGACAAAATCGGTGGGGAGTGGCCATGTTATATGAAAGCAGAGAAGAATATTTTGCTTCTCGGAAAAAAAGGCACCGAGGCCTACGACAGCAACAATTTTACTCCAACTATGATCCACAACAATCTTGCTCACGTCTATTTGAATGATCCCCAAAATCCCGACCTCAAAGAAATACCTCAAATGTTGGATCTAGCCTATGAGGCCAGCATGTTGTATCGGGAGGAGAAGGGCTTCGCCTTTTGGCTGAATCAGCCTAAACTTCTGACGATCTTGCCAAAGGTTGAGGAACAGTTTGCACTTGAGTGGGCCAAGCGACCTAACCATTTTCCTCTCAAGGGCAGTTATGTGAACAAGCGTGCCGATGTGGCTTCAGATGCGGACGACACGGCACTTGCCTATCATATGATGTTGCTCAATAACGTTGTTCGCAAAGTTGATGAAAGAGGGGAGCGCCAAAAACCAGAGTGGCAGCCTGAAAAGATAGGTGATCTGTTTTCTTCCTATCGCGATATGGATCGAAAAAAGTCCTATCCCTACAATCGCATCCACGGAAACTACACGGATACGGGAGCGTTCTTGACTTGGTTGATTGAAAAGAAGCACGGTTTTTGGTCTGTTCTTGTTGACCTTCAGTGGGACTCAACAGGGATTCATGGGGGTCTTAATGACCTCGATTGTGTTGTAAACTCAAATGTGCTCAATGCCCTTGCGGCCTATTCAGAGCTGGATACTCCTGGAGTCACCGCCTCGTGCAACTTCATCAATCACGCGTTCGCTGATGGCAAAGATGCAAAAACCTGCGGCATCTACTATCCCAATCCCTATCATTTGCATTATGCGGCCAGCAAGGCTTTTCACACCGGTGCAAGCTGCCTGCAGGGTGGAATGTCTCATGCTCTCCAACAGCTTCGTAAGGAGCAACTTCCCGATGGTTCTTGGCCTGGTGGTTCAACCAAGGAGCCGGTACAGTCAACTCTCTATGCGATCAATGCACTTCTTTTGATTGGCGATATGGATGGAGAGGATTTTGAACGTGCCACAAGGGCCATGCGATACCTTTTGAAGGAAATGGTGGTGGACGCGAGCGGAACACAAGCTTTTTGGAAAGAGGGGGTCTTCTTTTCAGGAGGTTTCTTGATCAGGGACTCATTGATCTGGAGATCACGATCTTACACGACGTCACTGGGATTAACCGCGATCAGCAAATATCTCAAGGTTCTTGATCGGAGGTCTCAACACTGAAGCGCCACCGGGCGCTATTGAGTTTCCCGTAAAGGTTGAGGCAACGTTATAAGAAGGCGATGTTCTCCAGAGTGGCAACTTGGGAGTCGTCGAGTTCAAAGTCAAATATTTCAAGATTAGAGGCTAGATGGTTTACGGATTGCGAGCCAATGATCGGGATCAATCCAATCTGGTGAGCAAGCCGTCGTGCCGACCACCCAGTCCTATGTGCAAGTCTCTTGCTCAGGAGCATGGGTGATGGCCGTTTAAAACCCTTCAATGAGATCGAATTCGAATGCATCGAGCAAGCTCATCATTTGCCTCAACCCACGCACGGCGAACCAGATGGGTGAGATTTCCCATGTGGTCTGCATGGGCCATGGCATTCTCACTTCTTTGCAGGAGCGATGAGGTGCAAAGAGGTGGAAAGAGGTCTTCAAAGAAACTCTCAGAGTAATATTCGTACTCTTTCCAATTGAGAGTTTTGGCAACTGCAAAGAACCTCTCCACAAAGGGCTCTGAGAGTTCCGGGTGATCTGGGTGGTGAAACTCTGAGGCACCGGCCTGCAGAAGTGGCAAGGCAAGTGCATCGGGGTCCGAGAGTTGCCCCCAAAAATTCTCCTTATTGGAGAGCTCTGAGTAGGCGACGCGGGCTCCAAAGGCCTGCTTTTTTCCAAAGGAGCTTGGATCCCGCTGAGACTCCTGCTCAATGCGATCGAGTGCCTGTGGGTTATGGGCATGGCTCAATTTGGTGATGATGGACCAGCGATCCACGGGCCCCAACACCAAACCCGAAGGGAGCCCCTTGCCATCAAGGAGGTCATTCATTCGTTGATCATCGAGAGGGAAGCGAGCCACACTGAGATAGAAAGTGAAGAGCTGTCTCTGTTCGTTGCTTCCTGGCTCTGCACTCTGCACACGATTCCACGCAAGTGTGGTGAGATTCTCTGCAAGATCGATGCGCTTGTTGGGTTCAAGATAGGAGTTGTAAATCGAACCAAAAGAGTATTTTCCATAGACATCGGCAAAGAGGGTTAGATCATCTTCAGTGGGGAGCCACTTGGCCACCTGGTCCAAATAGAGGCTTGCCGAAAGTCTTTCGTGGCGAACCATCTGAAAGAGGCTGGCCCAGAGCTGATGTCGGATCATGGGGTCACTGATTTTGCCCAGAGAGGATAGAACCTCCGGCAGCGATTTTTCATCCAAGAAGAAGAGTCCATAATCCTCATCTCCCATATTGGCAAAGACAAACTTAGGACAAGACTTGCCAATGGCTTGAGGGATCTCAGTTCGAGCCCCCTCATAGCGCACATCCATTCGCTCAGGCGGAAGTTGAGGGTCCACAAAGAGGCCGATCTGAGTCCTGTGAGGAAGAAGTCGTCCTGTGGAACTTGGAGTTTGAATGAGGGTCATCTGCGAGAGGCGACCCTCCACGCATCTCCAATCCACCTCGATGGAGTTCACACCCGAGGATTGAAGCCAGCCACGAGTCCAATCATTCAAATCGATTTGAGAGGCCAAGCCAATTTCAAAGATGAAGTCGGCTCGGGTGGCATTGGACCAGGAAAACTTCTTCAAATAGTTACGAATGCCACTCTGAAATGAAGATGCTCCAACGAAAAAGCTGAGTTGCTTTAGAACCGAGCCACCCTTTCCATAGGTGATCCCATCAAAGTTGGACATTCCCACATCCGTGGACTCCACAGGAGTCTCGATGGGGTGGGTGGTTACCAAAGAGTCTGTCCAATAGGCCCAACTCTTCTCACCTAAAAAATCCTGCCAGTTTGCACTGGGCCGAATCTCATTTTGGGCCAGTTGAGACATGTAGGTTGCAAAGGACTCGTTCAACCAAAGGTCATCCCACCACCTCATAGTGACCAAATCTCCAAACCACATGTGGGCCATCTCATGGAGTATCGTCGATTCACGATGCTTTCGAGCATTTTCAGTCACAGGGCCTAGAAAGATCATATTCTCATTCATGGTCACCGCGCCCGGATGTTCCATAGCGCCAAAGCCAAGCTCGGGGGCGAAGATGTGATCGTACTTTGGAAATGGGTAGGCGATGTCAAAGTAGCTCTCAAAAAACTCCAACCCCTTTCGAGTCGAATCAAAGAGCTCCTCCTCATCAAGGTGAGAGATCAGACTCTGTCGTACATAGATATCCAGAGGGAGGGGTTGATTTGATCCTGCCATCTTGGACTGGTAAGTGGAGCTACGTTTCACATAGTCTCCCGCTCCGATAAAGAGAAGATAGGTGCTGAAACGAGCTGTAGGTTCAAATTTCACAACCTTTTGATCCCCACTGAGAGTCTCCGAAAGAATAGGGGCATTGGAGATCGCACTCCAAGTTGAGGGGGCATGAATCACAACCTCATAGGTTGCCTTGAGATCGGGTTGGTCCAGGCAAGCAAAAACCAGGTGTGCGAAATAGGACTCAAATTGAGATGAGAGGTACTCTTTTCCATCTTGAGGGTCAATGAACTGCTGAAGGCCAACCTGCTCGCGGTTGTAAGAGACGACGTAATCCACTTGAACAACCATCTGATTGGAGAGGTGTTGAGCCGGAAGATCAAAGCTTCCCTTTCGGCTTACAAAATCGTGGACGGGTCGACCATCTACAAGAATCGATGAAATCTCCTTGTGGAGGAGATCGATGCTCAAAGGGGCATCGGTCCGGTTGAGTTCCAAATGGAGGATTGTTCGCCCGCGAAAAGTCTCCTGGGATTTGTCAATCGCTTCGGACTTTTCAAACCAGAGTTCAACTTCGTAACTCACATCCCGAACTTGCTCCCTTCGAAACTGAGCGTACTCCTGAGTGAGCACATCTTGATCGTCGCGAGTTGGAAACTCAGCGGCGATCGATAAACTTGTAAATCCCAGAATCAGGCCGATCTTCAAAGCCAATGTCCATCGCGTGCTCACCTTCGTAGCCATCGATATCCCCCTTTTTATAACCCGCACCCGAGTCTTAAGTTCTTACTCTGTGCGAGGCACTCATTCCTGCCATAGTTGCGGGGGGATGTCCAGGCCCAGGGGATATCTTGGTGGATCGTATCACTCTTTGTCTTTGTCTTTGGCCAAATGGTCGCGCAGTTTTTCGGAGGGGAGGTTCCAAACCGGGACCGTAAGGATTTTTGAAGAAAACTCCGCGACCTCTTTTTCGTGCTGTTTGCCGTTTTCATCAAAGTAGGTCTCAAATTTCATGTAGTCGCCTCCAAAATCCAAATATCCGTCTGAGAAGGTGACCATGGCTCGGCGTGAGATTAGATCCGAGTGGTCCTCAGAAGCTGGACCCTGGGATGTGCGTTGAAAACTTCCCTCGTAGACGTTTTCCGAGAATTCCACCAGACGGTAGAACTTGAGGCTCTTCTCATTTTTAAAGACTCTCTGTCCTGGAGGCAGCACCAGATAGCCCTGGGGTCGAACGGTTCCATGGCTGTGAGTGACTTTCATTTTTCCGAGTTGAACCATGGGGCTTCCCTCTTCTTGAGAGGACCAAAGATCCATCTCCCAAATGTTTTCGTCCAATCTTTCTGGGTTGGAGGTCCACTTGACTTCAATGCACTTCCACTGTGGGTCAACTCCGAACACACTCTTTTTGCGCGTACTAAATCCCCACTCACTGCATCTTTTGATCTCTTTGGATTTGGGGAGACCAAAGAAGTGGGGAACTCCTTCCACGAGCGAAAGAATCTCGGAATCTTTTTGTGCAAATGTGTATCCCAAAGTTGGATTCATCATGAAGTGGTCCGAAAAGGTCATGCCAAAGAGATGCCCGACTTCATGAATCAACATCCACTTCAGGAGTGCTCCATTTCCTAAGGCCCAACGATTTTCCAGAAGATCTCCTCGATCTGGGGCTAAATCTCCTTCAAGGGGTGAGATGTAGATGAAACCCTTTGAGCGGAGACACTCTCGATCGTAATGAGTTCTGGTTGCCAGACCCAAATAGTCGCGGGGAGTTCGAATGTAATCCCTCTGCCTCTTTGAGAGAAGTCCAAGCTGAAAGACAAGATCAATCTGTTGATCACTCTCTGAGGAGTCCACACTGCACTCTTCTCCGCTCTTGAGTGAGTGGGGATTCTTCGTCTCTTCCAGCAAACGGAAGGCCTCGTTTGCGGTGCAGTCGACCTCAACAAATTCGAAACTGGTGAGATCGACCTTTTCACCGTTGTGATGAACAGGGCGGACCAGCTCGAACTCCTCTCGCCAATAGGAGATGGACTCTTTGATGAGCTCTCGAGAGCGCTCGAGTGTTTGACCAAAGTGGTCTTGGTCTATGAGGATGCAGTATCGAACTTTTTTTTGGGTTTGCCCCACCCACCAGGGATTTGCTGCCTCCGTCAGCGCGTAGCCCCCGCCGCTGTTCCAATCTCCGGTTGCATTGGAGACGGGGAGGTTGGGACTCTCTCGCTGAGGATCTCCCTTTGTGCCACAACTATTGAGAAGAGGGAAAAGGGCCAAAATACCAATTGTGAGATAAGCTTGAATTCGAAACATAAACAATTCTCCTTTCAAAAAGCAGGCCATCTTAATTTGTGGTTGAAGGACCTGCAGTGTTTCCGATGGTCAAGGGATCTAAACCTCCCTAGGCAAAATCTACTTTGTTTCATTGCAATCTGTGAAAAATCTACAAGGTCGCAGCCCGAAAACCTCTTTATGAAGCAGGCGTTCACAGCGGCGACCTTGCGCCAGGGCCTTTTCGGCTTCATCGAAGAATCTCGATTGTGCCCTGGTTCTCGTTGGCTTCGGAAATAAAGAAGAAGTATCCGAGGCGGACGGTGAGAGCCTTTGAATTCGTTTCAGTCTCTTTGATCCCACAAGATGAATCGTCACCGATCGCAAGGTCCGTTTGGAGAAACTCGATCTCAACATAGTGAACGCGAGGGGTTTCCCGTACAAGGGTGGCAGATGCGAAAGGGCCTTTAAGTTTGCAAATGACTTTAGTCGATTCATCCGTTCGATCAATGGTCATCTCTCCTGTTTCAAGATCATAGCCCACCTGCCAACCGCCTTGTCGTTCAACGATCACCTCGCCTGTTTGATCAGAGCCAACTTGCCAAGGGCCCTGAAAGGGGACTGGATCGGATGTCTCAGAGGTCAAGACATCGTAGATCATCTCAAGAGGAAGAGAGATTCTGTTGAGGCTCTCTTGGACCCACATCGTTCTCCTGTCATCGTGGGAGTTTTGATAGATGTATTGACCGTCGAATTCTTTGAAAGGTAGAAAACGGATGCTGCCAAAATTATTGGTGGGAGATCCATGATCCTCCAGGCACTTCGCTCTCATCTCTTCTTGAGAGGGCGCGTTCTTTGCTTTGGGTCGCGAATTAATGACATCCTCGAGTTCCGCATCTTGGAGCTCTTCACGTGTGCTTTTGAGAACCATGACGAAGTTGGGGATCTCTTCGGCTAGCTCCATGGTGATTTGCTTGTACTGAAAAGTCTTTTGACCTTCTTCTAAACGGCGAACTTCTTCGATCTTTCCGTGAGACAACCAATGGCACTCGATTTTATAGGTTCTCAAGTTTCTTCTGTCCTTGGTTTGAGTCTCTTTGAATGCTTCGGTTGATGTCGGCTGGACATACGAGCCATCCTCATTGATTTGAAAGGAGTGATCTTCATGACCTAATTGTACATATCGGCCAGTTGCCTTTTCGAGAAACTCCGCTCGAATGTCGACACCATCTACGTGCGTGGACTCCTCGGGTTTGTCCTCTTCCTTAACACAGGCACTCAATAGACATAGGGTCCCAATGACCAGTGCCCACCATCGAATGTTTTTCTTCATGTTCATGATTGCTCCTCCTTGTCTGCGGGATTGCAGAACATATCGCGATGCACAAAGTAGCTTCAGTTGCCTTTTGTGTAAATTAAATATAAATTTATTTATTAATAACAGTTTTGTAAAAATGAACTCAATTTTAAAATAATGTCTATATACAGATACTTAGACTATAGATTGGCAATTCAAGAAATCTTTGAAAAACATAAGATGGTGGATCGCACGCTCACCTATCAGAGGGTCGCCGAATCCATGCATCTTCAAAAATCCTACCTTTCTCAGGTCCTGAAAGGGCGGGCAGATCTCAATCAGGATCAACTCTTTTTGTTCTGTCGCTTTTTTCAGATCAATTCGGAAGAGTCCGACTACCTGCAGCTTCTTCTCGAACACAGCCGATCGGGCCTGAAGGACCGTCGGCAAAAGCTCAACGAAAAGATCAACCAGGCACGCAAAGAGCACCAAAAGTCCGAGCGCCACATCTCATCGAATCTGATGAGCACTTCGCAGACCGCGGCCAATGAGTACTATATGGATTGCCTCAATCAGTTGATCCACGTTGCGCTCTCCATAGAAAAGAATCGTCGGAGGTTGGACCTTCTGGCCCCTTCACTCCAAATTTCTCAAAAGAGAGTCTCAGACGCTCTGGCCACACTCCAGCGTCTTGGGTTCATTGAAATCTCCAAAGATGGAGTCCAAGTTCTGATCAACAACCTTCATCTCCCGAAGGATTCCCCCATGTATCCTCTTTGGCAAAGTCAAATGCGCACCCTTGTTCAAGCTCATGCAGCTCAACGAGATCGCGCGAAGTCCTACAACTTTTCCGTCTTTTTCTCTGCCGATGAGGAGACACGCAGCCACATTCATGAGCAGTTCCTGGATCTGTTGGCAAAAATTCAACCAAAAGTTAAAGAGTCTCCTGCAAAGGGTCTTTATCAGATGAATTTTGATCTTCTGGAGTGGATTGAGTCCGATGGATAGACTCGTAGACCCTCGAGTGAGTGGCGCAAAGCCCGCCCAAGTGGCACACGTGAGAGAACCCACTTATGGGTTCAAGATGTTGACAAGTAGTGTCTGGGCTCATCTACTTGAGGGAGGTTTTCCAGTAGACCTAACGCAAACGAGTTTGAAAGTGAGGTGTCGGTGCGGGTTTTGGTGGTCGACGATGAACCCTTGGTGAGGCGGGCGCTTGAACGGGCTTTCCAAAGGGGTGGACACAATGTGGTGTTGGCGTCGGATGGGACCGCTGGCCTCTCGGAGTGGTCCAAGGCGGAGTATGATCTGGTGTTGGTGGACGTTTTGATGCCAGGACTTAATGGACCGCAACTTCTTAAGGAGATGGCGAAAGTGCGACCTCTAGAATCTTCACACGTCCTCTTGATGTCGGCCTATTCTGGTGATTACAATATGGAGTCAGCTCAGAAGATGGGAGCAAGGGGCTTCATATCAAAGCCCTTTGAGGATGTCTTTGATTTGGTAACAGGATTGGAAAGGGAGGTGGTCCGTGGTGTCAGATGATCCTTCGGGGGCATCGAAGGTCGTTAAGGTGAGGCCGTATCCGATCGCGGCTCAGCTTAAAGGTGAAGTTCATGAGCTTAAGGGAAACGTCGTAAAACTCACACAGATCGGTTTCTTGATTGAATGTGAGGTCCCATTGAAGGTGGGCTCTCGATATCAGGTTCGATTTGAGATTCCGGTTTATCACCACTTGATTGAGACGGAGATGGTGGTCATAAAGACTCACGATGAGTTTCGTGGTTCGCTGGGTGATCAACGCAACTATCGATTGGCAGAGCTCCATTTTAAAAATCTTTCTGTTTTGCATCTCAAATTTGTAACCGATTTTTTGCGGACCATTCAACAGGTGCACGGGCGCAAGTGAGAATCATTTCTGGGCGCTGGAAGGGGCGGCATCTCTCTTCATTTAAGGCCGACCATATACGTCCCACGACCGATCGGGTGAAGGAGAGCCTCTTCAATCGTCTTATGGGAGAGGTCGAGGGGTCCAAAGTTCTAGATCTCTACTCCGGGACGGGAAATTTAGCCCTTGAAGCACTCTCTCGGGGAGCTGCAAACGTGGAGGTCGTGGAATCTCATCCTAAGTCCCTGACGATCCTACGAAAGAATTGGGAAGATCTGGGGCGTCCAGAAGGTTTCCTCATTCACAAATCGGATGTTTTTAAGTTCTTGACGCGCTTTAAGGGTGAACCCTTTGATTTGATTTTGGTGGATCCCCCTTTTACAGAGAAATTGGCCCACTCCACCTTAGAAGCGCTTGCTCAAAGTGAGGCCGTTGGGACCATGACGACGATCGTTATTGAATCAAGTCGACATGAAAGAGTGGACAAGAGCTATGGAACTCTGGTTATGATCAGCCAAAAGTCATTTGGAGATAAAGATCTCTCTTTTTTTCGAAGACAAGTGGATGCAGAGTAGGAGTTTTTAAGTCGTGAAAATTGCCGTCTACCCTGGTAGTTTTGATCCTGTCACCTTAGGACACCTTGACATCATTCAGAGAGTCGAGCCTCTCTTTGATGAGCTCGTGGTTTTGGTGAGTTCGTCGATTCATAAGAGATATCTCTTCACAGCAGAAGAACGAAAGAGGATCATTGAAGAGTGCATTGGCAACTCCCCTCGTTTGCGAGTCGACCTTTGGGATGGCCTTACAGTGGACTATTGTTTGAAACAGGGGGCCTCTGTTCTCATACGTGGGCTGCGCATGGTTGGGGATTTCGATCACGAGCTCGTCATGTCGCAGATGAACCGGAGGTTGACGAAGAAGGTGGAGACACTTCTTATCTACGGAGGCACAGAGTCCTCCTACATCTCATCAACCATTGTCAAAGAGGTTGCCTCTCATCATGGTGATTTAAGTGGGCTTGTCCCAAAACCGGTCGAGGCGGCTTTAAAGAAGAAATTTGCTCAAAGTTCCAAGTGATCCACTAAGTAAGGAGGGGCTATGGAGTATTTGTCAGTTCGTGGAAAGAGTTTGAAACCATCACCCACATTGGCGCTGGTCTCTAAAGCGAAAGAACTTCAGTCTCAAGGGCACGACGTCATCTCACTTTCGGTGGGCGAACCCGATTGGGATACAATCAGTTGTGCCAAAGAGGCAGGTAAAAGTGCCATTGACCGAGGTTTCACCAAGTACACAGCGGCCGAAGGCATGTTGGAGCTGCGTGCAGCCATTGCAAAGCAGACCTCGGCGGATTTTGGCATCGAGTATCAGCCTCAACAGGTGAGTGTTGCCGCCGGTGCGAAGTTTTCGCTCTTTTCAGCCCTACAAGTCGTTTTGAACCCAGGTGATGAGGTGATCATGGCTGGGCCCTATTGGGTCAGTTATCCGACGATGGTGGAGCTTGCCGGTGGTGTCCCCGTGATCACCGATCCTCTGCCCCACTCTGGATTTAAGATGACCCCCTCTCAACTTGAGTCGGCGATCACCAAAAAGAGTCGAGTCCTTCTGCTCAACTCTCCGAACAATCCCACAGGAGCCATCTACTCACAAAGTGAACTTCGCTCTCTGGCTGAGGTGGTTCGAAAAAACCGAGACCTGCTGGTCTTTAGCGATGACATTTACAATCGCCTTCAATTTGACGAGAAGGGGATTGCACCTCAACTTCTTATGTGTGCCCCTGACTTAAGGGATCGTGTGGTGAGTTTCAATGGAGTTTCCAAGTCTTACTCGATGACCGGTTGGAGAATTGGCTGGGGAGTAGGGCCCAAGGAGATCATTCAGACCATGGGCTACTACCAGAGTCAGGCCATGGGAGCGCCCTCGTCCATCTCTCAGGCAGCGACCTTGGCGGCCATCACAGAGGGGCAAGCCGAAGTTGAACGTGCCCGTCTGCTCTTGAAAGAGCGACGAGACATTGCCGTTGAGGCGATTCAATCCATTCCGGGTCTTAAGGTGACACCTCCGGCAGGTTCATTTTATCTGTGGGTTGATGTCACCCACTACCAGACCCACTCCCAAAAGAGTCGTGAGATCTCCGAGCGACTTCTTCAGGAGAAGAAGGTCGCAACGGTTCCCGGTTTTGAGTTTGGACTCGAGGGATATTTGCGTCTGAGTTTTGCTCTCAAAAAGGAGCGAATGCTGGAGGCCTTTGATCGCATGAGCTCCTTCTTCTCTCAGCAATAGACTTCTGATTTTGAGCCGCCCCCGAGAGTGTCGATCAGTAGAGGTCCAAGATGATGCGTGAGACTTCGTCGGGGATCGTGCACTTTTCAACCAACTCTTGAATCCGCAGAATTGTCTCCCGCAGCAGAAGACGAATCTTGTGTCGAGTCTCATCATTGGCCGAGAAGGCCACGGAGAGGTGAAGTTCATGGGGTTCGGTCCACTGATCTTGAAGTTTCTGAATGGACGATAATTCTCTCGTGCGGAGAGAACGATTCACCCGTTTCTGATTTCGGTTACGGGTTCAATTCGTAACGAGCCATTTTATGACAAGGCAACCTAGATCAAAGTCTGTTGTGAAGGCCATGGACCTCGTGTAACATTGAAGGAAGAGTCAAGATGAGCGTTTGAATCTTCTTCATTCGCTCATTCAGTGTACGAGGTTTTGTTTGACCATTCCAATGTTAGTTCAAGTCTCCTTTGATCTCTTGCTCGTTGTCGTTCTTGTCATGGTGTGGGCGCGTTTGCACAGAAAGAGTCAGGATGATCCGCGTTTGAGTCGAGGTTTACAGATTCTTCAGAGTAAGATCGCCATTTTGGAGGACCTTTCGGATAAGACCGAGGTTCAGGTTGGGCAGCTCACTTCAATTCTGGAACAAAAAAAGGGGGAGGTTCAGCGAACGCTCATGGAAGTTGAATCTAAACTCAATCAGATCAATCAGTCCATCACGAAGAGTTTGGAGGTTGCAAAGATCTTTCAGGACAAGATCCCTCATGAGGAGATCATCGAGCGCCAGAAGATGGCAAAGTATGTGAAGGCCGCCACGCTTGCGCACAAGGGTGTTTCCAATTCCCAGATCGCAAAGAGCGTGGACCTTGCCCGTGAAGAGATTGATTTCATTGTGAAGGTCAACAAGAACGAGCTGATGTTTGCCCCAGAAGATCTTCCAAGTTGGGCGAAGAGTGAGGATCACCAAGACCACATAATGGAGAGTGAGGCTGCGGTGAAAACAGAAGAGGCTTCACTGAATTTGAGAAGTGAACCTGCAAAGGGGGGACTGACCCACTCGACGACCGGCGTCCATCCAAATCCAAAGGGACAGGGCGAGATCGTTCGAAGGCTTGGCATCGAACCTGTCACCTTTCGCAACCTTGATTTGGAAAGGCGATGAAGCAGATCATTGGACGTCTGAGGCGCGGTGAACGCATCGAGGGTCGAGTCGAAGAGATCCAAGCCCACGGGGAACTTCTGGTCAATTTTCAGGGTGATCTTTTGCGAGTGAGCAATGAGTCTCATCTCAACTTGAAGCCGGGGGAAGTCGTGCAACTTGAAGTGACTGCAACAGCGCCTCTTCGATTTCAAGTGATCTTTCATGGACGATCGAAATTGGGTCGCCTCAACCAAAGCATTTGATCCAGATATGATTGCTTGCCTTTTTAGGGCCTCGGCGATAGATTGAACACCATGTCAAAAAAGAGAGAGCGTGGCAAGAGTGGTAAGGATCGCGTTGAGGGTCTGGTGAAACGCCATGCCGATGGTTTTGGTTTTCTAATCCCGGATGAAGCGGGGATTGAGGACATCTACGTACCGGCCCACAACATGATTGGAATCATGACCAATGACCGCATTTCAGTGAAGGTCAAGCGAAAGGGGCACAGGTTTTGGGGCGACGAAGTTGCAATTGTCAGTCGCCAAAAGTCTCACATTGTGGGCCATTTTCGAAAACAGCCTGATGGTTCGGGGCGAATTGGGGACGAATCCAAGGCCTGGGGAGGAGATCTCTTCATTGCTCGTGATCATGTGAAGGGAGCCCGTGATGGGGATTGGGTCTCTGTGCAGATCACTCGTTATCCTGGAAAAGAGGGGGCACGTCTTGAAGGAGAGGTGATCTCGGTCATTGGGGATGTCGGGGATCCTCTGAATGACATTAAGAGGGTGTTAAGTTCGAGTGCCATTCCCCAGCATTTTGTAAAAGAGACCTTGGCGGAGTCAGCCGAGATTGCAAAGAGGAGCGAGATTTCATCACAGAGTCTATCCAAGTTGATGGACCCGAAATGGCGTCGTGATTTGCGAGGGCTTTGTTTCATCACCATCGATGGAACCACGGCCAAAGATTTTGATGATGCCATCTGTGTGAAACTTGAAGAGAAGGGCTTTCGACTCTGGGTTGCGATTGCCGACGTCAGCCACTATGTGAAAGAGGGCAGTGCCCTGGATCGAGAGGCTTCGGATCGGGGGAACAGCACCTACTTTCCAAACTTTGTCGTCCCGATGCTTCCTGAGGAGTTGAGCAATGATCTCTGCTCTTTGAGACCCAATGAGCCAAGACTGGTCATGGCTGCTGAGATGACCATTGGATTTGACGGCGTGGTTGGAAAATCCCAATTCTACGAGGGTGTGATCGAGAGTCGTTCTCGAGTCACCTATGGCGAGGCTCAAGAGGTGATCGATCAGAATCCGGAGAGAGGGGCAGAGCGAGGTGCAGAGAAGCGTTCTGAGGTTCAGGAGGTGATCTTGCTTGCGTCGGATCTCGCCAAGGTTCTGATGGCCAAACGTTTTCGTGAGGGCTCTTTGGAGCTTGAGATCCCAGAGACTGAGGTGATTGTGGGAGAAGATGGTCATCCGGTGGACATCATCCGCTCTGAGAGGCTCTTTTCTCACAAGTTGATCGAGGAGTTGATGTTGGTGGCCAATGTGAGTGTGGCTCGATTTCTTTCAGAGAAGGAGTCTCCCTCACTTTACCGAATTCACGAGGCCCCATTTATGGAATCCATCTCGATGCTTGAACGATTCTTGCACAACTTCGGATTCACAAGGCAGATTCGTGGAGGCAAGCTGCAAACGAAGATCACTAAAGCGCTTCAAAGATTTGAAGGAAAGCCCGAGGGAAAGATTCTCAACATTCTTGCTCTTCGATCCATGACTCAGGCCAAGTACAGCCCCAACAACATTGGACATTTTGGGCTTGGATTTTCTCACTACACCCACTTCACTTCGCCGATTCGCAGATATGCCGATCTGGTGGTGCATCGACTGTTGAAGCACCATTTGGGTTATCGTGGTTACAGATTGATTGCGGAAGGGTCGCTCTACAGTTTGGGAACCAATTTGAGTGCTTGTGAGCAGCGCTCCGTGAAGGCCGAACGTCAACTTCAGTCGATCAAGAAGGCGCGATTTATGAGCCGCCATTTGGGCGAGGAGTTTGAGGGGATCATCAGTTCGGTGGCGAAGTTTGGTATTTTTGTGCTTCTCAGGCAGTTTGATTTGGATGGACTCGTGAAGGTGGAATCTCTCGGCAAGGAGCGCTTTGAATTTGATGAGGAGTCATTGACCCTCAACGGCAAGCGCAGTGGTGTGATTTTTCAGATGGGCGATGAGGTTCGAGTGCAGGTTGCCGCCACCAATACCGAACTCGGTCAAATCGACTTCGTGCTCGTGAGCCCAAACTCTTAGCACCTAGTCATCGGTGTTCGGGTTTTTTTTACTACAAAAATCCCTTCATCGGTTTCAATTTCTGTCACATGATTTAAATACTCATGAGTTAAGTATTTTTAGAAGACGACTTGTTTTTGATGAATTTTTTTTTATCTTGTTCTTGGTCGGATTCTTTATAAAGATTTACCCGAATATCTTTTCGATTTTTAAAGTCAGAAATAACTTCACCTTTAAAGTTACCATTAATGGTTCCTGTTTGAGTTAATTTTTGTTGTAAAAACCTAATGACATCGGGACTATCAAACACCAGCATTCCATGGCGAACAAAATCTT
>JACTMU010000004.1 GCA_014584465.1 Pseudomonadota bacterium | reverse complement strand
AACAAGATATGCAATATTTGAATTGGATGGAGCAAAGGCCATGCCGGGGGTTTGTTGCCAACCCTCACCGCCCGCGATTCCAGCCGTCTTCTGAGCTTGCGTTCTTTTAGGAACCTGGATCCATTGATTGGTAGAGGGTGGCTTAGTACCATTCCCAGGAGGTGGGTCTTCGGGAGGGAGTGGGGTATCACCATTCTCTCCAGGGGGTGCTTCGACAATCATCTCATTGCCATCAGAAGGGCTAGAAGTTTCGTCACCAACGTCGTCAACTGAAAAGCACTCTCCTTCACAAAGAGAACCGCTTGTACTGTCGTCGAAATTCAATGCGGTGAGTGATTCTCCGCAATTCTGATACGCTGTTAAGAGTAGAAGTAGTGAGAACATTGTAGAGAGTGCTACAGCGAAAGGCCGTTTTGTTTTTATTTTATGCAGCATAAAATTTTTCTTTTCTTTTTTTTAATAATAAACGCGACAGTAGCGGATAAGACGAACAGACTCTACTTAGGGGCTATCTGGTAATTCCATTTTTGCCGATTTCTATAAGTTTTCCTTATACCTTCGTTGAGCCTCCTCGAGTTAGCGCCTCTAGCTAGCCCTTCGTCGGCCTGCCTCGGTATAAGAAAAACTTATCAAAATCGATCAAAAAGCGAATTACCGGACAGCCCCTACTTAGTAGAACATAAGAATGGGTGTTCTACAAATTTTATTGATGAATCTGTTTCACATTGAATCAACTCTTAGGTTGTTACTGCCCATACTACAAAATCCAGTCGGACAAAATTTGAAAACAAACGAAGTGAAAGGAGATTTGAGGTGGTAAAATCAATCATTGAGGTTGCAATCGCGCTTGGTTTGATCCTTGGGGGCACCAAGTCCCTTGAAAAGCTTCATTACATATAATAGTGCCATATGGCATCAAAGAAGTACGACAGTCAAAAAATTGAGAAGCTTCTTCAAAAATCCAAAGTCTGCGCGCTTGAAGAAATTAAGCGGGCGTTGGGCACTGACTCGCGGCGGACAGTCTTTCGAAAAAATTGATAGAGTTTTTGTTTATGTTTCAAACGATGACCAAGTTCGTCGGAGGCAGATTATTGCAAGGCATGATGCATTCGATGGGACATCAGTCGATGTTTACTTGCACATGAATTAAAAGCCGCCATTGTGCTGTTCAGCAGCTATTGTTACGCTTTGCCTAAACCACGCAAAGCTTGCCCACCGAGGATCGAAGATGAGCCTCGTCCCATCAAAACAAGGATCACTTGGGCCAGACTCTTAAAGCGAGTGTTTGCAATCGACGTTGAGAATTGCCACTTGTGCGGGGGCCACCCAACTGGATCGATGAAGATCCTCAGCAGTTTCCAGATTATGATTTTGCGCAATGAGCTCTCTGATGCCACTGTCCATGGAGATCCACGCCCAAAATCTTTTTCTTAAGGCCCATAGCTGCGAAATTTGTAGAAGATCTGATTCAATTTGAGATAGGTTTATCGATGATATTTGAAATGCACCCATTCTTATGTTAGCTTTATTAAGGGTGCGTTGGGAAAAGCTGCGAACTCCCAGTCTGTAAAGAGGTTCTAGGTCATCGAGTTGATTCCAGTTTCAAGTGCAACATGAAATAGAGGATCAAGGGGGATTATGTTTCATGAAATGAAAAAAAAACGTTCTTTCGTGATTGCACTCTCTACAATGTCAACGTTACTCATACTCTTAGTCTCTTATCAAAATTGTGGAAAATCACTAACCGCAAGGAATTCCACCGGTCACGCCACAGGTAGCTCTCTTTGCGAAGGAATTTGTCCATCGCCATCGTCTGGTAATGATGACAATGAAACATTGGCTGATCATAGTGATGATGGTGAAACACTTTCTGACAATGATCAAAACGCCAGCAATGAACCGCTCATTGGCGACAGCCCATCATCACCTGATTCTGACGATAATGGCAGTGGCGAGAACGAAGGAATCGTCGTTGATGATTCAGTCATTGAGTCAGAAACCTACACACCTCCGAATGAGCTGACGGTGCTGTCAACCCTGCGTACAGGACATCCACGACTGATTGTGACTCCTGAGCGGCTCTTGGAAATCAAGCAGGAGATTCACAGCAATTCTAAAGCCAATGCTCATTATCAGAAACTTCTGACACAGGCCAATCGATTGCTTACTCAATCGGTGTACATCTATGGAGAGGCTCTGGGTGGGTGGATTCAGCAAAGGATTCAGGTATTGGCTTTCGTTTATCGAATCAATGGCGAGAAAAAATATGCTGACCGGGCAATAAAAGAGATGCTTGCAGTGGCGGGTTTTTCCGACTGGATTTCATCAACACAGTTTCTTGAAGTTTCCCACATTACCCACGGAGTCGCGTTAGGGTATGATTGGCTCTTTGAAATTCTTTCAGCTGCGCAGCGAAATACAATCAAGAGGGCCCTTGTTGAAAAGGGGCTTAAACCTGCAAAAGTGGCTTTTGAAACTGGAGCTAGCTGGACCACCGGAGCCTGGAATTGGAATTTAGTCTGCAATGGAGGTATTGCTATGGGGACCCTTGCCATTGCAGACGAAGAGCCAGACCTTGCGCGATTTCTTCTTTACCGGAATATAACGAGTGCCACAAAGAACCTTGCCGTTTATGCACCTGATGGTGCCTACATGGAGGGGCCAAGTTACTGGAGTTATGCGACCGATCATGCGGTAAAAATGTTTGCTGCATTGAAATCAGCTCTTGGCACCGATTTTGGATTGAGTTCCCTGCCTGGACTTTCAGCAACTGGTCTCTTTTTTATGCATTCCAAGGGTCCCGTTAACCAGTTTTTTAACTTCGCAGATTCGCCAGAGCGGCCAAGTACAAGTAGCCTTTTTTGGCTTTCTAAGCGATTCAACAAACCGGCCCTAAGTTTTATGGGCCAAACCATGATGGATTCCAATACAGATGTCTTCCATTTGGCATTTTTTGATCCATCGGGAACTACTCAGGATCTGCTAGGGCAGCCTCGGGATGTTTTTTTGACGGGCAACGGTATTTCGGTGGCCTATTTCCGTTCGAAGTGGGAAGACGTCAATGCGGCTTATATTGGCTTTAAAGGAGGGACTAATGGCGTACCCCACGGCAATCTCGACTTAGGCACGTTCGTCTATGATTCCCAAGGGCAGCGCTGGGCAATTGACTTAGGTTCTGAAAACTACAGTCTCTCAAACTATTGGAGCTATGAGAAACATCCAGGACGAAGTGATTACTACCGAACCAATACATTTGGTCAGAATACGCTTGTCATTAGGGGTCTACACAAAATAACTTTTACTTTTCACCGAGTTGGCTCGATCGTATAATTTAGGTCTGGCTGAACTTTGTGAGGCTTTATTTTTATTGA
>JACTMU010000067.1 GCA_014584465.1 Pseudomonadota bacterium | reverse complement strand
AAGGCATTGCTAGGAATGGCAGGATGATTCGGGACTCGCTCGGATCACGTCATAGCCGCACTCCAGACCAAAAATAGGCTTTGAATGTCCTATCCCCACAAACTCTCCCAAGTGGTGATGCCAGGTTCCATCTAACATTTTTACAACAGAACTCTTTTTCATTTCGAGTTGTTCGTTTTTTTGGTAAATAGTGGCTGGCGCGAAACCTGCTTTCGAGTGAATTCACGCTTTTTGAGACAATAGGATGACAGTACAATAGGGAGACTCGAAGTGAAACATCTTTTCATTCTTATCGCCGCTTTTCTTTTTCATAACATAAGCATTGAGAGCAGGGCTTCTGAAGACGCTTGCAAAGACTTTCAAAATGCGTCGTTGGTGATCGAGGCCGCCGAGGAGATCAACGTACTCACCGAGAAGAATTGGAATGACTTTGATGTGATCACCCACATGGACCAGAGTCGGTGTCTCAATTCGATCGTGCAGGAGATGATTCGAGTCCGTGGGAAGACCTATTGGAGGCTTTGGTCCAATTGGGATGATGGCTGCGATGGCGGCAACACCTACGGTGTCATCTACTCTTCCGACCTACAAACACCCATCGCCCACATCTATGATGGTGACGTCTACTGTCCACCGTTTTGGCGCCAGGAGATGCGCGCCAGCCACTAAGTAGAGTGATCTCGGAGTCTCTCCATTTCTAATTTCAGATCTGGGTTCAATATTGAGACACCCCATCTCTAAGCCTAGAGTCGTCCATAGTGGACTCGATTTTCTTGCAACCTTCCCCCCAGTTTGCGCGTTACCAAAGCAACAGGGGGGAAAAAGATGAATCAACTTCCAACTCAAACCAATTCTAATGAGAACAGTATCAACCTGAGACATCCTACGAGCTCTCGGGTGGCTCTAACAGCTTTCCTACTTTCCGTGATCCTCCTGGGATTTCAAAACTGTCGCTCCAGGCACGGCCTCATAAGGGAAGGGGCCTCCGGAGACGATGATACCCTTGAAAATACCAGCCGGTCCGATTGCCAAACGCTCAGCTTCTCTCCTACACAAATCACCTACTACTACTCCGATGAGGATGATCTTATCACCGAGATGACCATTGACCTTCAAAATGCAACGGTCGACCTAGAAGATGAGTTTGAAGATGAAGAGGTCTCCTGCGCGAAGGTATCTGTGGCCCAGAGCTCTTACTTTCTCGCCATTCAAAGTGCGCTTGCTTCAACGGTCCAAAATTGTGCAACAGCAGATCAAACTCTCGCAACATCTGAAGAAAATGAGGACTATCTCGCCATCGAATTCAGCGATGGAACAAGTAGCCCCTTTGAAATGGAGTACCCCTCTTCCGAAACGATCACCATGACTCCCTCATGGAGTGACTTTGAAGATGCTCTTGAAGAGCTGGCCTCGGAAGTCTCCGCAGACTCTTCCTGTTCCATTGAGTAGTCCGCGCCAGGCACTACAGAGCTTGAAGAAGGAGTAGAAACTCCCTCTTCTGATCCTGAAATCTTTCTGAGATCTCTTTGAGAGTTCCACTCTCGACCTGCTCATTTTCAGAAGTCAAATCAAGGCCAACAACTGCTTCACGCTTGGGCATGAGAACGGCAAGTTCTCGAAGCAGACTCCCCAATCGATAGGGTGTGTCCATTAAAATCACCGCTCTCTTCTCTTTCACGAGGTTTCGTAAACAGCGAGCCCGCTCCTCTCTCTTTTGCGGAAGAAATCCTTCAAAAATGAATTGATCCAGACGAACACCGCAGATGGATAAAAACGTCATGAGAGACGAGGGACCCGGAACACCAACGACTTCAATCTTTCGCGCACGACAGAGGTGCACCAGTTGAGCCCCAGGATCGCAGAAACCCGGAGTGCCGCAGTCAGAGACAAGGGCAACTTTGCGCTCTCTACAAAACTCCACCAAAACCTCCAAATCTCGATCCCGAGTGTGTTCATTGAGAAGCTCAACCTGTTTGCCTTCAATCTGATGCTTCTTAAGAAGTCGAAAGACCTCCCGTCTCTCTTCACCAATGATGATGTCGACCTCTTTGAGAGTTTGAAGCGCTCGCATCGTGAGATCCTCAGGATGCCCAATGGGAGTTCCTACGACAAAGAGACTCATCGCAGTGCCTCACTCAAAGTCATGTCAAGAAGGTGAGAGGCTCGAACATTGGAGAGACTTGCAAGCAGTGAAGAGCGAATGTGGGGAATGCGAGTCTCCAACTGACTGAGAAGGTTCTTAACGAACTTTCGATTTTGGTCGGTCAAAGTCGACTGGCCACACATCAACGGGCACTGACAACAGACAATAGGGACCTGCAAAATCTGAGCTAACTCCACAATCTCCTTTTCTGGAACATAAACCAACGGTCGAATGACCACATGCTCTCCCGATTCCGAAAGCAGTTTGGGCGACATGGCTCCAAGCCTTCCCACAAAGAAG
Source organism: Pseudomonadota bacterium (assembly GCA_014584465.1). Classification (GTDB taxonomy): domain Bacteria; phylum Bdellovibrionota; class Bdellovibrionia; order Bdellovibrionales; family JACTMU01; genus JACTMU01. Next base: position 967 of record JACTMU010000067.1, on the reverse strand, counting down.
GCATTGAGCAAAAGTGTCTCAATGAAATCATCACTGTGATGTCCTAAGGCAACCTTGTTGCACTGAAGCTGAGTTGCCAACGTGTAGAGGCGTCCACGACGAAGCCTTGAACAAAGCGAACAGGGCAAATCATTGGGAGCCTTCTCAGAGATGATATCTGAGATGGCCATATCATCCATGTGATACTCAACTCCTCGTACGGAAACAAAGTCCTCGATCAGATCTTGTCGAAATCCCGAAAAACCCTGATCAATATTGACCGCCACAAGAGAAAATCGCACCGGTGCTCGCCGTTGAAGCTCCTCCAAGATGTGAAGCAAAACCCACGAATCCTTACCACCTGAGATGGCCACTAAGATTCGGTCTCCATCTTCAATCATCTTAAAATCGCCGATGGCCTTACCCACCAAACGGCGAACTCGATCTTCTCTCTCTGATACTCTTCGTTTTCCCATTCTCAAACTCTCTTGGAACCCAGATCTGAAATTAGAAATGGAGATAAAAATCATCAAAGGTGCTGCCAGAGCAGAAAGCGCAGAGAAAATAGGTCGAGGCGTATCCCCAGTGATACGGTGAGACCTGTTTTCTCGAGCACTTCTGCTCTGGCGGCGGCTTTCATGGTTTTTAGCCCATTTCTAATTTCAGATCTGGGTTGGAAGTCTCATACCTGCGGATCTTCCATATTGCGAGATCTCGCTATCATAATGCTTCGCATTATCTCAATTGGAGTCTAGCGACCCTTTGAAAACTCTCTTCCCGCTACGTAGTGGCACTACATAAAAGCAAAGCGTTTTATTGGAGGTGAAATTTGTATTGGCTAAGAAAAAACCCCTGGGCGCCAAGGGAGTTTGAGTCTATATTTTTTGAAGATGTGCGCTGGGCGAAGCTCAGCCAAGCTAGCGGGTGAATTCCCGTCAAGGTAGCCCAGAAATGGGGCCTTGTATCGAGTCTTGCAAGCTGGAAGGAC
>JACTMU010000110.1 GCA_014584465.1 Pseudomonadota bacterium | reverse complement strand
ACCGGCTCACAATTGGGGGTCTGATGGAGATTCCAGGAAATGTCAAACTGCGGTTGCCTCCCCGCCAAAGGCGGGGGAACTCCTAGGCTGGCTTAGAAAAATCAATTTTAATGCCAGGAACAGCATGGTGTGCGGCAGGTTTCGCGCCAGGCTCTATCTACTGATAATGGAGCTTTGGCTGGGATGCCCTTACTAATGGTCAACCACTAGGTCAACAGCGTCTGATCCTGGTTGGACTCCATTAAGGCCTCCAAGATCAGTTTGGAAGCATTTTCGGGATAATACTTTTGTAATGCTGATTTTGAGAGTCCCATGGATTGCAGTATTAAAAGTGTCATTCGGCGAACAAGGGCTTGGCCTTTAGATTGCCGTCCGCTTGCACGCTTTGGAGGAAGGTTGTAGAACCCCGGCCCTTGTACCATCTCAAACAATATCCAGAAGTCCTCGGTATCCATTGGAGCTCCCGTGAGATCACCTTCACCTCGCGCAGCACTCAAAGCTTCAAAAAAAAATGGAATTAAACATTTAACGCTCGCCCTATTATTTTGACGGGCAAATGCGCCATCCGTGAGCAGACTCTTCAATAGCAGACGATAAGTAATTTCTGCGTCCCGTTTGTACTTTGGAGAATCGGCCATAGGTCTTGCATCGATCAGAGTCGCAATCAGCGCGTGAACCAAATAGACAAGTCGACGCGTGCCTTGCGGAATTCGATCGAGCAGAGCGCTAATGTTCTGGGCATTGCCGACACAGAAAGCTTCTAGTTCACGGTAAATCTCCTCTTTGTTCTTAAAATGGCGGTAAAGAATCGGCTCGGTAATACCTGCCGCTTTTGCGATTTCGCGAGTCGTCGTGTTTTCAAACCCCTTTCTTGCAAAAATAGGTTTGCAGGTTTCGAGTATGAAAGCGCGACGACGGTGAGCCTCCATTCTCTGTTTGGGTTTCTCTTGAGATTTTTTTTGCGACATTCCTTGATCCTTTTATAAGTTAGTGTATACTAACATATGAAACCTTGCAAGGTAAAGGAAATGAAATATGAAAGTCGAAACTCTCTTTTCTTTGATGGCATCGGGTAGGTCAAGTATACTTCGATCTGTTTCTGGTAAGATTGAGAACTACTACAGAATATGTTTTTTAGTTGCTGCTGGTAGGTGTGGACTGCTCACCAAACTAAAAGCAACACCAGCACGCCTCGAAGAGATCGGCGACGCCATGGGCATCGCTAATCAATCACTAGGGACATTGCGGGATTGGCTTCAGATTGGCATAGATCTTGGTGAAGTGCGTGAATCCAACGGTCGCTGGAGCCTTTCGGGATCGACCGCAAAAGCGCTATCTGATAGGCGAAACGACGACCTGCTGGCTTTGCTTGAGGAAGTTGTTGACCTCCACCACCGACTTCTTCTTGAAACTCCTCGGTTTTTGCGCGAGGGACGGAAATTCACCTTAGCCGACCAGGTTGGTTCCGTCATTGCTCGTTCTTCGAGAGTTTTAGAACCATTCGTGCGCGAAGCAATCGCTACTTACGTTCCGCGATCGGGGCTAATACAAGTCCTTGAAATTGGATGTGGCAGTGGAACCTACATGCATTATTGTATGGAGCTCAATAGGGAGCTCCAAGTTGTTGGATGTGAACTCCAGCCAGAAGTTGCTGCCATGGCAAGAGACAATCTGTCAAGGTGGGGAGTTGATTCAAGATCTCGGGTCGATGTTGGAGATTTTCGCACCCTAGGAGTGAAGGGGGAATTTGACCTCATTACAATGCATAACAATATCTATTATTTTGAGGTAGCTGAACGGGTCGATTTGTTCAAGAAAATAAAATGCCAATTAAAGCAAGGGGGTAGATTCCTCTTGACCACAGGATGTCGGGGAGGCTCCTGTGCAATGTCCACCTTAAATTTATGGAGCATTATGACCGAAAACTGCGGAGCTCTGCCCACTCCCGACGAGCTGATGTCCCAATTGCACCAAGCCGGGTTTAAGAATGTGGCATCTCATAATCTAACCTGGCCAGTGGAATCCTTTTATTGTTTTACCGGCATTGCCGACGCTTGATCTCAAAAAGATGTCCTGACTTAAATGTGGAATGTAGTGAGGCAAAGATCATGCCGAATTCAACCCGGATCTGAAATTAGAAATGGGCTAAAACTACAACGTAGATTGAAAAAATATATTGATTCCCACATCAAAGTCGCTGATAATTTTTACAAGGTCACTTTATTTCTTGGCGGTTGCTTCGCCACGAATCTGAATTTCAACCTCTTCGCCAACAACAAGGCCCCCTTTGTCCATCTGCTTGTTCCAGGTCATATCGTAGTCCTTCCGCTTGATCTGAGTTTTGGCTTCAAACCCGATGCGGGTCATACCCCAAGGATCCTGGATGGGGCCACGATGATGAACCTCTAGAACCACTGGATTGGTCTTACCGTGAAGGGTTAGAGTTCCATGGATTTTGGTGGGCTTTGCATTCTGATATTCCACCTTGTCACTCTTGAAAATCATTTGAGGAAATTTCTCGACGTCAAAGAAGTCGGCACTGCGAAGATGTTTGTCTCGTTTTTCCTCGTTGGTATCGATGGAAGAGGTCTCGATCTTGGCCTCAACCTTTTCCAATTTTCCGTTTTTGGAATCAAAATCAAAACTTCCTGAAAAGCTATTGAACTGACCCCGCACATCGCTGATCACCATATGAGTGACCGTGAACCCCACCTCGGTATGGCTCGGATCAATCATATAGGACTCCGCAAATGAAACCCCCGAAAAGCCGATCCAAACCGAGATCATAGACAACAAATATCTCATAGAAACCCCTCTCTCTGAGATGATTCCAACCAAAAGATGGTTGGGAGGATCATCTCGATCCATAATTGATTCTTACGAACTCCAACCCGAACAGCCAGTGATCATCTCTATGAGTCTGCATTTGATTGCCTGTTCGAAGCAAACTCTTTTGCTTGGCAAATTGATAATTTTTCTTTGCAAGATGAAATCGATCCACGAATTATGTTACGCTATAACATTCTCTTAGTTTACCCTTTTGTCATTCCCGAATGGAAGATCTAGATTTTTCAGGGCTGCCTGGGCAAATTGGAGTCAAAGTGATATCTTGTTTCTACAGATGAAAAAGACGATGGAAGACCTTGTTATTTTACTCGTGGATGATGAACCAGCTCTTTTGAATCTCCTCTCCGTTCGTCTAGGCATATTTGGAAGCCAAATATTTACTGCACTGAACGGTGAAGAGGCTCTGAGGATCTTAGAACAACACTCCGTTGACATCATAATTTCAGACATTCATATGCCCTTTATGAATGGCCTTGAGCTTCTCGACATTGTCAAAGCGAAGGATCCTCGTTCTCCATCCATCCTCTTTGCCACAGCTTTTGCCGACAATGCTGAAATTGAAAGTTACTACGCGCGAGGCATTGACGGTGTCTTCTCCAAACCCATCGACACAAAGGCCCTTTTGGAGGCTGCACGTCAGGTCACGAAACGCCCAGAGGAGATCTGGTCCACGCCTCCCGCCGGAAATGCACCCATGACTCTTCAAAGAAACCTCCCCTCTTATGCGAGCGCAGAAAAGACCAGACAATTTGCGTTGGGACGAAGGGGTTTTTTTCTTTCCCTAAAGGAATCTCACCCTGAAGTTCATACTGCTGTGGCATTTGATCTTACATTTGAAAGCGGCACCATTTCCAAAATCCAGGGCACAGGGTGGGTCAGGTGGACTCGAATCTCTTCCCAAAAGGATTTCCCCTCAGGAATTGGCGTCGAGATCAGCTATCTAAGTGATGAGTGTCGAAACCAGACCATCTCTCAGATCGACTCACTCAGATCGGTCCACTCCATCCCCCGCTGAATTCACAATCAAGATCAGATCGTGACCACCAACCCATCATAGGCAAATTCCCACTCAACGGCAGGAATCTCTTGAGACTCCTTCAAGGCATAATTGCGGGCCGTATCGTGATAACTTCGGGTCTGCTCGAGGGCCACCTTGATCTTCTCATAGGAGGCTGAAGGATCGTGATGGGTAAAGACCACTCGCTCTATGCCCTCACGTAACGCAAGATCCAACCCGAGGGTTGCAACCGCATGTCCCCAGTTGATCCGATCTGCCGCCTCACCCAGCATGTACTGAGCATCAATCACCATCAAATCTGCCCCCCTATAGAGTGGATAATCGGCACCCAACTCTTGAGGAGTCACTCGTCGACACTCTGTATCGACACAGTAGGCGGCAGCCTTTCCCCCTGACTCAAATCGATATCCCCAACAAGGATCCGGATGGTCCAACAGATAGGGTGTCACGTCTATATCTCCAATCGAGATCGCCTCTCTTCGCGGAATCTTGTGGAAAGAGATCTTTGCGCCAAGACGCTCATACTCAACAGGAAAGAAGGGCCTTTGAAAGAGGGTGTGCAAGGCCTTCTCAAGGTGACTTTCGGGTGAGTAGAAATGAATCTCATTACCTGGAATATACAACGGAGTAAAAAAAGGCAGCCCAATGAGATGATCCCAGTGAAAATGGGTCATGAAGATGTGAACTTCGCCCTTACCCTTGCCACACGGACCAGACAGAAGACTAAGCCCTGCAGAACGTATGCCACTCCCACCATCAATCAACAGCGAGGTTTTAGGACTCTCGACCTGCACACAGGTCGTCTCCCCTCCAAAACCCCCAACCCTCGTCTTTGATTGCGACTCCAAAAAATGGTCGACCGCATCGACGGTTCCACCAGATTCTGCGAAATCCACAAGTAGCGACCGAATGATGTGAGACTGCTCCTCATTGGGAGTCGGTCGGGGCAGAGATCCCCTAGTCCCCCAGAATCGTAACTTCAATGCCATTTGCGCCAAATCCCCTTTCCAATATTAAAACTCATATCTACAAAATAGAAGGCCACTCCCCATGCACCCTCCTCTTTGAACCTCTTCATAAGATCTTTGCGCTGGTGCTGAAACTCTCCTACAATCCACTGAACTGCAGACTCCTCTCGACCGGGCCTTCTCCTTCGATGATGCCCCTGACCGCTTCTTGAATGATTCTTAGAGATCTGTTGTTTCGAAGAAGAGACTCTTCGTCTCACCTGGGGCTCATCTTCTATGTGATTCACAAAATCAGAAACTTTGGGCATTTTGGACTCCTTTCGTCTCAAGAATCAGATTGTTCAGATAGAATCCGTCACGCCAAAACCCATCAACTCTCGGGTCATCAAATCATAGTCCTCTTTGGGTTTCGATTTGAGATCAAAGAGAGTGCGTCCTGAGAGGATCTGATTTTTCACCTCAGAACTGGTGCGAATGAACGTCTCCATCAATTTGTCTCCATGAGCCTTGTGACATTGGCGTAAACTCTCTCGGCTCGATCCCTCGCGGGCATCAAACTTTGTAAAAAGAATTCTCTCCTGAAAACGAACTCGAAACTCACGACGTATGTCCTGAAACTCCTCCATGGTCTTTGATAACCCACTCAAACTGAAACGATCCGGAGTCACTGGCAAAATCACCAAATCTGATGCACATGCCACAGATGTGTTGATGGCACTCAAATTGGGGGCCGTATCGATCACGATGAGGTCGTAGACCTTCTTCAGAGGTTTTAACCTTTGAGAAACCGAGGTCGCAAGATTGCGCGTTCCATTTAAAAGAACCCGATCCAAGACCGAGTTGTTCAGATTGGACGGCAAGAGATGAAAACTTTCTGAAATCTCCAAAATGGCATCTTCTATTGAGACCTTATCTTCCACAACGTCCACCCAAACAGGAAGATCCGGATCCTCCACTCCCAAAGCAAATGAGATGTTGGCCTGTTGATCCAAATCGACCACGAGAACCCGCGCCCCGTACATATTGGCCCGTATTGCAAAATTAAGAGCACTTGTGGTCTTGGCCACTCCTCCCTTGAGCATCTGAAAGGAGATCACTCGATGCTGATACTTAACTCCTTCTTTTTCAAGAATCTCCCGCACATCCAGAGGTTTCACACAGGCTCGACGATGAACCATGACCAAATCTTTTTTAGATGCCTTCATCTTCTTGGAAAGTTCACTCGGCGTGATCTTCATAAAATAGGCAAGATCTGTGAGAGTTATAAAGAAGTCGTTGTTTGCAATCTCGGCCATCCTTCTCCTCCTTTCAACTCAAAACCTGAAATCAAGAGCCTCGGTGGGATGTGCTAACCAATCGTTCCATCTAAACAAATTCTCGTTCCTGGGCCAAGAACAACTTGATGACGTGGAGCAAAATCAAATTCAAGAAGGTCCACGAAAGATCTGATTGGGCAGCCACGTGGCAAGCTCTGGAACGAGCGCAACCAAGAGCAAAACCAGAATCTGAATGAGAATGAAGGGAATCGCCCCAATATAGATGTGCGCAGTTGAGACCTCTTTGGGCGCAACACCGCGCAAATAAAAGAGTGCAAATCCAAAGGGTGGAGTCAAAAACGAAGTTTGCAAATTGAGCGCCACCATCACACCAAACCAAATTGGATCAAGACCCATCGAAAGAAGTACAGGACCGACAATAGGGATCACCACAAATGTAATTTCAAAAAAGTCTAGAAAGAACCCTAGCAAGAACATCACAAACATCACAAAAAAGAAGGATCCCCAAACTCCCCCTTTGAACCCGGTTAGAATCTCTCTGACAAACTCATCGCCTCCGAAACCACGAAACACAAGCGAGAAGAGACTTGCCCCAACTAAAATCACAAAGACCATGGAGTGGATCTTCGCAGTGGATTGAACCACCTCACGCAAGACGCTGAGACTCATCTTCTTCTTCAACGAAGCCAGAAGAGTGGCCCCCACGCACCCAATGCTTGCAGCCTCGGTGGGTGTGGCAATACCCCCAAGGATGGAACCCAAAACGCCCACAATGAGTCCCAAGGGCGCCACCAAAACCCCAAAGAGATGGCCGAGCGAATGAGAACCACCTCCTAAGGTGTTTGCGCCTCTTTCATCGCCCTTGAGATCTTGGCTCTCGACCCTCTCCGAAATCCATGATGGCTTAAGGAATGGGATCAAAATCAATAAAACCATGTAGCCCACGACAAGAACAAGACCTGGCAGAATCGCTCCAACAAAGAGATCACCCACCGAAACAGTGGTGGGAGAAAAAATCCCCTGAGAAAGTTGAGCCTCCTGATGCGCTGAGCTCACCACATCACCTAAGATGATCAATATAATGCTTGGAGGAATGATCTGACCCAAAGAGCCTGAGGCACATACCAATCCTGAGGCCAGCGAGGGCGAGTAACCTCGTTTCAACATGGCCGGAAGGGAGATGAGTCCCATCGTCACCACCGTTGCGCCCACGATCCCGGTCGAGGCTGCCAAGAGCGCACCCACAATGCAGACCGAGATCCCTAAACCCATGCGACTTCGCCCAAATAGCCCTGCCATCAGCTCAAGCAGCTCCTCAGAAATTCGCGACCGCTCAAGCATGACTCCCATAAAGACAAAGAGGGGAACTGCAATCAACGTCTCGTTGGTCATCACACCAAAGACACGTTCAGGTAGAGCCGCCAAGAATATGAGATCAAACACTCCCAAAAAATATCCAACCATCGCAAAAAAAAGGGCAGCTCCCCCCAGCGTAAAAGCCACCGGAAAACCCAACAGCAGAAGAAAAAATGTCAAGGCAAACATGAGGATTGAAAAGAGTTCAGCCACCTTCGCTTCCTCTTAAGACTAGAATGGAACGTAAAATGACAGCCACCCCTTGAAGAATCAGCAAACCCGAAAAGACCATGAGAAAGCTCTTGAGAAAGAAGATGGCCTGCAGACCTCCACTGTCATTGGAGCCCTCCCAAACGCTCCAAGAACTCAGGACATAGGGAAGTGATTGATACAAAAGCACGACGGAAAAAGGCAGAAGAAAAAAGAGAACTCCAAAGATTTCCACAACTGCTTTTCCGCGAAGAGAAAACCTCTGGTGGAGGAGATCGACCCGCACATGTTCATTGACAAGATAGGTGTACCCAGCCCCGGCAAGAAAGACGATCGCGTGCATGTAGATCACACTGTCTTGAAGCCATACCCAACCCATCTGAAAAAGATAGCGAAACACCACAATCGCAAAGGTCAAGATTGCCATCGCCAAAGTCAACCAAGAGACGAGTTCGCCAACTTTTCGGTTGATCGAGTCTAAGAAGTTGGCACTCTTCAAAAGAAGGCTTTGCCGTCTCATTTGAAGGTCAGAGCCCGAGCCAAACTGTAACCCTCTTCTGAGATCTTACCCCATCCAATGGAATTCTTACGAAACCCATCAAAGGAAGCAAAGACCTTCTTGCTTAAAGCATCCTTGGCGCCTGCCTCTGCAACCACATCACGAGACAGAGTTCCAAGTTTTTTCAAAATCTCATCAGAAAATTTTCGTAACTGAACCTTATGCTCGCCAACAAGAGAGGCGAGCGCAACTGCATTGCGTGCGGAAAACTCGGACAACATATCATCGTTGACCGCCTGACAAGCTACAGCAACAATCGTTTGAAGATCTTTAGGAAGCTTTTCATAGGAACTTTTATTGACCAACACCTCAAGAGTGGTCCCCGGTTCGTGCCACCCTGGCCAGTAGTAGAATGGGGCTGCCTTATGGAGTCCAAAGGCCAAATCATTGTAGGGCCCGACCCACTCTGAAGCATCAATTGCTCCAGAAAAGAGCGCTTGAAAGATCTCTCCTCCTGAAAGCGTCACCACTGTGGAACCCATTCGACGAAGCACCTCTCCACCCAGGCCCGGCATACGCACCTTCAATCCATTGAAGTCTGCGGAAGAATTGATCTCCTTCTTAAACCACCCCCCCATTTGAACACCTGTGTTGCCTCCCGCAAAGGGTTTCAACCCAAAATCACTGTAGAGCTCATCCCAGAGTTTCTGACCTCCACCATAGGTGAGCCATCCATTCATCTCAAGAGCACTGAGGCCAAAAGGGACTGCAGAAAAAAACTGAGTCGCCTCATGTTTTCCCTTCCAATAATAGGAGGCCCCATGCCCCATCTCGGCGGTTCCTCGTGATACCGCATCAAACACACCCATAGCAGGAACCAGTTCTTGCGCACCATAGACCTTTACTTTGAGCCTGCCATTGGAAAGATGATCGATCAGCTCCGCAAGACGATTGGCCCCTGTTCCTAAAGCAGGAAAATTCTTAGGCCACGTTGTGACCATCTTCCACTGAATCGTCTCAGCCGCCGCCGAAACCCTTGAGAGCGCTCCAACTGCAACCCCCGCACCCAGACATTTTATGATCTCCCGTCTCTTCCATCTCGTGTTGGCCTTGTCCATGACTCCCCTTTTTATAGGCATTGAACCCGGATCTGACAGCGCCTTTGATGATCCTGATCTCCACTTCAAATTGCGGATCCGGATTTAAGACATCAATTCCATTCCATATCGAAAATCTCATTTTGTAACAGCGACTCACTATATGTTCATTTGCTGGTGGGATCAAGGCTCGAAGTTCTCAGAAACGTCCGTCTCATTTACAGAATTGTGAGAAAAATTACGCAAAACATTAAGTACTTAGAAATAATTCCGAAAAGAGAGGTCTATGAAGCTTTCAATTGCGAATCAAAATCATACCCTGAGAACGTACGGCCTCTTTGTGGCAGGCTTGTTCCTACTTTTTCAGGCTGGATGTGCAGGACCGACAACTCCCTTTGGTCCAGTTGGTGAGATTTCATCGGAGTTGAAACAAAAGAGCTTCAATTATGTAGAGACTTCTAATGAGGATCTACAAGAACGTCATTCGCGCTTGGAACCTCAATTCCACTTTTCACCAAAACGCCTCGTGCTGCACGAAAAACGCGATTTCATCATCACCCTGCATGACCCGCTTATGGTCACTAAAGAATCGACGATTGAACTCTATTACAATGAGGTCAACCTTTCTCAACTTCTCAGACGAAATGGTCACTGGCGTTTCAGCGAAGATGGCACTCAGGTTCAAATCACTCTGAAGGACTTTCGTCCCCACCCACGAACGGAGAATCAGATTCAATTTCGATACCAGCGAACTCCCGACAGCGCAACGATCACAAGAGATTACCTGCCTCCCAACTGTGACCTTTACGCGATGGACCCGATCAGAGCGCACATCCCTTTTGATCAAGCAGATCTCTACCTCAAAGAGATTGAACGGCAGGCTCGAGAAAGTCAGATCAATCCAGCTCTTCTTGCGGCTCTGGTCGCCCAAGAGTCTTCATTTAACCCTAAGGCATTTAGTAAAGCGCGCGCGGTTGGTCTAACCCAAATCACCTCATTGGCTGAAAAAGAGGTCCTCAAGATGGAGGAAAAAGCGCGCAGGCAGTGGCCTCGAGACCGAAGGATTGCCTCGCTCCCCTACCCTGTGGTCAAACTGATGATTGGAAATGATCACATCACAGAACGGCAAGACTGGCGTCTGGATCCTCTTAAGTCGCTGCACGGTGGAATCGTCTATCTCAACTATGTTGATGATTACTGGAAGAGTGGTCCGGCCAACCTTCTTCGACAAACCTACTTCCATAAAAGCTCCTCAATGATCGATCTCTTGCTTGCAAGCTACAACTCCGGACCTGCGCGAGTGAAGTTTGCTCTGGAAAAGCGGGGGCAGAACTTTCTTTACGATCCTTCCCTTCGTGAAGCCAAGCGATACGTGGACCGCATCAAAAGTTACTGCTATCACTTTGCCCATACCGAGGAGGATGGTGGAGGTGACGGTGCCTAGACGCCCTTGGCCCCTGGTTGTGGTTCCTGTCGCTCTTGTAGGAATCGCCCTGGGACTTCCGATTCAGATCATGATGATCTATGAGTATTCCCTATGGGATGTTTCAGGGATCTTAAGCAAACTCACCTGGCTCAACTGGGTTTGCATCGCCCTCATCCTTGCCAATGCCTACCTCCTCTATGAAGCGCATAGATTGGTTCATTGGACCGTGCCCATCTCCATCATCGTCATCACTCTCAACAACTGGTTTGTGGCCCACTCAGGTGTTGACTTTTCTATGTTGGAGACTGCCCTATCCTCATTGGGATATCTAACTCTTCACGGCCTTCTGCTTGGCCCTGGTACACTTAAGGTCCTTAACGATCAAAAGATGTGTTGGTGGAAAACGGCAAAACGGTCTCAAGTCTCACTTCCTGTCTCGGTTCTTCCTCACTTAGGTGATGAGATTGAGACGTCGACCTTTGACCTTTCTGCAACTGGACTCTACATCCCTTACGAGAGTGAACGTGAAAATGGGGCCGTGCCCAAATCCATCGTTAAGGCCACCAAAGAGGTACGGATTCTTCCTGGAAGTCTAGTCACACTTCGAATCACTCTTGATCAGCTTCGATCCATTCGCTGTGAAGGAAAGGTCGTTCGAGCTGCCCTTGCAAGTGGAATCTATCCAGCAGGCCTAGGGATCGAATTCAGCAAAATGCCACACTCAGATCGACGACGTCTTGCCTCATTTCTTAGACGGTGTAAAACCCAAAGAGCTTCCCTAACTTCCTAACACCGATCTGAAATTCGAACCCTGACCCGAAATGAGAAATGGGCTGAAAGGGACATCGACACAAAATGTGCTTTAAAGCTAAGGCCCGTTTGTGGTAGAAATGGATCTTATGAAGGCCCGCTATTGGCACCGACTCGATCATGAACGAATCCAATGTGACCTCTGTCCTCGATTTTGCAAACTCAAGGAGGGAGATCGTGGACTTTGCTTTGTCCGACAAAGCACTCGCGATGCAATGGAGCTCACAACTTACGGTCGTTCCAGTGGCTTTTGCGTCGATCCTATTGAAAAGAAACCACTCTATCACTTTTTGCCTGGAAGCCCCATTCTCTCCTTTGGAACTGCAGGATGCAATTTGACCTGTCCTTTTTGTCAAAATTGGGACATCAGCAAGTCCAAAGAGATGGACTCCTTGATGGCCCAAGCTTCACCTCGACGAATTGCACAGGTGGCCAAAGAGGAGGGGTGCCCGAGCGTCGCCTTCACCTACAATGACCCGACCATTTTCATTGAGTATGCGATGGATACGGCCGATGCATGCCATGAGCTTGGACTTAAGACAGTGGCTGTGACCGCGGGGTACATCACCCCTGAGCCCCGACGGGATTTCTTTAGCAAGTTAGATGCAGCCAACGTCGACCTTAAATCATTTCGTGAAGAGTTCTATCGAAAGATGTGCAGCGCCCATCTGGCTCCGATTCTCGAAACGCTCGAATACATTAAAAAAGAGACCTCCTGTTGGCTTGAGATCACCACCCTTTTGATCCCTGACGAGAACGATTCGGAAGAGGAGCTCACAGATCTCTGCGAATGGGTCTTTTCCCATCTGGGAGCCGACGTCCCTCTTCACTTCTCAGCTTTTCATCCAGACTACAAGCTCTTGAACCGAGCGGCCACGCCCCAGTTGACCCTTGAGCGCGCCCGAAAGATTGCCCTGAATACGGGACTTCACTATGTTTATCTCGGCAATGTCCATGACCCTGAGGCCGACTCAACTTACTGTCCAAACTGCCGCCACCAGGTCATTCACCGCGATTGGTACCAAATCTTAGAGAGCCACCTCGACCCTCAGGGCCGGTGCATCAATTGCCATACTCAAATTTCTGGAGTCTATCAGGGTCCGGTCGGCCATTGGGGGAGGAGACGCAAACCCATCTCTATGAATTGACCCAACGGCAAACTTTCACTTACTTCCCGAGATTTTTTACCTGCCCAGAGAGCCGACCGATCTTTCTTGAGGCCGTCTTAAGGTGAACGATCCCCTTTTGAGCCATCTTGGCGATCGAACTTGTGAAGTCCTTAAGAAGTTGCTCAGCATTTGCTGAATCTTTGTTGGCAATTGCGGTTCGAAGTTTCTTTTCGCTGGTACGCACACTCTTCTTTACAATCGTGTTTCGAACTGTTTTTCGGCCTGTCTGTCGCGCGCGTTTTGCCGCTGATCTATGATTTGCCAAGGTCAAACCTCCCAAGTAGTATAGATAAACACAGGGACCGACGATTAACACAGAGACCCGAGCTTGGCAAGCCTCGAAGAGATCAGAACCATGAAATCAGATCCGCCCCCCCAGACCCTACAAAGTGAGGCTTCTTCCTCAAGTGGCACAAAGCGAGGCCATTTGCAGAGACACGTTGCACTGGGGGCCCTCTTTGTGGCGATGGGAACCATGGCCAGCCGAATCTTAGGATTGGTTCGCGAGGTGGTTTTGGCCGCCTACTTCCCTCGGTTTGTAACTGATGCCTTTTTTGTAGCGTGGCGACTGCCCAACATGTTTCGGCGTCTTCTCGGGGAGGGGGCGCTTTCGGTGAGTTTCATCCCGGTCTTCATTGATTGCCTCAATGGGCCAGAATCAGATCCCAAACGGGCAAGAGAGCTCGCCAGTGGAGTCTTCACCCTTCTCCTCACTCTCACCACCATCCTCTCCGCATTTGCCATCATCTATATGGAGCCCCTACTCAATATCTTAGCACCAGGCGAAGCTTATCAATCGGTTGAGGGAAAGGTCGAAGCCACCATCCGATACAGCCGTTTGGTCTTTTGTTTTCTGATATTGATTACGACCTACGCTCTCTACACGGCCATTCTCAACAGTCTGAAGAAGTTTGCACTGCCCGCTCTTGTGCCGGCCCTTTTGAATGTCGTTCTCATTCTTGGTGCCCTCTTGCCCCAGAGCTGGTTCCCGTTTCCTGGGGATGGACTGGCTCTTTCCGTTCTTGTCGGAGGTGTGATCCAGTTTGCATTTCTCATCCCTACTCTCATTCGACTTCAGTTTCTCCCAAAGTTCACCACCAAGATCTTAAGCCAAGATGTCTTTCGTGTCTTTCGCACCGCCATTCCTGGCCTTATCGGTATGAGCATTCTTCAGATCACCACCTTTTTCAATGTGCGTTTTGCCTCTGAGTTGCCTGAAGGGAGCCAATCTTGGATCTACTGGGCGGATCGCCTCGTGGAGCTTCCGCTTTCTCTTTTTGCGGTAAGTTTAGGTTCTGTCCTTCTGCCAACTCTTTCAGAGTATGTCTCTCGAAAGAACTTTGAAGCCCTTTCAGAATCTTCCAATTATCAGCTTCGCCTGGTGATCTGCTTCACCTTCCCTGTGGCGTTCATCATGTACCTCTTGGCAAGCCCTCTTGTGGAGTTGATCTTTTTAAGAGGAGAGTTCGGAGAATCGGATCTTCTGGCAACCGCCTCCATTCTTGAGGTCTATGCCCTGGTCCTAATCTCTTCAAGCCTGGTTCGCGTGGTCGTCCCATCCTACTATGCGGTTAAGAACACCTGGTTTCCTGCAACAGCATCCCTTATTGCACTCTTTGCCCATCTCTTTATGGCTCCCCTCCTTATGAAAGAGATGGGGGTTGCGGGTCTTGCACTCTCTACGGCGCTTAGCGCAACGATCAACCTCTTTCTCCTCCTCATGGGTTTTTCACCCTTGATCACACGGCTTAGGTTTATGGGGTTGGCTGCAGTGGCGGCAAAGGTCTTCATAGCCACTCTTGCAATGGGAGCCTTTCTGAAGCTTTTTGCCCCAATCTACCTGTGGGTTGGCCGAGGCTCCCTTAAGCTCCTTTTCCTGCTGACCGTTATGGTTCCCCTGGGACTTCTTCTCTTTTATCTGGTCTCAAGGATGCTTCAAATCAAGGAGGTGGAGGACCTCTTTCAACCCCTTTTTCGAAAAATTCGGGGGAAGATTTGGCCAATTGCGAAGTAAGGCCAGACTTCTTGGCAACAAAGTGAAAATCAGTGCGCCCTTCAATGCCAAAGGGACTTGCCAAATGCGGGTGAGTCGGTATAAGTTCAGCCTCTACTGTCGTTTTTTGAGGGTTTTTTGGCAACTGTTTCAAGGTTTCACAAATGGGTACCTCTTTGAATGACGCTCAACCTGAATTCGAGGAATTCAGATTTCTAAAATGGCTCAAGGAGGCCCTATGAAAAACAAACTCTATGTTGGTCAACTCTCGTACTCGGTCAGTTCCGAGCAACTCGGCGATTTTTTCGCCAGTGCAGGCGAGGTTCTCTCATCCAAAGTCATCACCGATCGTGACAGTGGACGCTCTAAAGGATTCGGTTTTGTCGAAATGGGAGATGATCAACAAGCTCAAGATGCGATCACCCAACTCAATGGCAAGGATCTCATGGGTAGGAACATCACCGTATCTCTTGCAAAACCACAGGAGCCCCGACGTAACGGTGGCGGCGGTGGTGGCGGCGGCGGAAGAGGCGGATTTGGCGGGCCTCGCCGAAACTCCTACTGATCGCTCAGAGGATCATACAAGATGGTCGCTGTCTCAAAACAGATTTTGAGACAGCGGCATAACGCCTCCTTCTTCTAAGGAGGCTTTTGCTTTTTAAGAGGTTGCATTTGTGGGCTTAACCGTTAATGACATCTCAAAGATTTACCATCTTGATCTGGTCGACTTGATCGAAGAGGCTCATCGCGTTCATCGAGTCTCTTTCAAGCACAACGAAATTCAAGCCTCTTCTCTGGTTTCAATCAAAACTGGTGGATGTTCAGAAAATTGCACCTACTGTTCCCAATCAGCCCATCATCAAACCTCGGTTGAAAGGCACTCTTTGCTTTCCCAAGACGAAGTGGTCGCAGCCGCACGAAGATGCAAGGAGGAGGGGTCGACTCGACTTTGCATGGGAGCTGCTTGGAGCCGAGTTCGAGATGGCGATGACTTTGAACACGTTTTGAAGCTCATCTCGGCGGTCCAAAGTGAAGGTTTAGAGGTCTGCTGTAGCTTGGGCATGTTGTCTCTCAGCCAAGCTGTGAGATTGAAAGAGGCTGGTCTCCACTACTACAACCACAACATTGACACCTCCGAGGACTACTACCCTAAAGTTGTTCAGACAAGAAGCTACCAAGATCGCCTCGAAACAATTGGAAATGTGCGTGAAGCAGGGCTTCGACTCTGCACGGGCGGCATCTTAGGACTTGGCGAATCTGATGAAGATCGAATCAAACTTATTTATCAGCTGGCCTCATTTGTTCCACAGCCTGAAAGTGTCACGATCAATACGCTGGTTCCAATCCCAGGGACTCCTCTTGAAAATAGCACCCCGTTTGATGCGCTTGATGTGGTTCGCGTCGCTGCGACCTTGAGAATCACCAATCCCAAATCGATGATTCGCTTGAGCGCAGGACGCCTTGGAATGAGTTCTGAAGCACAGTTTCTCTGTTTCTACGTTGGTGCAAACTCCATCTTTTTGGGGGATAAACTCTTGACCTCTCCGAACCCATCTTCTCAGAGCGACCACTCAATGTTAAAGCGTGGTGGGTTCAAACTCTCTGAATCTTCAATCTCATAAATATTAATGGAAACGGATCGATATCAACAAAGTCTAAATGAACTCTCGCAGAGAGAACATTTGCGCCGACTTGAACCTTTTGGGGGAGGAGTTGACTTTGCTTCAAACGACTATCTGAGATTGAGCTGCAATCCCACAATCCGTGAGAAGCTCCTTGAATTTCTCATTGAGAATCCTCAGTTGGGGGCCACCGGTTCGCGCCACATCTCCGGCAACAGCGAGTTTTTTGATGAGAGTGAGGCCTTCATTGCAAAGACGTTGGGCGTTCACTCCACTCTTTTCTTCGGATCAGGCTATTTGGCCAATCTCGGAGTGATCGGCAGTCTTGGTGGACCTGATACAACGTTCTTTTCTGATGAGCGCAATCACGCAAGCCTCATCGATGGCTTTCGGCTCGCCAAAGGTCACCTCACAATCTTTTCTCACAATGACATGGAACACTTGGAGGCACTTCTCAAAGGCTCTCAATGCAAGCACCGTGTGATCGTCACGGAATCGCTCTTCAGTATGGACGGAGATCAGGCCCCTCTTGCGGATCTCTGTGGACTCGCTCGTGAGTATGGCGCCACTCTCGTTCTTGATGAGGCCCACGCGACAGGAACTTTGGGTTCCCAAGGTTTGGGATTGAGCCATGAATATTCTTCTGAACATCTCATCTCGATTCACACATGTGGTAAGGCTCTTGGCGGCTATGGAGCCTTTGTCTGCTGTCGCAGATCTCATATGAGAGAATTTCTCATCAATCGCGCGCGAAGCTTTATATTTACGACGGCACCTCCCCCCCTTCTGATTGCTCAAGCACGTTTTGCTTTGGACGAGATCACCTCGAATCCCATCCATTTGCGAAATCTTCATGACCGCATTGAACGCAGCCAACGACTCTTTGAAGGGATCGGACTTCCCCACTCAGGATCGGCCATTCTTCCAGTGATCGTGGGTTCCAGCAAGAGGGCCTTGGTTTTGGCAGAGTCACTTAGGTCCCAAGGACTTTTAGTTAAAGCGATACGTTACCCGAGTGTCCCTGAGGGAGCTGCTCGACTTCGGATCACACTCTCATCGGCACACACCGACGAGGAGCTCCAAGCTTTGACGTGGGCTCTTGAAAAAGGTCAACTCGATGCTCCCAGATGAAGTTCTAACCCGTGAAAGCCGCCACATATTTGTCACGGGTACCGACACCGGTGTTGGAAAAACCTTGGTCTCAGCTCTTTTGGCAAAGAGACTTCATCGATGCTACTGGAAACCAATTCAAAGCGGAATGGACTCACCCACGGACTCCGAGTTTGTGGCAGGAATCATCTCTTCTTTAAGAATTCTGCCTGAACTCTATCGACTTCGAGCGCCTCTCTCTCCCCATCAATCTGCACATCTGGAACAGAAGGAGATTTCGATTGAGAAGATCCTTGCAACTTGCCAAGAGATCTCAGATCCCATTGTAATCGAAGGAGCCGGGGGACTTTTGGTTCCTCTCAACAGCTGCAACCTCATGATCGATCTGATTTCGTCCATGAGTTGTGCGGTCATTCTTGTGGCACGCTCCACGCTGGGAACGATCAACCACACTCTTCTCTCACTTGAAGCTCTTCGCTCCCGCAAGATTGAGCCTCTTGGAGTGGTCATGGTAGGAGCACCCAACCCAGAAAATCGAAACTCCATTGAAAAATTTGGAAAGGTCCGCGTCCTTGCGGAGATCCCTTGGGTCGACGATCCCGTAATGTACCTTAAACTTGAATCTTGCGTGAATTTTCGAAAAATCTGATGAACACCCTTTCTGACAAGGTTTTCCAGTTTATGAACACGTGAAAGACCTGCAGTTATTG
>JACTMU010000079.1 GCA_014584465.1 Pseudomonadota bacterium | reverse complement strand
CTCCCGACTTAAAACAATGTATAGCAAATTCTGGCCGTTTTTGGTAGAATCGAACTTGCCTAAAAAACCTAAGTCATTTCAATATCTTCTGCGCGAAGGCGGAAGGTGTTGCTGTCATTTGAAACACAACAGGTAGTCAATTGATCCTCTATTTTATTTTGTACTTCAAAATTGAATCAACAGGATCCAATTTCATTTGCCCCGTCTCATCTCTCTGCGGTAGATGTCGGTGGCGGCAATTTCCATGTGCCAGAATATGAACTTATATAAACATAGCTATTGTGAGGTCTTACTGATATACTCTTGACATAAAACATTGTGCCGAAAGTATCATTAGTAATATTACTCCATGTGTTACCGCCGTCTGTCGAACGAAAAACACCATTCGATTGTCCCTTCCAGCTTGCCCTTGTACCTGCATAAACAATATCTGCGTTATTGGGGTCAGTTGCGACTGTCAGCACATTTAGTTCCTCAAACTGGTCCAATTCAATACCATCAGCATCATTTTTCAACATTGCCGTTCCGCCATTGGCAGCCGTGTTGTTTATTATATAAATCCCCTTTCCCCTTACTGCCGCATATATCCGGTTTTCATCTGTAGGAGACACCGCAATTTGAACTACTGAAGAACCAGACGGAAGATTTAATGAGGGATATGGCGTTGTCCATGTAGCTCCGGCATTGGTAGATTTATAAACAGTGCTTCCGCCATACGAATAAACTGTATCACCATCCCCTTTAAATACGGCGGCAATCGTCTTGCTAAGAGTTGTATAGGTATTGTTTGTCTGTATATTGGTAAATTTATACTTTCCAGCATATACGATATTGTTGTTCTGTGGATGAAAGGCAATGAACTTGAAAGATGCATAGGCGTCCTCTTTAGTCCAATTTGCACCTGAATCTCTTGATATGGCGATTGCTTGCGGAGTAGGACTGTTATTCGTTGTACCAACTGCTTGAACAATAATATTGCCACGCATTGCAACCGCTGAAGTTGCATGTCGGTCATTATGACTTACTCCCATTCTTACCACGAAAGTATCTTCGTTGTCCTCCGTAACCATAGTGCCAAAATCTGCATGAGCAAAAGCCGCCCGATTATAATTGGTTGAGTCCCATCCAATCGCACTGCTACTGTCCACAATTCCACCAGCCATACCGATAAAGCCTGTGTTGGAGTATTTCCAGGTAACGCCACCATCTGTGGTTTTTTTAACTTGATTCCCCCACCCTATTGCTAGAGCAGTATTTTGGATTGTTGGATGAAAACTAATAGGCGCTGAAGCATTGTCAACCCCAGAAAGATTTGTTGTATAGCCAAATACAGAGCCGGCTATATAGCCATCGGCGTTAGACTCGTCCATGGATGTTGTTTGTGTCCAATTCGCACCGCCATCGCTGGTGTGATATACATATTTACCCCACAAATGAAAGGAAACTATTAACTTACTTGAATTAACAGGACTCATCTCTATATGATTAGCCGCGCCAGTCTTGCCCTGGCTATTAACCGGAGCTGACAATATTTTGCTGAAACTCGAACCGCCGTTTGTTGATTTCCAGACACCATTCGTTCCGGCAGCAATATACATTGTATTTGGCGTATTGGGATCAATCACAAGTTGATATACTGTGCCCGAAGGTAGTCCTGTTCCTATCTTGGTAACGGTAGCAGACACACTGCCATCCTCGACCTTATACAATCCATTGGAAGTGGATACATATAAAATGGTATTATTTGTTGGATGCACAACTATATTACGAATATTTAAAGTATCCAGCACATATCCACCACCAGATTTATTCAGAAGATTCCATGTGGTTCCACCATTCGTTGATTTTAAAATACCCTCCTGAGATGGCGCTGCATACATATTGCTTCCAGCAAAAGCAATATGTATACCACCTTTACTGTCATTCCTGGTGAAGTTTGCGCTTTTAACTAATGTCCAATTATTTCCACCATCCGTAGTTCTGAATATGCCCATTGGAGAATCAGGGAATACCTTCAGGACTGAGGACAACATAGTGCCACCAGCAACGAAAACAATATCCGGATTGGTTGGGTGAACGACTATGGAAGCACCTCCAAGCGCCCCAAACCCAGTAGCTTTCGTCTTCTGCCAACTTGTACCCCCATCGGTACTCTTCCATACCTGACTTGTATCTGTAACAAAGTATACGATATTTGGATGAGATGGCGCATAGGCGATTCCAAATATCATCTGACATCCCTCACCGCCTGAGAGCCCGGCAGTTTTCTGTGCTTGCGTTCTTTTTACAACTTGTCGCCACTGATTTGTAAGAAGTGTATCATCATCGACAGGAGGTGCTACAGCACCACTATTATCAGGCGAGGCATAGTCATTATCACCGGGGGTGGATGAGTCATCAGGATTCACAAGCGAATCATCGTTATATCTAGTCCCAACATTGTTTCCAGAAGTACTAGGAGTTTCGTCACCATCTCTGGTCTCAGTCAGGCACTCTCCTTCACACGGAGAACCACCTGTGCTGCCGGTGGAATTCAGCGTGGTGAGCGATCCTCCACAATTCTGATAAGAAGCTAAAAGAAGGAGTAATGATGAAATTGTAGAGAGCGCTACAACGAAAGATCGCTTTCTTTTTACTTTATGAAACATAAACTATCCATTTTCATTTTTAAAGAATAAACGTGAAGTAGAGGATAAAACGAACAGACGATGACAACTTAATATTAATAAATAACATAAGAATGAGCACATTCCTAATTTTATCTTTGAACATGGCTTAAAATGAATCAAAAAGTTCAATGGTTTCATTCGGGGTGTTAACTTACAAGTTACAGATGTGAGATAGTGCCACTTTTGGGCAAAAAAAGCCAGACCATGTTTGATCGATCTAGGTTACAAAGCTAGGCAAATCTCCTCGAAAGCACCCAGATATTTTTTGTTGCACTTTGGTCATGCGAAGGTCGTTCTCAGCTACGTTATTTGTAAATGGAACGAGGGACTCTTTCATAAACCGGAGAACATCCTCTTCAAATTTAATCAGACGATCGAGGAGATTTCTCGACTTGGACTGCTTTGTCCTTCCGCGCTTGATCTCATTCGACACAGCTAACGGACACTCCTTGTCGCTTTGAGGTAAGATGGATCTGTACTTATCTTGGTAATATCGGATTTTCTTACTGGAAAGTCTCTTCTTCTTGGTCTTATGAACCTTGCTGTTGATCTCTTTCAAAAGAGACTGCATCTGGTTTGCCCACTTTTGCCCGTCAAGTATAAGCACTCAATCTGGCATGTGGAAGTTGCCACCACCACGATCGTCAGCAGCAGCAGGAGATTGATCAATGTCTCTCATTATAACACGTTTGAAAATGAAACGTATCTCTTTATAATCGCAGAAAATATCAACAGTGTCAATTTTGTGACTTGTGTAAACAAATTGTTGTGGACTAGAGTTGGCCCCGCCTTTGCTTCAATAAAGTAAATGATGTGGTAATGTATCACAGAAAATCTGGATACTTGTATAAAATTGAAACAATGGAGGGTGATGTGCGGAACATTAAGATGACGATTATATCAATCGGCATGATCATGATGGGCATCATGATCATCTTCCAAAGTTGTGGCAATTTAGTTGATTTTGGTGCTGACACACTCAATGATTCGGGTGATATGAGTGTTGATATGAGTAGTGTTCCTGTTGTGTCTGGGAAAATTGTGATCAATAATGGGAGTGAGTTCACCAATAGAAGTAATGTCAGTCTAAAAATCATAAGTTCTTATGCGAATCAAATCTATATCACTAATGATAGTGGTTGTGAAACGGGTGGCGTATGGGAAGATGTATCCGGATCAAAAACCTGGACTTTGATGAAAGAAAATGAGAAAGCAACTGTTTATGCTCGCTTTCGATCAGACAGTGGAATCCTGAGTTCATGTGTTTCAGCTAGTATCATTCATGATAATATTGCACCTGAATTAACTATTGACGAAGCGCCAGGCCAATACACACAGAACACAGAAGCTGAGATCTCATTTTCAGCTAGCGATGAAGGAAGTAGCATTAAGAAAATCTCCTGTCAATTTGATGATATGAGTTCTGTGGAATGCAAAGACTTCTTTCAAATTGCTGATTTAGGTGAAGCCCTGCACTCAGTGAAAATTGAAGCTACTGACAATGCTGGAAATAAAAATTCAATTGTTACTCAATGGGTCGTAGATAAAACAGCTCCCGTTCTGATTGTCACAAAAACACCTGATGCACAAAGCACAACATCTGTTGCGCAGTTTGAATTTCAATTTTCAGACGAGAATGGAAGTGGATTTGGGAATGAGTACCTTCCTGATTGTCAGTTTGACAAGGAAACGCCAAGGAATTGCAGCAGCGCAACTTCACATGAGGAAAGAGATCTTCCCGATGGAGAACGACATGGAAAGATCGTAGTCAAAGATCAGGCTGGAAACAGAGCTATCTTCGAACACACATGGAGTATTGATACCCAGGGTCCTGGTGATTTTATGTATGCTGGAATTACTGGGGACAAAGATTCAAAGAGAGATCAATTCTTAAGTCATGGCCTCAATGCAAGAGTGCATTGGACTCCCTCATCCGACGTAGATCACTACTTGGTGACCATCTTAGATAGTGAGGGTATTCAAGTCGTCTGTCCCGAAGTACAGATTGGCAAGAACAGTCAAAGTCATTTCTTTGAGTGCCAACTAGTGGATGGACAAAATTATCAAGTTCGGGCTTATTCTGTGGATACCTTTGGAAACCGAACATTGGCTAAACATCCACAACAGATATCTCAACCTCTGTTTTATAAATTTATAGTAGATGCCACCGCGCCCCTTATCGCCATAGAGGGCCCAAATCAAGACGATGATGCCACAAAAACCTCAGCAAAGTTCAAAATAGATGTATCTCCGGATCCAGGTGGCTTGGGGCCCATTAACTGCGCTCTTAGTGGTCCTCAAGGTGTTGGACCCACTGTGGATTGTAGTGGTGGTGAGATCAAATTTATGAATCTCATCGAGGGTAACTATACACTCTTAGTAAGTGCCCGTGATTTATTGGGAAATGCGAGCCAAAAGAGTGTCTCCTGGACCAACAAACCTGTCACCTGTGATCCTTCACAAGGAATTACACATGGGTGCGCCGTGGCTCCACTCTGTGATCTGATAAATGGAACGGAGCAGGAGTTCACTCATTCTTGTATCGCCATGTCTGACTCATTTGAGAGAGAGCAGATCACTGGCAACGAAGTTTTTCAGTGGCAAAAAATCATTATGGACTATGGAGCTTTCGGGGAAAATGTGGATGCCGAACTCGTGGACGATTATGTACACGATTGCGTTGCCTCACAAACGTGTCTCGAATATGGCCAATATGTCGGTGTTGGGCATGTAGGCCCAGTGGCTGATGGACATAAGGCGGTCCTTTTTCGTGGGCGTGACGGAGGATCAACACACGAAATTTATTTAGTGGCCAAATCGATTGATGCCTCTCAATTTGAATATTTGTATATTACATTTAAATATCTACCTCTCAGCTTAGAGAATTCAATACGGATGTCTTTCGGAGAAGATTTGCCTGAATCCATTCGAATCGATATTTGCAAAGACAGTGATCTTAACTGTGGGCTGATCGGAAGCAACGTTTACGAAAAACTCCGTGATAAGACTTATTGGGATCGTTATTGGCCAGTAGTATCCACCCCGACAACCACAGAACCCTTTGTTAATCCTCCCTTTGGAAATCTTGAACGCGGCGAAAATCTCAATTTAGTGGGACATTACAACCCACAAAGCAGACAATATGAATATGATCAGGCTTATCAAATGTCAGATTGGAAAGATGCCCAAATCCTTATTGATCTTAATCGATATCCCACTCGTAAGGGAAACATGGTTTTTAAGGTCACGGCGACCATGGATGAGGGGTATTGGTCTAACGATCGCTCTAAGACTCTGGAAGATGGAATTCTTCTGGATCATGTTCATGTCATATTGGGAAATCGCCCGACACCCTGATTTGTGAAAACAAATCTGAACTGAGGTGTCTTAGTAGTTACAGGGGGCAACCGTAGTGCTGGTGGCGACTTGGGTCCATTGAGAATATTTGTGAGCCATTGGATAAGCGTCTCAAATTGAAACGCTTAGCGAATTTTTTCGTAAAAACATCAGAAACTTGAGTAGACTTTATCGGTTTATTATGACACGATTAATCATGTCTTCATATGATTACGTCTTCCGAAAGTTGAAAGAGCAAGTTTTTGTTGTCACTACGATTTGTAGTTTGTTCCTTGGATCATTGGCCCATTCGTCGGAAGTTAGTTTCTTCAAAACAAATGCTACCTCGAATTTTGGCTCTAGTTTTAGTTCTGGTGTCTACGACCACGCTAATTATTGTCTTCCGCTCAAGCCTCAGACGACGAAGAATAATGCGCTTCGTAAGAATAAACCCAAACAGTCCTACGAGAATGCATTCAAGAACTTGCCAATGAAAGAAAAAGTGTCGAGGATTGGTGAAAGTGGCACAGATGTTGAGGTTCACTATTTGAGAGTTGATGATTTTGTAGATCGGCCAAATAGGAAAAATCATTTTGTAAGATTGATGTGCTTTGACCCCAAACAACAGCAGGAGTGTTTTATCTATTTTTCAACGACGCATCCAGGCGATCTGAAAGATATCATTAAGACTTGTCGAGAAATGCAAGCGAAGGAGCATGATTGGGTCAAGATAAAAGATTACGATGATGTTGCCTTAGTTCAGGTTACTCTTGATTCTGAGAGTAAATGGTTTGCCTTAAAAACAGAAGGGTCATTTACATTTGATGTTCTTGGCCCCAGTGGAAATGGTGAGATTGTGAAGGTCCAATCGAGTGGATCTTCGTGGGAGGGAGGCTTGGGTCCAAGTTATCAAACGAAAATCTATTTCCCTCTAAGTCAGGGAGTGATAGAGCCGTCTATGGATCATCAAGGTTTTATATCGTTGTTTTCGGGATTAGGGGTAAAGTAGTGCCTGGCTCGAAAGCAGGTTTTGCGCCAGGCACAAAGTAGTTGCAGGTGATTCATAAGGCGGACTTCGTCTGCGTTATGAAATTATTAATCGCCTTAAAATGAGACAGTATCTTTAAGTTAATACGTTTGACTGCTCTTTGTGCATGACAAAGGCACATCTGTGAGCAAATTTTTCGTTCTTCCAGCTTCGTTTGTATACGATTTTTCTTTTAACATAGCCCTTGGTTTTTCAGAAAGGATATTGTTTATGTGGATTTGAATCCATACTGTTATAGGCTCATCCCCATATGGTTTTTTATAAGCATATTGAAACTTGGCTGTCAACGTTCGGGAGCCATCCAAATTTTCTGGACCCTCCATCACCCAGTTTGTCCTGTAATCCCTACGATATTCGTAAGAGCTAGATCCATAGTTTAAAGGCTCAGGTAGATGATCGTTAAATACAGTAAGCCGTGCATTTGAAATCATTGTTTCTGAAAATTCTCCCGATAGAACAAACATAATGTTGGATGAATCATCTATTTTGCAATCGTATTGAAATATGTCATTTGCAAGGATGGTCATAGGCAACATACAAAGTCCGAAAAAAAATAATTTCATCATAGTCCAACCCTTTCTTTTATCGACGAATAAATTTGAAATTCTGCGAGAAAACTATCAGAAATTGTGATCTGGATCAACTGTAAGTATTTTGACAGATCATTATTACAAAAGTGTCAAAAACAAAGACAGATTTATCTTCAACAGCAACGATTTGTAGTCAACGCGGCGACTTGGTCGCTCAGCCTACAATCACTATGGTGGATCCTAAACAACAGGAGTGTTTTATCTATTTTACAACGAGGCATCCAGGAAATTTGAAAATATGGTTATTTCGACTTTTTTGCGGGTGGCGCATAAGTTGAACTTATAGAAGAGGTTCAAAACGCCCCATTTCAGACCAAAAGATTGTAGAAATTCTCAAGGGCGAGTGAATTGAAATCGATCTGTCTACAGCAAGTGTCTTAAAATGAGTCAAAAATAGGGTAAAACTTAAGTCCAGTTTTCATTCAAAACTCCGATAGATCATTTAGATCAAACAGCGATTCATTGCAGTTGAAAGGAGTAGAGAATTATGAAGACCAAGTTTAGGTTTATCCATTTGGATCGATCCGAAGCGCTTGTTGAGCACACCGAAGATCGGCTGGCCAAAATCGAAAAGTATGAGTTGAAGCCCTCTGAGGCATCCGTTGTGATCAGTGCGCAGCGGCATAAAATCAAGGTTGAAATCACTCTGATCGGTCCCTCTCTGACACTTCGAAGCGAAGCTTCAAGTGAGGACTACTATGAGTCTGTGGACACCGCAATTGAGAAACTCTGCCGTCAGATGGTAAAGCGAAAGGGGCGTGTGCAGCACCACAAGTCCTATTTGCGCAGCCACAAGGGGCAAATCCACAAGGTGACACCGGAACTTGATACCGTCTTTGATGAGACGACCTTAAAGGCACGCTATCGTCGATCGAGCTAGCGGCCATAAAATAGCCTTATTGACCCCAATGAATTCTCAATTGTGCCAACTCTGCGTTGTGATTGACCCCTATTCAGAGTTGTGACTAAATGGGGTTCAATTAAGGAGTGGGGTTATGCAGGATTATCTTTTTACAAGTGAATCAGTTTCAGAGGGGCATCCAGACAAGGTTGCCGATCAGATCAGTGATGCCATTTTGGATGGTATGTTGAGTGAGGATCCTCGTTCGCGCGTGGCTTGTGAAACGTTGGTGACGACGGGGCTTGTCATGGTGGCCGGTGAGGTTACGACCACGGCAAAGCTGAACATTGCCGATACGGTACGCAACGTGGTGAAAGAGATCGGGTACAATAGCAGCGAGATGGGTTTTGATCATAAGACCTGTGCGGTCATGGTTTCGATGGATGGCCAGAGCCCGGATATAGCCATGGGCGTCGATGAGTCTGAAAAGAAGGAGCAAGGGGCCGGTGATCAGGGGATCATGTTTGGTTATGCCGTCAATGAGACTGAAGATTTGATGCCGCTTTCGATCGACCTCTCTCATAAGCTGATGTTGAAGTTGTCAGAGGTTCGAAAGAACGGAAGGCTTGGGTTTTTAAGACCCGACAGCAAAGGGCAGGTCACCGTTGAGTATGTGGGTGGTAAGGTGAGGAGAGTGGATTCGGTTGTGGTTTCTACACAACATTCTCCCGAGGTGAGCCAGTCCCAGATCAAAGAGGCCGTTTTGGCTGAGGTGATTTCAAAGGTGATCCCCAGAGAGTGGTTGGATCACAACACCAAATATCATATCAACCCCACGGGACGTTTCGTAGTGGGAGGACCTCATGGAGATGCTGGTTTGACGGGTCGAAAGATCATCGTCGACACCTATGGTGGACATGGTGGACACGGAGGAGGAGCCTTTTCAGGAAAGGATCCCTCAAAGGTGGATCGAAGTGCAGCCTACATTGCACGTCATGTTGCCAAGAACATTGTTGGAGCCGGACTTGCAGAGCGCTGTCTTGTTCAGCTAGCCTATGCCATTGGTGTTGCAGAACCAGTCAGTGTCTACGTGAATGATTTTGGAACAGGAAAGGTGAGTCCAGAGGTGCTCTCCAAGGCAATTCGTAAAGTATGGAATCTCAAACCTTCGGGCATCATCAAGGAACTTGATCTCCTTAAGCCTATCTATCGTAAGACCGCAAGTTATGGACATTTCGGTCGCAACGAGTTTTCTTGGGAGAAGTTGAATAAGGTTGATCAGATCAAAGATGCGGTTAAGTCTTGACATCATCTTGAAAACCCAATTTTTTAGAATTTCTGTTTGGATTGAGTGTGAAGAACATTCGTAATTTCTCGATCATCGCGCACATTGACCACGGCAAGTCCACACTTGCCGATCGGCTTTTGCAGCAGACGGGAGCTGTGGCCGATCGTGAGATGAAAGCCCAATACCTTGACAGCATGGATCTTGAGAGGGAGCGGGGAATCACGATCAAGGCTCAAACCGTTCGAATCAACTACAAGGCCGACGATGGTCAAATTTATCGCTTGAATTTGATCGACACTCCCGGACACGTTGATTTCAGTTATGAGGTCTCGCGTTCGCTCGCGGCCTGTGAAGGGGCCATTCTTGTGGTGGATGCAGCTCAAGGAGTTGAGGCTCAGACATTGGCGAACGTCTATTTGGCCCTTGACCATGGATTGGAGATCATTCCTGTTTTGAATAAGATCGACCTCCCTGCAGCCGATCCAGAGGGAGTTCGTAAACAGATCGAGGACACCATTGGGATTGATGCCTCTGAGGCCATTATGGCCAGTGCCAAAGAGGGGATAGGCATTCGGGAGATTCTCGAGGCGGTTGTGAAGAAGGTCCCTCCCCCAAAGGGAGAGAGCGACGGTGCACTTCGTGCCCTCATTTTTGATTCTTGGTTTGATTCTTATCAGGGAGTTGTGGTCCTTGTTCGAATTGTGGATGGGTCCGTGAAAAAAGGGGACCGGGTTGCCTTTATGGCCGTACACTCCGATTATGAGGTCTTAAAGCTGGGGCTCTTTTCGCCTCGGCCGGTTGAGGTGGATGCTCTTTCAACGGGTGAAGTTGGGTTTCTGATCTGTGGGATCAAGGACATCCATGAAATTCAAGTTGGCGATACCCTCACTCACGCCAAGAAAGGTGCAACGACACCTCTTCCTGGATTTCGCAAAAGTGTGCCGATGGTCTTTGCAGGAATCTTTCCCGTCATTGCTTCGGATTATGAGCACTTGAAAGAGGCTTTGGAGAAGCTCTATCTGAATGACTCAAGCTTGAGTTTTGAGGTTGAGAACTCCGCGGCTTTGGGGTTTGGATTTCGATGCGGTTTTCTAGGTCTTCTGCACATGGAGATCGTTCAAGAGCGTCTGGAACGAGAGTTTGATCTTAATTTGATCGTCACAGCACCTACGGTGAAGTACAAGGTTCATCTCACCAGCGGTGAGGTCGTAGATCTAGATAACCCGGCAGGTCTTCCCGATCTCAGCCAAATCGATCACCTCGAGGAGCCCTACGTTCGAGTTACAATCCACACTCCTTCGGAATCCATTGGGGCCATCTTCAAGTTGTGTGAAGACAAAAGGGGCACACAGATCAAGATGGATTATGTGACCGAAAGCAAGGTGATCATTGTTTACAAGCTTCCGATGAGCGAAATTGTGATCGACTTTTATGATCGTCTTAAGTCGATCTCTCGTGGGTATGCCTCCATGGAGTATGAGCTGATTGGTTTTGAGACTTCCGATCTCGTAAAGCTTGATATTTTGATCAACAACGATGCGGTGGATGCTTTGTCATTGATTGTTCATCGAAGTAAGTCCTACAATCGGGGTCGTCAATTGACACAAAAGATGAAGGAAGTGATCCCAAGGCAACAGTTTCAGATTGCCATTCAGGCGGCCATCGGGGCTAAGATCATTGCAAGAGAGACGTTGGGTGCATTGAGAAAGGATGTTACGGCCAAGTGTTATGGGGGTGACATCACTCGAAAACGAAAGCTGTTGGAGAAGCAAAAAGAGGGGAAGAAGAGAATGAAGCAGATTGGATCTGTCGAAGTTCCCCAAGAGGCTTTTATGGCGGTGTTGAAGGTGGAGGACTAGGACTATGGGAAAGGGAGCAAAACATTTTTGGACTCAGGGCGCAGGTTCATTTCTGGTGGCCATTGGAATTGCACTTACGATTCGTTGGGCATTGATTGAGGCTTATGTGATCCCATCGGGAAGCATGCTTCCTTCGCTATTGATTCATGACCATATTTTTGTGAACAAACTCCTCTATGGAATTCGCATTCCCTTTAGCGAAAATTGGATGGTTAAGTTTCGTGATCCCGAGCGAGGCGAAGTGATTGTTTTCAAGTTCCCCTTGGATAAGAGCACCTTCTACATTAAGCGGGTGGTCGGTGTGCCTGGGGATAAGGTTCTTTATCGTGAGGGGGATCTTTGGATCAATGACAAGTTGGTTGAGCGAGTGGTGCCCAATGGGAGATCTGATTTTGAATGGCTGCGTGATGATGACTTTCAGAGAAAGAACAGCGGGTTTGAACTTCGAGACGAAAAGGACAACTATGTTCCGTGGGAGGAGCAACTGGGAGAGCATCCCCATACGGTTCTTCTAAGAAAAGATTACCAGCTGAACAACATGTCCGAACCGATTGTCGTTCCTGAAGGAAAGCTCTTTGTCCTCGGCGACAATCGAAACAATTCTGCGGACAGCCGCATTTGGAAGTTTGTTCCTATGGAGAATGTGCTGGGGCGAGCTATGTTTGTCTGGTTGAGTTGCGAGGAGACGCTCTCTTTTCTTCCAATGATTTGTGATCCCACTCAGGTTCGTTGGAAGAGGTTTTTTCATGTGATTCATCCATGAGCATGCCCGCGCACAAGGTGTTTCGAGACTATTTTGAGGGTCTCGTCATTGTGGTTCTCATCGGTTTCATACTGAGGAGCTTTGTCTTCTCTGCCTATCGAATTGATGTGGATTCGATGGAGCCTGCCCTAAAAAGAGGCGATATTGTCCTTGTCTATAAGCTGAAATATCTACTGCCGACGAGCTTTCTGGGTAATGAAAAGAGTTTTAAGGTCAAATTGCCGCGCTATCAGGATCTCTTTATCTTTCGTGCCCCTGACCTAAAAAGCAGTGCGGTGGGTCGTGTGGTCGGCCTTCCGGGAGATCGTGTGAAGCAATCCAGTGGGGATTTTGTGGTCGTTCCACCAGGTGAGGTCTATATTTCTGGAGGAATTCCTGATCCCTCCGCGACCGGTCCAAGATCAGGTGGGCTGGTCCCCATTGAGCGGTTGATTGGACGTCTTCTTGTGGTTCTCTTTTCAGTCGATGATCCTGAGAAGCTGGGTGGTTCGAGTCAAGTTCGGTGGGATCGCTCACTGACACGACTTCGTTGACAGCAGTTAAGGGATTGTCTATCGTTTGCGGCAATGTCGTTAAGGGGTCGATCAGTTTTAGGGATAGAGTCTCTGTCGGATGCAGAGATTCGCCGCCTTTTTGATCTTGCAAAAGAGCCTCCTTCGAAAGGGTGTAAGGGGAATGGCAAGAACATCGTCATCCTCTTCTTTGAACCTAGCACCCGAACGCGTTTGAGTTTTTGTTTGGCAGCGCAGAGCCTAGGTATTTCCGTCATCGATTTTGGTGGGATCGAGCAGACAAGTCTCGTTAAAGGAGAGACTCTGGTGGACACATTTGAGAATGTGGTTGCCATGGGTCCTGATCTGGTCGTGGTTCGTTACGGCAAGGATGATGAGTTCTCTGAGCTACTGTCTCGGTGGGAAGGAGTGCCGGTTCTGAGTGGAGGATGTGGTGTCTTCTCTCACCCTACGCAGGCTCTTGCCGATGCGCTGACCATTGAAGAGTTCAGGGGAAAAGTTCAAGGTGAACGTGTGCTGATCATGGGAGATATCGTTCACAGTCGAGTGGCGAAGTCCAATCTTGAACTCTTGGTAAGATTGGGTGCAGAGGTGAAGTTTTGTGGCCCCCGCCCGTGGTTTCCTCGAGGGGAGGAGGCCTTAAGTCGTGATGAAGGGATCAGATGGGCCACGGTCATCATCTCTTTGCGAGTTCAATGGGAGCGGCACCAGGTGAGAGCTCAATCATTGAGGGGAGAGTCCGAGGAGTACCATCGAGAGTTTGGATTGAACCAAAAGGTTCTTGAGAAGTTTGATGGAATTCTCATGCATCCTGGCCCGGTGAACTATGGCGTTGAGTTGGATGTGAGTTTGAAGTCAGACCCACGGTTTAGGGTTTACGATCAAGTTCGAAATGGTGTTCATCTTCGCCGTGCCTTGCTGAGTGGGGTGCTCGGGTTAGGAGAGTTGTAGTAGTGCCAAAGTTTGAGTCGCAAGAGGGTTATTTGGTCTTAGAGTCTGGGGAGATCTTCTGTGGACAACTCTTTGGTGACTTTGAAAGAGCTGGAGAGGTTGTCTTTAACACTTCCCACAGTGGGTATGAAGAGATGGGAACGGACCCATCTTACTTTGGTCAAATCTTGGTTGCGACGGCTCCAATGCAAGGAAACTATGGTGTCGATCGGGAGGTTTGGGAATCTGGTGGGATTAAGATCTCTGGATTTGTCTCACTTGAGATTCAAAACACAGAGAGGGAGTCAGGTTGGTTAACGAGACTTTTAGAAAATCAAGTTCCGGTTGTTACTGGGTTTGATACGAGGAGACTTGTTTTGCACCTCAGGGAGAAGGGAACAACTTGGGGAGCCATAGTGAAAGCTGAGAATTCCAAGATGGCCAGCTCTCAGGGTCGTCAGATGATTCGAGAGGGCAAGAGTCTGCCGCAGGATTGGATGGTTCAGGTCTCTGCCCCGGGAAGAACTTCTTTTACAGGGAATATTCCAAAGGGTCCTCGGGTGGCTTTGATCGATTTTGGTTGCAAGAGCAACATCCGTCGAATCATTGAGCGAAGTTCCAGTGAGGTTGCACTCTTTAACTGTAAGACCTCGGCTGTTGAGATTCAGGCGTGGGAGCCAGACGGGATCATTCTTTCAAGTGGCCCGGGCGATCCAACGCAGGTCAGCAATGATGTTTTGGGGGAGCTTCGAACTCTGTTGGGTTGGCGTCCCATCTTTGGCATTTGCATGGGGCATCAAGTGCTCTGTCGAGTCGCTGGTGGCCGAACCTTTAAACTTAAGTTTGGGCATCGCGGAGGAAACCACCCCGTTAAGGATCAAAGGACGGGGGAGATTTACGTGACCAGTCAGAACCATGGTTATGCTGTGGAGCCAGATTCATTGCCAAAGGAGATTGTTGTCACTCATACTAACTTGAACGATCAGACGGTTGAGGGGGTTGAGTGGTCTGCAAGAAAGTGTTGGGGAATACAGTTTCATCCGGAGAGTCACCCGGGGCCTCGGGATGCAGAGAAACTGCTCGTCGAGTTTTTGGAACGATTGCGATGAGAATTTACGTATGAATTACGATCAGGTTACAGAACGACTTTTAGCCTACTTTACAGGGCCTGCCTTTGAGGAGGAGATCACCGAAGCCAAGAATCAGTTTTTTGGAGCTCTTGGAGATGGCCCTGGGGATCGGGATCAATTTGAGGCTCGAATGAGCCAGTTTTTGGATTGGTACCTCTTTTCTCGAAAGTTGGTCGACCAGGAGATGCCTCCGGTGATGTGGGCTCTTCAAAGTGTTGATTTTAAGATCGATGAGAGTGAGCGCCTCTTTTTTGCCAATCTTGCTGAGGCTCGGCACAGCCTCTTTGACTTCGTGAAGGTTCATAAGGGAAATCTTTACGTGAAAGATCTTTTCACAGGGAAACGGTTGGTGCTCAAGGGTTCACCGATCATTGAGGGATTTCGTGAGCAGGAGATCTTTGATGCCAGGATTTTTCCCCATGAGGAGAGTTTTCGATTCACTCAAGGGTTTTGTTTTCATCCAGAGGGAGCCTATAAGTACATTTTAAAAGAGATCAAGGCGGTGAGAAGGCAGGGGCCCTTGGCGCAGGAGGATCTGATGCTTCGGCTGATGAGAATGCGCTACAAGTACGACCGTTACAGACACATCGCCATCGAGATGATCTACTCAAACGATTCGAAGATGAAGTTTTAAGGTCGATATGCCAAGAATTGAGAATCTCAAGAAAGTGATGATCTTCGGAAGTGGTCCGATTGTGATTGGCCAGGCTTGTGAGTTTGATTACTCCGGCACGCAGGCCTGCAAGGCGTTGATGAAGGAGGGACTTGAAGTAATTTTGGTCAACTCCAACCCAGCAACCATTATGACCGATCCCGAGATTGCCACACGAGTCTATGTTGAACCCCTCAAGGTTCCATTTGTTTCAAGGATTTTGGAACAGGAGCGACCCGATGCCATCATCCCCACTCTGGGGGGGCAGACAGCTCTGAATTTGGCACTGGATCTGGATCGAAGTGGGATTTTAAATGAACTGGGAATCTCATTCTTGGGGGCAGACCCTGCAACCATTCGGTCTGCGGAAGATCGAGAGGCCTTTTGCCATATTTTGGACTCTGTGGGCGCGCGATATCCGAAGAGTCAGATGGTTCGCACCTTTGAGCAGGGGCTGGAAGTTGCGGAGATCTTGAGCTATCCGCTCATCTTAAGACCCAATTACACACTTGGAGGAGGCGGGGGTGGAATTGCCTACTCACTTGAGGAGTACAAGACGAAACTTGTAACAGCTCTTCAGGAGAGTCCGACCTCTGAAGTTCTCGTTGAGCAGAGTGTGGCGGGTTGGAAGGAATTTGAGTTGGAGGTGATGCGAGATCGTCGAGGGACCTTCGTGGTGATTTGCAGCATTGAAAATGTGGACCCTTGTGGAGTTCACACAGGCGACAGCATCACAGTTGCGCCTCAGCAGACTTTGACGGATTGCCAGTATCAAGAGATGCGAGACGAAGCCAAGAAAATCATAAATGCGGTTGGACTTACCTGTGGAGGAGCAAACATCCAGTTCGTGGTGGATCCTGTGACGGGAGAACGTTTGGTGATCGAGATGAACCCTCGGGTGAGTCGCTCATCGGCATTGGCGAGTAAGGCAACGGGATTTCCCATCGCCAAGATCGCGGCACTTCTTGCTGTGGGCTATGGTCTTGATGAGATTCAAAATGACATTACAGGTACGACGCCATCCTGTTACGAACCGGCGCTCGATTATGTGGTCACCAAGATTCCAAGATTTAATTTTGAAAAATTTCCTGAAGTGAACAAGCTGGGAGTCCCCAACGACTTACTCTCAACCCAGATGAAGAGCATTGGTGAGGTGATGGCCATAGGTCGTACCTTCAAAGAGTCGTTCATGAAGGCCCTCAATTCGATGGAGCAGAAGGATCTCTCTTATGAGGGTCGATCGTCGCTTGAGGAGCGTCTGAGTTATCCCAACAGTCGACGCATTCATTGGATCTTTGAGGCCCTGCAAGAGGGCTGGACCATTGAAAGGTTGAATTTGCTCACCCAGATTGATGTTTGGTTTCTCGAGCAGTTTGCAGATCTTGTCCAAATTGAGGAGAATCTGACTCAATTGGATCGAAATTCACTTTTAAGGGCGAAACGTGCCGGAATCTCCGATGCGCGCATCGCAAGAAAGACCTCCTTGAGCGAAGAGGAGGTTTGGAAGAGACGACGGGAATTGGATCTACATCCAGCATTTCTCAAAGTGGACACCTGTGCAGGTGAGTTTGCCTCAGAGACCCCCTATTTTTATTCAACCTATTGGGGAGACCCCAAAGATTATCTACGAAGATCGACCTCTTCGGAAAGAGATCGAGTGGTTGTATTAGGAAGTGGCCCCAATCGCATCGGGCAGGGCATAGAGTTTGATTATGGATGCGTTCGTGGGGTGAAGGCCCTTCAGAGACGAAATTGGGTGGTTGCCATGATCAATTCGAACCCCGAGACGGTCTCCACGGATTACGATACGGCCAATGAACTCTATTTTGAACCCTTGACTTTGGAGTGCTGCCGAGAGGTTTTTCATCACATTGGCCCCAAAGGTTTCGTTGCGCAACTTGGTGGGCAGACGGCCATCAATCTTGCAGGAGGCTTGGTGGATTCTGGCTATTCGATGTTGGGTTCTTCGCTCGAGACGATCGATCTTGCTGAGGATCGTGCGCGCTTTGCAAAGATTTGTCGCGAATTTGATTTTAAAATTCCCCCTTCAGGCTTTGCAGGTGATTTGACGGAAGCACTGAAGGTGGCCCAGCAGATAGGCTATCCGTTGTTGTGTCGCCCGAGCTACGTATTGGGTGGACGTCGAATGGAGATCATTGAAAATCAAGACGAACTTGAGGGATATTTTCAGAGAAGTTCGGATGAGGTTTCCAGTGATCGCCCCGCATTGATGGACTTCTTTCTTGAAGGAGCCCTAGAGGTGGATGTCGATCTTGTTCGAGGTAAAGATTGGGTGGTTGTGGGGGGAGTGGTGGAGCACATTGAGGCAGCTGGAGTGCACAGTGGTGACAGCATGGGTGTGTTGCCTCCTCAAAGGCTCAAGGATGAAACTTGTGTTAAAATTGAGGAGCTCAGTTCCCAGCTTGCAGACCGTATGAACATTATTGGCCATCTGAATCTTCAGCTTGCCATCAAGGATGACCAGATCTTTGTGCTTGAAGCCAATCCGAGAAGTTCTCGTTCGGTTCCGTTTGTGGTCAAATCGACTCTCATTCCCTTGGTGGATCTTGCAGTGGACGCCATGTTGGGTCTTGATCGAATCAAAGTTCAGCCCGAACGATATCAATGGAAAGAGATGACTTCCGTGTGTGTGAAGGGGGTTGTATTTCCATTTAATAAGTTTCCTGGTGCTGACATCGTCCTGGGCCCTGAGATGAAGTCAACAGGTGAAAGCATGGGACGGGGAAAGGATTACGCAGAAGCACTGCTGAAGGCATTGCTTTCAAGCCAGATGACTCTACCACTGAAGGGTGAGGTTTTCTTTTCTCTGAGAGATAAGGACAAAGACGCGTTGGTGGAGGTGGCTAAGGAGTTGGTGACGATGGGGTACGCCTTGTCCGCAACACCTGGCACGGCTCAGTTTTTTGGAGACCACAGTTTACCTTGCATCATCGTGCGAAAGGTCCATCAGGGTCGTCCGAACTGTGTGGATCGCATTCGTTCCGGAAAGGTCGACTTTGTCATCAATACGACTTCCGGAAGACTTGCTCAAGAGGCAAGTTTTAGCATTCGTCGAAGTTGCATTGACTATCGAGTTCCTTGCATTACAGAAAGTGATGCCGTATTGGCCTTTCTTGTAGCTCTTAAGAAACATCGATCGGGTGAATTTGAAGTTTCGCCACTTCCTGCAAGACTCATGAATCACTAGTGCCTGGCGCGAAACCTGCTTTCGAGCGAACTCACCATAAGTTCTTCTTATACCGAGGCGAACCGACGAAGGGCTACAGTGCTTGGTTTTAGCCCATGCTTAATTTCAGATCCGGATTCAAAGAGATCCAATAGCGACATTTATCATTTTGCTTCCCTTCAAGTTGACCGCCACACTTCTCAATGACTCGAATGGATGCGACATTATCATGATCACAGGTAAGAAGAACACGATCTAGATGGAATTTCGAAGCATAGATCAAGCCTTGACGTAACATTTCGGTAGCATAGCCCAAACCTCTGAACTGCGGGTGAACCATGTATCCAATATGACCACCAACGTTGAACAAATAGGAGTTCAAGGTATGACGAAGAGAGAGCCTGCCAACGATCGTACCTTCAACAAAACCAAAATAGAGGCTTCCCGGGACATAGCCCGAGGGTAAGTTGACCCCTCTTTCCATTTCATCAAGGTGCCGTAAGTAGTCAGAAAAGGTCATTCCGTCCTGGTAACCCAAATGAAATGGAGTGTCTGTTTCTGAACTCCTCTCTTTGGCTTCAAAAAACAACTGGGCATCAGACGGTGTCAGAGCTCTCAAAATCAATGAATTCATGTAATTTCTCCTTAAGCACGTTCCATTAGGGCCACCCTGCGAGCTGTTGGCTTCATCCATCTAATTAGAAGCGGCATCATCAATAGAGCTGTAACTCCTGTGAAGACAAACAGTCTACTCACGGGCAGCCAATTCAACATCGCATTGATCAAGGCCAGGGAGCCGATCATCCCAAAGCGACTCACAACTGTCACAAATGACAAAATCGACGCACGCTGATGGGATTCCAGCATTTGATTGAATTTTGCACTCAACAGGGCCCGAAGGTGACCGACGCCGCCTTGCAAGAGAAGAAAACTGCTGATCGCGACAAACAGGCTTGGGCTTGACGCCATATGGAGAGCAAAAATTGAGACTAGAGCTGATTCTACAATAATGATTGGGGCCAACATGGCCGGACGAACTTCCAAAACAATCGACCCAATGTAAGAGATGAGAGTTTGAGTTCCCACATAGCAGAAAAATATCATTCCAAGGGTGCTTTCATTGATCTCATTTGAAAGTGTATGAAAGTAGGGTTGCCAATAGTGCAATATGGGTTGAATCATGACCTGAACGGCA
The DNA here is from genome assembly GCA_014584465.1 of Pseudomonadota bacterium. Classification (GTDB taxonomy): domain Bacteria; phylum Bdellovibrionota; class Bdellovibrionia; order Bdellovibrionales; family JACTMU01; genus JACTMU01. The sequence continues at coordinate 72,301 of JACTMU010000079.1, read as the reverse complement.
GTTTGAAGCAATATGTAGGCTCTAATGCGCTCATTTGCAATGCAAAATCGCCCAATCGAGGTCACGGAGGCTTTAAGATTTTGAAACTTGGCAGAGATCAATTGAAGTAAACTTAAGGAGGGAGACTTGCTTCTAGATCTTGACACCTCTTTGGGTAAAATTGCAATGCTTCCCAAGCAAAGGAGTCCCACTATGATTGAAAAGTAGAACGGCAAATGTTCGTTTCGCTCTGCCAGCATGCCTCCAACGAATCCGCCCACCATGACCCCTACAGCGTCATAGCTCGCCACCCTAGAAAAGAAGACGTTTAAGAATGACCGAGGGACTCCCTTTTGGTCAAGTGTTTCGATGGCGTGAGCATCAAAAGCTCCGGACCAAAAAGATATCGCAAGTGCATTGAAGATGTCAGCGATACAAAAGCCAGAAAATCCAGATGCTTGTAAATACATTGTGAATGAAAGTAGCGAGCAAACACTTGCCAATACAATACTCTTCTTTCGGCCAAATGCATCTGCGAATAGACCGGTAGGCATTTCCGCGATGAGCATGGTAAAGCATTGTATCATCTTGATGGATGCAAGATCTGAAAGTGTAACATTATGATGGAGCATAAAGAGAACACTTGTGGCCCCTATTCCCATTCTCGCCATCTCAAAGAGAGCGCTAACACAATAGTATCGTCTTACAATCTGATGGACTGTTTTCATTGCCGCCGACCTTTACCTTGTTGTATTGTTAAGAAAGCCACATTGCCTGCATTCTGGATTGCGTTGGTAATCCTGATACTCAAAGTGTAGATCGTGACTCCAAAGTCCGACACGGCGATTTTGCGACAGAATAGAGCCAAATTTTCCAAAATACTTTAGAATATCCAAGGTGGCTAATGAGGAAGCAAGCATGTTGACGGGCCCAACGGACGGGGCTTGATAGCTTTCGTTGATGTGCTTTAGATAGGGTGTGAGTGGATTGTGACCACTCTCATCAACTGTTGCTGTTGTATCCTGACAGAACATACAGCCTGTCACTCCTGGAATGACAAATGGTCCGAACACAGCGATATCCTCTACATAACCGACATTAAGATAAGGAATGTTGTTCTTTAGAGCGTAGTGGTTGACAATATTGAAGATATCTCCCGCATCTGCACTGAGAACAATCAAGTCGGGGTGGCCTATCTTTTCAATATCTTCATAAGTTGAAATTTGAGAACACTGGGTGGTGATTTCTAATTGAGAATTACGGCGTCTTAGCTCATGACTTAATACATCCACCTTTTTCTTTGCCACGTCGTCTTCGACGAACAATATCTGTCTTGACAAATTCGAAAGCTCGATCTCGTCGTGATCAACTAGAATGAGTCGATTGATCCCAGCGGTTGCCAAATTGACACTCACAATATTGCCAATTCCTCCACATCCTAAGATCGCAACGGATTTGTCAGAGATCATTCGTTGTATTTCAAGAGGGTTTCCCTTGTACATTGAATAGAACAGGTGGCTACGGCTGAACCTGTGAGATTGGTCAAAAAACTCGACCGGCTTCACAAAATCATGTTCAATCAAGAAGTCGATTGCGGGTTTGTAATCTTTGGAATCACCTAAGTCACTCAGATGATTCTGGATCTCTAGGATCGTAGAGGGGGTCACCCAACGCTTGGCCACTTCAGCAACCTGAAGTTGCATTTCTGGACAACGGATGGCTTGTTGAACGGATCCAAATCCAAAATAGAGTATGCCGTTTTGAACACCAGATCGGACGTACCTGGCCAGTTGAAGTACTTTATGCTTATCCATAGATCATCCCCCTCGTCGGTATTGGCAAGCAAATGCCACATGGTTGGGTCTTGCAGTTTTCTCTTTTGGAAACAGAGTCCCTCAAAAATGGGAGCTTGATCGATCCTTTGCTGGACTCAAGCTCCCAATACATCTAATTGCGTGCTGTTGAGTTCATAGTGCCTCCTAAGCAACGTCGCCCGGTTTGAACGAACGATGAGCTTCAAGCAAATACGGTGCCACTAATTTAACGCCTCAATTCCATTTAGAGAACATTTCTACGAATCGTCGGTCCAAAATCTAGGACGAATTCCCAAAGAGAGGATTTTCGGATCCAGGTGCCAACCACCTTCAAACCAGCCTACTGTGGATTTGCCGATGCTTCCTTTGTGTGGGTTCTCTTTCTGAGACAACATGGCCATCAATTTTGAACCAAGAATGGATGATTGAATGGAGCGCGATTCTAGGTTTAGTTGAGTGTTGGATGGAATCCTAAAAGGAACGATTGGGTCCTTGAGTCAGATTGATTCAAGTCGTGACACGTTTTGAGAACTCTCAAAAGATATTTTTCCAAGTGATCTTCAGAACCGCAAGACTTTCCGATAAGACGTAGAGAAGATAACTGAAAAGGGGAATGTTTGGTGACACGCGCTCTATTGGGACTTGTTTTGTTTGTAGGGATTGTCTCCTGCCAAAAGAAGGAGACCTCGTCAACCATTTCCATTCGACTTCCCGATCAGATTGCTCGTACCAACGATCAAAAGATTCGACGCCTTCAGTCCTCCACAAAGTCAAAGTGGGGCGTCGTTGCGCCTCAAGGTATGGAGGAGATTCGTTGCTGGCTGGTCGCGGTTGAGTATCCAGAAGCTTCGAAAGGTTCTTGTTTGGATATTCAAGGTGCTGTCCATCTAAAGCCCGAAGTGATCTCTGGTCCCCATTTCTCAGGGGAGACAGTCTCTTTAGAAGTCACTTCAGGGGATCGACGACGCATTGTGCTTATAGGCCAAGGGACCTCGGCCAACTATCGTTGTGCCCCTGGAAAGATGGACCGAACAGATCTCTCGGCCCCAGTGGTGGTGGGAGAGGCAACTGTGGATGTTCGAGCTGCAGACCAATCTGTGGATATTACGGCGTCGATCGTGGGTTCGAAGATTCTTGATGACTGTAACTGGCTTCAATTTGGCATTTCTGACCATGAAGTGTTGCCACAGGTCTCGATTTCTGTTTTAGAACAACCGTCAGGTGAAACTGGAAATGTCATTTTAAGTGTGGCTCTGGACCGGGTGAGTTCGTCGGTGGTATCCATTGGATGGAAGAGTGTGGATGGAACCGCCATTGCTTCATCTGATTTCTTGAGTGGTTCAGGGCAACTTGATTTTGCCCCTGGGGAAACTTTGAAACAGATCTCAATTTCTCTTGTGGATGACCTCGTGGCAGAAGCTTTGGAATCTTTCAGTGTCGTTTTTTCAAATACGATCAATTCTCGACTCCTTACAAGTTCAGTTTTGATTGACATTGTTGATGATGATTCGAGTGAAATTCCTGAGACATCACCTCCGGCACCTGATCCCAATCCACCCACGGCATCTGCTCCGCCTACCCCGCCAACTTCGGTGGTGCTCTATTCTCCTTCAACTTCTCCAAATTACGTCGTGAGTCCTACGATTCAGGTCAATGGTGTCTCTCAAGGAGACACAGTCCACCTCTATCTAGGTGGTGGATGTGAAACCGAAATCGGCACGCAAGTCGCATCAGGGGCTTCGGTTCTATTTAACATCTCCTCGTTGTCTGAGGGGTCTCATCTCTTTAGTGGCAGGCAATCCAACGATCATGGGAGTTCAACCTGCAGCTCTTCGGTTGCGATCTACGTTCTTGATACGACGGCCCCCACTCTCTCTTTGAGTTCCACCAGCGACTCTGCGGTCAATGGGTCTTTTGCCATTTCCATTGTGGCGTCCGAAGAGGTGAGTGGCTTTTCACTAAGTGACCTCACTGCGGTTGGTGGGACGTTGAGTTCGCTGACGACCACAGACCATACTTCATTTGCGGCAGTTGTAACGCCAACGTCTGAGGGAAGTGTGAGCATTTCTGTTGCCGAGGCGATGTTGGTCGACCTGGCGGGGAATGGAAATCTCGCATCTGATCCGCTGTTGAGAACCTACGACTCCACAGCACCGACCGTCACACAGGTCACGTCGACCAATTCCGATGGCACTTACGGAGCAGGAAATGACATCGAGATCAACGTGCATTTCAGTGAAGATGTGACCTTAAGTGGATCGATGATCTTGGCACTCAACTCTTCAGGAGCTGCCTCCTACGTTTCAGGGTCTGGCTCCAGTACACTCACTTTTCAATACACGATCGCAGAGGGGGAATTTTCCTCAGATCTTGATTACCTGACTTCGGGTTCGCTCGCCCTCTCGGGGACCCTGGTGGACCATGCTGGCAACAGTGCAAATTTGATTTTACCGGCAGTGTCGGGTGCTGGCTCCCTTGGGGCGAACCACGATTTGGTGGTGAGCGCTCCTGTAACGGTTCTGGTTGAGCCAGTTTATGTCGGGAATAGTGATTGGAATAGTTATGTAAGATTCACAGATTCAAACAGCGAGGTTCACGAACAACCCAATGCCTCTTGTGATGGGACCGAGGTCGGATACTATGGAGAAATCAATGGCTGCATTCATGGTGGTGAAAAACGTATGGTGGAGGTGGCAGGTTTTGAATCTTGCTCAGGTCTCACACTGGTTGAGAGTTTGAATGCGTTGGATTGGTTTTGTGAAGATGTCTCAGGAACAGCGACCTTCTTTTCAAAGGGCTTGAAGCCAGGTGTTGGACTTGGCGATCTGATTGCAAGTGGAGGCACATGGAAGACGAACAGCGTGACGATTCACCAGGGTGGAAACGTCGTGGGACAGAGTGTTCCAACGTGTTGGTGGACAAATCCTATCTCCGCTCTCGGAGCAAACCCTTCAAGTCTTACCGATCTTAACAGTGCGGGAACAATCTACTTCGTTCCACCAGGTGGACTTACGACTCTGGGAATTAAGATTTCAGCTCACCGTGTTGCAGTGGTCTCGCTTGGGGGTGGGATCCTTCGATCAACAGGTGCGACGACCAACAACTTTGCATCGGGCGATTGTTACGCGAGTTCCTCGGCGCTGGCAGAGATGATCTGTTCGGCCAATCAAAACTTCTTGTGGTTGGAAACGCAGATCAACGGGACGAATGGGACCTGGCCTCTTGTGGTTGGAATGAATCTCGTAGGGACCAAATTCAGTCGGCTTCATAAAGTCATAATCAAGGATCTCAAGAACAATAGCAACTCAATGGCAGCCATTGAACTGGGTACCACCGGCTACTTATCCAACTCGAATCTGATCACATCATCAAATGCGGAGGGTGTGGGAAAGATGGGAGGGGCTCGAGTTTCAGGCAGTAAAAATATCTTGCACGATTTTTCGGTGAGTAGAAATACTGATTTAAGTTCGATAAGCCAGACGCTTCTTATGCTCACGGGTTCCTCTAGCTTCAATCGTTTGGAAGAGGTTCGCCTGTCTCAGATGAATGCAGGCAGTTCGAGCCATGGTCTAAAGGTCTTAGGCCCCAACAACATGCTCTCGGGTCTCACGATCTCAAATATAAAGGTTGCAGTCAGTGCAAATGCCAGTTCGGCGATTTATATTGCTTCTTCGGGCAACATCATAAGTCAGGCAACGCTGTTTGGGGGTAGCGATGCGGGAATTTTCCTCGATGGGACCACATCGTTGACCGACAACATCATCCAATATGTGACGGCCGTGAACAACACCTACAATGGGATCTACCTTTCGGGGAGTGTGAATGGGACCTATGTTCACTCGCTGGTGACTATGAACACGGATAAGGGAATTCAGTCGCCCACAGGCGGTGGTGGTACCGGCAATGTCTTCCATGATACGGTCTCAGCCAATCACGGCTCCTTTGCGGTGGATCTAAGTGGCAGTCAGTCGGTGAGCTTCACTGGATTCTTTCACAAAGGAAGCACTGCAAATGGTTGCAGTGGTGGCGGATTGGACACTGCGTGTGCTTCTGGATCGGTCACAACGATTGCAACAGATCTCTCGTCAACTTTTCTAGGCAAGGTAAGTTCGGACACAACAAACGGGAGCGCACCGGCCGGCACGTCCTCCTACGCTTCAATTGTGGATTGGATGAACTTTGACTCGTTTTTTAGGGGGTTTGGGATGGATGGGCTAACTTTTCCAAATTCGTCCCATCAAGGTCCTTGCATCTCGGGTACATGTCGCATTTGGGACTGGCGTGTGGTTACGGGAAAGCCACTCCACAATCGCAGTGTCACTGGAACTGCGTCCAACGCGACCTTTACCTCTGGGAGCAGCTGTCCAGACGGAGTGAGTGGGAGCGATTCTACGACCATGGCTTCAAAGACATTCTTACTTCATGCCATCGAAATCAATGGGGATCAGATCGGAAACAACAACTCCCTGTGCGAAAGTGGTGAGGCCTGCATCTATGCGCCCAATATGGGTTCATTTCAGGGTGAAGGAGCTCTTCTTCAGCCCTGCATCTTCACAGATGGGGTTGTATCGGGAGTGACCGTGTGGGCATACTCCATAAGTGGAAAGTAGGGCCCGTATCCCTCTTGTCCCTTGGCCAATTTCAGACCCGGTTTGGAGGCGAAATTTGCGGGATCAAGGCGGAAAATCAAGGCTTTATATTGAAAAATCATGATTTAGACTCTTTTTCGTTGGCATCGTGCGGTAAACTAGGGTAAGAGCTTTAGATCATTTAAGGGAATCTGGGTTGTTCTGAGTTCTCTTTTCGTGATCGGACCCGTTGAAAAGGAACTTCCCTATGCAAAGTTTTGTAGAGCTCGATCTTCCTCAGCTTCTTGTGCGAGGCCTTGAGAAAGTAAATTTCATCCATCCCACCGAAATTCAGAAGAAGGCAATCCCGCTCTTGCTGGAAGGGCGTGATCTTATGGCCCGTGCGGAAACCGGCTCTGGGAAAACAGGAGCCTATTTGATCCCTATGATCGTAAAACTCCTTAAAGATCCCAAATCGCAGGGACTGGTGTTGGTGCCAACACGTGAACTGGCCCAGCAAATCACGGAGTTTTTGCGCTCTCTGGTTGCCGATCCGAAAGACCTCTACTCGGCCCAATTGATTGGCGGGCAGGACATTCGGAAACAGTTCAAATCCCTTCAGCGTAGACCCAGAATCATTGTGGCCACGCCGGGACGGCTCATTGATCACTTAAAACGAAACACTGTTCAGATCCACAATGTGGGCCATCTCGTTCTTGATGAGGGTGATCGCATGATTGATATGGGATTTGCGCCTCAGCTTGAACAGATTCTCAAATATCTGCCCAGTGAAAGACAAACGTCGTTTTTCACGGCGACGTTGGACAAGAAAGTCACGGGTCTTGCTCAGAAATATCTGAACAATCCACTTTCGCTCTTGCTTGATGAATCTCGACCCGTTTCGACGGTCAAACAGTTTGTTGTGAGGGTTGAATTGGAGAACAAAGCTGACCGCATTGTGGATGAACTCAATAGCCGTAAAGGGTCCGTCATTGTTTTTTTAAAGACCAAATCTCGCACGGAACGACTCAAAAAGCATTTGGTGGAGTATGGCTTTGCTGCAGACCTCATACATGGTGGACGGACGCAGGGGCAAAGGGATCGCGCACTCAAGGCCTTTAAGAGTGGTGAAACTCGAATTCTCTGCGCAACGGACGTCGCTGCACGTGGCATCGATGTGCCCCACGTGGAACACATAATAAACTTTGACTTACCGATGTTCGATGAGGACTACGTTCACCGTGTGGGTCGTACGGCACGTAATGGTGCCCTAGGCGAAGCTGTAAGTTTTGTGACTTTGCAGGAGTGTCGTGCCTGGAACAATCTCGTGAGAAAGTATGATATTCCTGATGCTCTTATCGGTGAAGGGATGAGATCGGCGCTGCCGGGTGCAAAGAGAAGACGAAGTGGCAAGCGCCCTTTGCGTAAAAGAGTCCCAGAACAAAGGTCTGGTTCGAATCGCTCCTCACCCAGCTCATACGGTTCACGTCCGAAGCGAACATCCCGCAGCGTAGCTGGGTCGACCGGATCGTGGTAAACAATGTGAAGGTGACTGCGACTGTTGTGGTCATCCCAATTGTAACTCTTCTCAATTTCCAGTTCTGTGAGATACCAAATGAGTTGCACGTTGCTTAGAATCCATTTCTAGTTTTGGAAAGATCCTAACTCTCAATGAGGTCCAAGGGCATTTTGCAAGGGTCTGAGCGCCTCTATAGGCCGTCAGAGGCAATTTGGTGGTTCGAATCTCAAATGGACCAGTGCAAGGTGAAATGGGAGGTTGTGACCATCGGATGGTGTTGAAGTTTTGGTCACTCATCTGCGGAATTTGGATTGAATAAGATTTAGTCACTCCCAATGTATGAATATGGGAGTCATTTCAAGTATTTCTAGGCATTGAGCCGATCATCTGTCTTGGCACGGGTTTGCAATCACCTCTCTTCGGAGGTGCTCAATATGGAAAATAGAACCAATTCACTTATTTTCGTAATGTCTGTCGTTGTGGGTCTTTCGGGTATGCTTTTGGGTTGCAGTCAAGATCTAGCTACAGAGAAAGAGCGCAGTGGAGCCAACTCATCGTCGTCAACAAGTTCTGGAACGAAATCGATTGATAATCAGATTTCTCATGTCATTTACGGTGAGGACGACCGAAAAGAGATTTATGAAGCGCCTAGCGAAGAGCATAAGGAGGTTGCACGTTCAACGGCTATATTGGTGCAAGATCAGGATCTCACATACGATTCGACAACAATGACCTACAGTCACGACAGCATGACCTTTGGTGAATCTCAGCTCTTGTGCTCTGACGTACGCTTTTATGAACAGTACTCTCTCGGATACTGTTCAGGTTTCCTGATCGCGCCAGATCTGGTATTAACAGCCGGTCACTGCTTTAGTGATGAAGAGGATTGTCTTTCATCTGCAAACTATGCTTCATGTGTTCAGAACCTAAATAACTGTGACAATACCAGATTTGTTTTTGATTTTGCTCTGCTTCAAAGTGAATCCGATTCTCAAGGACCGAAGAGCTTTCCTGAGAGCGACGTCTACAAATGCAAAGAACTCCTCTACGATAAAGATGTCGAGTATGCTCAGATTGGTAAGCAGTGGATTGAAACCAGTTCATCTGATTTTGCAATAGTTCGGCTTGACCGAAGTGTGGAAAATCGATCGCCACTGAAATTGAATCGTGCAGAAGAGGCAAAGGTGAAAGATGAGGTTTTTGTCGTAGGTCATCCATCAGGAATTCCGTCCAAGATCACGGACAATGCAGAAGTTCGAAGCGTTGGATCAGAAATCTACTATTTGAACTCTGATACTTATGGTGGCAACTCTGGGTCCGCAGTTTTTAGTGAAGGCACTTTTAGAGTCGAAGGGATTCTCGTGTCCGGTGAAACAGATTTTGCTCAGAAGCCCGGATTTGCGTGTTACGTCTCCAATCGATGTGAGGAAGATGGTTGTACTGGAGAGGGCGTGACAAAGATTCAACAGATCCTATCACACATTTCAGATGAATTTGATCTGGCGGAACCTGACTTTGATGAGATTGACGGTCGCGTCTACTTTGAATACGAAGAGGGCTACAAATGCAAGAACTCCAAAGGTCGTAAAATTAAATCTTACAAGTCCAAGATCAAGTTTGTGACCAAGAATGGTGAGCCAAAAACGATCTTCTTCGGCGATAAGTGTCAATCCTCGAAGGACAAACAGAGTGAATCATTCAACTCCGAAGACTTTGATTTTTCTAATGACTTAAGTTCGGTGACCTACAGGGATGGTCGAGTTTTTGAGAAGTAGTGAGGAAATTGTTGCGGATTTGAGTCTTGTTCGGTGGAGCAAAGGAATCGCAGGTGATATGGTTCTTTCATTTTTAGTGAAAACGACTTGAACGAGCCCAGGTAGCATGGTTAAATTTAGACCATGTCCATGGTCAAGGTGTCGGATTTACGAAAGAGCTTTAAGACCCACTTTTATTCGCCGCGAACGGAGATCCTCAAAGGCATCTCATTTCAAATTGAACGTGGGAGTGTAACAGGCTTTTTGGGGGCCAATGGTTCGGGAAAGACAACCACGATCAAGTGCATTCTTGGGCTCATATTTCCTGACAGTGGGAGTGTGGAGATTTTTGGTTCCCAGAGCCCCGATCGGAACCTTAAACGCCGGATTGGCTTTCTTCCTGAGCGTCCCTATTTTTATGAATATCTGACAGGAGAGGAGTTTTTACGCTTTTATTGTCGCCTTTCAGATATGAAGGGAGATCTTGGGCAGGAGATCGATTTGGCTTTGGAGAGGGTTGGGCTCAGCCATGCAAAGGAGCGCAAACTTCGCGGCTATTCTAAAGGAATGCTTCAAAGAATTGGCATTGCACAGGCACTCATTCATAGACCCGATTTTGTGATCCTTGATGAGCCGATGACGGGGCTTGATCCGGACGGTCGTGCTGAGGTTTCCCGGATCATTCGTGAGACTGCAAATGGGGGGACAACCCTCTTTTTTAGCAGTCATCTGCTGCATGACGTAGAGGTGCTTTGCGATCAGGTTGTGATTCTTAAGGCGGGCGAGGTTGCTTATCAAGGTGCCACCAAAGATCTTTTGAGTCGAGTTCAAGGTGAATTTGTAATTCGATTTTCTGACAAGAGCAAGAAAATGGACCAATTTAAGTGTGGGAATGCCGAAGAGTTGCAGCAAGAGATTGATCGTCTTCGAGGTGAGGGATTGTCGATTCTGGAGGTTCGTAAAGAGGGGAGTTCTCTTGAGGATGTCTTTGTGAAACTCGCATTTTGAGGTAAGTTGTGATTGTTTTGACCATCGCGGCCAACACATTTAAAGAGATCATTCGAGATCGCATTCTGATCGGAATAGGTGTCTTCGCACTTCTTCTCTTTGGTTTAAGCATCGCCTTAGGGGAGTTGAGCTATGCGGAAAATGCTCGTATCACCATTGATTTTGGGTTTACGGGTATACACCTATCGTGCGTGATTCTATCACTTTTTGTGGGCAGTCAGCTGGTTTGGAAGGAGCTCGAGAAGCAGACGATCTTGACGGTTCTGGCCAGATCTGTGACTCGATTTCAGTTTATATTGGGTAAGTTTTTGGGGATGAGTTTTGTTTTGGTGATTCTTGAGTTTGGCCTACTCCTAGTCCTAGGTCTTGTTTTGGGGTTTGTAGGGCGATCTCCAGATCTCATCTTTTTTCAAGCGGGATTTGGTGTTCTTTTGGAGTCTCTCGTGCTCCTCTCATTTACGGTGTTGTTTGGGGTTTTGACCGCACCTCTTTTGTCCATGATGTTTGTGATTGGAATTTTTCTCATTGGACATTGGATGGACAGCATGCACTATTTTGCGGAAAAATCAGATGCATTTTTCTTCAAGGCGTTTGAAATGGTCCTCAAGGTGATCCTTCCCAATTTGGAGAGATTCAATTGGCGTGATCTTGTGGCCTATGGAGACCTTGTTCCGTGGTCTGAGATGGCTTGGTCGACGATTCATGCCGGACTGTGGTTGGTCATCGTCCTTTCACTTACAGGATTTCTCTTTGAGAGGAAAGATTTTGTCTGATCTCGATTCCATCTTTACCATCTTTTTCTTTATTCTTGGCGCGATTTTTGGAAGTTTTGGAAATGTTTTGATTTTAAGGCTTCCTAAAAAAGAGAGCATCGTGCCGGGCAGTCGGTGCAACCATTGTGGTAAGGCGGTCCGATGGTTTGACAACATTCCGATCTTTTCCTGGTTCATTCTTCGTGGAAAGTGTCGCGAGTGCGGGGGATCGTTTTCCTTTCGTTACCCCTTTGTGGAGCTTTTGACGGCAACTCTCTTTATGGCTGCTTTTTTGAAGTTGGGTTGGAGTTGGTCTCTTTTGGAGGCTGAGATCTTTATTTTTGGACTCGTGGTGGTGACCTTCATTGACTTTGACCACATGATTTTGCCAGATCTTTTCACGCTCTCGGGCATTGTGATGGGATTGATGGGCGCCCTATTGAATCCGGAACGAGAGTTCTTGAGCGCTCTGTTGGGCGTTCTTCTAGGCGGTGGTTTTCTTTGGCTTACGGCCTACCTCTACTGGCTTGTTCGAAAAGAGGAGGGGATGGGCGGAGGCGACATCAAGCTTTTGGCTTGGATTGGTGCAGTTCTTGGAGCGCCGAGCATCCCGTTTGTGATCTTGGTTTCAAGCGTGTTTGGAAGTTTTGTGGGTCTTTTTTTTGCGATCAAGACGAAAGGCGGGCTTAAGGTTGCAATCCCATTTGGCCCCTATTTGGTGTTTGGGGCTCTGGTTTATCTCTTTGTCGGGCATGAGGTCGCAGATTGGTATTGGAGTTTTTTTGTCGGTGATCTACGTTACCTCACCCCAAGTCCTGAAACTCTGGGTCCATGATTGTCTAAGTTAATTATGGTGATAGACTAAAGCCAGTGTAGACCTAAGGGTTAATCCTCAGGTCGATACTCGTGCTGCAGCATGAAATCTTTAGACCTTCATGGAGGAGGGGGCTTCCGAGCGATGTTTTTTAAATCAAAAAAACTTCTTGGCCTCGACATCGGTTCCAGTTCGATCAAACTTGCGGAACTGGATGTAGGTAAGAAGGAAGCCAAACTTCTTAACTTTGGATTTGCTCCAACTCCGCCCAATTCCATATCGGGTGGTGAAATTGTTGAGCCTGAATCTTTGGGAGAAGCCATTCGTTCCCTGGTTGACCGATTGCAGATCAAGCGCGGTCATGTTGCAACGGGTATGTGGGGAACCTCCGTCATTGTCAAAAAAATCAGCATGCCACCCATTGATTCAGCGTTGATTGCAGAGCAGGTCAAGTGGGAGGCCGAGCAGTACATTCCACTTGGGCTTGATGAGATCAACCTCCAGTATCATATCATCAGTTCTGGGAGCAGTCGTGATGGGATCGATGTCCTTCTTGTGGCCGCTCGGCAGGATTTTGTATTTCGATACGTCGAAACGATGGTGGCGGCGGATCTTACAACAAATATTGTGGATGTCACGGGGTTTGCCCTGGCAAACTGCTTTGAGTTTAACTATGGGAAACGTAAGTCTGAGATCGTGGCTTTGATCAACATTGGAGCAACAACGACCAACTTTGTGATTGTAGAGCATGGCAATGTTGTTTTCAGTCGAGACATTTCAGTTGGTGGAATGAACTACACTTTAGAGATCAATAAGGATCTTGGCATCAGTCTTGAGGAAGCTGAAGCCCTTAAGATCAGTGCGGTTCAAAATCAGGAGGTGCCTCAAGAGGTTCACAGCATTATCTCTTCAGTGAGTGAGTCGATCAGTGAAGAGATTCAGCACGGGTTTGACTTTTACGGTGCGACCGCCGCGGAAGGATCACTTTCAAGAATTTATTTTACTGGGGGGGGCGCGTTTGTTCCGGGTCTGTTGGAGCAGATCAGTCAGACCTTGAGCATCCCGTATGAACTCATGGACCCCTTTGAAAAGATCGCCGTCGATCGTAACAAGTTTTCGTTGGAACATCTTGAGAGAATTCGTAACTACGCTCCTGTTGCGATAGGACTTGCTCTAAGGAAGCCTGAATGATCACAGTCAATCTACTTAAGAATATTGGAGCCTCCGCCCATGGTTCCTTGGCTAAGAAGAAATTTTCCTTGTTTGGCTCAATGAAGTCGGCATCAGGGCCTCTGGATCAAAAAGAGCTCTCGATCAAGATCGGTTTGATAGTGAGCTTTATGGTGATTCTTGTTGGATATGAATTTCTTCACATCATGCAAAGGGAAGATGAGTTGAGTGTCCTTACCAAACAGAAGGCCGAGTATGACGTAGAGATTGGTAAGCTTGGTTCTCTGGTAGCAGAGGTGGAACAGTTCATCAAGGAAAGAGAGAGTCTAATTAAAAAGTTTGAAATCATTGGCAAACTTGCAGAAAAAAGAACCTCCTACGTGCAGGCCGTCGATACTCTTCAAACTTTGCTTCCGGAGAAAGTTTGGTTCACCGAGGTGACCTTTGAGGGCAAGAACGTCAAATTGAAAGGCGATTCAACGGAGGACAATGCCATTCTCGACTTTGTCAAGGGAATTGAAGACAATGTCTACTTCTCTGATGTGGTGCTGACCAGTGCTGTAGAAGTGAAAACGAACACAGGTGTAATCAAACGATTTGAGATTATTTTCGTTTTGGAGAAGGGTTGATGGAGAAGGTGCTTCAAGAGATCAACAATCTCACTCGAGGAGTTGCCGCTGGAATAGGTGTTATCGTCGCCGTTCTCTACTTTTTTATGTTTTACAATGATGGGTCGGCCATCGAAGGTCGAATTCAGGCAACTCAGGCAGAACTTCAAACAAAAAAAAATCGGCTCAATCAGATCAAGAGTCAGATTGCCAATCGAGAAAAGTACCAGGAAGAGATCTCTCAGATGGGAGCTCAATACAGGAAAGCTCTAAACTTCATGCCCAATGAATTCAGCATTGCGGAACTTATGAGAACCATTTCCAATGAAGCAAAAGCTTCGGGAACCAATATCATAAAGTTGGAACCAAACAAAGAGGGAGTAAAGCTCAACAATTCAGATGGATACGAGGAGCTCACGGTCAATATCGAGCTTGAGGGAACATTTGTGGAGCTTGCAATGTTTCTTGCAAATATTTCACGAGTTCGTCGCATCGTCAATGTCACCAAGATGGCGTACAAGGTTAAACAGGGAACGGCTTTGCCGCCAATTTTAGGATTTACTTCGACGGTGGCAGGTTATCGATATGTTGAACCAAGCGTTCCTGTAAATAAAGACCCAACAGCTCAAGGAGGAACTCATTGAGAAAGGAGATTCTGGCCAAGATAGGGAACTCTTGGATGGTTTCGGCGACGGGAGACATTCCATGATCATTTCACGATCATCGATACGAGGAGCACTGATCTTATTTTTCAAGATCGTTTTGAACTCGTCGTTCGTTGCGGCCCAGGGTTCTGGTGGCAATGTTGAGAAAGAGATCGAGGAGGCAAAGGGCGTTACGGAAGAGGAGATGATCCCGGATATGTCCAATGCTGAGGGTGAGGGCTTAGATCAGATCATAAGTTCCTATTTGCCACGCAATTTCATGGAACCCTTTCATTACGATCCTCGTGGGAGACGAGACCCCTTTTCTCCGTACGTCAAAATCGTTGAGGAAGAGGGGGATCATCATCCTCTTGAGAATTTCAATCTGTCGCAGCTGATACTTATTGGCATTCTTTGGGACGTCTCAAAGCCTCAGGCGATGATCAAGGATCCTTCGGGTGGGATTCATCTGGTCGGGGTAAGTCAAAGGATGGGGCGTAACAATGGCTACATTGCGGTCATCCGAGAAGGAGAGATTGTTGTGGTTGAGGAGTTCATGGCGGACCGAAAGGTCTCCTTTGTAACCCGAGTCATGCAGATTTCACAGTAGGGAAGTGGGGGAACTATTCATGAAAATATTTATTATCTGTCTGCTTTTTGCAGGATCGATTCTTACGGGCTCGTGCGCTTCGAATCAAGGTACACAAGATGAATCGGGGATGGGCGAGGAGGATATTGCTGAGTTTGAAGGCGATGACGATTCGTTCGACGGTGATGCCAATGATGGTGAAACGGCGTCCAATGGGGCCGATGACGAGAACTTTGGTGGAGACGAAGAAGCCGGCGGTGATGAATTTTTTAATCAAGATGAGGAGTTTGAGTCACAAACTTCAAAGCGTGGCCAGACCAAGTCGGGCATTTCAACCCCTTCAGTCCTGGATCGACAAGTTGTGGATCTTCAATATCAATCCAAGGTTGGCTCAGGAACGGTGGTCATTCGAACGGACCGCGAAGTGAAGTACACAACGCGTAGAGTGCCTGAACGAAAGCAGTTCATCGTAGAACTGGAAGCGACGTCAGTTCCACAAAAGTTTCAGCGCCCCTACATCACTAAGGAGTTTGGTGGAAAGATCGACGGGATCCGTGCCTATCAGAGTCTTGAATCCAAGGGTGCTAAGGTGGTTTTGCAAGTTCAACCTGGCATTGAGCCTAAAGTTCGTCAGGAAGGCACGACGATCTACGTGTCGGCGACGGGAGATCTTACGGGGATAGGAATCCAAAGTCAGAGTCTCGCCCAGGGTGGTGGAGGAGCTTCGGACATCAATGGAGCATCCGGTGCTGCAAGAGTGGAGGAACCCTTTGCACCAAGGACTTTGGATGAATTTTTGACCAGTCAAACCCGCTTCTACGGAAAGAAGATCTCAATTCAGGTGAAAGAGGTTGAGATTGCAGATGTGGTCAACATGATCGCTGAGCAAAGTGGTGCCAACATCGTCTTGGCGGATGAAATCAAGGGCACGATCACATTGAAATTGCGAGACATTCCATGGGATCAGGCCTTGGTGGTGGTCATGCGTTCGAAAAACCTCGGATATGTACGACAAGGATCTGTGATCCGTATTGCCCCACTTGAGGCCATTCGACGAGAAACGGAAGAGGCTCAAAGAATTGTGGATTCACAAGAGAAGCTTGAAAAGTTGGTCGTGAAGATCATTCCCATCAGCTACACTCAAGTCAAGGATATGGCGACCCAGGTTCAGCCACTTCTTACGACAGGTCGTGGAACCGTTTCGGCAGACGCCCGTTCCGCATCTCTCATTGTGAAGGATACAGCTGAGACGATTGAGCGGGTCACCAAACTCATCAAATACTTAGACACTCCGCCAGCTCAAGTGTTAATTGAAGGTAAGGTTGTCGAGGCTCAGGAGAACTTCAAGAAGTCTGTGGGAATTCAGTGGAGCAACAGTGGATTTCAAGTCGACATGGGGAATTCGGCGGCATTCACTTCGAGTTTGAATGTTGGACCCGCTGTGAAGTCCGATGGGCTTGATCTCTTCCTCAATGTGGGGACGTTAGACGTGATTGGTGATCTTTCCGCACGTCTTGCGTTGTCAGAGACCGAAGGCAACGTCAAGCTCATCTCCTCACCTCGTGTCGTCGCACTTAATAACGAGAAGGCAACGATCAGTCAAAGTACCGAGATTCCACTTTATCAATATCAGACGGACAGCGGGGGAACAACCACCAAGAGCGTTGCCTTTAAGACCGCAAAACTTCAGCTTGAAGTCACACCACAGATCACGCCAGATGGTGGAGTCATGATGGACATTGATGTTGTTCGAGAATTTCTAGGGGAGATCCAGGACAAAGATACGCAGGCGCGACCTATGAATTCAAGGCAAGCTAAGACAAAGGTTTTGGTCAAGGACGCTCAGACCGCCGTCATCGGTGGAATCTATCAGAGCGACGTTACGACCAGTGAAACTGGTGTTCCTTGGCTCTCAAAGATTCCAATCATAGGTCGAATCTTTCGAGTGGATGAAGATACGAACAACAAAAATGAGCTCTTGATCTTTCTCACTCCGCGAATTTTAAATCAAGACAAGGCCTTTTTGAAGAGTGAAACTTTCTAGTATGAGATTGAAAGTCGGTCTTTCTATTTTACTGGCACTTACCGCCACTTCGTGCAGTCTCTTCAGTCGAGGGAAGCGTCCTGAGGGCGAAGTGCGAGACATTCCTTTTCAGGCCAGATCCACCAATCAGCTGAGAAAGAGGATCATGGTGCTCCCCTTTCTCAATTCAGACGTGAAACGTTCTCAGAAGGTAGCCGATGTCGCCCGAATGAGTGTCGTTCGCTCCATACATCGGACAGGCCAATTTGTCATTGTTCGAAACAGTGACTTTCCCAAAGATTTGTCTAAATATGTTTCAAATCAAGAATATGATCTTGAATCCATAGCAAAGATTGCAGCCGGAATGGGTGTTGCAGCTGTTCTTGAAGGAAGAGTTCAGGAGATCAGTGTTCGAAAACTTGGGGATCCGGTAGGAATATTCAGGAACATCAAAGTGGGAGTTCAAACCACCGTTCGAATTCGCCTCTTTTCGACCAAAAATGGCAAGGAGGTCCTCAATCAAGACCGTTCGGCCACAGAAGAGTCAAGCACAGTCAGGATTGGCGATCACGATTTAGATCAAATTGTTCTTCAAGAGGAGCCGCAGTTGGTGGATCAGGTTGTGACGAAAGCCTTTGCACAGATGGTCCCACACATTGTCCGTGTCGTCGAGAAACTCTCTTGGGAGGGTCGAGTCGCACTGGTCAGCGGAGAAAAGATCTACATCAATGCAGGTAGACTTTCGGGAATTCAGGTGGGAGACCTTCTCAAGGTGACCGAAGAGTCCGAAGAGGTCTTCGATCCTGAGACAGGTCTCTTGATCGGAGAGGTTCCGGGTCGAATGAAGGGAACTCTCGAAGTGATCTCCTATTTTGGTCAAGACGGTGCCATTGCGGTTGTGCATTCAGGATCGGCCTTCAAAGAAAATGATCGCGTCGAACTCTATTAGTAGAGTTCGAGGATCAAAGAGTCGGAAGAGGTTTCCAAAGCTCTTACGGTGAATCCATCGAATCGAACTTGAGTGAGGAGATCCTTCAGTAGAGTGCTTTCAACTGACGAGTCCACCTCATAGACGCGTTCCTTAGCGGAGAGACGGCGCTCCCGAATGGCTTTGATCTGTGGCAGATTGGAGAGCTCGGACTTGAAGTTTTGAGTTCGAGAAAAGGTCGCAGGACCGCGCAGGGTGAGTCGTAAAGGAATTGATTCGAAGGTTCCACTCTTCCAAGATTGGAGCACTTGAGTTGCCAGTCCTTCGGCGACCTCTTTGAAATAGTTGGTCATATCTTCTCGACGAATCTCCTCATTGTGGGAGTGTGCAAAGGACTCCTTTCGGAAAACTTGTCCTAGGACTCGACCGTTTCTACTGTGGCGTGCCTCGATCTGTAGGATCACAAGATTCTGCCCAACAAGATCGGGGTCTGGTTCCAGCACAACTTTCCCCACAAGGCCAACGTGAGCCTCAAAATAGTGAGTGGCGAAGCTGGCGTCCCCTTCACTCAGTCCGCCGCCCTTAAATGGAGGTGGCAAAAGATCTCCCAACCTGTTTTCGAAAGGCTGGAATACAAAAAAACTCTCTTTTCGAAATCGAGTCTCCAATTCATCATCGAGTAAGAGGTTGATCTGCCTGAGACTTGAATCGACCACGGAGGCTGGTGTTGACCACCACTGGAGGTTGGTCAATCTGCGTCGATCAAAAAAGGAGACAAGTGGGAGAATGCGGATCGGGCCATCACTTTCGTAAAGCAGGCCAAGGTTCAGCAAAAGTTCTTTGAGATTCTTCGTTGAAACTTGAAGGTGAACCTCCATTTCAAAGAGATTCCCATTCTTACTCAAGTCACTCGATTTAATGTAGGGAATGAATTTTCCAGATTGACTGAGGATTCGGGTTTTTATGAGAGTTCGATTCTTTTTCACCTTCTCCTCGCCGAGGAATTTGGTGAAGTAGGTGTGAGCGACTCTTTCGACCGCCTCATCCAAAATCTCCTGTTTTGCGGCGGCAGGTTGAGAGGCCTTAGAGGTCCCTTTGATGTGCTCTTCGATCAGCTGTTCTGCAACACAAACTTGGTGCACAGCAAGGGTAGTGAAAAATGAGAAAATCAAGAGCTGAGAAAGGATGGGATTCATAGGATTGAGCTCCTCAAGAGAAAAAGACACGTCTATTTCGCGCCAGGCACTATTTCGCACCAGGCACTATTTTGTGAAAAGCAATGCGGCTTTGTCAAGCTGGGAAAGATCCAAACACTATCTTCGCCAGAACCTCGCCAAGGACATTCAAAGAAAATCCTTGTGGACTCTTGGGCAATGGGAAATGAGCAAGGGATGTCGCCTCCACCGTTTTGGAGAGCACGCCTCCAAAGACTCCAAATTGAGGTCTGAAAGATCTCCTCCTTTGGAGTCATCAGTGTGTTGGCATAGACCAAACTTCCCCCACCAACTCCGACTCCATGAAGAAGCATCAAACCCTTAAGCCAGGTCATCTTCTGAAATCCTCCAGGACGTCAAATTCCTTTCGGTCCATCACTGTTAGAGTTCTCCAGGTAAACTTTTGAGATGCCGAACAATCTCTCCTCGGATGTGAGGATCAAGGTCCTCAATGGCTTCCACAAAATGAATGGCCTTGTTCAAGAGATCCGGAGGGATCTTGGTCATAAGTCGAATCATCGATGATCTTTTAAAGCGTTGAATTTCAAGATCTTCGATGAGATATCCGAATCGTACGGGAAGGTTGGCTCCTCCCTCAAAATAGTTTCCAAAAAATGAGAGATGAAAGTGGTTAAGGGCGTTTTGTCTATGAACATAGTAGAGTTCACAATTTTCTTTACCAAAGAACCACCTCACCTCCTCACCTGGAGTGGATTTCTGTGAAAGATGGGACGGTGATATTCCCACAAGCTTCATGGCCGCAAGTTCCACATCGAAGTAGAGAGAGATCCAATTTTGCAATTCGATTGAAGGCTTGACAAATGCACATCCAATAAAGTGAGCAGATTTATGCACAGGAAGTAAGGTCACATTGATCTTCTTGTTTCGACTCTCCAACGTCCCAACAATCTCTTCTCCCTCTTCGATCAGAGCAAACGAGGACGGCGGTTTTAAGCCAATCCCTGTGGTCGAGACATTCAACACGATCATCTTTTTCCCCAAAGAGGGATCTTGTGGGCGAAAGAAGATCTTACGAAGCGCCTTGATCTGAATTCGCGGCGTCCGTCTTTGATCTTTGTCCATCTTACTTCGTCGGCGCCTGAGCGAAAGTACAACTCGCTTGACATTTGTAAACCACTTCATACAGTTGCATCCGCCTTTTTACTTTTCTTTTGGTGGTCCATGTCTTGACCTCTCATAGACTTCTGCCCAGCTGTTGAGTCTATCAATATTTTCTCTAGACGTCACAGATAAGATTACTAAATAATGGACTTAAATGGAAATATTGGTTTTGCATGATAAGTTTGAACTTTGGGAGATGGCGCGCTTTAACTTGGAAGGAAAATTTCATGGCAAAGTGCATTGGGTTACAAACTATGTGCAAGCAGTCGATCATCTTCTAGAAGACAACGCCGTCCAGTTGATCCTCTGTCAGGAGGGGATTGATGGAACCAAACTTCTCAAGTACCTTCTCTCGGTCGAAGGCAAGATTCCGTACATACTCGTCCTAGGGCAAGGAAAGGCTGCAAGTGGTTCTCAGGCCTTTCCTGACCTCGTCAAACTTGGAGAGGTCACCTCTTTTAAAGAACTTGGGGAGATTGTGGATCTCATTGAGAGGTCGATTGAATCAGGAGCTATCGAGGATCGACAAAGTGATGACTCATTTTGCCGGATCAAGACGGAGCTTCTTTTGAAGGTGATCCCTTTGGAAGCCGACGTCTACATCCGACTTTCTCAGATCAAATATGTCAAGATGTTTCGAAAAGGTCGAGTTTTTGGGCAGGAAGATCTTGATAAGTATCAGGGGAGAAAGAAGATCGACTACTTCTATCTGAAGATGGAGGAAGTTGCCGGATTTATCGGACAATTTCAAGAGAAGATCACTGCGATGGTCTTAACCGAGAAGGGGTCACGGTTTGAGCGGGCAATCACGGCCGCGGCGATCACCGAAGTGGTTTCAGAACTTCATTCTCAGCTAGGCTTTAGTCCAGAGGTTCAAAAGATTGCGAAAGCTGCAGTGGATATGACCGTTCAGAGTGTAGGTAAAGACCCTCAATTGAAGGAGATCTATTCGATGATTCGGGATCAGGCGGGGTCCTATTTTTCGTTTCATTCCATTGCGACAGCGCACGTGGCATGTGCTTTGGCCGCGAAGCTTGAGTGGCCCTCAGAATCCACATTTTATAAACTGTCACTGGCAGCCTTTTTTCATGACATTCATCTGCGAGGTGGCATGCTCTCTGAGATTGATACTTTGGAGGAGCTGCAACAAAAATCAGCGACTCTTTCAAATGAAGATGTGGAGACGTTCAAGGGTCATCCCCTGGCCGCGGCGACCATGATTCGCAACATGAAAGAGGTTCCTCCTGATGTGGATCTGATTGTGTCTCAGCATCATGAAAGACCTGATGGTACAGGGTTTCCAAAGGGGCTTACGGGGCATCACATTGCACCTCTTGCGGCACTCTTCATTGTGGCTCACGATCTGGTCAAATTTACGACCTTTGCAGAGCCGGAGAAGGCGGGGTTCAATCAGTTCGTACGACAGTTCCGATACACAAAGGATCACACCGTTGGGACCTTTCGCAAGGCATTGATGGCCGTCGAGTTTCCCGTCGATGGGAAGTAGTGGAATTCTACGCGAAACTTTATTTTGAGTCCTGTGGAGTTTTTGGCGCATTGCCATTTTGCTGACATCAAATTCTCGACCTCTATAGAGAAATAGACCTCACCTACATCAAAAATGTACTGAGAATGGGTGGCACGGGGATTGCTTATCCTAGGTTGGAGGGAATATGAGTAGCAAAGGAATTTATTCAGCTCTGAGTGGGGCAATGGCCCAAAACACTCGTCTTGATACGATTGCCAATAACATTGCCAATGTCAACACTCCTGGATTTAAGAAAGACAAGCAGCTTTTTCGTGAGTATCTCACCGCTGCAGAGAAGGCTCCAGAGGTGATCGTGGTTCCCAGAGTCACGGCTTCCCTAGAGAGCTTTTATGATTTGCAAGGCGGAGATCGAGGCTATGTGGATCTGAATGGAACGGCGACTGATTTTACCCAAGGAGGTCTGAAGGCGACGGGGAACTCACTTGACATCGCAATCGAGGGGAAGGGGTTCTTTGAGGTGCTCACTCCACAGGGAGTGCGTTACACTCGCAACGGAGCCTTGACGATTGACACCGAAGGGAGGCTGATCACAAAGGGCGGCTTTCTTGTTTTGGCCGATGGATCGGCACAGGCAGATCCTTCAAGTCGTGCAATCAAAGTTGATTCCATCAATTTAACGATAACGCCCAATGGAGAGATCTTCCGCGGTCCCGATCGGATTGGGAAGTTAAGTTTGGTGGAAGCATCGGGAAAGGATGCACTTCGAAAGATTGGCCAGTCTCTCTATGGTTTGAGAGAAGACATAGGGGCAGAGATGGTCGTTTCCAACGACAATCAAGTTCATCAAGGTTACTTGGAAACAAGCAATGTGAACGTGATTCAAGAGATGACCGAAATGATTGAGGCCTCACGCGCGTTTGAAGCCAACCAGAAGGCCATTAAGGCGTATGACCAGATCGATGAGAAGCTTGTGAACGAGGTGCCAGTCCTCGGTTAGGATGAGAGTGTATGATTAAGTCGCTGAACACAGCCGCCACGGGAATGCAGGCACAACAGGCCAACATGGATGTCATCGCCAACAACATGGCAAACGTCTCGACCGGCGGATTCAAGAAAGCCAGAGCCGAATTTGAAGATCTACTCTATCAGACCATCAAAGAACCCGGAGCCCGGACCGGAGAAAACACCATCACTCCAACGGGAGTTCAAACGGGCCTAGGGGTTCGCACCAGCGCGATTCAACAGGACTTTTCGATTGGCTCACCCAAAGAGACCAAGGCTCCTTTGGATCTTATGATTGAGGGCAACGGTTTCTTTCCTGTTCAAACGCCAGATCTTCAAATTGCCTACACGCGAAGTGGATCCTTTAAGAAGGATCCTAATGGCAGGATTGTCGATGGAAATGGAAATCCAATGCAACCAGAGATTGTCATTCCAGTGGGAGCAACAGGCATCTCCATCTCTCCGGGAGGAGAGGTGTCCGTAACCACGGGGTCCAATACAATGCCGCAGACCATCGGTCAGATTGAAATCGTCAATTTTGTGAATCCTGCAGGTCTTAAACCTGTTGGAAAGAATCTTTTTCTTCCGACCACAGCAAGTGGACTTCCAACTCAAGGTGTTCCCGGAAGTAATGGAATGGGTTATTTAGCACAGGGTCAACTTGAAATGAGCAATGTCAACATCGTAGATGAGATGGTCAACATGATCACAGCTCAGCGTGCCTATGAAACAAATTCCAAAGTCATTCAAGCAGCTGATCAGATGTTACAGAATGTGAACAACCTGAGGTGATGAAAGAGATGAGAGCAGCAGTTCTAACCATTTTGCTCTTTGCGGCTCTTAAAGCGGGAGCAGAATCCAATCTGCCAACCATTGAAATTCAGTCCGAGGTCTATGCAACCCCTGGGACTCCTCTCCTGCTCGGAGCGATGGCCAAAGTTGATGGATTGTCATTGGTCGAACGAAATCAGATCAAAAACATCTTGGTTCTTGAAGGGTTTAACGGAGGTGAGTCCAAGGTACTTTCCAATCTGGTTCTCTCTGAAACACTGAGACGAGAGATCCCTAAATTTACAAAGAAGAGAGTTGAACTAAAGATTCCCTCTCGCGTTCGTATCCTGGTTCGTGAACAGCAGTTTGAAGTGTCAGGCTTAGTGGACCAGCTTCAGGAACGGGCAAAACAGATCTGCCCAGAGTGTAGGTTTGTGGTGTCCAATGTCAAAATCGTCGGTGTGGCACTGACCACAGATCTTTCAGCTTATCGTTTGCCCCGCATTGTGCAACTTCCAAAGGGAAATTTTATCTATCATCTGGTAGGACCAAGTGGAGAGGCCAATGCAAAAGTTACAGGAGAGATGCGAACATATCTCAAGGTGGCAGTATTGACTCGTTCTGTGGCAGCATCTCAGAAGTTTCAAACAGGGGATGTGAAGTGGGAGGAGCGAGATGTCACCTTCAGTTTGGAGGGAGTTCCCAAAGAGGATGAGTGGATCAAGCGAGAAGCAAAGCAGAATCTGGTGGCCAATCAGATTTTGTGGAGTCGTCATCTGGAACGAATTCGCGGGACCCAAAGAAATCAATCAGTCCGAGCACTTCTGGGCGAAGAGAACTGGCAGGTCACCATTACAGCCATCGCGATGGATGGGGGGTTCATTGGTGACGTCGTACGAGTTATGAACCCCGCAACGAAGAGGATCTTCTCCGGAGAGCTCATTCAAGAGGGAGTGGTGAGGGTTCAACAATGAGATGGTGGATTACCCACATCATTCTCTTTCTTATTCTCATTGTTCAATCAGGTTGTGGCAGTTTTGGCCAAAAGATGAAGAGCTGGTTGTCAGGAAGTGACCCTGCTCCAACGGAAAATAGGCAGGAGGTGAAGTACTCACAACAAAGGAATGTGGGCACGCCCGTCAAACGGAACTATGGTCGAATGAATCGAGAAAGGCTAGAAAGAGAGGCTCATCTTGACAGTCAATCAGGTTCGCTTTGGGTGATGGAGGGTCAAGGTGCCTATCTTTTTTCAGAAAACATCATGAGAATGGTTGGGGACTCCATCAACGTGCGACTGGAGGGGGCTCCACGAAAACAGGTTGAGACGAAAGTTGCGGTGATCAAAAAACTTCTTAAACGCCTCTATCAGCCTCCACCTCCTGTGAGATCACTTGCAAGTGCTTCGGAGAAGGACAAAAAGAAGAAGGATTCCGGAAAGAAGGAGAAGGGTTCAAAATCTGAAGCTGAGGAGAAGAAGGAGCCTTCCGAAGAGGAGAAGAATGCACGAGCTCAGCAAGAAGAGATGAGCCACGAGGTTGAGAAGAGCGAGTTTGAAGTGGAATCTGTTCCATCGAAGATCATCGAAAGAATGTCCGACGGCAATTACAAGATACGAGGTTCAGAGTCATTTATGATTGGAAATCGTGAATACAAAGTGATGGTCTCTGGCATTGTTCGATCTGAGGATTTTAGTATCGAAGGCGTTAGCGCATCGCAACTGTTGGAGCCTTCTTTTGATGTTGTAAGCTTAAGGAGAAACATTCGACAATGAGAGAGTTCTTGATTCTTCAAACTCTGATATCGATCCTTGCCATCATCATGTCATCTTTGAGTCAAGCTGCTCGACTCAAAGACATTGCAAGCATTCGTGGCGTTCGAGAAAATCAACTCATCGGTTATGGGTTGGTTGTGGGTTTGAAGGGGACTGGAGATAGCAAACTCGAGTTTACCAACAAGAGCATGGTTCGAATGCTGGATCAACTAGGAATGAAGCTTGGAGGGAAAGAGGCTTCAAGTAAGAATGTGGCTGCGGTTTTGATTACGGCAAACCTTCCGCCATTTGCTCGCTCTGGAAATCCGCTGGACATCACGGTCAACTCCATTGGAGATGCAACAAGTTTGATGGGTGGAACTCTCGTGCAAACTCCGCTTCGTGCGGCCGATCAACAGATCTATGCTGTGGCTCAGGGGGCGATTCTGGTTGGTGGCGAGTCTTCACATCCAACGGTTGGAAGAATCTCCAACGGAGCGATCATAGAAAGAGATGTAGGGCAAGGATTTGCCCAACGCGAGATGTATCGATTGACCCTGCACAATCCAGATTTCACCACTGCAGCCCGTGTGGCCAAGCAGGTGAATCTGGATTTGGGTGGAAAGTATGCAACTGCGGGTGATGCTGCAACGATTGATGTTGTAGTGCCTTCAACTTATGAGGGCAAAGGAGTGGATCTTCTGGCAGCAATTGAAACGATTGAGGTTCAACCTGATTTTCGAGCTAAAGTTGTGGTCAATGAGAAGACAGGAACAGTTGTGATTGGAGAGAGAGTGCGGGTCAGTCGTGTGGCCATCAGCCACGGAGATCTGTCGGTTCGGGTTGAGGGCCAGACGAAAGGCAAAGAGAAGGGCCAGACTCAAGACCGTGTTGCGATCATTGAGGGAGACGTAAGTGTGGGTACGCTTGTGAAAGCCATGAATCAACTTGGCGTCTCACCTAAAGACCTGATTGTAATTCTTCAAAATTTAAAGGCAGTTGGGGCATTGCACGGTGATTTAGAGATATTATGAAAAAAAGAAGTTCTTAGAATTCAAAAATGAATATAGAATTAAAGTGTATCAAATCAACACAGGACGTGTTGAGGCCGGGGGAGGCTGGGTTCATGGTCGGAAAGCCAAGGAAGGTTTTACATTCTTTCTTCGCAGGAAACAAAGTATCTCGTCACAGAGTGGCCAAGGATTGGCAACAGACAAACTTTGTAGAGTGTAGTGCAGGACGCACGACGTGCTTTGACTCAACTCCCCTTTTTCTTATATCATGAAAATCAATTCACCGCCGTCTATGCTAAGTGCTCAGAGGAAAGTCGAAAACGAGATTGAATCTAAGAAGGGTCAACTTCGAGAGGTTGCGAAGCTCTATGAGGGAGAGTTCCTCAAGGAGATGGTTCGTCAGATGAGAAAGAATGTGGGTGAGTCAGGTTTCATTGAAAAAGGAATGGCGGAAAAGATCTTTGAAGGTGAACTGGATAACAAATATGTAGAGAGTTGGACTGAGCATGGAGGAGTTGGCCTTGCCGACATGATCTATGATCAGCTCATCGAGCGGTATGGTTCCCATCTCGGAATTCCTAAGGAAACTTCACCGCAGGAATCTCCAGCGAAGGCCAGTCAAGGTTTAGCGATCTATGGAGCTAACCGAAAGTCCAATCCGTAGCATCCCTAGCTTCAGGTCCAGGGTCGCGCCGCTTTTTGGAGCAAGAGGGCCTGGTGACGAACGACGAGTCAAGGGGTGCAGGAGAGTCCGACGAAGGCCTAGGCGACTCCATAGGGTTAGGTTGATTTGTCTCATTATGATACAATGGTAGAAATAGAACTACCCTTAGGAGGTAGATATGAAAATCAGTAAAGAGAGTTTAGGATCTGAGGTTCAAGGTTTAAACGGTTTAAAGCAGAAGTCATCAACACGACTTGGGAAGAAGGAAGGAATGGAGGCGCCGGCGTCCAATCTTGAAAAATCCTCTTCGGTTCAAGTCAATCTGTCCGATCGTGCCAAGGAACTTCAGAGGGTGAAGGATTTGATTAAAGAGAGCGACGACGTCAATGAGGCGAAAGTGGCTCAATTGCAAAAGATGATTGATGCTGGAGAGTACAAGGTGGATGCATCCAAAGTTGCAGATCGATTGGTGGAAGAACATCTGAAGTTTCCTTCGTGATTTTATTAGAGGAAGTCGTGTGAAGCAATAGATCAACAGATAGGACAGGAATGAAAAGTATGGAGCCAATAGATAAACCCGAAGCGTGTCAAAGGTTGATTGCCTCACTTGAGATGATGGTGAAGTACTATCGTGGACTTCTAGATCTGGTTCGGCAAGAATATGATCTTCTTGCAGAGGCCAACATTGCAGAACTCGACAAGCTCAACGAAGGCAAAGAGAGCTTGTTGGTGCAGATCCGATCTTTGGAATCATTGAGAATCAAGCAGAGTCGCGAGCTTGGTAAGCTCTTGGGAATTCAAGATGAGGCCCCGCGATTGATGGATTTGGCGAAGGGCCTTGATCCAATGCAAGGGGATCGCTTTCGAAATCTCCATTCGGTTTTGGATCTCCTGGTGAGACGGGTGAATGAGAACAATGCACGAAATGGTGTTCTCGCACAGTCAGGTTTGAATCATGTGCGAGGGGCACTGGGGTCGATTCGCGACACGCTCAAGGGGAGTGGCTCCGTTTATCAACGTCAAGGTGAGAAGGCGGCTCTGTCTCAGCCCTCGGGAAAGTTAGTGAGTCGCGAAGCATAGAGTCGATGGGTGGTTGGTGTGATGGCCTGCTCGGCAATGGAGCCTAGGGTCTCCTCATTCTAACCATCATTTGGTAAGACTCAAGATGGAGACAGGATGTCTAAAATCTCAGGAATGCTTGACGTTGGCAGACGATCCCTCATGAACAGCCAAACGGCACTTCAAGTCGTGGGTCACAACATCGCCAACAAATCGACGGAAGGCTATTCACGGCAAAGAGTGGAACAACAGAGCAATCCCCCCATAGGGTCAGGCCGTCTTCGTGTCGGAACCGGTGCCACCACATCTTCGATCACTCGGATCAACAACGAATACCTCGAAAAGCAGATCCAGAAGGAGGCCAACCATATGGGGATGGCGGAAGGCCGTGCCGAAACTCTTGCTCGAGTCGAGGATGTCTACAATGAACAGATTACCAAAGGGCTCAATCAGTTCATATCTGATTTCTTCAATGCCTTTCGGGAGATGTCGGTCAATCCTGAGAGTCTTGCAACACGAACATTGGTCAAAGAGTCCGGGTTCTACATGTCTAAGGATTTTCAGAGAGTCAGCCGACAGCTCAAGAGCATTCAGGACGACATTGATCGTCAAATCATCTCGCAGATTTCCGAGGTGAACGAGATTGGATCTGAGATCGCAACTTTGAATGAAAAGATTCAAATGGCAGAACTCACAGGAGGCGTTGCCAATGATGAGCGTGACCGCAGAGAGCTTCTCTTAAAAGAGTTGTCGAAACGATTGAACATTCGATACGCCGAAAGTGATACGGGGCAGGTGACCGTGATGGCCGGTGACTCCGTGGTTTTGGTGTCGGGATATGACGCTATGGAGCTTAAGGTGCGTCCCTCTACAGGTCGAGAAGGAAAGCGGGAGGGAAATGTCGATGTCTATATGACGATGGGAGATCAAGGTACTCCATTCGTCGTTACCAGACAGATTCGAGGTGGAACCATTGGGGGGATTTTGGATGTTCGCGATGAGGTTATCAACGGCTTGATCTCAGAAGTTGATGAGATGGCATTTTCACTTGCAAGAGAGGTCAACAAGCTTCATGTGCAGGGATATGACAGCTTCGATCAAAGAGGGAGAGCCTTCTTTACACCACTGCAGGGGGTCCATGATGCTGCCGAAAGGTTGAGTATTGATCCTCTCATCGCAAAGGATGTACGTCACATCGCCTCCGCCACCCAGATGGGGGCCCCAGGGGATAATCGTATTGCCAATGCGATCTCCTCCATTCAATATCAGAAGATTATGAATGGTGGAACGGCCACCCTGGATGATCATTACAATAGCATTGTGGGTCGAGTTGGAATCATGTCGAGAAAGGCCGATGGATTGGTGGAGTCGCAGCGGTCAATTGTGGCCCAACTGGACAAGATCAGGGACAGCATCAGTGGTGTGAGTCTTGATGAAGAGACAACCAAGATGATTGAGTATCAGAAAACTTTTGATGCCTCAGCACGACTGATTCGCACAGCTGATGAGATGCTCGAAACGGTTTTGAATATCAAACGGTAGAATATGGTAAGAGTCGATGAGAATTGCAGATAAGTCGATTTATGATCAGATCAATTCAAGTCTTTCAAAGAATCGAAGTGATCTT
The DNA here is from genome assembly GCA_014584465.1 of Pseudomonadota bacterium. GTDB lineage: Bacteria > Bdellovibrionota > Bdellovibrionia > Bdellovibrionales > JACTMU01 > JACTMU01. The sequence goes on along the minus strand of JACTMU010000079.1, from coordinate 42,420 downwards.
TCCAAGCTTCAAACACAGGCATCCACACAAAAGCGTGTCAATCGCCCTGCCGATGATCCTCTTGCAGCAGCTCGCGTGCTTGTAGAGCGAACTGAAGTGTCCGGAATGGATCAGTACAAGAAGAACGCTGACTACGCTCGTTCGTTCTTGGAGTATGCCGATCAATCGATGGGCGAGTTGACGGAAACACTGCTCAGGGCCAAGGAACTCGCATTGAGCCAGGCAAACGATGCAAGTTCCAACGAGACCACACGAAAGGTCTCAGCCACTGAGGTGGAGCAGCTCTTCGCACAGGTTGTGCAGATAGGGAATCGAAAATTGGGTGATCGATTTTTGTTCGGAGGGTACAAGACTTTAGAGGCGCCATTTGATTCCAAAGGTGGTTATCGCGGTGATGATGGAACCATTTTGATTCAGACCAATAAAGATGGTTTTGTTCATATCAACATACCAGGGAGTGAGCTCTTTCATGGAGAATCGTTGGCGTCGGCCCGACTGCGAAATCAGGGTGGTTCCCAGCCACCAGGAAATGGGGCTCTCGGGGATCGCAGCCCAAAACCAAATGGAGAGGTTTCACCAGAACAAAGTGAAGAGCTCGTTTTTCGAGGACCAGCTAGCTCGAGCGTTGAGAGTCCTCCCGCTGGTTTCAAAGAAGAGGAGGACTCTTCTCAAGGAGTGAATCTCTTTAAGGTGCTCAAGGAGCTTGAGGCGGGCCTTCGGACTGGCGATAAGAGAACCATTCATGAATCCCTTGATTTCTTGGACGAGGCCTTGGAGCAGGTGATCCTTTCTCGTTCACAGCTCGGGGCTCGGATCATGGGCTTAAATAATGCATCGGAAACTCTAGATAAATCGAAAATCAACTCAAAGATCACTCAGTCTCAACTTGAAGACGCAGATCTCTTTTCCACGGTCAATGATCTTAATAAGTCGGAAACAACTCTCAAGGCAACTCTTGCCACTTCCGGGAAAATGGTCCAGCCAAGTCTACTTGACTTTCTTAGATAGAAATAATAGCTAATGTTCTGCTCTTTTTCTGCCGTTGAAGAGGATAGGAAAAAGCGCCAGCTTAGATGCAAATGGGACATTTGGGTTGGAACTTTGACTAGGATGTTGAAGGAGAAGTCTAAGATGCTTGTATTAACTCGAAAACTTGGTGAAAGCATTGCCATCGATGATCACATTAAGATTCGTGTGGTTCAGATTAAAGGAAAGCAGGTCCGATTAGGAATTGAGGCTCCACGCGAAACGAAGATCCATCGTGAAGAGGTCTATTTAGCGATTCAGGATCAAAACAAGGTCTCCGTTCAGGCGACCTCGGACAGTACCAGGGCCGTTGCAAAGTTGCTGAAGTCGTAGCAACCCGCTTTTTGGTTCCATTGAGGGCCAAAAACGGGAGAGGTTCACTCCATTTAAAATAACACGCAGCGGCAGTTTCCCGATATTATGTCTTGCGGTGTCTACCTTTTGTGTGCATCCTCAAGAGAGGTAGGGTTATTGGATTGCGAGAGATAACTCATAAGGGGGGGCTTCGATGAAGGTAGTGACATCTCGATTTGGGAGCATGGAACTTATGGAGGAAGACCTACTTCAATTCCCAGAGGGTCTTTTGGGCTTTGGAAACCTTCGAAAATTTGTCCTCCTCGATGATCCCAATGATGAGATATTTGCGTGGCTTCAAAGTTGTGAGGAGCCCGACGTTGCCTTTCCTGTTTTGGAGCCAGAACTTTTTGCGACGGATTACCACGTGGACCTTGTCAAGAGTGACCTTGAGGTTCTTGGTTTGGACGATCCGATGAAGGCCAGAAGTTTCTTGATCATCACCATTCCCGCTGATCCTACTCAGATGACGGCCAACTTCAAGGCCCCAGTCGTGATCAATGTGGCCAAACGACGCGCTCGTCAATGTGTCCTTCAGGACAACAGCCTTGCCATCAGAGAACCCATTTTTGCTCGTCTTCAACAGAGGGTGGTTCAAAGTCCCAGCAAAGCTCTTAAGGGTCACTCTGAGGATCGATCTGTTGCCATTCGTATTCCTGATTCTGCAACTCGACCACCAATGGTTGAGGGATAGACGGAAGCCTGATTTCAAGCTTGATTCTTTTTTGTGGTTAAACTTCACGTCCCATTGAGCCGATAGGCTGTTATCATCGTCAGGATGACGTGAAAACAGAGGCCACGGAAGGTGATTCGTCCAAGGAGGGTGACGATGACGAATCGCTTGAAATTTCCCGATATTCTTCTTCGATCTGGCCTCATTCTAGGGGCACTTATTCTCGGTGATTTTAAAACGGCCGTTGCCGACGAGGTCACAGTGATTGAGATTCGAAAGAACCTTTTGCTGGACGCTGCAGATATCTCCTACAAGGATTACTACCTCAACGGTGGGGCAGAAGTTGGTCTCAAAGAGGGGATGATCGTGACGTTGACTCGAAAATTGACCCTTCATAACGGCCCAGCAAATAAGCCTGTGGGAGATTTGGTCGTCCCGGTTGGGAAACTCAAAATCATTTTTGTCCAAAAACGAATCGCGGTGGCTCGTTTTTTCTCGACCATATCGAGGCAAAACCTGCCCATGCTCGATTATGCGACTGTGATGATCGGCGATAGTGTCGATCTTTCCAGTGTCGCCATAGAGTTGCCCGTAAAAGAAACGAAGGGAGCTCTGAATGATGATGAGGGTTCGATTGAGGAGTCCTTACCTCAACTGCCAGAATCAGACACTGTGGCCTCTTCCATGATGGAGATTTGATCCGGATCTGGGTTTTAGCTTGCATCTCTTTGCTCCACTCTGCTATTTCCCATCTCTATTATGGAATCATTTTATCGGTTGACCCTGTTTGGAGTTGAGGAGGAGGCCTACGAGAGGGTTTCACAGCTCTGTTTTGAGTGGAGTGCTTTGGGGATCGAAGAGCAGGTGAGTGCCTCGGCCTTTGTGGAGGCTTCTGGTTTGACGACCAACCTGACCATCTACTTTGCTCATGCTCCAGAAGCGGAGTTTTATTCTCAGTTAAGAGCGATCACTGCAAACCTCAGGTGTGAGGGGAGTGTTGAGACCTCTCGCGATTGGCTCGCCGAGTGGAAGGAGAGTTTTTCTCCTTTTGTTTTGAAGGAGCCCTATTGGATTGTTCCGAGTTGGTGTGATCTCCCCAATGAGGCGACCGTGGCTTTAAGGATGGATCCTGGAATGGCGTTTGGTACTGGAACGCACGAGACGACCAAGATGGCGGCGGCTCTTCTTCTGGGAAGGGCCCATGGTCGTACGGTTCTTGATGTAGGAACGGGAACTGGGATTTTGGCCATGGTGGCCTCTTTAGAGGGAAGCTCACGAGTTTTGGCCATTGACCATGATCCTGAGGCTCTGCGTGTCTGTCGGGAAAATGTGGAGAAGAATCATCTCGGTTCCATCGAGATCTGTGACACCCCCATCGAGAGAATCGGGGAGAAGTTTGATCTGGTTGTGGCCAACATCGTTGAAAATACCCTTCGAGAGTTAAAGTCCTATCTTGTAAATGCAGTGCAAACCAATGGACATCTCATTCTCTCTGGTCTGCTGGTCGCAGATGGAGAGGTTTTCTTGAAGGAGTTCATGGCAGGGACTTCACTCAAGTTGGTAGAACAGCAAGAATGTGGAGAGTGGGTCTCCTATTGTTTGCAAAAAGGGCGGGGATGAGGCGCTATTGGATTGAGCAAAAGGCGATCGGACAGGATGGGATTCGAATTGAGGGGGATCTCTTTCACCACATCTGCGTGGTCTGCCGTCATGAGGTAGGCGATCGTTTTGAGATGGTGACCGACGGTGATCGCATCTACTTGGTTGAGTTGAAAAAGGTTGGAAAGAGGGAGGCTCTGGCGATCGTGATGGAGTCGCCTCGATATTTGGGGGATGCTCGAAAGCCTTTGATCCACTTGGCGTTAGGGATTTCACGTTTTCCGGTTATGGATGACGTTGTGGAGAAGATGGTCGAGCTCGGGGTGACTCGGCTTTTGCCTGTGTGCACTGAGCGTTGTTTCTCAAAGGATCGTCGAGTCTTGGAGAATAGAAGAGAGAGATGGGAGAGAATTGTCCTTTCGGCCAGTCGTCAATGTGGGCGCGGACACCTGATGGAGGTTTCAAGTCCTCAAGATTTGAGTCATGTTTTGACGGAGTTTAACCAGGCTGAGCGTACGAGGGGTCTCTTTGCCTATGAGGGTCAGGAGGCGCTTGCGATCAAGGATTTTTTGAGAGAGCCGGGGCCCGGTCTGGCCCAAGGATCGAAAACTGAGGCCATTTGGCTCTTTGTGGGAAGCGAAGGTGGTTTTACCGATGGCGAGGTTTCCCTCTTCTCGAAATTTTCGCTGAGCCCAGTCACAATGGGCCGGGAGGTCCTTCGTGTGGAAACGGCTTGCGTGGCTTTGATAGGCATCATAAAATATGAGTTCGATCTCATGCGTTGCTAGTCGCTATGTAACGCGACGCTCTTTGGTTTGAGATCGTGAAGGGCCAACCTCGGGAGGTTTGATCTATGGATCCATTTGATGAGTTTGAGTTTAAACCACTGACTCAAGGTTTAGGCTTTCATAAGAAGCGCGCAAAACTCAAAGAGGAGAGTTCCTCGCTCTCGGATGGAGAGCTCAAGCCAGCTGTTGTTCCACCACTCTTTGAGGGACTCCCCAAGGAGGATGTTCCGAGTGCGAAGTCGCTCCTTTCTGAGATGCGAGAGGATTTGGCAAGCCCCGCCGTCGATCCTTTGCGTGAACGTCGGAACTACAGTCGTAAAAGGAGTGCTCCCCTTCCCCGTAAATCGCCCGTTGAGGGTGCGCCTGCGCAAAGTCAAATTTTTGGATCCAGCAAGACAGCTTCAGCTGCAACTGTGGGCTACAACCCCTCTTTACCTTTGAGCACAACCATCTTAGATAAGCTGCCCAGTGCGTCCACAAAGGATCAAACAAGAAAGGGGAGTCCTCAGAGCCCTCGAAGGGTTCGGCTTCAGATGGTTCCCTGTTCACTATCTGCAGCCCTTCTTGATGGGATTTTGATCTTTGCACTTTCTCTGATGTTTGTGGCGTCGCTCCTCTTTGTGACGGATCTCAATCTTGCGACTGTTCTCTCACATATTCAAGTGGATCGGATGACTCAAGCAAGTCTTGCTCTTCTGCTTTTTGCAGTTTGGGGGATGTACATGGTGCTCTCTCGAAGTTTCTTTGGAGCCTCACTGGGTGAGTGGGCATTTGATTTGCAACTGGGACAGGATGGAGATCAAAAGAAGTTGAGTTATCCGTTTCGAGTTTTGGCTCGCATGGTGATTCAAGTTGTGACAGGGTTCGTCTTTTTACCTCTTCTTTCCATCATCTTTCGACGAGACTTGGCCGGCACCATCTGTGGCCTTTCGCTCTATGGCTTTCAGTCGTAAGTTATGAGGCTCACTGCTGTTGTAAGATCAGCTCATTGATTCTGAGGAGGGGAAGTTGGTCGTCAATCAAACTTTCTTAACTGAAATCTTAAAGACTCTGCGAGTTCAAGGTAAAAAAATTGTCTTTACCAATGGGTGTTTTGATCTACTTCATGTTGGACACATTCGACTCCTGCAAGAGGCTTCTCGACTTGGAGGAGTCCTCATCGTGGCTGTAAATAGTGATCAAGGTGTGAAGCGTCTTAAGGGCGAACAGCGTCCCATTCAGAGCGAAGTCGATCGATGTGAGATTCTAGATGCCTTAAGATGCGTCGATTTTGTAACTCTCTTTGATGAGGACACTCCATTAGAGCTTATCAAGCTGATTCGCCCCGATGTTTTGGTGAAGGGGGGCGACTGGCCCGTTGAGAAGATTGTGGGAAGTGATTTTGTAAGATCTTACGGAGGGGAGGCGCGGTCGCTTCCGTTGGTCGAGGGAAGATCGACGACCCGAACCATTGAAAAACTTGGTCTATAGAGACTGGAGTTGTAGCAAGAAATCTCGTCGCAATTTGTGTCGCAGAATTATGGAAATGGACTGTAAAACTGCTTTCGAAGTGCTAGTGGTTGAACCACTAGTAGAAGAAGATGGTTCCACTGTGCCAAGCGCACCAGCCCTCGACCTGTTTTTTGCTGTATTCACCCCACTCGATTTGAAATGTGGACTGTTCACTCGTGGAGACTGTATATTGGGTCGAACCTTTAGGCCAACTGAGCTCGCAATCTTCGCATTGTTGATTCTCTTCATTTTCGGTTGCAAATGAGGTGGTTGGTCCTGAGTTGGTTGGTGATCCAAAGGAGACATCGCCAGTTCCCCCCTTCTTCTTCGAGTAGGCCACGGCCCACTCAGTCTGTTGGAATTTCTTTCCTACAATTTCACTCTTGTATCTCTTTGTGGAATCCTTCTTAGAAAGAGTCGTCGATTTTGTAGACATGCAGTCAGCGTTAGTACAGGTGTTGGTTTGGGTTGATGAGGAGGTCTTCGGACTGGTGGTGGTGGTGGTCGACGTCGTTGTCTTTTTGTCCTTCGAAGATTTCTTGGTCTGACCATTGGCTTTGATTTGATATTCGCTCAAATAGAACTGAGTGTATCCAAATGGAACATTGAATGCATATCGATAGGTGAACCCCTTCTTTCCGTAGGCACAGAGTTGATCGGATGAGCCTGAGCTCGTGTCCAAGGAGACATGTTTTGTTTTGCCCGCAATCAGATTCGCTGTTCCACTCAGGTGCTCCTCTGCGATGGAACTGGTGATGCCCGTCCAACCGCCGTTGGTCATATCGCAATAGACAGTCACTTCTGTGTCATTGATCAGGATCTTATGGTCACCGTCTTTGAGGGTGTTGTCATCTTCATAGAGCTCTTTGCAGCTCTTCGCAGTGACCTCGGGATCTTTAGGATCTTCCTTGCAATCTTCAGAATCAGGATTCTCAGTGCATGGATCGCCGCAAGAAGAGTCTCCCGTTTCGCTGCACTCATTCACCTTGGGGTCGGTTGAGGGGGGTTCAAAGCCGCCGTCACTTGAGGAACATCGGGTGAGGAGCAGAGAAGCCAGGCAGGCCAAGATGAGATGTAGAGTTCTTGAATTCATAAAAGATCTCCCAGAGAAAAGAGTATTGATCCTTGAGGGTGAAACGTTTTGGGAGAGAAAAGGTTGCAAAATTGGGTAGGATCCATCCACGATATTTCATTTGAAACCTCGATGTTCCATTTTGAGACGGATCTTTTGCTTTGCCAATGGAGTCCTCATTTGCTAGCCTGGTCCTCAGATGTTACTGTTGGCACCGAATGCTCAATACATGATGATGGCGATCGAAGTTGCCAGAAGAGGGATTCTCTGTGGCCAATCTCCATTTGGGAGTGTCATTGTTCGTGGTTCCGAGCTCCTGATGGCAGCTCACAATCAGGTGTGGGCGACCTCGGACCCGACGGCCCATGCCGAAGTGACCTGCATTCGAATGTGCTGCCAACAGAACCATACCATCGATCTTACAGGCGCGGTGCTCTACTCGACCTGTGAACCCTGCCCCATGTGCTTTGCGGCTTGTCACTGGGCCAAATTGGACGCGGTCATCTTTGGTGCCTCCATAGGCAATGCCCATCAAGCTGGGTTTTCGGAACTTTCGATCTCGAATCATGACATGGCGGCTCAGGGTGGAAGTCCTTTGAAGATCGTCTCTGGTTTTATGGCCAAAGAGTGTTCAGCTCTCTTTGACGAGTGGAAAAAGCAGTCGGGTTCTCGTTCCTATTAGTGGTTCAACCAGTCAGTATCGAAGTCCGAGCTTGAGCCCATACGCGGGTTGAAGGTACCGATCAATTTGAAAAGCAAGGAAGAGACGGTCAAACTGGATCGACATCCCAATGACTGAGTGGAAAGAGGCAACCTGCTCTTTGCGGTCGGGCCTTTCGCCGCTGAGGTCGGTGTCGGTGACACCACTTGCACCTCCGACGAAATTTCCAATGGATGTTGTCTGTCCTGCTCCGAGATACATTGCCACCCTGCGAATGGTGATTCCGGCAACGAGATCAACTCCCGATGTTTCGGTTGATACTTTGTTTGAGAAATTGGCACTGTTCCCGTGAGCGAGAAGCGCAAATGTGGTGGGAAAGAATTTGGCTTGAAAGAAGACCCATCGCAAAAGGGCACCGAATTCGGAAAATCCAAAGGACTCTGTAAGTGGTGAGAAGTGGACAAAAACATCGATGTTGTTGTAGAGCCCCTTGCCGATGGAAATCACTGGAAAGGAAAAGGTGCTGGGATTGTCCGCCTGATCGCCCAGTGCAGAGAGGTCACGGATGGAAATGGACTCCACAGTGAGTCCGATTTCAAACCCTGAATATCCACCGAGTGGATAGGGGTTGGAGAGCACTTTGCTGCTGGATCCGAGGCCAAGGTTGTGAAGGAGAAGCTTTCGGTCAGTGGAGTCAAGATTTCGAGGAATGTCGATGGCGGCAAGGCTCTTCTCTGCTGGAGCTTGAGCAAGAGTCAACCCCAGAGCAAAGAGCAAGAGGCTGATCTTCCGAGTGCATCCTTTAGGAGCGAGAAAAGTGAGTGGAATGTGGGATACACTTTGGAGCCTCATCTCTTAAGGTTAGTCCATTTTCATTTCATTGGGTAGTTTGTGTTTGGGGGGAAATGGCCAAGCGGTTCGTTAGCCATTCAAAAGGGATGAGATGGTCTCATAGGCTTGTCCCATTGCTTCTTTCACGTCACCGTCTTGACTCTCCCTTAGTCTTGCCAGAGTTGAAAGGGCATTGTTGTAACTCTCAATGGAGCGGGTCTGAGTTTCGCGATCCATACTCCCCTCTGAGGATTGGCTTGTTGGGGATCGCAGAGCTGAAATGTTTCGTTGGGCTGAACTCATAAGCAATTGAGTCGCACGGATCGTGATGGAACTGGATTTGCTTTGAGTAAGAATGCGTGTGAGCAGTCTCACATGGTGAAGTTGGGTGTAGCCTTGGAGGTAACGAGTGGCATCTGATTTGGCCCAATCTGGAATTTCGGAACTGGATTCAATGGTTACCAGTTCTTGAAAGCTTCTGACACTTGGAGTGGACCCGAGACAGAGAATTCCGTAACCCACCATTTCGGTCCGCTCATCAAAGGCCATCTCAAGGGCCAATGTATAGAAGACATTTTCAGGAATCTTGCGAATCAGATAGAGATCAATGAACTCATTGACCTTCTCTGGGTTGGGTTTGGACAGGAGGTCGGCCCTCCATTTTTCAATAAGTTCCTCCTCGCTCTCTTCCTTGTCCTGTTGATCTTTTTTGTCCTTTGGATTGTGGATAACGATGGTGCTCACGCCTTGAGGTCGTGGTGAAGCGGTCTCGCCATCTTGTTTTGGAGAAGTTCCAGATGGATCATCTGATTTGGCGATCTCTTCATTGGAACGTTTTTTTCGTTTTTTTGAACTCTTCTTTTTCTTTTTTTTCTTCTTTTTGTCCTTGTCGTTTTTCTTTTTCTTTTTCTTTTTTTTGTCGGTCTCGTTCTTGCCCTTCTTTTTTTTTGGTCCTTCCTCGGACTCTTTGTGGGCGTCAAGATCCCCTTCTGGAGTTAGGGTTCCGCATCCAGCGGGATCGTTGCAAGGTTCCTCAAGATTTTTGGCCACCACCTCATCTCGAATTGCTTGGTATTTGGTTTTTCGAGGGACTGCGGGGCTCAGAAAGGGCTGCATTCCAAGATCAATTTGAATGGCTGCGGAATCAGGATGCATCCAAGACATATTCTTTAGTCCTTCACGAATCGTGGCGATACCAACGACGAGAAATAATATGACTATGATCCACCTTTTATTCTCCATTCTTCCTTTCTACCTGTCTTCATGAACGCACAAAGTGTGCCGTCGAACCAAGGGGATAAGTGGTTGAATTGAATTGTCTTTCAAATAGGCTAAGAGAGGTCCCACAGGAGGGCCCTGCCTATGGGTTTGACAGGAACGGGGTGAGATCCATAAAATGGTCGCAATTTCTATAGGTTAGAGTATGCTAGGAAAACAAGAGAGGAGCTTTGATGAGTGACCAATTTGGGCCCCTTTTTGAGCGATCCAAAGGGGGCGATCAGGCCTGCTTGGGTCGTCTTTTGTCGCTAGTGGATGAGATGGGTCCGACTTCGTTGCGGGAGGCCTGTATGCTCCGTCCTCAGAGAAGGGCTTTTCGTTTGGGACTTACAGGAGCTCCGGGTGTGGGTAAATCCACTCTGCTTGCGGGTTTGATTGATCATCTGTGTGGAAGAGGGTTCAAAGTTGCAGTTTTGGCAATTGACCCTTCAAGTCCCTTTTCCCAGGGGGCACTTCTTGGGGATCGTCTGCGATTTGCGGATCGAAGTTCAAAGTGGGAGAGAATTTTTTTTGCACGTTCCCTTGGAAGTCGTGGGAATCTTGGCGGAGTTGCGGCATCGGCCTTTCTAATGGCTCGTGTTTTCGATGCGATCGAATTTGATTTTGTCATTGTGGAGACGGTTGGAGTGGGTCAGAGTGAGATTGACATTGTCCACTTGGCCGACCGTACGGCGCTGGTGCTAAATCCGTGTGCCGGGGATTCAGTTCAATTGATCAAAGCAGGGATCCAGGAGATCGGCGATCTGATCATAGTGAACAAGAGTGATCTTGAGGGGGCCGAGTCTCTCATTCAGGAGCTCAAGATCTATCGCGAAGGATCTCCCATTTTTTCTACTGTGGCCACACGTGGTGAGGGGGTCGACAAGGTTGCGCAGTGGATTGTGTCACAGAGAGATTTCGCGGTCGATGTGGCGTTTCGAAATTCGGTGGTTCGCCTTCGAGGTGAAGCAGGAGTTCTCCTTCGGCGGCTTTATGAGCAGGAGATTCAAAGGCAGGTGGCTGCCGTTGAAACGGTTGAGGATTTGGAAGTGCTTTTTCAAAGTGCGACCGTGAGCAAAGGTGGAAACAATGGATGAGGGGCGTTGGCAAATATTGGATGACTTTTTTCAAAAGGCAATTCAGGGGGAGCCTGATCTAGGATTGCTTGAAGCGGTTCGAGGTAAAGATCGTGTCGGTCAGATCGCAACAGCTCTTCGCAAGATGGTGCTTGCATTTCAGGAGTGCAAAAGTGAGATGCAGGAGTTCTTTAAAGTGTCGGAGAAAGTTCATAGGGCACTTATTTTGGATGAAGTGTTGGAGTATTTAGTGGAACACTTTCCTTCAAGAATCCCCTTTGATCGCGTTGGAATTGCGATCATTGATGAGAAGAAGGACCGTGTGGTTTCGCTAGGGCATTGGACTCGAAACGATTCGGTCTTCATTGATAAGGGATATTCGGCTCCGCTTAGAGGAAGCAGTCTTGAGTCGATATTGACTCAAGGTGGACCTCGCATCATCAGTGATCTTGAAGCCTATCTTAAGGAAAATCCGGGTTCGGGTTCGACCCGATTGATCTTACGCGAGGGGATTCGTTCGAGCATGACGTGTCCTCTCTTTTCAGGTGAGGAACCCATCGGATTCGTCTTTTTCTCAAGTTTTGCCAAAAATACTTACAAACCTGCTCACGTCGATTACTTTGAGAGGTTGGCAGGTCAGATCGCGGTGGCAGTGCAAAAGAGCCTACTTTATGGAAAACTTATGGATCTCAATGATCGGAAGAATCAGTTTATTGGAATGGTTGCGCACGATCTGCGCAGCCCCTTGTCGAGCAACCTGCTCTATGGTGATTTGCTTTTTAACAAATCAGAGAGTTTTGACAAGGAGGCTCAAAGAGCCCTGGGCCGAATGAGGGAAAACTCGCGCTACATGTTGAATCTGATCGAAAATCTTCTTGATTTGAATCAGATTGAGCAGGGGAAGGTGAACCTCGAACGATCGATGGTGAATTTTGATCACTTCGTGGAGGACTGTTTTGAAAACAATCGTATTTTGGCAGAGGCTAAGGGGGTCGTTCTGCGTCTGGAGAAGAGCGAAAAAATAGGTGAGGTCCTCGTAGATCCGATGCGATTGGGTCAGGTCTTCAACAATCTACTCTCCAATGCCATCAAGTTTTCTCAGACTCAGACCACCATTGTGATGGGGGCACTTTGTGAAGATCAGTCGATTCGATGTTGGGTTGAGGATGAGGGACCTGGTATTTCAGAGAAGGAGTTGAAGAATCTTATAGAAAAGGGTCATCGTCCGTCCAATAAACCCACCATGGGGGAGAGCTCTTCGGGACTGGGACTTGCCATTGTTCGAAAGATGGTGGAGCTCCATGGAGGTCAATTGCATGTGGAGTCGACTCTCGGTAAAGGTAGCTGTTTCTTATTTGTAATTCCATTTGGCTCATCAGCAGGAACGGCGTTGAAAGGTTTCAAGGAGCAAAGGAGGAACTCAATTCCTGGCGATTGGAGCACCCTGACCAATTTGAGTGACAAAGTGGTGCTCGTCGTGGATGACAGCACGGATATGCATATTTTGATGAAGAGTTTCCTTGGGAGTTCTGTTAAGGGGATCATCACGGCCCGAAATGGTTTTGAAGGGTTTCGGCAACTTCGAGAAAATGAGATCGACATCACCTTTATGGATATCGAAATGCCGGTCGTCAATGGCTATGAGAGCATCAAAATGGTTCGCAAGTGGGAAGAGGAAAATCAGCTTAAACGTCATTATGTAGTAGCATTGACGGCCCACCGGATTGAGGACCCCCTCCAGCGCAACAAGATCTTGGCCTGTGGATTTGATGGAATCATTTCAAAGCCATTTCGAAAAGAGGAGCTTTTGGGGGCGATCTCTTTGGGGAAGATCGTGAGGCCTCTTAACCCGGATCTGAAATGGAATGTCTCAAATCAAGTGGGTGATTCCGGTCGTGGATCAATCTAGGGCCATCCTGCGTCCAAACTAATGCTAAGCATTAAGTTATTGAAATAGTTGCCGATACCTAGAACTATGGGTCGACGAACATCCAGGTGCCTTTGCAATGAGAGTTGCTGAGGTCACCCCTTTTTTTGTGGTTGAGGCTCCAGATGGTGAGTTCCAAGAGGCACCATCTTCACTTACAGGTGGGGGGACTCAACCGGTCTCTGAGTCGTCATCTCAAGAGGGTTTGGATGATGTCACTGAGGAAGAGTCCCAGGATGGACTTTTGCGTTTTGCTGAGTTTTTAAAGGAGCAACGTCGGCAGTTCAAGGATCGGTCAAAAGAGCAGGTCAAACGCAAGGGGACCAGCATCCACGAGCTTGGTATGAAAAGGTACCAGCAGACCATGGAAGCCATTGAGACCACCATGATCAAAACAAAAGGTCTTTATATCGATCATGCGGCCTAGTGCTGCGATGTATCTTTGCCATCGAGATCAAGTTGCTGTCCATCGTTCTCCTCAATACAATGAAGGCTGTTTGGAAAATTGTGGTATGGCCGAACTGCCATGAGAACGGAAATGGCAAGGCGGTGGTGGTACCTCAATCTTTTTCTTAGGAGGAGCATTGGGTGAACGCAAGAAGGCGGACTTTGTCCCTGTCTCACATCAAAGTGAGATTGAAGAGATTCGAACTGCCATAAGTAGTGGGGAAGTTGAACTGACTTGCACCAGTGCAGATCGATCTCGTCTGTCCGTCCGTGGAGTTCGAGTGAGCAACAATAAGCTTGTGGTCAAACCAACCGGTCCTGCCTTTTCAGAGAGTCAACTCGGAAAAGTCGTCGTCACGTTTTCGTTGAAGTCGGATCAATTCTTTTTAAAGTCCAATTTAGAGAGACGTCACGATGGTCAGTTTTCGTTGGATCTTTCGGACTCCATCTTTCGATTGCAGAGAAGGAAGGATTTTCGGGTTGAAGTTCATTCGAGTCGCGATCTGAGGCTTTATATGGATCGCATTCGTTCGCCAAAACCCATCGTCTTTCCCGTTTTGGATTTGAGTCGTGCGGGACTTGCGATTTTGGTTAAGGAGAGTGCGGATTTTCCTGATCATCCTCTCTTTGGGAAGGGAGATGAGGTCCAAGCTCTTTTGATGAGAGGAAGTGACGAGGTTCTCTTTCGAATCAAAGGTGAAGTTCGCCTGGTCAAGAGAACTCGACCCGGAGGTCGAAACGAAACTCATGCACGTGTGGGGATCATGCTCTCCCAGTATCCTGAGAAACAGATGATGGCTCTTGTTATGGAGATCTACAGAGATACATTTTCTCGGTATGGATCATTTTAAGAAAATAACGCAAGAAGTAAAAAATCCCTAAAGTTATGATGCAGAGCGCCGAAATAGAGTGTGACTGCTGAAATGCAACTGGACCCAAAGGGTCTGGTGCGAGAGATCTGTGGGCTACTCTCCTAACCCCTTGCACTGAGGGGCAACAAGGAGAGCGACATGAGTATTCGAATTGGGTCAAACACGGCCAGCATCTCGACGCAAAGGGCGTTGGGGAAGGCACAAATGAGGACGGAGCACGCCCTAAAGGCACTTGCAACCGGTTCGCGCATTGTATCGTCTCAGGACGATGCCGCGGGCTTTGCCATTGCTGAAAATCTTCGAGGGCAGTTGAGTGGAACCAAGCAGGCCAGAAGCAATGCGGAAAATGCCATGTCCTTGATTCAAGTCGCCGAGGGTGGGCTTAATGAACAGAACAACATCGCCATTCGTTTGAGAGAGCTTGCTGTTCAAGCAGCCAGCGACACGGTCTCCGATGTGGAGAGGGAGTTTCTGAACGAAGAGTTTACCCAACTCATTGCAGAGTCCGATCGTATTGCTCGCACGACTCAATTTGGTACAAAGAAACTTCTGACCGGCGATGGTGGAGAATTTGAGTTTCATATTGGTGCCAATATCGATGAGTTCAACGTGCTTAGGTACAACCTCAATGCAGATACAACAGCCACCACTATGGGAATTGAAAATTTGAGCATCGAAAAGAGAGACGCCGCTCGCGCAACCCTCACCGATCTGGACGAGGCCATCAAGCAGTTGGCGGGCGTAAGATCCAATTTTGGGGCGATCCAGAGCCGCCTTCAGATTGCCATGAACAACCTAGACAATCAGTATGAGAACATCTCCACAGCCAAGTCGAGAATTTCAGATGCCGATGTGGCCCACGAGATTTCCGAGCTGGTGCAGGGGCAGGTGCTGACCGACATTGGGGTGGCCGTCTTGGCTCAAGCGAACGCCTCGCCCGTCAAGATTGCTCAGCTATTGTAGCCTCAGGACATCGTGCAAAAAAAATATTTTCCATAAACTCTCATTCATATCAATGACAAGACGCTTTGCGTAGCACTTCAGCCTAGACCAAAGGCTAAAGTTTTCTAGACCAAGGCCGAGAAGTTGCTTGAATACGTTGGAGCTCTTGATCGAAGCATTTCAGCAGTCACTCGAAGTGCCAATCAAGTCAAACCGGCGATTTAAGTGCAGTCACCACTTGAACGCCGGCCCATCTCCAGCAAGAAAAAATTAATAACCACTTACGGAAGAGCAGAGCTGCATCCCTTTTTCATTGGGCCGGTGGGCACCAAAGGGGCGGACGGATTTGACACAGGGAAAATGTGTTCAACCCGTTGGAGGTTTGAAATGGGCTTAAGAATCAACACAAACATCGCATCCATCAATGCACAGAGGCAATTGGGGAAACAGCAAAAGCGAAGCGAACATGCATTGGCATCTTTGTCTTCAGGTAACCGAATTGTCACAGCTGCAGATGATGCCGCTGGACTGGCCATCTCACAAAACATTCAGGCACAGAGACGCGGACTCGTGCAAGCTCGAAACAACGCCTTCAATGCCCAATCGCTCATTCAAGTCAGTGAAGGTGGCTTGAGTGAGATCAACAACGTTCTCATTCGACTTCGAGAACTTGGTGTTCAGGCTGCCAGTGACAACGTTGGAGAGGTGGAGCGTGGATTCTTAGATCAGGAAGCGCAACAGTTGATCATGGAGGCTGATCGAATTGCCCAAACAACCCGATTTGGAAACAAGGTTTTACTTAATGGAGCTGGTGATGAAATGGAATTTCATGTAGGCGCTTTTGGCGGTGAAGAAAATATCATTCGCTACCAAATCACGGCAGATGCCACTGGAAGCACTCTTGGATATTCTGGACTCTCTGTAGAATCAAAGAGTGCCGCGCGGGCCACTCTGGATGCCGTGGACCAGTCACTCATTGATCTTGGTAAGCTCCGCGCCGATTTTGGTGCGGTGTCAAGCCGACTTCAAGCAACTGTAAGTAACTTAGATATACAAAATGAAAATATGGCTGCGGCCTTTTCGCGGCTCTCAGACGCAGACATTGCCTATGAGACAGCTGAAGCTGCTTCATCTCAGATCCTTCAACAAGCTGCGATCAGTGTTCTGGCGCAAGCGAACACCGTAGGCAGTCAGGCGCTCAAGCTGCTTTAGGCCCACAGTCGCATATTTAAACTGGAGTAGTAGCCCACAGACAAACTACTCTTAAGCCCGCCCAGGGGATCATCCCCTGGGTTTTTTCTTTATTGATGCCAAGATCTGGGTTCAAAATGGTGAAGCTCCGTTGCCAGACTGGCAAAACGTCCAATTGGTCTCATGTCCATCGATATAAGGTCGGCATAGACAAAGTGTCAGTCTCGACCTTCGCCCTGAAAAGAACGCGTTGTTCGTCTTGATTTCAATTCCTAAGTCTAGATATTCTCCTCCTTTAGTCCAGTTTCGCTCGACGAGACTTCAGAAGAGCGCGACCTCGCCGAAAGAGTTGGTGTCGGTCAAGTGAAAACTCGACTGGATCCCTCAAGAGGATCATGAAGAGTGACTGCTTCAAGATCATCGTTTGCAGAGAGATCAAAGCGAGTTTGAGCCTGAAAGACTTCAACGTATTCAACCAAATGTGCCAGGAATCGGCGCTCCTAAAGAAAAGATCCGAGGTAGGTCGGACTCTCTTTGAGGGTAAAGGGATTTTTCTACTCTGAGGAGGAGAAGAAATGGGCTTACGAATTACAACCAACATGGCATCGATCAATGCCCAAAGGGCACTTGCCAACAGCCAACGCAACATCAGTAAGAGCTTTGCTCAACTCTCATCTGGTGATCGAATCACCAAAGCTGCAGACGACGCTGCAGGGCTGTCGATCAGTGAGACCTTAAAATCCCACATTCGTGGATTCCACCAAGCGCAACGAAACGCGCAGGACGCGATGTCCATGGTGCAAACCGCAGAGGGTGGTCTTAACGAGATCAGCACCATTCTCATTCGACTGAGAGAGCTCGGTGTGCAGGCGGCAAGTGATACCGTAGGTAAAGAAGAGAGAGCGTTCATTGACATGGAGGTGCAAGAGCTCAAAAACGAATCCCAACGTATTGCAAAGGCGACTCGATTTGGAAACATTCATCTCCTGGATGGATCTGCTGACTCTTTTGAGTTTCAGGTGGATATCGGGAATGATGACTTCAACGATCGCATTACATTCAATGCAGGACAACAGGTTGCAACCAATGATGTGCTTGGCACTGACGGTTTCGACTTTACAACCAAAGATGGGGCACGAGGCGCACTTACGACCATCGAAGAGGCGCTCGGAAAGGTCAATGGCTATCGAGCGACCTTGGGAGCCGTTCAAAATCGCCTCATCTCAGCAGATAGCAATTTAGGAATTTCGATAGAAAACATCTCAGCCGCCAATTCGCGGGTCCGAGATGCAGATATAGCAGAATCCAGTGCAGAGCTGACACGCAATAACATCTTGTTAAATGCATCAACTTCAGTTTTGACACAAGCCAACTCTCAACCATCCATGGCACTTAAGCTTCTCAGCTAAGTTCCAGGTGGTCTTACGGGAGATACTCCTTAGGTCTCCCGGGTATCCCAACCTACCCAGAGGGTTATCTAAAGCCCTCTGGGGTACTTTGTGAACTGTAGAAGTACTGGACTTCAGAGATTTTGAATTTTGACCGAAAGAGAGATGCCATGGACTTTAAGATATTGCCCAAATACCCGATCCCCTTTCAACAGGATCATCGTGTAGAAAACCTTCGTGAAGGATCAAGGCTTCAGTCTGCGACCGATCGCGATGGCGGTGGACAAGCCTATCAGCAAGACCAAAAGGAAGAAGAACAGCGTAGACCTCTGACCGAGGAGGAATTTCAAGAAGCTGTACGAATGATCGAATCTCATCCCGGAGTGAAGAACAACCATCTCAAGGTCCATGTGACCCTTGTGGGAAAACGACGATTTGTCGTTATTGAAGATCTTCAGGGAAAGGTTGTGCGAAGAATCGAAGAGGAAGATCTCGGGTCCATTCTTCACTCACAAGAGGATCGTCCGGGTTCTCTCTACCATCGAGTAGGCTAGACGGATTATTGACTCACAGTTTTAAAAAAGATCTGCCATAATAAAATGAGAAAACACCTGTGTCAGGAGGACGAGGGTGCCAATAGCCTTTTCAGGAATCAATACGGGGTTGCCGCCCAATTTGATCGAGCAGCTGATCGAAGTTGAAAAGATTCCGATTAAAAACATTGAAAAGAAACGTGAGCAAAGCAGCACGAAGTTAGAACTTGTCAACAAGCTCGAAGAGAGTACGCGCAAAATCAAAGCCTCCATTGCAGAACTTGCTGGAACGCGAGGGTTCTCGGACATCAAATTCATTTCAGGTGATACGAACATTGTTCAAGGGACTGTGGATCCAGAGTTTGCGGCGCCGGGAAGTTGGAACATCGAAGTTCTTCAGCTGGCCCAAAAGGCAGCGGCCGTGACCAATGGCTTTCCGGATAAAGATCGAACGGAGATCGGGGTAGGCTATTTTTCATTTGAGACTCCTGAAGGAACACGTGAAGTCTACATCAATGGAGACAACAACACGCTGGATGGAGCGGCAAAGGCCATCAATGGGGCCAACATCGGAATTCGTGCAACGGTCATCAATGATCGAAAGGATAAAGAGTACCCATTTCGTCTGGTTCTATCCGGTGAAAATGTGGGTGATGACAATCAGATCGAATATCCGAGGCTCTATTTCTTAGATGGAGATATGGATCTCTACTTCGATGAAGAGCGTTCGGCTCAAAATGGTGTGATCAAGCTGGACGGCTTTGAGATGGAGATCTCGGACAACAAGATCGTTGATCTCATTCCTGGAGTAACTCTAGATCTAAAACAAGCTTCGCCCGGACGTCAAGTGAATGTCACAGTCAAAGAGGATATCGATGCCGTCACAGGAAAAGTTAAGGATTTTGTAAGCTCAATGAACGAGGTTTTCTCATTCATTCAGAGTCAAAACAAAATGAATGAACACACCGACACCTCTCGCACTCTAGGAGGTGACTCAATCCTTCGAACCATTGAGGCGAGGCTTCGAAGGTTGGTTCTGGACCCACAGTATGGTGTGCAAGGATCCATCACACGGTTGAATCAACTAGGAATTGCCTTCAATCGCAATGGCTTACTTGACTTTGATGCAGATAAATTTCATGCGCTCACATCTCGAACTCCTGGTGATGTTCAAGCCTTCTTTGCAGGAGACGGATTCAAAGTTGGTTTCATTCCCACCTTGAAGCGCGACATTGATTCAATTCTCAACCAAACCTTTGGTCCGATTGCCAATCGAAAGCAGAGTCTGGAAAACAGAATTTCACAATTTGATAAAAGTGTTGCAAGAAAAGAGGAGCAGCTGGCAAAGAAAGAGGTGCAGTTGCGACAGAAGTTTTCTCGACTCGAGCAGTCCATGTCCAAGCTTAAGTCGCAAGGCAGCGCGATGGCATCATTTGCGGCCTCTGCTGGGGCATCGACAGGACTTAACTTAGGTGCAGGATCTTTGACGGCAGGATGATAGGAAATTGTATTTTAAAGATAGGAAATAGAGATTCCGATGAAGTGGTTAAGGTCAAACTGATCCGACCACACGGAGGTTTAAAGCATCAATGAAGAGCGGATATCAAAAATACAAAACCACATCCATTCAGAGTGCCAGTCGAGAAAAACTTCTCCTCATGCTCTATGAGGGGGCCATCAAGTTCACCAAGCGTGCAATCATCGCAGTAGAAAAGGGCGATATTGGCGAGCGAGGAATGAACGTTGGTCGCGTCTATGATATCATTCTCGAGCTCAACAACACCTTAAATCATGAGGCAGGAGGCGAGCTTTCGGCAAACTTAGAACAGCTTTACATGTTTATGACAAGTCAACTGACTCAAGCAAACATTAAAAATGATGTTGTTCCATTGCAGCATGTATTGAAGTTGCTCGAAACACTCTATGATGGATGGAGCCGCGCCGTCGAACAGTTGAAGAGAGAAAACAGTTCTGGATTGTAACGAGTCGGTAGATCGACTCACAAATATTGGGGGAGTCCAAGATGAATCGAATCATCGTGTTACTAAAGAACAAGAATCACTTCTTAGAGAGATTCTTTCTTCTCAACGAAGTTGAAATGCTCAACTTTGAACAGGGAAACTTTGATCATCTTGAACGCTTCTATGAAGTTCGTGATGAGATTTTGAAGGTAATTGGGGAGATTGATCAAAAACTTGATTTGGCCCTCAAGAACCTTGCTGTTGAAGACCTGGATCAGAATGACCTTCACGAAAGGATCTCCAAGCTCGTCTCCGAAAAAGAGAGCCTTGTGGCTGGAATTGTGGATCAGGATCTAAGAATTCTTTCACTTGTTGAAAAAGAGAAGACACAGATGATCCAAGACTTAACCTCAGTTCAAAAAGCTCGTCGTGCAATGAAAGGCTATCAGCTGTAGCGTGCACTGCACATCCGGGTTTTTTTGTTCTTTGATTTTCATTCACATTCTGGAGAGGGTGCGAAGTAGGTTGTAGACGTTGGCTTGATCGTGAAGGCGGTATTTTGCAAGTGTTGTTCCTTCTCCAACCTTTACAGTGAGACTTCCTTCTGGCAACGCTGAAAAGAGGTCCTCATCGGTTTGATCATCTCCAATGGCAACAAAGAACTTACCTTTGGCAGAGGATTGCGTTTCGATGAACCATCTTGCAAAGCTTCCTTTGTTGGCTTCGATGGAGCGAGCTTCCACGACCTTCTTTCCATACACCATCGTGACGGGAAGATTGGAGAGGCCAATCTGAAGCTCTTCCATTAGCTTATGACTCAAGTAGGTTCCAAACTCCTCTGGTGATTTTCGAAAGTGCCAAGCCAGAGAATACTCCTTCTTCTCAATGTGGCTTCCGGGCACGCGCTCTGTGTAGTCCTCCATAATCTTTCGCGCGTGTGGCATCCAAGAGTGGCGGTCCGATCGCACAAGTGAGCTCCAGCGGGCACGTTGAGTGTCATAAAATTTTGCCCCATGTTCTGCACCCAAACCCACATGAAGAGTTGAAAACTGATCGAGCAAAAAGGGAGCATTTCGACCGCTCACCACAACCAGCGAAATTCGCCCGCTTCCTAAAACCGCTTCAAGTTCTCCCTTTAGATCTTTGGTCAGGAGCGCCTGGGAGGGATTCTCATGAATAGGGACCAGCGTGCCATCAAAATCACAAAAAACAAGAATGTCTCGATCGGAAATGATCTTAAGTGCTGAATCGGGGAGAAGGACATCGGCTCCTTTTATGGGAAGGTCGACAATTCGGGTGGTCCGTGCTTTGCATCGATCCAAAGCGCCCATAAAAGATTGGGCCCAGTGGGAGGAGGTGTATCGTTTGAGATATTGAGCCATAGGTTCATGAAGTAGGATACGCTCTTTCTTCGAGATGGATAGAGCCTTGGCCAATCGTTCTGCTGTGTCGGGGATATCCCAAGGATTTAAGGGGATCACATGGCTCAAATTGGAGATTGCACCTGCGAACTCACTTAAAAGGACTACGCCAGGATCATGACGATCTTGAGAAATGATGTACTCCAAACAGACAAGATTCATCCCGTCGCGTTTGCTTGTGACCATAAGGACATCGGACAGCCGATAGAGGGCGAGAAGCTGGTCCAGAGACACTGAGGTGTAGAGGTATTGAATGGGGACATGATTTGGACTTCCAAATTCTCCATTGATCTCACCCACCATCTGTTCGATGTTGCCCTTGAGCTCTCTGTATCTTGGAATTTCGTGACGGGTTGGAACCGCGATTTGAAGTAGAGAAACGGTTTCTCGAAGTTCAGGATGTTCACGCAAAAGTTCTCGAAATGCGACCAGCTTGAGGTCGATCCCCTTGGTATAGTCGAGTCGGTCAACTCCAAGAATGAGTTGTTGGGTCTGTTTGTGGTGTTTGAACTTTCTAAAGTGGAAGCTCACATCTTTGCTCATGGCTCTCTTCATGAGTTCATCAGATTCAATGCTCACAGGAAAGACACCGAGCTGAAGAGTGGTATGATCTCTTCGTGTGACAGAAACGAGGTTGGAGTCCAGGCCCAGAAGAAGGCGCAGTGAGCTGCAAAAGTGCCTAAGGTAGGAATAGTCGTGGAACCCAATCAGATCAGCTCCGATCAATCCTTCAAGAACTTCGCGGCGCACGGGGAGTTGACGAAAGATTTCAGAACTTGGAAAAGGAATGTGTAGAAAGAACCCGATTCGCAGTTCAGCTCGTCTCTCCTTCAGAAGTTGAGGGAGCAAAAAGAGGTGAAAGTCATGAATCCAGATAAGATCGTTGGGTTGGGCAAGATCCGCAATCTTTTCGGCAAACTCCTCATTGACTCTCTTGTAGGCCGTCCAATCTTCCCAACGAAAGCGAACAAGATCACTTTCGTAGTGAAAAAGAGGCCAAAGCACATTGTTTGAGATTCCATTGTAGTAGCGACTGTAGGTGCGACTTGAGATGAAGAGGGGCTCATAATTTTCTACTTGCTCCCGGGGAAGGTCCTTCCATTCCGCTTCAGTCAGGCCACCAGGAATTCCGACCCAGATTTTCCCTTGGTCCCATTTGATGCCCTTCAAAGCAGAGACAAGACCACCAGAAGAGGGTTGAAGATTTCCCGTAAGCGGGTCCTTTGAAAATGGCAGCCGGTTGCTGACCACGATCCATCGATCGTTCGAGTGGATAGTGCACCTCCTTTCACGAAATCAGAAAATCGGGACGATCAATCTTTCTTGTAATACGAAATGCCGCATTCATCAACCCTACATGGCTGTAGGTTTGTGGAAAATTTCCCCACTGACTTCCTGTGGAGGCATCGACATCTTCGCTCAAAAGTCCGAGATGATTTCCATATTGTTGAAGATTTTCAAAATGACTCATTGCCTCGTCGATTCGTCCCATGCACGCCAATGCCTCGACATACCAGTAGGAGCAGACCAGAAAGGTGGATTCAGGTTTGCCCAAGTCGTCCTGATGTTTGTAGCGAAAAAAGAGGCCCTCTGGAGTCATCAACTCCTTCTCAAGTCGGCTGAGGTGGGCTACGGTCTTAGGGGATTGAGGCTCAAGGTAGTTCATCGTAATCAGTTGAAGAAGGCTTGCATCGAGATTTTCGCCTCCCACCGATTGAGTGTAGGCTTGAAGAGTCGGATTGTAGGCGGACTCAATCTGGTTTGCAGCAAGTGACTTGAGTTTTCGTGCGAGACGAACCATCTCAAGGTTTTGTGAAGCAACGCCGATTCGTTCAGCCGCGGCACTGCCAGCCCAGTGAAAAAGGAAGGTGTAACAATGCTTTTGGGCACGATTTCGAAACTCCCATAGACCAGCATCAGGTTCTTCCATAGTACTTTCAATGCAACTGAGAAGATGATGAATGAGCTTTTTTGAGTAGAGACTGTGGTTGCCAATGAATCTTCGATCGACATAGAAGCGAAGAATCGAGACGAGCATCTGCCCATAGACGTCGTTTTGGATGTGCAGAGAGGCCTGGTTGCCTATGCGAACGGGTTGATTTCCCAAATATCCATCAAGTGATAAGGTCTTCTCAGTGAGGTTGTGGTCCCCGGAGATCGAGTAGACGGGGCGGTAACGTCCATGCTCTGAGGTGGCGATGTTTTGAAGATAGCTTGCGTAGAGTTCAAGTTCTTCAAACTGGCTGATGTTGTTCAGAGCGGTCAGCGTGTAGTAGGCGTCGCGCATCCAACAGTAACGATAGTCCCACGTTCGACCACTGTGGGGATGTTCAGGGAGACTTGTGGTCGCAGAGGCAATGATGGCTCCGGTGTCATCATACTGGTGAAGTTTTAAAGCAAGAGCAGATCGAATGACGGCATCTTGAAAGAAGTTCCCAATGGAGCAGCGAAGCACCCACAGGCGCCAATAGTTGATCGTCTTTCTTAGGAAATCTTCACAGGTTGCTTCAAGTGGTGCTTCAAGTGGTGCGCCCCAAGTCATCACAAGATATCGTGTTTCGTTAAGGACAAAGGGCTGTTCTTGAACGAGGTAGGTGATAGGGACATTGGCTGTAAGTCGAACTTGAGCCCCTAAGCCACTGTATCGCACATGATTGCTACCAACCTGGACCTCAGGGGTGGTCTGACCATACTCTCCTCGAGGCTGGCAGACGATGCGAATTCGGGGATGTCCTTCAAGGAGCTCGATCTTTCGGCAAAGCATAAGGGGCTTAAAGTAGCGTTCAAACTGAAGAAACCTTGGAGCAAAATCAATCACTCGAAATTTTCCATCTGCGGCATGAAATTCTGTGACCAAAACGTTGGTGTTTTGGAGGTAGGTCTGATGAGAGAGAAAATTTTCGCCCTCGGGGCGAATGTAGAAGCTACCTCCTCGTTTTGAGTCGAGGAGATTTCCAAAGATGAAGCTGCTGTCAAATCGGGGCCAACAGAGCCAGTTGACGTCTGCACTTTCGTCGATATGGGCAATGAATGCGCAGTTTCCAATGATTCCACATCTGTACCTATGTTTTAAACTCACGTTTTGTCTCCCTTTAGGACTCCATTTCATAGAGTCCTATTGATAAGATGTTATCACGAGCGAGTTCACGTGCGACAGTAAAAATGGTGATTGATCCATTTGTGTGGGGGAGAGGTTCTTTTGGAAAAACGAGTCGCCTACAGATCCATGTTGGTCATAGCAATCATTGTCTTTGTGGTGGAGATGATCAATATGCTCATTTTGGGTCAACTCACCCATCTAAGTGGAATCGAGATGGCGATTGTCGATTCGATATTGCTCGTGGTGACCCTGACTCCAATTCTCTATCATGCGATTCTGGTTCCATTTGAAAGGGGTCACCAGTTGCTCTTGGAGGAGCGAGCCAAGAGCGAATTTGCCTCAAAGATGGCAAGTTTAGGTGAAATGACCAGTGGAATCGTTCACGAGATCAACAACTTCATCAGCACCATCCTCCTCAACAGTCGTAAGATCCGGCGTTCACTCCCGGAAGATCTACAGAGCGAGATTACAAAACCACTGGATGTGATTGACCGCACCATCAATCAGATTATGGAGGTGACTCGTTCGATGAGAAAATTTTCTCGTGGAGGGGCTGATGACCCATTTGAGGCGATTGATCTGCCGGCCATGATCAGTGAGGTGCTAGTGATGTGTCATGAAAGGAGCATGAGCAGTGGTGTTGATGTGATTGTGAACAAGGATGGGTACGATGACTCTTGCATTCTCTATGGGCGCTACGTTGAGCTTTCTCAGGTTTTGATCAATCTGATCAACAATGCATTTGATGCTCTTCGAGAAACCAGTCAAACGATCAAGAAGATATTGATTGAAGTTAAATCGCGAGATGGTGACAAAGTTGAGGTTCAAGTTTGCGACAATGGACCAGGCATTCCCAAAGATTTGCAAGCAAAGATCTTTCAGCCCTTCTTCACAACGAAACCCATAGGTCTTGGAACGGGCCTAGGCCTAAGCATTACACGAAAGATTGTGGAGAGTCACAAAGGGGCCATTCACGTTGAGAGTGGGCCAGAGGGGACCTGCTTTTGTGTGACGTTGCCACACAATCGACCGATTCAGGCTGTGGAGGCCACAGGATGAGGAAACTTGCATTTTTGGGAGGAGCGAGATGGGTGCAGCAAAAGTTCTCTTAGTGGACGACAATGTTGATTTCCTGGAGGGTCTTGAAGAGGAGTTTCGAGAGGAGGGATTTGTGCCCGTGACCGCAATTTCAGGAAAGGATGCCCTGAGGCGACTTGATGAGAATCCAGATACACAAGTGATATTGACTGATATAAGGATGCCTGACGGGGACGGTGTTTTTCTTCTTGATGAGGTGAAGAGACGAAATAGCAATGCTGCCATTCTCCTGTTTCTTACAGGGATCAGTGACATTACCCCTGAAGAGGCCTACAACCGAGGAGCTGCTGCGATATTTGACAAGCCTCCTGATTTGGCCAACATCTTTTCAACGGTTCGAAGATTGCTGCTTGTGCAAGAGGAACGGTGGAAGGAGCGCCCGGACCGACACGTCTGTGACTGTTCTGTGGCACTTTCACTCTCGAATCTTCAGAGTGCTCTTGGCGGCCATGTACTTAACATAGGGCAAGGGGGGATGTTTGTCCAGATGAGGGACTCACTTCCAAAAGTGGATCAGGAGATCGGCTTTTCAATCACCTTTGACGGAAGTGAAGGCTCCATTGTGGGCGAGGGAGTCGTGCGTTGGGTGCGAAGAAAAACGGAACCCATTGGCTTCGGTGTTGAGTTTGTCAATCTCAAGAAACATTCGCTGCAGATCATCTTGGGAGTCATTGCAAAGACCAAACCAACATCTTATATTCCAAAAAATTAGCCAGGCACTCGTCACGTTTGAGTGGGAAGTAGAGAGACTCCAAAGAAAAAAAGAAGAAAAAACAAGATGAGATTGATGGCCATTGCGATGTATCCGAGTCCCAATACGAGAAGGTCTTCTTCAAGGTGGCCGATCGAGAGGAGAACGATCGCAAGTGCAGGTGGGGCGTTGGTGCCTGGAGGAAGTGGCAGAGCCAGAAGAAGACCGCAAAGAGCAATCCATACGCCATTGAGTTGTCGAATCCAAGGGTGAGTCACGATGTAGGCCCCTCTCGGGTGTATCCATCTCTCCATTTTCATCGAGAGTTCAGAAGATTTGTGGAAGACCTTTTCAAGAAAGCGCGGTGAGATCTCACGCCTCTTCAAAAATCGGGGAAGCCATGGCTTCTTGCGCAGAGACAACGAAATCCCAAGTGCCGCAATCATGAGCCCAAAGGGAGTCGAAAGCCCTGGCAGCGGGATGGGGAGCAAAAACGGCAATGAGATAAAAAAGGTCAAAATGGCATGGCTTCTTGGAGTCATCTGCTCAATGAGAGTTCCCAAAGTGAGCTTCTCACTGTGACAAAGAAATTCCAACTGGGTCAATTCTGCGGAGAGACGACGTCGCAGCAGAGGAGGCTCTTGATTCATATCATCCAAGATTGAGGTCCCTGACATGCTTGACCCAACGGTACTTTACTCGCTCTCTTTCCAAAGATGGCTCAAGATGTTTGTGGTTGGACTCTGGGAGGACAAATTCATTAAAACCCAGTTTGAGCGATTCTCGAAGTCGCTGTTCAATCTGAGAAACTCCGCGAATTTCTCCTGTAAGACCCACCTCTCCCATGAAGATCGAGCGAGGGCCAAGCGTTTTGTTGGTCTGGGTGGAGATGATGGCGGCGCAGACGGCGAGATCGGCTGCGGGTTCTGAGATCTTGAGTCCTCCAACCACATTGACGAAAAGATCACAACTGGAAAGTTTCAGCTTGAGATGCTTTTCAAGGACTGCGGAGAGAAGATGAACTCTCTGGAGGTCAAAACCCACCGAGGTCCTCCGTGGCATTGCAAGGTGGGTGGAGGTGGTGAGGGCCTGAATTTCACACAAGAGTGGTCGACTTCCCTCAATGGTTGCAAAGATTGATGAGCCCATAGGCTGTTCCCCGCGCTCTTGCAAGAAGAGCTCTGAGGGGTTGACCACCTCCATCAGGCCCGCTTCTCGCATCTCAAAGACCCCCAGTTCATGAGTGGCCCCAAAGCGATTTTTGATGGAACGAAGCAGTCGAAAGGGGTGCCCTCTCTCCCCTTCAAAGGAGAGAACGGTATCGACCATGTGTTCTAAAACCTTAGGACCAGCGAGATTCCCCTCCTTGGTGACATGCCCCACAAGGAAAATGGCCGTATCATTGGATTTTGCAATACTCATAAGATGGGCTGCACTTTCACGAACTTGAGAAACGCTGCCAGGCGCTGAGCTAAGTTCAGGCAAAAAGAGAGTTTGGATCGAATCCACGATGAGAAGATCAGGCTTGTGGTCTCGGATCAAACCATCAATGATTTCAAGGTTGCTTTCACATGCGACCTTGACGAAGGTGGAACGAACGCCCAGGCGTTGGGCGCGAAGGGCTGTCTGCGAAACACTCTCTTCACCTGAAATGTAGAGAACGGATCGTTGATGAGTGGTCGCAAAGGAGCCCGCCATTTGAAGAAGGAGTGTGCTCTTTCCAATTCCCGGATCGCCTCCCACAAGTACAAAACTGCCTGGGACGACTCCACCTCCTAACACTCGGTCCATCTCCTTGATGGAGGTGGTCCAACGGTGAAGTTGGGTCTCTGTGACGACCTGATCGAGAGAGAGAATTTGTGTCGCGGAGGACTCCTTCATCCAGCCACGCGAACCGGAGGAGGAACCCGATTCCACGACCTCCTCCACAAGCGAATTCCACGAGCCACAATCTGTACATCGTCCCTCCCACTTCGGTCGTTGAGAGCCACAACTCTGACAGACGAAGAGAGATTTGGATTTTAATTTAGACATTTTTTAAAATCTCAAAAAGATCCCTCTTATGAGAAAATGAGAGAAAATCAACGTTATTGATGAAATTGCGAGCTTGGGATAAGAGCTCATTTGGAATTGGATCAAAATAGTCAATCGGGTTGGAGTGGCTCGAATCGGTCACGCGAAGTTTCGCAAGTTGAACAATCTTTCCTGCCCTCAAACCCTTTTCATGACTCCACTCAACGGAGTGAGGTGCAAAGGTGAGGTTCAATGAGATGATCTTCTTGTCTTGAACGACAAAGAAGAGTTCTTCCTTATGAGATCCTTGAAAATAGTAGGGAGTTCCATCGCTACGAGGTGCAAGCACATCGGGGCGAATTTTGACCAAATTGTGAGCTCTAAGTTCGAGTTCAAAGGCCTTCTTGATGGCATGCTTCAACTCCTCGGATCGATTGAGAAGCCTGCATCCCACAATGGGGTCGGTGACATGGACCACTTCACAAACAACGGCGAACTCAGTCGAAGCAATCGTAAATCGTCCTCCAAGTTGAGAACCTGGTTTTGGGGGAGGTTGCATTTGTGCAAAGCTAAGTCCGATTCCCGACTCAGATAGATTGTAAATTTCAAGTGGCTTATCATCACTTGTCCGGTGAAACTGAATCGGCCCCCCATCAAGGCGAACTCGAGGCTCTCTTCGAGAATTTCGTTCTCCTTCATGGTGCGTCAAGTTGTCTTGGGACTTTTCTTCTTCTCCACCTTGTAAAAGGCTCTTTAATTTCTTTAGCATTGATCCCCATCATGTGAATGCCGGACTCTACAGCGACTCCAAAAGTTCACTTCCGGAGGGAAGAGGCTGCTTGAGAGCCTTCGAGTAGCACAAATAGTTAACTGAATTTTCCCCTTTTGTGCCGATGGCGTCAAATGATTCTGCAAGAAACATCTTTTCGTCCCATGTCAATGCACTGCTTTCAAATCGACGGGTGATCTGAAAAGTTGAGAGGTAACCCCCTTCAAAAAGGAGGTTGAAAGAGGGAAGCCCCTGAATCAACTCAGTTTCAATTTCATGGGCTTCAAAGAGATGCTTTGCTGACGAAATCTCTTCACCCTCAGCCGTGAAGGAGGTCCCCATAAGGACGGCTTTCGGACCCACAGAATAGAAGATCACTTTGGAGATTCCACTCTTACCAAATATCTCCTGTCGGCCTTCACAAGTCGTCACCCATCTCTCTGCAGAGTCCTTTCTGGCATGCGCGGTTCCGAGATAGATTCCAAAACAGAGAGTCAAAATCAAGATGTGGATAGGTCGGCTCAAAGGTCATGCTCCTCTAAGTTAAGTTAGAACTGATGGCAAGTTTATCACATTTTGAGACATGTGCTATGGTCAAATTCAAGAGTGTGTAAAAAAGAAATTGGGACCATATTCAAATCCGGGGTCAGAATTCATCTATTTTTGTTTTTGTAATATTTTGTAGAACTTTTGGTCACTCGGATCATTCAGTCCCTCATTGAGCAGGTAAACTCTTGATTTCTTAAAGAAGATTTCAACTTTTGCAAAAAGAGTAAAAAAAGTTGTCATGTTGAAAAGTTAGCGCTTCAAGTCGAGTCAAAAGATGTTTCACCGACAACCATCTGTTTGGAAGAGAGACGCATTCTGTAAAAGCTTGAGACGATTTTGCGTTCATCATGTTGAGCTTTGGCTGGAGGGAAAGGGGAAAGAGGCCAGGCTGATCATTGCAGAAAACTTAGGTGATGTAGACCTTATGACTTTAAGGGATGGTGTGCTTTTGCCACTGGCAGATCTCGAAGATATGACGGATCTGAAAGTGAGTAAGATTCGAGTCGTCTTAGATGACGAGGGTCATTATGGTCTGAAGGCAGATGGAACAACTTGCTCAATGAAGACTCCCAGCGCACAGCAAACGGGAATCAAAATTGTGCTCTCAGAGCCTGTCACATTTGAAAATGGATACTCCTATTCTTTGGTGATCGACTTTGACGCTGAAAGATCAGTTGTGCAGCAGGGAAATGGAGGATGTCTCCTCAAGCCCGTTCTTAAATTGCCATCATTTGCAAAGACACCTGTAGAGAATATTGAAGACGATGGTGGAGAACCCATCGACGAAGGCCTTGAAGAGCCAGTGACAGATGGTTTGGATTCCAATGACACCTCTGGTGGTGATGGGTTTGATTCGGGTGATTCGTCAACGTGGCCAGAAGGGATCTCTCAAGAAGAGTTGGATTCTTATTTCTAAGGAGCTCTGTCCAAAGATAAAACCTAGAGATCTGGGCATCGCCAACAATGAATCTGCCGATTCAACCCGGACCTCATGCTGTCGATCTTGACAGAGTTTCAATCGTCAAATCTTTGACGAAGTACCAAATTGAAAAGTCAACTCTTTGGCGAATCGAGGTGACGGAGTGCCTCGTCAAATAGGCTCTCTTCCGGCTGCATGAGTTTTGGACTCTATCTCACCGGATCATCTCACCTAAAGTCGGTGTTGGCACTCGAGTTGCTCTTTCTCATCAAAGGCATATGAGTTCAAAACCCGAATCGGGGTTCGAAGGTGGTTGAAGTTTATGGATCGAGATCAAATTCAGTTGGAATTGAGTAGAAAGAGTCGCAGAGCAAATGGCAGAGCGGAGGTGGAAGTGCATGAGAAAAAGGGAGAAGGTCAAAGTAGAGAAGACGGTGTTGGAGGTCCAGCCCTTCCGCTTGAGCTTTCACAAAAGTACCTGGACCAATTTGATCGAGAGCTGGACCAAGAGATTGATGGGAAGATCGAAGTTGCAACACTTGAATCCATCTATCTCAAGAATGCTCTTCTTCTCGTCCAAAGTGGTGAGTATGGGCTTGCTCAAAATCTTTTGGGACGAGTCCTCGACGTTGATCCTTATGAGAGAGAGGCCATTCGGTGGATGGGATTTTGCTTCACGAAAATGGGTAAGTTGGATGAAGCGCTGACCTGTTATTTGGCGCTTTGTGAGATTCAACCTGACATGGTGACGCTCAGTCTTGTCGCAGAATCGCACTATTTGATGAACCATGATGTGCAGGCCAAGGAGTACTACCTCAGGGCTCTTGAGGTGATTGAAGATGCTCATCCGATCCTCTTTGATATCTACAAGAATCTTGGAAATCTTGTTCTTCGAGAAGGGGACTTTGCGCAGGCCGAGGAGTACTACAATCGAGCCCATACGATCGACCCCAACTCAGACACACTTCGGGTGAACTATGGGACCTTGGAAATTCAACGTGAATCTTATGTTGAAGCGCTCAAACATTTTCGTGAAGCACTCCAGATCAATCCCAAAAATGACAAAGCGTGGGTAGGGCTTGCGCTCATTCACCATCAACTGGGCGATGGTGATCTTGCAATTGCCAATTTGGAGAGAGCCCTGGATTTCAACTCGTTCAATGTGACGGCGTTGAAACTCTTTGCAGAGTGGGCGACCACTGGGGAAAGGGTGGTCTTAGTGATCGATCGGTTGAAGGTCTACCTTGAGTCGTCCGGTGACGACGTGGAGATCGCCTTCTTGCTTGCAAAGGTCTTTGTTTTGGCGGGGCGCTTGAGCGAAGCTTTGATCGAAATGGAGAGGGTTTTGGCTCTTGATCCAAACATTGAAGGGGGAGTCAAGTTGTGTCGACTTATTGAGGAGCAGATCAAACTTACACGGGGGCAACCAGTAGGATGATTCAAAGCAGTCACTCTCGATCTGGTCACTGGATCTTCAAGTTGGACGGGACTTTGATGGCTTCCCGCAACGATCCCGTTTCTCAAGCGCAAAGTTGGATTGAGAATCAAAAACCGATTTGCAACGATGAGGCCTACATGGGCAAACAAAGGACGCTCTTTGTCTTGGGCCTCGGTTGTGGATATCATGTTCTTGCTCTATTGAGAAAGTGTTCTAGAGCTCAGATTGTGGTGATTGAGGCCCGCAATGAAACTCTTGAGTGGGTCTTCAACCACGTTGAAAGGAGCTGGGAGAGTCGAGTGACGATGATTGTGGGAGAAGAACCCCATCGTTACTTCGACACCTCAAAGGCGAAGTTGTTGTTGCGCAACCCCTATTGCGTGTTGCCCTATGCGCCTGCAATGAGGAAGGAGGAGCGTTTCTACAGCGAGTGGCAGCAGTATCTTCTCGCTCGAGATGGGAAGTCGCTGGAAGCACAGATGAAACTCTTAGATCCACTTGGGATCACACGAATTGGTGAAGAAAAGAGCGAGCTTCTGAGCATCAAAGATCTCAAATTTAAAATGGAAGATTCGCAGTCCAAAATCTGGAATCTTCTTTCGGAGATGATTCAATGAGAGTTTTGGTCGTTCAACTTCTGCGTATGGGGGACATTGTGATGTCGACCCCAATCTTAAGATCCATCAAAGACCGGTGGCCCGAAGCTGAAGTGGAACTCCTCATCAACAGCTCGTTCCAGGGGTTGACGCCGATGTTAGGAAAGTTGGTGGATCAGGTTCACCTTTTTGAATATGGACTCATTCAAAGTGGCCTGGGTGAGAGCGATCGGCCCATCTTAGAGTCTTACTGGAGAGTTCAAGAGTTGGTCGAAGAGTTGAATCAGAGAGAGTTTGATCTGATCCTCAATCTGACCCACAATCGACTCAGTGGGTGGCTTGTGGGAATCATAGAGGGAGGTCAGAGAGAGGGCATCTCATTGGACGAAGCCCACAACCCCTCCATTTTCGGTCTGAACAGTTGGTTTCGTTACATCAATGAGAACCTTTCAAGTTCGGAACCAGCTCTTTTTCATTGGATTGATGCCTTTCTAGGAGCCACAAGATGTGGCAACGATTTGGGTTCAAGAGAGAGGTCTCTGGGTGAAAGGGAATCCATCCGTATTGAACTGGAAGAGACTGCGTGCGGTGTGGAAGAGGTACGAGGTAGACTTGGAGAGATCTTTCTGGATTCCTTGAATCCAACGAAGTGGATCGTGGTTCAACCGTTCACGAGTGATCCGAAAAAGAGTTGGGACAAATTCAAATTTACAAAGGTGATGGAGGTTTACTCTCAATTGGAACCTCAAGCACGCTTTGTGTTGATTGGGGCGCCTTCAGAAAAGGAGAGTCTCACGGAGCTTTGCACGCTCTTGCGCGAGAGGTCCGTTTGGGCGGATCTTCTGATCTGTTCTCTTGAAGGGGCGCTTGCACTGCTCAAAAGGGCGGACCTTCTCTTAACGTGCGACACGGGCATCAAACACATGGCCTCTGCCACTGACATCAAGATTGTAGAGATTTCCGTAGGAAGCAGCCAGGTGGATAAGACGGGAACCTACTCTCCTCACGCCATCCTCATTCAAAGTGGCCAACCCTGCACACCTTGCAGCCACTCCGTGACCTGTCCTTACGAGAAGTTCCACTGCCATGAATTTGCGCCTGAACTTGTGGCGATGGTCATGCATCACCATCTTATGGGAAACGAAATCGGGCTTCAGACTGTGGCTGAAGAGTATAAGGAACAGGTGAAGATCTATCGCTCTTCATTGATGCCGGGAGGATTTTGGGCCCTTCGCCCCTTTTGTAGGAATGTGGATTGGGTGGGACAATGGATTCTTCAGTGGGCGCAGGCGGCGGCGTTGAATCAGGAACACTCGGGTGGGGAGTTTTCCGAAGTTGGAAGTCTAGCTCTCACATTTGTGCGTGAGATGACCAAGAGAGGTATCTTGAGGTTTTTACGTCTGTGGATGCAACTCAAATCCAAACGACGAGAAAAGATCCTTCATGCCGCGGACCGAGGTCTAGTTCGTTTTGATCACGAACTGAGGGAGTGGATGAGGAGTCAAGGTTTAGCAGAAACTCATTTTACATTCTGCCGTCGCTACACTAGCATGGTAGATTCAGCGCGAACGTTGATTCGGATCGAACTGAAGATCATAAATTCACTGCGGGACATCTTGGAGGGCTTCCATGTGGAAGAGAGTCTAGAGTCCCTTGGTAGTGCCACGGCAAGGAGGAGCGATGGAGAAGCTTCAGTGGAACATTCTTGAGTGCAAGGAGAAATATCCCCAATGCCAGAACTTTGGAGATCTCATTCATGCAGTTGAGAAGGAGTGCATGGATGAGGACAAAGTGGTCTGTCATGTTCGTGTGAATGGACTTGATCTTACAGATGAAGATGAAAAGAAGTTTGCCGATGTGGAAGTGTCAGAAATCAAAGAGCTTGTCATTCAAGTTGATACCATTTCTCATGTGATTTCCAACGCCTTGGGTGGAGTTCATCAGCTCATTCCTGGATTGGTCAATGAAGCTCTTGAGATCTCAGAGTTCTTCCGTGGGCCCGAGACTGTGCCCCTAAGTCGCATTTTAACTCTTATTGATGGATATCAACACATCATTGATACGGTCAGTTATGTTGGTACGATTGAAGTTGGAAAGAATCGTGAGTGGAAGTGTTTGGATGTCTGGCAAAAGGCAGACCGCCATGCAAGTGCAACGATCCGCGAACTTCTTGAGAGCTATGAGAAGCGAGACTACCTTATGCTTGCCGATGTGATGGAGTATGAACTTACAGAGTCACTGAAAGAGTGGAGTTGTGTGATCGAGGTGATGCAGGCTGATCGGTCGTAAACTCGAATGAGTGCAAGTAAGGCAAGTGTTCTCATTGTGGCCTCCAGTCAAACTCACCTTGAGTCGATGAGAGCTGCAATTGACGCTGAGATTTGCACATGCTTTTTGACCACCTCTCTGGATGAGGCCCAGATTCAAATCCGAACCTCTAGATACTCGAGCCTTGTGATGGAGTATGACTTCAACTTAAATGAGGGTCTTGATCTTTTGCAGTATGCAAAGAGGGACTTTGGGGTTCCAACGCTCCTTTTTTCAGCCCTATCCCCAGAATGGATGACCCAATCGATCAACCAAGCCGAGGTCAGTTACGTTCTGAGGTGGCCCGAACATCTTAAGATCTTGTCGGATCGGTTGGCTGTGAGTACGAACTACTATCACCAACAGCAGAGACAGATTGAGCACATTCGCGAGGCCATTATACAAAACAAGAGACTTGAGGCCCTTCATGCAGAACTTGAGGCTGCCGTTGGGGAGAAGACTGAAGAGCTTGCAGGGTCTCGTGAAGAGGCGCGCCTGAAACTTTCCAAGATGGGGCAGCTTGTAAGATTCATCAAAGATCTTGCTGCATCCGGTACGATCG
This sequence comes from Pseudomonadota bacterium, assembly GCA_014584465.1. GTDB lineage: Bacteria > Bdellovibrionota > Bdellovibrionia > Bdellovibrionales > JACTMU01 > JACTMU01. Next base: position 6,868 of record JACTMU010000079.1, on the reverse strand, counting down.
ATGATCTCTTCAAAGTCATCTGCAGTGAAGTTAAAACATTTCATCACCTCTCGGCGACCTTTTTGGCTTACTCCAATGTGGAGAGGGAGCCAAGGATTCTCTTGTTTCAAAATGGAGTGTTGATGGAGCGGGCCCTCTCGACTCAATGGAAGGTGGCTGCAGAGATCCGTTTGGACGATCCGGAGTCCCAGGCCTACTTGGCACGAGAGTGTCAAAGACCTATGGGAAGAGTCATCACAGTCCCTTTGTTGGAGGCCTTAGGGAACGGTCCTCCATGGAGAGCGACTCTCTATTTTGAACACTCATTTTCTAAAGAGGAGATGTCCCATTTTCTTACATTCTTGACTGAGAGAAGGGGGTCGATGACGACCGCACTTGAGCGTCTCTTGGTTGAGTTGTCACTTCGGTCCACCTCCATTTTGTGGGAGAAGACCTTCAGTCGAATGAACGATGGCATTGCCATCATCAGCCGGGACTATACGGTTTTGCGTGCAAATCCAGCTTTTGGAACAAGCGGGATGGATCAAGTGGCTTCATGTTACAACCGAAAGGGAGAAAATTCTCCTTGCAGGGGTTGCCCCGTGCCCAAGGTCTATTCGACTCAGGCCCCACATCAAGGAGAGATTCAGGTTTCGGGTCGTTTGATCAAAGTTGATTCCTATCCACTGAGGATCTCATCGGGTTCAGAGACCTTCATGGCAGTCGTCAACCACTATGAGGATGTGACTTCAGAGAGGATGCTTCGTGAGAGAGTGATTCAAGGAGAAAAGATGGCCGCCCTGGGAGCTCTTGCGGGAAATCTTGCCCATGAGTTGAACAACCCACTGACGGGGATTCGTTCACTGGCTCAGATTTTGGCGGAGGAGAATCGGGGTGAGAAACAGCTTCATGATGATTTGAAAGAGGTGGAGAAATCTGCGATTCGATGTCAGGCGATCATTAAGAACTTTCGTGAATTCTCTGAGGCAAAGAGCGAGTCTGAAGAGATCGATCTCAATGTTCTTGTGGGAAAAACCCTTCCGCTTCTTAAGACCGCTCTTCGAACCATCAATCAGGAGATTGAGTTGTCCTCGGATCCTTTGCCGGTCTGGGTGGTTCCTCAACTCCTCCAGCAGGTGATCTTCAATCTTGTGAACAACGGATGTCAGGCGATTGGGGGAGACGGAACTCTCTGGATCACAACTCAACAGAGCCAATCCAGTGCGGTGTTGACGGTTCGTGACAGTGGTAAAGGAATTCGCGCGGAAGACTTTGGTCGCATCTTTGAACCCTTCTTTACAACCAAACAGGAAGGGGTAGGCACGGGACTTGGCCTCAGCATCTGTCGTTCGATCATCGAGAGATTTGGAGGCGAGATCAAAGCCTCCAACCATCCCGAAGGCGGCGCACAGTTCACGGTCCTACTGCCGCTTAGGTGCCAGGTTCCGAATGCTGGACGCATCCAGCCATAAGTGCCGTTGTATCCATGAGTGCGGGGTTCCGAATGATGGACGCTTCAACTCAATATGCAGAAGTAGTTAGTGGCTGGCGCGAAACCTCATTCCGGTGAATTCCTCGAGTTAGCGCCTCTGGCTAGCCCTTCGTCGGCTCGCCTCGGTATAAGAAAAACTTATGCAAATTCACTCGAAAGCAGGTTTCGCGCCAGCCACTAGTTATCCTGAAATTGACCTGTCGCGCCCAGCAAATGGAACCTGGCACCTTTTCTTCAAGGCGCGATGGTTCCTTTGAGGACTTCCCATTGGGGAGTGGTTCGGCCAACATTGGATGGGGGAGCAGGAACTGGCTCCACAGGGCTTACGGGGTCCTCCGGTATGGGCCAAGTGCAACTCTCTGAAGCCGAGCTCACATAGAGATAGGGCGTATAGGTACTCCATCCTACCTGTTTTGATGGGCCCATCAAACTGACTCCAGGAATGGTCTGAAGGTTGTCGGTATTAAGCACCATCTTGGCCACAACGCCACTGTCGCCTAGAATTTCAACGGTTATATTGTAATTGGTGTAGGGAGTCTGGCCATCACCGACATCCTCCCACCTATAGAGTAGAACGGTGACGATGCCAATGTAACGTGTAGAGTCCTCCATCTCAACTTGTGACCAGAATCCTCGATAGGAGTTGGGCGCCTGTCCGGGCAAGTACCACATGGGATCAAGTTGTATCTGACTGCCACAGCTACCAATTGTCCCACCTGCTCTACATGAGGAATAATCACCTCCTGGATTGGAATTGCAGACGGTGATTGAGAGATCCAGACCAAGAGAGATCAGAATTGGCTCAGGAACAGGAAATTCGTTTGCTGCACGTGGATCTGTTCGAACCTCGGCTTGAGTGGTTGAAGTGGCCATGAGCATGGCCAAGAGGGCTAAAAGTGTCGGGTTCCATCGATTTTTCATTTTCTCTTCTCCTTTTTCTAAAAGTTTTAAGTCTCATTATAAATGGTCGTGATCACGAGCGCGCATTTCGCGAGAACGACTAATTATCACCTCTTCTCTTTCCGTGCACACAGTAGGGATGTCCTCCTCCTGTGGTTTCACATAGGTAGTAGCGCACGGAGAGATCTTTTGAACGATTCAAGAACTTCATTGAGCTGGAACGACCTTGGATCAATTGAAACTGGCCTTCCATTGCAAAAATCAAATTGAGGGCATGGGAAGCCTGTGAGGGTTGAACACATCTCATTTCGACATGGGCATACAAAGTGTAAATTGTTGGAGTTCCATCTCCACCGGACTGTGGAATCCATAGCGGATTGGAGTAGACTGGATCACCAAGTTGAATGAAACCCTGTGGACAGCTCCACGAAAGGGGAGAACTCTGTGAGATGGAATCAAGGCCCTCCGTGTCGGAGAGAAGAAGTTCCGATGTGAAACCCTCCTCAAAGGGGGTTCCCAGATTTCGAAGTTGAACACGAATGTTCTCAAGTTCTTCGGAGATGGGCATTGAAAGAGTGTTTCGGGTGAGATAGGTTTGCAGCTTTACTCCGAGATCCCTTAATTGATTTCGATTCAGCCCCTCATGATGAAAACCCAATTCGCGAATCAAATAGACGATGGCCGTTTCAACGCCTACTATTTGACGCCATTCACTGCCATGGTCGGGCAGGAGGTGGTTTACATTAAAATAGATGGGTGCTCCAACGCGACGGTCCGTCAATGATAGGTAGATAGTGTTGTTCACATAAAACAGATTCTCATTTCGAGGAAACTGAATTTGGTTGGGATCTTTTTTTTCGCGAGCCATCGCAGTGAGAATCTTGTTGAGGAGAATCTGCTCCTCATTCTGAAGCTCACAGATGTTCGATTTCAGACAGGCTTGAATGAAGGTCTCAACATGGGCATAGGCATAGCGAACATTGTCAAAGAAGACATTCCCGACATAGTCTCCACCGCCAAGAGCGGATTCAAACTTGAGCGCGCAGAAGATCAAAATAGAGATGGAGTTCATTTGAAAAATTCTGCGACACAACTTTCCGATTCTTTCCCGCCAGATGGAACAATGATCTTCTCGAATGTGCTTATGGTGAGTCCTTCGTCGATCTTGGTTCAATCTGAAAAAAAATCCCTTCACCATTTTTTTCGCAGAATTTTCTGAAGGGAATCTAGGAGCTAAGCGAGATGGATTGCAGAGGGATGTCAGTTGATTTGGGAGGTCTTTGAATTGAAGATCAATCATTTTTTTGCTCACGGTTAAGGTTGGTCGGAAAAAGTTGAACAGCCAAAGTGTAGACATCTTTCTTAGGTCCCTTTTCGAGAATGGACACCAATTTTCTCTCAAACTTTGAGATGAGATCCTTTGCAGCCTCCAAGTTTCCTGGATTGATCGCCAAGGTCACAGAGCTGATGTTTCGATCTTCTCGGGCGACAAAATCAAGGGCGTGCTCCGCAAGACGTAGAGTCTGTCGATGGTATTTGTTTCGAAAGAGGGATGGATTGGTGCAGTCGGTCCTGAACGGTGGAGTCTTTCGAACCAATTTCTCTGAACGAATTTCGAGGTGTCCCAGACGTTGAAGTCGATCAAGGGCCTCTTCAACCTGTTTCTGAGGAAGGCCCAGTCTGTGAGCAAGCCATTCAGGGGAAGCGCTGTGCTCTTCGACGTTGGCCAAATTGAGAATGGCCAGATAGAACCAGTCCGTCAAAAATTGGAACTGATCATCCTGGATCAAAAGAGATTCAGAGACCTGAGCAAAATCAAAAGTCTTTCCCTTTAGGGATTCAAAGAATTGGAGTTTCTTAAGTGGTGACCAGCCAAGCTTATGTGCGATCTTTTCGGCATTGCGTTTGGAAAATGCGCGCTTGCCAGAGAGGACATCACTGAGGGCCGTCACGCTCACCTCAAGATCCCTTCCGAATGAGCGAAGTGAGTAGCGTGAGTTTCGCGCCTGACGGCTATGAAGTTCTTCGATCAACGCTTCACGGTAGTCAAAAGGTTTCTCATCGGAATTGTGGTTTGCTTCAGCCATACTGCAAATGTTACGGTCCATTTGCTCGAATCGTAAAGCTTTTTCGGAACAATCTGTTCCGAATCGCCGCGTTCGAAACATCACCAGACTTCTTACTCGACCAACGTCGGGCCGCTTTATTCAATAGTCTGTGGTAAGACTTATCAGAATGTTTTTGAGGAGACTGAGTTTTTGCCTCACAGCTTGAGGTTACCCAATAATTGGCGTACAATTATTGGGTATGGTCAGAAGATTGTTTAAACCCATGAAATCACGAAGTTTTTTTGTTCTTGGCCCTCGCGGGACAGGTAAGTCCACGTGGATCAAACACCATTTTCAGGACAAGAACCACCTCTATGTAGATCTCCTTGATCCCATGGTGGAGGATCTCTATCGTGTTGATCCACAGGAGCTCCGCCGCCAAATCAATGCAAGTTCTAACTTGGAATGGGTGATCATTGATGAGGTTCAAAAACTTCCCAAACTCTTGGATCTTGTTCATCAGACCATGGAGGAGACAAAAATAAAATTTGTTTTGAGCGGATCAAGTGCGAGGAAATTGAAACGAGGGTCAGCCAATCTACTGGCTGGAAGAGCCTCAATGTATCATTTGTGGCCATTTACAAGTGCAGAGTTGGGGGATCGTTTTGATTTGGATTTCAGCCTTCGCTGGGGCGCTTTGCCTCAAATCTACTCAGAGTCAAGTGATGAGGGACGTCGGGAATATTTAAGAGCTTATGCGGTTAACTACTTGAAAGAGGAGATTCAAGCTGAACAGATAGTTCGAAAATTGGATCCGTTTCGTACATTTCTTCAAGTAGCGGCTCAAACCCACACTCAAATTGTGAATTTTGCAAAGATTTCCCGAGATGTGGGCGTGGATGTTACGACCGTACAGAACTATTTTTCAATTCTCGAGGACACACTGATAGGTATCTTGCTGCCTGCTTACCACACTTCAATTAGAAAACGCCAACTTCAATCTCCAAAGTTCTACTTCTTTGATCCTGGAGTTGTGAGAAGTTTGACGCGACAGTTGAATCAAGATCTTACACCAGGTTCTTTCGCTTATGGACTTCATTTTGAACAGTTCTTGATTTTGGAAATTATGAGGCTTGCTGAGTACAAGCGTTTGGATTATGAGTACTCTTATCTTCGGACCAAAGATGGCGTTGAAATTGATTTGATCATTGATCGTCCCGGTTCCGATAAGATCTGCATGGAGATTAAGTCATCTGATCGAATTCAACCTGACGACGTTCATCCACTGTTGTCTCTTTCCAAAGATATACCACATTCGAAAGCCTACTGCCTTTCTAGAGACCTAAATACAAAAAAAATTGGTCATGTAACCTGTTTGCATTGGAAAGAGGGGCTTAGGATGTTGGATTTGGTGCCTTAGGATCTGTGACAAAATAACCTAGACATGTTGTCACAGATCCTAAGGCACCAAATCCAAGTCCAAAGTGAGCGAGATTTTGATAGGACTGAATCGGAATTCAGGCGGACTTTCGGGCAAGAATTCTCGATACTCGTTGGAGGAGATCCTCCTTTTGAGGCGGCTTGATCACGAAGTCGGTGATCTTGTACTTCTTTGCCCAGAGAATGCTGTTGGGGTCATTTTTACCTGTCAACATAAGAACGGGTAGGTCTTTGGTCCTCGAGTTGGCTCGGACTCTCTGAAGAGTGCCATATCCATTGAGGTGAGGCATGGATATGTCGAGGATCATCAGATCGTAGGGATTTGTATGGAGCTCTTCAAGACCTGAATGGCCATCACCACAAACCTTCACCACATAGCCATTTTGCTCCAAATAGTGTTTGACGAGGTTTTGTATATCTGGATCATCGTCCACAAGCAGCACGTTACCTGCCATAGCCCATGGCCTCCTCTTTTCAGAACGGTCGTCTCCATTTCCTCGGCCGACCTACTTTCAATCTTGAGGCGGACTGCTTTGAAACTTGTCTAGATTCCACAACCACGGCCTTTGGTCTTGCTGCTCTGTGCTCATCTCGTGCACAAAGAGAGAAGATGATGGATTCTTCGAACTTCGAAATCGGGTTTGATCTCCGTGTTATTTTCTCTCCCTCGAGGATTGTACCAAACGGATTTCATTCCGACTCTCTGCGCCCCTAAGACATCTGCAGATAAGGAATCTCCCACCATGATCGCCTGATTGGGTGTGAGGTTCATTCTCTCCAGAGCGGTTAAGAAGATCTTGGCCTTTGGTTTTCGATCTCGAAGATAGTAACTGAAGGTAAACGAGTCGATGAACTTGCCAATGCCCATTGAGCAAAATGGTCGACGGACACCTCATCGTAGCTTTGAATGGTGAGCGCTCCATAAACCAGTGTTCAAGTCTGGCCCCGTTGATCGTATAACTTATTCGCCACGCGTGTGGATTTTCGCTTGGACAAAAGGGATCTCTGC
>JACTMU010000048.1 GCA_014584465.1 Pseudomonadota bacterium | reverse complement strand
AGGCGAAACTTCAGTTGATTGGTGACATGAGGCCAGGAAGTCTGAACAGGCAGTTTACAAAATGCGGACGAGCTGGTTGCCGTTGTCAGGACCCAAAAAACCCAAAGCTACACGGTCCCTACAATCAGCTCAGCTATGTTCACCAGGGGAAAAGCACAACCCAGTTTATTCAGGGCCCACAGCTAAGCACTGTCAAACACCAGTTGGCGAACTACAAAAAGTTCCGGGAGCTGACAATGGAGTGGGTAGATTTGGCCTTGAATGTAGCCAAAGAAAAACTCAAAGCCGAAAAGGAGGCTCTTGTGAAGAGTCCAAAAAAATAGCCCAAACTGAGGGGCCAAAAACCGGGAAACAAGAGCTGCTAAAAACTGGCTAGTTTTCTACGCCCTACTTCATAGGCGAGGCTGAGGAAGGTCTCAAGATTTTCTTGAACGATATTGTATAAAACTGACTCTTCTGGTCTGCGACGCTCAAAGGTGTAGCTAGTGATCGTTGCGGGATGCATAGCCAGAGGCCATGCAAACCCTTAGTTATCTTTCACCAATTGAGAATCGGTATTGCCTGAGAATAGCCTCCATTTCGGACAAAAGATCAAACTCATTTGGGTGCAGCTCCTTTAGAACGACTACTTTTTGAGCAATGTTGATTCACGGCCAACGTGGCCAGCGGCCCCGAACCCATTTGTTATTCTATGCCACACTATATCATAAGGCTCTGCGTTGGCATTTGCGGTCTTCCACACCTGATTTGTGTCAGAACCTCTGTCAACGATCATCAGTTTCCCTGCTTTGATCGAAGTGCAAGAAACTGAAGAGTTAAAAGAACGCCCACTTTTTGTGGACGATATTGCATTGAATATAAATCAGTCGTTGAGCCAGCTGCTGAAGCACGTCGGTCTTGATTCCATTTGCAAGCCCTCGAAAGGAGCGGTGGAAATCTCTTTGAGTGGACGTGTGGTTCAAGTAAAGGACCTCTCCTGATGAAACCTATTCCACTATCCCTGGAAACCTTTTGGCATAAGCTAATAAGGTTAGTATTTTCAAATAGTTACCAGCCAAGAGAATCATGTTATTATGGGTTTAAAGATTGGAGATCAATTTTATGAATCAGTATAAAACCCCGAAGGCTGGCGGAGCGACCCGAATCAAAGAGACTTTTGAAGAGCAAAGAAAACGGCAGCCGTCCAAAACCCTATGGAAATCCTTAAGAAGAAGCCAAATAAAAAACAGGAGCGCTCTGACAAGAGGGTTGCAAAGTCTCGACGCTCACGCGATGCGGAGCTGTAACAAGTGTCTGGGGTCAGAGGTTTAATCCAACTCTCGTCTACTTTGAAGTCTGATAAAGACGCCAGAAATGGTTGCCTTGTCGACAACAGCATCCTCTTTGCCCTTAGCTACCCGCTCGATGCCTTCAATGATGATGCCGAGCAAGCGTTCAATGTTTTAACCAAGGAATCCATCCCTGTATTCACTAACGTGAATATCCGTACTGAGTTCATCGAGCTGCACCAACACCTGACCCTCGCATGGAACAGTCCCACTTAACGTCCATTCTCAAAGGGCGATGAGGGGCTTCCATGGGATCAACGTCGACCATAGAGACGACTCATCCACCACGGAACTGGGTGAGGGATTAAGTCCTTGAGCTCAGGACGTCTCAATATGAGGCAGTGCCCCCATGCCTCCGGCACATTGCGAAAAAACTCGACCTAGGTCTTAAGTTATTTCGCAATGTTCCGATAAGTCAGAGTGAGTGAATCGCAGCCTGCAAACGTCAGATGAAGGCAAACGGAGTCAATCTCAACTTGAGAGGAGTTCACAATGAAGGTTACAGAAGTCAAAATATTCCCGGTCAATGAAGAGAGGCTGAAGGCCTATGTCACGATCACCTTGGACGACTGCTTTGTCGTCCGAGATTTGAAGATCATTGAGGGGCATGGGGGGCTCTTTGTGGCAATGCCCAGCAAAAAGAGAAAAGATGGACAGTTTCGTGACATCGCCCACCCGCTCAACCAGGAGACAAGACAGGCCATTGAAGATGCGGTCTTCAAAGCCTTTGAAGAGGAGATCAAGAGCATGGGGGAGTCACTCGATGCCATACAGCAGCGCCAAAAACGTTACGACGACGAATATTAGCGGCTCTCCAAAAAATCTTGATTCTCCGCACCCAGTCTAATATGTTTGTCACTTCAATGAGAATTTAGCACTCGACTATTGGGGTGTCGGCAAGTGGCAAGCCATCAGATTTTGATTCTGACATTCGCAGGTTCGAATCCTGCCACCCCATCCAAAAAATTCTTCAAATGACCTCTCAGGAAGGACATTGGTGGAAATCCTACTGTGGCGCGCGAAACCAAATCCCGGTTCTTGCGTAAACTGTCATTTTGAGTAGGGACAGGAACTCTGAATTAAATTGACTTTTGTTTACGCTAGGTGATTCGCTCAAGTCGATTATTCCTATTGGAGGGCCTGCCTATGAAGTTACTTAGGGGCTGTCCGGTAATTCGCTTTTTGATCGATTTCTATAAGTTTTTCTTATACCGAGGCGGGCCGACGAGAGCATACCGAGGGAATTCCCCCCTCAGTATATTCGTGAGCGCTCCATAAACCAGTGTTCAAGCCTGGCCCCGGTGGTCGTATAACTTACTCGCCACGCGTGTGGATTTTCGCTTGGACAAAAGGGATCACTGCCACAGAGGATCAATGACCGTCACACGAAGGTCGATCCCATGGCCCTGGGTTGAACGCGGTAAGTGAACACCCTGACGATCAAAGATCTCCTCGTGACGATACAAGGGAAGGCCATCGGCGTACTTGTTCACGATGATTTCAGCCAAAAGAGAAGCCGTGGCAATTCCCTTAGGAATAATGCAGGCTAGAGGCTCTGCGGTTCTGACTTGAGACTCCCCTTCGGGGGACACGACTTCATATTTAAGTCGATGGTACTCAATGACTTTAAGCACCGATAGCTGATACTCGAGCTTTTCAGATACTTCTTTCTTGGCTTCAACCTCAGCCTCATTGAAAACAAAGACCAACTGCTCTTGAGAGACCCATCTCTCTGATTTAGAACCGAAGGCTTCTTCCTTTAGCTTACGAATCATCTCGTGAGGATAGGAGATCATCCTTCTTTGCAATCTGTTCTTTTAACGAATTGGTCTCTTCTTGGAACTGACTTGAAATTTTTCAAATGGTTTTACTTTTCAAATATCGCAACCTTCCAAGAGCCATGCAAACTGACTTGGCGTTAGAATAGAGAACCTTGATGAGATCCCGTCTTCGTCCACAAAAAACAAAGAGATAGGGACCCATGAGTTCACCCATCTGAGCCATCTCAACGATTTCACTTAGCCCATTGTTCGATTCGCTTTGCCGGTGATAGTTTCATGCTGACCTCCTCGGTATGTGTTTGATGGAGTCAAACTATCGCGGTATTGAAAACTTCGCTCCACCGGTTTATGGAGCGCTCACGTTGCAATTAGAATTTTCTCATGATTTTGAAAAAATATCTAAACTTCTAGATGTAACAGCCGAACTACAGGGAGTCACATGTAGGGTAGGCCCTGGCTTCGCATTGCTTATCCAGTAGCCCCCCGTCGATTCCGTACATGAGGTTTTCCTCTCATACGGCTCTCATGCATATCTTCGTA
>JACTMU010000078.1 GCA_014584465.1 Pseudomonadota bacterium | reverse complement strand
AACAGAAGAAAAAACGCTACGAGTAAAAACGTAACCTTCTGGAATCATGAGAGAAAAAATTCCAGAGATACGGTGCGGCGACTAACGGAATGTAGGATCTTTGATTGTTGGAAAAAATGGGAAATTCGGGCCCGATAAAAAACCTGCCACAATGTATCCAAGAATAATAGGAAGTTTCAAGGAACGAAACAAGACGCCCACAACTGCTGCGGCCCCTAAAATAATGGCAAGATCAATAATTAATTGAGGCAAATGCATCGACTAAAGCTATCATAAGAGCGACGTAACTGCACGTCGCGACAAGGCCTAGCACTATGCGTCTCACTGGGCGAGATAAACTCTCGCCCCTGCTAGCATTTAAGCCATTTTTCATAGATACTTGAGAATATGCGAAATGAATTTTACATCGATCTTGGAACAGCGAACACGCTGATTTATGGAAAGGGACGTGGGTTTATACTCAACGAGCCATCTGTAATGGCCTTCACGGAAACATTTTCTCGCGGTCGAAGAGTTTTCGCCCTTGGTAGATTTGCAAAGAAAATGATTGGGAAGACGCCCCCGAATATTTCAGTGGTCTGCCCATTAAAAGAAGGGGTGATCGCGGACTTTGAAAGCACCTCGGCGATGCTTGCCCTATTTATCCAAAGAGTTCGTGAACAGATTTTTTGGCTCAGACCAAGATTAATTATTTCCCTCCCCTGTCGTGTTTCAAAATTCGAAAAGTGCGCTGTCGAAGAGACTGGATACAATCTTGGTGCGAGACATGTTCATTTGATAGACGAACCCGTCGCCGCCGCCATTGGAGCAGGGTTGCAAGTCCTGGGTAACCGAGCACAAATGATTGTTGATATTGGAGGAGGTACGACAGAAGTTGCGGTTATTTCAATGGGGGGAATCGTAATCTCAAGTGCAATACGTACCGGCGGAAATAACTTGGATACTGCGATCATGGATCACTTGCGGAACCGGTACCATTTTCTAGTCGGAGAACAGACTTCCGAGTTTATTAAATTGGAGATTGCAAACTCAGGCTCGACCCAAGGTAAAAATTATTCCTGTGAAGTCGGAGGGATTGATCTCCAGTCGGGTTTGCCACGAAAAATGAGCCTCACCAGTCATATGATTCAGGCCCCAGTCGATAGCTATGTGAAACAAATCGTCGCGGCATTAAGATCCACTCTTTCAGAGTGTCCGCCAGAGGTGTCTGGCGACATAGCATCCAGTGGAATTGTCTTAGCCGGAGGGGGAGCTCTACTGCACGGTCTAGATTCCAGATTGACCGAAACACTTGGGATTCCAATGCGAATTGCCAATGATCCGTTGCTTTCCGTGGCATTCGGCGGTGCGAAGGTGCTTGAAGATCCCAAACTGTTTGATTTTGTTGAGCGCCCTAAATAAAGTTTAGAAAACTAGGCCGTTTGATTTTCATTTCGAAGAATAATAAAATCCGATTAAATAGATTGAATCGGGTAAGAAAGATTGCGTTAGACGGCTATGGAAGAAATTGACCTAATAAGAATCAAAGTGGATAAATGCGTCCAGTGCCAGGGCATTTATTTTGATAACGGGGAACTTCAAATCCTTCTCGAGAGCCAGGAGCCAAGGGGATTTTTGGGTATGTTACGGAAAGTGTTTTAGATTGTGACACCTATAAATAGCATTGAGAGTTTATTTGAGAGAATTATTTTTGCGTGCCGCTGGATACAGGCCCCCATTTATGGCGGCCTTATCGTTGGGGCCGTACTTTATACCTACAAATTTTTGATCGAGCTTATTCATCTTTGCGCGACTGTGAATTCAATCACAGAAGAAGTCTTGATGCTCGGAGTTTTGACTCTGGTAGACATCACGATGGTCTTGAACCTGCTTATTATGGTTATCATTGGTGGGTATGCGACATTCGTTAGCCGCATCCATTTGGATAAACCTAAAGACCGGCCCGATTGGCTTGAAAAAATTAACGCGGGAACTCTAAAAGTAAAATTAGCTGGAGCGTTGGTGGGCATTGCCGGTATCCATCTATTGAAGTCCTTCATCGACATCAGTAAGAAAGACCCTGATCAAGTAAAATGGCAAGGCATTATCCATATCGTGTTTTTACTTTCAACTCTGACACTCGCCTACACCGAGAAGATGCTGCATGCTTCTGAGAGCAGCCCAGCGCAGATGAAGCACTCATAAAGGCAATAATGATAAAGCTCGTTACCGACATCTCCGTTGTACCTCCTTGGCTGTGGATTGCGTTTACCCTTGGCATATTAGTTTTGCTGTTAATCGATCTAAGTCTTTTTGGCCGTGGAAATCACAAATTTCAAGCTAAGACTGCGTTGCTCGAAAGTGGAATCTGGATATCCGTTGCACTTTGCTTTAACGCCTGGTTTGCTATTTCTTTTGGCACAGACCTTGGTCTTGAGTTTTTGACCGGCTACTTGGTTGAAAAGAGCCTCAGTGTTGATAACCTCTTTGTAATTTTACTGGTTTTCAGTTCATTCCGGATCCCATCTGCCTATCAGCACCGAGTTCTTTTTTATGGAGTATTGGGTGCAATAATACTGCGAGCCGTATTTATTCTTTTAGGTGCTCATCTGCTTCATGCGTTTCACTGGGTCCTCTATTTTTTTGGACTCATTCTGGTCATTACCGCCGTTAAGTTTTTACGTGAAACTGATGAAACCATTGATGCTAAAGAAAACTGGTCGATCAAGCTTTTGAAACGAATCCTTCCAACAACTGAAAAATTAAATGGAAACCACTTCTTTGCCGTGGAGGGCGGAGTACGAAAGGCAACGCCGATTTTCCTGGCTCTAGTTGTCATAGAAGTGACCGATCTTGTTTTCGCTGTAGATTCGATTCCAGCTGTTTTTGCGGTTACGCAGGATGCGTTTGTGGCCTTCGCCTCTAACATTCTGGCAATTTTGGGACTTAGGGCACTTTATTTTGTTCTCGCGGATTGGGTTGGAAAACTTCGCTTTTTGAAGCCAGGGCTGGCTACAATTTTAGGATTTATTGGCATAAAAATGCTATTGGTTGATTTCGTAAAAATCCCAAGCTGGATTTCATTACTTGTTATCTTTGCAATCCTGACAACGGCAGGACTGAGTTCTTGGTATGTTGCAAGAATAGAGACAAGGCGGAAACAAAAGTCCGATCCATTCACCTGATTTCTCAAAAGCTAAACAAGAAAATTAGCCAAAATGCAGGCAAGACCATCCAACGATTTATCGATCGTCTTTGGTATCCACCGCTCGTAGGTTTTCTAGCCGCCCTCGATAATTTTGTTATTGTCATTCCCAATGACGGGATTTTGATTTCAAGTTCCATGCTTATGCCTAAACGATGGTTTATTCGTGAGCGCTCCATAAACCAGTGTTCAAGTCTGGCCCCGTTGATCGTATAACTTATTCGCCACGCGTGTGGATTTTCGCTTGGACAAAAGGGATCT
>JACTMU010000103.1 GCA_014584465.1 Pseudomonadota bacterium | reverse complement strand
CTGAACCAATATGCTGAAGAGCCCGTTGCCTTAATAGGGCACGGCGGGTTCTGTGAGGAGCTTGCTCCTTCTAGAAAGAAGGAGTAGGTTTACTCGATGTCTCATGGTTCAAAGATCCTCATTGTGGTTATAGCCCCTAGCGGCGGTGGGAAGAGCAGCCTCATCGCGCGCGCCTTGAAAGAGTTTCCACAGATTGAAGACACGGTGACAGTCACCACTCGCCCTATGAGAAAGGGCGAGAGCCAGGGAAACCCCTACAAATTTGTCTCCCTTGACGAGTTTGAATCGATTAAGTCCAGTGGTCAGTTTGTGGAGTGGGCTCAGGTTCATACCCATTGGTATGGGACTCCGACCTCCCACATCGAAGCGATTTGGAATCGTGGGCATGTGGCCATCATTGATGTCGATATCCAAGGCGCTCGCAGCCTGCGCCTAAAATACCCCCGGACCGCCACGATCTTTGTCTTACCTCCATCAATTGATGCGCTGCGTGATCGCGTGGTCAAGAGAGACGGTCAGCCCCCAAAGGACCTCGCCGTTCGAATGAAAAATGCAGCGTTGGAAATTTCCATGGCTCACGAGTTTGAATACCAAATTATGAACGACGATTTTGAGAGGGCGTACAGGGAGTTTAAGAAAATCATTGCAGAAGTGGTCAATCAGAAGTAGGTATGGTGGGTCGCGGTCACTAAAACCAGCTTTGAAGAGAGTGACTCACTTCTCTTTTCCTTGACAGCTCATTTAAGGGGGCGAAATGGCTCGAATTACCGTAGAAGATTGTTTAGACAAGGTTCACAACCGATTTGCACTTGTCCTCCTTGTCGCAAAGCGAACCAAACAACTCCTTAAGGGATCTGAGTCGACGGTCACATCCAAAGAAAACAAGATGGTTGTGACTGCATTAAGAGAGGTTGCTGCAGGCCATGTCTTTTTTGATCAGGACCAAAGCAATGGCGCTCTCGACAAAGAGATCGAAGGAGATCTCAGCCGGTAATCGATCACTAGTTATGCCGGACTATTCATGCTATGCTGTCTATTTAGTGGGTGGCTTGAAATGAAGTTCCTGCCAACCGCTACTTTATCTTTCGGAGTTGAAAGACGTAACGGATGGCAGAAGTAGCATTAGAGCAAGAGATCAGTAAGAAACCTCTGCGCACCATCGACGATCTCTGCCAGAAGATCCTTGCCGAACACCCAAACTTGGATCTCTCTCTCATAGAAAAGGCATATCATTTTGCTGAGAAAGCTCACGCTGGTCAGATTCGACGCAGCGGTGAGCCCTACTTTTTTCACCCCCTTTGTGTCGCAGGGATTTTGGCCGAACTGAAATTGGATTTGGCATCGATTGCCACAGGACTCCTTCACGACACGATCGAAGATACCTCCGTAACAGTCGACCAAATCGAAGCCGAGTTCGGCAACACAATCGCCTCTCTCGTCGACGGGGTCACAAAGATATCGAAGATTCATTTTCGAAACACCCATGAAAAGCAGGGAGAAAATATTCGAAAGATGATCGTGGCCATGGGGAAGGACATCCGCGTCGTGCTTGTGAAGCTCGCCGATCGACTTCACAACATGAGAACACTCAACCATATGCCTCCTGAGAAGCAACTTCGAATTGCGCAGGAAACCCTAGACATTTACGCCCCTCTGGCAAGCCGTTTGGGGATCAGTTCGATCAAGATCGAGCTTGAGGATTCAAGCTTCCGCTATCTACTCCCTGAAACCTACTACGACCTCATTCAACAGATTGCCAAGCAGAGCCGTGAAAGAGAAAAGTACATTGATGAAGTCAAAAAGCTGATCACAAAAGAACTCACAAAACATAAGTTCAAATTTGAAGTTCAAGGCCGCCCCAAACACCTCTACTCAATCTACCGAAAGATGCAATCGCGCAACATTGAGTTTGATCAAGTTCATGACCTTCTAGCCTTTCGCGTGATCGTCCAGACCGTGACCGAGTGTTATGAGGTTTTGGGCCTCATGCACTCATTGTGGAAACCCATTCCGGGTAGATTTAAAGACTTTATCGCCATGCCAAAAACCAACAACTACCAAAGTCTTCACACCACGGTGTTTGGACCCGATGGTGAGCGCATTGAGATTCAAATTCGCACACAGGAGATGCACCTCGTGGCGGAACGAGGAATTGCAGCTCACTGGTCTTACAAAGAGGGAAAGTCGCCCACCGACAACTCTTCTCAAAGGATCGAATGGCTTCGCGAACTTGTCTCACTCCATCAGACCGTTCGAGATCCCGACGAGTTCTTGGAGACGGTCAAAACAGACCTCTTTGAATCAGAGATCTATGTGTTCACGCCCAAGGGAGAGGTTAAGGAGTTCCCAGAGGGTGCAACCCCCATTGATTTTGCTTTCTCCGTACACACGGACGTCGGAAACACCTGTGTGGCAGCACGTGTGAATGGAAAACTCGTCCCTCTTAAAACTCCACTTTCCAATGGAGATACCATCGAAATTGTCACCTCCAAAAACCAACACCCTTCAAAGGATTGGCTTGAACAGTGTGTAACCACTCGAGCTAAATCCAAGATTCGATGGTACATCAAAGATGAACAGCGCAAACGCGCCAAAACGCTTGGCAAGGAGCTTCTCGAAAAGGCTTTCCGTAAAGCCGGCGCATCACCTGCCCGCTATCTGAAGGGAACTGAATTTGAACAGTACCTCAAAGAGGCTGGCACACCGACCCTTGATGATCTCTACATTCAAATTGGATATGGCAAACTCATCCCCTCCCTCATTGTTGAGCGTCTTGCACCGGCTGAAATTGTGTCTCAGAACGAAGAGCCCACAAGCTTTCTTGCCAAAGTTTTTCAATCGGCCCTCACCAAGAGCAAGAAAGAGAGTTCCGTCATTCATGTCGATGGAATGGATGACGTGCTTGTCCGCTTTGGCAAATGCTGTAATCCTATACCTGGAGACCCCATTGTGGGATTTATCTCTAGAGGTCGAGGAATCACGATTCACACGGCAAGCTGCTCCAAGGCATTTGGGCTCGATCAAGAACGTCAAGTTGATGTAGAATGGGCTGCAAAGATCCAAGATGGTGTGGGCCGTATGGCCAAGATTCGCGTCGTAAGCCACGACATTCAAGGACTCTTAAATCACATGACTGAAGTCTTTAATGCCCGCGGAGTCAATATCCACAACGCACAAATACGCACTACGAAGGATAAACGAGCGGTGTGCGTCTTTGATCTCAACGTAAAGAATACAACTCAACTCTCTCAAGTGATGCAAGATCTTCAAAAGATCAAGGGAATATTGGGTGTCACTCGAATGACCCGCCTCTAACTAGGGGCTGTCCAGCCCGGAGTTTCTACTTCAAAAGCTAAGAACTGCATGGTCATTTTCTATACTGAACCTTCGTTTGAGGATCGGCCCTATTTAGGGGCTGTCCGGTAATTCCATTTTTGCCGATTTCTATAAGTTTTCGAGTTAGCGCCTCTGGCTAGCCCTTCGTCGGCCCGCCTCGGTATAAGAAAAACTTATCAAAATCGATCAAAAAGCGAATTACCGGACAGCCCCTATTTAAAGAGGCGCCCTTGAAGAGGCGCCCTATCTCAATCCGGTTGAGACTTTTTTGTCGGGCATGTCAATTGTTTTGACAATTGGTGGATCGCTGAAAAAGGCATGGCAGAAAGTAGGTTCATTCTCGGGGCAACTCCAAACCGCATCCTCAAGCAAATCTGACGGCTGGCCGACTTCTTGCATTGCTTCTATCCATGGATGTTCGTTTTTTTCAAGTGTTTGTAGCGCCAATGACGTTTTTCTTTCTCTCCAGCTTTGCGCATACTCAGCCAAATCTTTGCCAAGATTTGTTCGGACCCGGCCAAACCTATGAATTTCAATACAAATATTCTGAGAACTTTAAGACCTATGGAGATCCCGCCCCGGAGGGTTTGAGAATTGACAAAAAATCAGCCTTTACCTGGATCATCTCCAGAGATTATACACTTCCGACCCCACCAAAGGAGTTGTCGATAGCTGAAAAACTTAGGAACTATCCCTTTGGCTCTGGCGAGGATCAGTGATGGGAGTGAGATTGTGGTGGGTTTTCGAGACCACAATGGCCAGGTGGTGGGTGCGATCTGTTTTATAAAACAGCAAGAGGGTCTCTTTAGACTGCATGAGGTGAGGATATCAAAAGGTTCTTCCTACAGGAAGGTTTTGAACCATCTTGTAGGTGATGCATTGGGTGTATTGAGGTCTTGTAAGGGGAGAAGGGTTTTTATCGAATCGTCGAAGATCATTTTATGAGAGACAAGGAGTGGGTTCTCAGATCTCATGACTTTGAATTGCACGCGACGAGGGTGGAGTTTAAGGGAGATCTTCAGGATCTTCCGGATGAGGCCGACACTCCTTTCAGCTGGGAGGAGCCGCATGATTTGGCTGACTCGTCCTTGGAAAGGATTTCATTGATTCTTGAGCAAGCGGCTCAAGGAGACCCTGAATTTGACCCCGATGAGAGTGCGAGAGATGCTGTGAAAGCCTTTATGCGAGAGCCCAATCTATCTTCCGAACCTCAATGCATTCACATAGGAAGATTGGGGGACCGAGATGTTGGAATCGTGATTGCTCAGGTGAATGCGGCCACGGCATTGTCTCTCAGTAAAGTTGACCCACCTGTTCTCGCTAAAATTGACCCTTTTATTCACTGGCTTACCAATAATTCGTTAGCCCATGGATGTTGCATT
>JACTMU010000005.1 GCA_014584465.1 Pseudomonadota bacterium | reverse complement strand
CTTGAGTTCGGTTTCCCCAGCAATTGACGATCCTGCTCATGGGTGGTGGGCTTCCTTATTTCACGCTCCCGACTTGAAACAAAGTATAGCAAATTCTGGCCGTTTTTGGTAGAATCGAACTTGCCTAAAAACTTAAGTCATTTCAATATCTTCTGCGCGAAGGTGGAAGGTGTTGGTGCTATTTGAAACACAACAGGTAGTCTATAGTTATAGTTCAAAACTATGCCTTAGTATTTCTACATCAAAGCTCTAAAACGCATTGCAAGTGAATGAATCAACAGACCTTGGCACATGAATCTATCACCCACCCTAGGATGTGGTTCAAGTTCTTTTGGATATCCTTGCGCCCCCGTTTCCACCAAAGGCAGATTTTACGATCAGGAATAATTGGTTGTGCGGGAAATCTATAGCAAAGACCTTCTCGAAGGTCTTTCGTTACCAGCATTTGAGGAACTATGCTCCACCCCAGTCCTGACCGTATTGCTGACCGCACTGCCACAAGGTTGTCTGCCACTAATGCCGTCTCAACATGTTCAACATCTAGGTTTTGTAAAATGAGATCAAAATTAATTTTTGAATGACGAACAAAAGGTCGTTTCATAAGATTTGAAAAACTACAAGACCTCCTTGAACTAAATTCTCTTTTCCAGTCGTCAGGAACCACAACAATCCATGTCTCGCCTGCCACTTGGCGATGGGCTATTTCAGGTCGTTCCGGAGGATTACACTGTACAGCAAAGTCAACAGTGCCATCAATTAACGATAATTCAAATCCTTTTTCGGGAACAAAGAAATCAATTCTCGGTATCTCCGGGGAGCGCCTCTTGATCTGCTTAACATTCGGGATCAATACCTCTTCAGCAAGCCAAGATGCAGATGCGATCCGAAGAGATGACCTACTTGTAAGAATTTTCTCCTGACTTTGTATGCTGGCTTCGACCCAGGAAACGAGCTCAAGGCCAAGGCCATTCAAGTGCCATCGATTATTGTTTTTCGTTAAGACCCCATAAGAATCAGCAATGAACCGAATTCGACGAGCAATACCGGCGGGGTCGCGACCAAGGGTCTGGGCTGCCTGTCGTAAAGACAATGAATCTTTTATCGCCTTCAAAATGAGACAGTCGTCGGAAGAAATAAGAAATTTGTTCATGTTGCCTTTTCATCATCCTTATATTGAGATTTGTCAACAGACCAATTGAACAGGCTATGTTAAAAAGACCTCACAAACCTAACCATTAAAGAACCACCGCGAAATATTAGGTATTGCCTATGGAGACAAACTATGATGAAGCGCCCCACATTAGGCCCATCAACAATTACCCTTACCGAAATGGAAGATGCTGCGACCAACAGGGACCCATTCTTTGATCACCTATTCTATGAGGGGGTCTTGTCGACCGGAATATATTGCCGCACGACTTGCTCAGCAAGGCGCCCTCTTCGCAAAAATGTCGTATATTTTTTAACCCGCAAGGAGGCATCTGCTTATGGTTTGCGGCCATGTCAGCGCTGTAAACCTGATGTGCAGAGCTCGTTTGAGACTACAGTTATTCGCCTAAAAACGCCTTATGGCTTTACGTCACCAATGGATTTCTTAGGCAGGAGAGTAATAAACGGCATCGAAGATGCTTCTGAAAACCATTATGCTCGGAGCCTTCGGGTGGCGAACAGACAGGTTGTCATAAGTATTTCCCCAATGAGAGCCAGCAGCGATTTACTGGTACGCTTCTGGGGTGACACTACCAAAACCAACGTTTCAAAAATGGTTACTCGAATTTTTGGCCTGGAAGCGCCCGTTAAGAAAATGACTCGTGCTTTGGCCGCAGACCCTTTGATTGGAAAAATTGTTAGAGGGTACCCTGTGCTCCTGCTTCCAAACTATCCAGATTTTGTTGAGGGGATAGTGAGAACCATTGCGGGCCAACTTATTAGCATAAAGGCTGCGCAGTCAATTGTGGCTAGAATCGTTGCAACCTTTGGTGAAAAATTACCAAAACCCATTGGAAAAATCACACACATGTTTCCCACTGCGGAAATACTTGGGGACCTTAGAGAAAGAGATCTTCTGGAAACGGGGCTTACGAAAGCGAAAGTAGTCGCCATACGCACCGCCGCCCGCTCTATTCATGAAGGGAGGTTGGATTCTTACCTTCTGATGAATGGTAAGCCACAAGCTGTTGATAGAGAACTTCAGAAAATACCTGGAATTGGGCCATGGACTTCCGCACTTATTCGCATGGAGACACTTGGGGACCAAGATGTAATTCCGTTTAGTGATCTTGGAGTTCGCAAAGCCCTATCAAAACTCACGGGGGTCCAGAGACTTTCTGCCGACCAGTGCAAGGAGATTGAACGTCGTTGGCAGCCCTATGGCTCATTTGGTACGTTGTACCTATGGAAATCTTTAGAAATCTTATTATAAAACCCAAAAAATATTTAGCAAGGAGGGTATCATGGAGAAAACAGTCATATATCGAGATTATACGGAAACGCCTCTCGGAAAAATGATTATATTAGCTACTGAAAAACAGCTGTGCGGATTCGACTTTGTAACAAAGGCTCGGCTGGCTCTACTAGAGCGTAAACTGCAACATTGCTTCTCCTCCTTTGAGTACGAATGCAAGAAAGCAGATCCAATTCGCAAAACCGAAAACTGGTGCTCTCAGTTCTTTCGAGGTTCCTTCAAGGAGTTTGATCTCTCCTTGCTCAATCTGGGGATGGGAACCCAATTCGAAGTGACGGTTTGGCAAGAACTCGTTAAAATTCCAGTTGGGGCTATAACAACCTACGGGACCATCGGGAAATCCATAGCGTGTCGCTCTGCAAGAGCTGTCGGCGGAGCGGTGGGAAGCAATCCATGGTCTATAATAGTGCCCTGCCATCGGGTCGTCGGCGCCAGTAGCACATTGACAGGATATGGTGGAGGTCTCCATAGGAAGACGTGGCTTCTTAGACATGAAGGAGTAGAAGTGTTTGACCAAAGAGTGAAGAACAAAACGGGTGCCGACAACTTGACCCTTCATGGAGCGATCTAATGCCGAGATCTGATAAATGATTAGTTCTGGAAACAATATCGGCGTTGCGGAAAATAGGTGGGGCGACCTAGCTGAGGACAATAAGAGGTCAAGGAACCAGTGAAGATAGAGCTAAAATTCCCACCGGCACGAAGTGCCGATCATTTCGACACCTAAGTAAAAATGACAAAGAAGAGGTCCTTGAGTGGAACGAACAGTTTCAATGACCTACTATCGCTCTACCAGGGAAAAAGGTCGGAATGTTTTTGGACTTGTCTGTTTTGCCCGCATTGCGGTGGCAAGGAGAGCAAGTTCGATATTAAAATTGGCTGGGTGAGCACTTAAAGAATCATAGTATGGGCGCCATATTGAGTGCTCGTAGGGCAAGGTTTGAACAGTGCCGCTCATCTCCCCCTGGATCTTTAGGAAGGAGGATCTATGCAAGCTCTACGAACCCATGTCGCAGGAATTGATGTCCACAAGGAGGTTTTGGCAATCACCTTATTGATTGGCGGTGCCCATCAAGAGCC
>JACTMU010000112.1 GCA_014584465.1 Pseudomonadota bacterium | reverse complement strand
ATGCAACATCCATGGGCTAACGAATTATTGGTAAGCCAGTGAATAAAAGGGTCAATTTTAGCGAGAACAGGTGGGTCAACTTTACTGAGAGACAATGAACAAACACAATTTTGTCAGAACTTGTGCTCCACTCTGAAACACAGTGAGTGTCCATGTTCTTCTTTGAGTCGTATGAGCGATACTCTAATGGCGAGCTCCAATGGGCAGCCTAAAAATGAATCTTAACCTATATGTCCATTTTTGATAAAATTTTGGATATGATTACAAGATTTTATAACATCCCGTAATCACAGAATAAGGAGATTGATGGTGTGCGATGCTTGCATTGGCAAGACGGGTTAAAGGAGATTTTTCTGATCCGGTAGGCATTATTTTATTGAAATGGGTGGGCGGCTTCGCCGAAATAGGCACCTTCCCTTTAAGAAGTTTCATGCCGCTAGATTAAAGAGTTCCTGCAGCCCATATTTCCAAGGAAGAATTTCGACATCACCTATTTTTCGCTTTGTGTGATCGATGCAAAAAACTCGCTTTTGGATACTCTTACGCCCTACATATTGAGAAAAACTTTCCAGGCCTCTGAGGTCGTTTGTCCCTACATTCTTTGAGTACTTGACTTCAATTGCATAGAGTTGATCTTTTAATTCAACAACAAAATCGACTTCAGCGCCATGTTCTGTTCGATAGGAGCTGATTTTCAATTTTGAAAAGAGATCTAGACCCTTTGCGATCGAGAGCATTTGATTGAAAATCAAGTGTTCAAAGAGCAGGCCGTTTCGAATGGCATCGGCTGTGAAAGATTGAAGAAGAGCGTTGAGAACACCCTGATCAAAAAAGAAAAATTTTGGATGTTTCACAATTCTACGAACAGCATGAGATGATCCTTTTCGAGAAAAGGGATCGACTCTTTGTATTAAAAGCGTATCCTCGAGAATTTCAAAATATCGGCGGGCCGTCGATTTGTCGATTTCGGCTTCACTTGCCAATTTGGAATGATCGATGAATCGCCCCGACCATGAGGCAATTGGAGATGTCGTCGGTACATAGTGACTATTATACAGCGTAATTTCGTCACTACGTCAATTCATTGGGCCAAATTGTGAATGAAGTTTCTATCCCCTTTTTTAACCCCATAAATGTATCCAAAATAGTAGCTAAAATTATCTATATATGTTATGATTTTGATTGTTGTCTGGCGCGAAACCTGCTTTCGAGCGAATTACCGGACAGGCACTAACTAAGAGTGGAGGTTTCCATGACTACAAAAAAAGCATTTTACCCAAATGAAGAGGTTGAGGCTGCGTTAGAGCAGATACCAAAAGGCCGTTTGAGCAGTCGTATAAATGATCTTATTTTAAAAGGGCTTAGTTTTGAGCAAAAATCCAAAATAGAGCAAGATTATATCCGCTTCAATGAAGAAATAGGCAGAGATCAAGCACGCACTCAGGAGTTCAATGGAATGTCTGAGACTATGATGATGTCTGCAAAAGCCTTTGAGTCAGAAGATGAAGAAGAGGATTATATATAATGCGAAGAGGCGAAGTCTGGCTAGGTGTTTGGCCTCATGATCCGAGTCAAAAAAAACGTCCACTTTTAATTGTAAGTAATAATTTTAGAAACGAAGCCTCTAAACTTCTAGATATCGTTGTGGTTAAGCTTACCTCTTTACACAAACAAGATGGATCAGTAAAGCCAATCAACCCTAGTGAAGATGTTGTTCATACTTTTAAGAAACTTACTATCATTCGATGCGGTTCAATCTTTACAGTCGAGAAAACCATATTACAAAATAGACTTCAACAAGTTCCATCAGCGGTTATGGATCAAGTTGATGATTGTCTTAAAACTGTATTAGATTTGCCCTAGGGTGCACTATTTAGGGTCTACTGTTACCGCCTGCCGATGAAGGTCTTCAAGATCTCGCTTGTTCCGCCACCGTAGAGTGTGAAGCGAATGTCTCGAAAGTATCGTTGAACGGGGTACTCCATTGCGTAGCCGTAGGATCCAAAGATGCGTGTCGCTTTGTCGCAAATGGAGACGGCTCGCTCCGTGGCAAAAAGTTTGGCTATGGCCGCAGACCTAAGAAGCTCCTCATCACCCCGAGAATCAGCGGCGTTGGATTCCTCTAGGGATCGATCATAAAGACCTGCTGTCTGAAAGACCAAAGCTTCGGATGCAGCCAGATCACACTTCATCTCGGCAATCATCATCTGAATGGCTTGAAAGGCTGCAATCGGTTTCTTGAATTGAACTCGTTGTTCAGAATACTTTATCGACTCTTCAAGGGCTGCGCGGGCAACTCCGATCGCTAAGGCACCAGTCATGATGCGAATTTCACCAAGAATCTTGCGAAGCTCACCTTCACCCTGGCCTTCATCACCAAGTCGATGATCCAGAGGTACAAAGACCTTATCAAAAGCCACTTCCGAGGTCGGTGAAGCCCAACACCCCATCTTCGGGATGCTCCGACCAACCTTGACACCTCTAAAATCCTTCTCCACAAGAAAGATCGTAAGCTTGCCGTCCACTCGAGCCATCACCGTAAAAAAATCGGCCTCCGTGGCTGAGGTGATCCACATCTTTTGCCCGGTCAATTCGTAACCCTCACGAACTCGAATCGCCGAGGTCTTGATCGCTGAAAGATCACTGCCGGCATCTGGCTCTGTGATGCAAATGGTGCCGATCTCCTCACCTCGAAGAGCCGGTCGAAAGAGTCTCTCCTGAATTTCGCGATTTCCAAACTTTGAGAGAAAGTGGGTCCCCATCAAAGACTGCATGGCTCCCGCGGCGGCCAAAGACAAAGATCCCGAGGCAACTTCGCGAATTGCCAAACAAAATGCAGTAAGGTCACACTGCGAACCTCCAAGACTCTCTGGATAGCGAAGCCCAAAGAGCCCAAGCTCGCCGAGCTCTAAGAACAGGCTCTTCGGAAAGGTCCCAACCTCATCAAGCTCCCCTGCGACGGGTGCTACACGCTCGCGAGAAAAGCGGCGAAACGTTTCTTGAACGGATCGATGCTCTTCGGTGAGAAAAAAGAGAGAATCACCCTTCATGACTCCTCCCAGAAGCGACGCAGACAGCTCTTACCACCTTCAGGCAGACTCTCCACCGTCTCAAAACGCAGTTTTGAACTGTGCGCCTTATTGATCTCCTCCACCACAGTTCTCAGCCACTCATCACAGCCGGGTTGATCTTCCTTCAACAGCCCCATCTTCTTATGCCAATGATACCAGGGGCAATCTCGGTGTTGAGCACAAACCTCTCCATGATGAGCTACAAGATCACCCGAAGTTGCAAGATCCTCCTCTACGCCGAGCAGGATGGCATCCTCACCCATAGCCACACTGCTACTGATGTAGAGTTTGGCCACCTGGGCCGCAAGGCTCTTCTTAGGATCGATCTTTCGAAGATAAAACTGAGCTGTGTCCAGCCCCACCTCTCGCCAAAAGGCTTTCACAATCTCAACACCAGAAACATTGGGGGCAAGTTTCTGTGCAGCTCGCCTCCACTCAAAGTGAGAGGCACGTAGAATGTTTGAGAGAAGTTCAAATCGCTTCTCAAACTCCCCACTCTGTTCTGTGCTCTTTTCCATCAAATCCCTCCTCGTACGTGATCCCCTAACAGTTGGATCGAATTTGAGTCTCTCGAAGTCTTGAAGTCTCAAGCTCATTGAGGCTTCCATCATCTTTTAGAACCACCAGGTAGGTCTTTAAAGCCTCTTCGCTCGAAATGACCTCATTACGAACCTCATTGGCCACCTTGTAGGGATCTCGTTCCCACGGTGGACCAAATCCTCCTCCCCCACCCGCCTCTTGAAAATAGATCGTCCCTCGTGGAACATCGGTGAGAAGATCCAAACTGAGTGGGGTCCTCTTCTTGCCATCAGGGAAGGTAAGTTCAATGGAATTGAGAGACCCACTCTCTCCTCCATGAAGTCCAAATGCGGGCTCCACATCGCCATCACCAAAGATCACAAGCTGAGTCTGGTCTGATCCAATCTCAAACTCGGTTTGAACTCCCAATCCACCTCGCCACTTACCAGCTCCTGCAGAATCACACCAGTACTCATGCTTTCGAAGGATGTGGGGAGTCTGTTGTTCAAACATCTCGTAGTCTTGATCCAACAACCCACCTGATGCATCAATCATCCCGATGTGATCGTAACCGTCAACGCCCCTCATCGCCCCAGAACCACCTTTAAGGCCCATGAAACAGATATCCACATATTTCTCCCCATGACGAGGATCATTGGCCGTGGTGAGCGAACAGAGAAGATGATTCCAACCCGCGGTGACTCGTTCGGGAATGGCCTGTGCAAGTGCACGCGTGATTGCGTCGGCATTGGCAGGGCAGAGATGGTTCCCATAGGTGGTCGCGGCAGGATAGGCCGCATTGAGAATGGTCCCCTTCGGGATCTTAACTTCAATTGGGTTGATCATCCCCTGATTGTGCGGAATGTCCGGGTTGATCATCTGCAAAAAGGTGAGAATTGCAGCCGATGCACTTGAACTGTAGGTCCCATTGACAAAACCATTGGACTGAGCATCGGTGCCCTCATAATCAAAGGTGATCTTGCGATCTTCCACCTTGATCGAAACACAAACCTTGTACTCCTTACCATGATTTCTTCCATCAAAGTAGATGGTGGAACTTCCACTGTACTCGCCGTTTGGAATCTGGGCGATCTCAGCTTCCATCATCTTCTGAGTCGACACAAAGAGTGCCTCTTTATGTTTTTCAAAGGAGTCCAACCCATACTTCTCGAGCAACTTGAGAAAACGCCGCTCTCCCACGATGCACGAGCCAATCTCAGCCTTCATGTCGTCTTGAACAATGTCAAAACGAATGTTGGCGAAGATAAGGTCCCACACATCCTTTCTCAGCTTTCCCCTCTCGTAGACCTTCACTGGCGGAATGCGCAGCGCCTCTTGCCACACCTCCGTGGCATTGGGGTTGTAGCCCCCAGGAACTGCACCGCCAATGTCGGCTTGATGGCCTTTGCAGGCCGACCATGCCACAAGTTTCCCCTCGAAAAAAATGGGTCGATACACTGCCACATCATTGTTTTGGTTTCCCATGCTGAAAACATCATTATGAAAAATCACATCGCCCTCATAGATCTCCTCGCCGAAATAGTCGATGATGTACTTGCAGACCGGCGCCAGTGAAAATGAGAGAATGGGCAAGTTCTCAGTCTGCTCCAGCATGTTCCCATGACGATCATAGAGACCCGTCACGAAATCTTTGGCTTCGCATAGAATGGGAGAACGGGTGGTCTTCTGAAGCGAAATGCTCATCTCGTTGGTGATGGACTTAAAGGCCCTTGCATAGACTGAGAGCAAAATTGGATCAATCTGATGGGTTCGACTCATAACCACCTCTCTTTGAAATCAAGGTTCAAATTCTTATCACTGCCCTTTCTATAGACCACAAAACTTCCATATCGATCACAGGTGGCGCTAAAATTGGAACTTAGAAAGAGCGTTGTGTTTTTCTGCTCAATCAAAGCTGGCCCCTCAAAAGAAAACCCATGGCGCGCGCGATCTCCATCAAAAAGAGAAATGTACCTCATACGACGCTCTTCAGGCAGATAGGCAAGCCGCTCACCCTTAAGAATGGATGAAAAGTGGTCCGAGGAGCGCTCCTCTTCCACAAAATGGGGCTTCTTGGTCCTACCCAAAGACCGACATCGAATGTTGATCAGTTCAATGGGAGCATCATCTGCAAGTCTGTATCCATAGAGCTTCTCGTGCTCCCAATGAAAAAGTGAAGCAACCGCTTGGATGTGACTCTGTTCAATCCACTTTGGATCCACTTCAAATGAGACTTCATGAAACTGCTTGACGTAACGACAATCAAATTTGACGGAATAGGATCTCTCGCTAGAATCAATCCCATCTTCATCGAGGAGTTGATCACCACGGCGAATCAACTGTTTGATCGTTGCACTTAACTCCTTCCAGTTCATTTGATCCAGACGAGAGACAAACGATGATACAAAGTCATGGTGAAGGTCACTCATCAACATCCCCGCTGCACAAAAGATGGAGGACTCTCGAGGAACCACAAAGGTTGGAATCTCCAACTCCTGACAAATCTGACAAGCATGAAGCGGCCCTGCGCCTCCGGCAACCACCATTGGAAATTCACGCGGATCGATCCCACGTTTTATGGAGACCTCTCGAACTCCTTGAGCCATGTTGTAACTGACCACTTGGTACATCCCAAAGGCCGCCTCTTCGACTGACAATTTGAGAGGCTTCGCGACTCGCTCTTCAATGGCTCGATGGGCAGCTTCATAATCCAATCGCATCTGTCCACCAGCAAAGTATTCGGCGCTGAGATAACCCAGAACCAAATTCGCATCGGTGCAAGTGGGCTCAACTCCTCCCTTACCATAACAGACAGGACCGGGATCGGCCCCTGCACTTTGAGGACCCATCTGCAAAAGCCCACCCTCATCCAGCCATCCAATACTCCCGCCTCCAGCGCCGATGGTCACAATGTCGAGCATAGGGAGTGCAATGCGATGGCGATTGATCTCACCATCAGTTACAACTGCGGGGACCCCTTCTTGAATCAGGGCTGCATCAAAACTTGTTCCACCCATGTCGACGGTCATGCAACTCTCTTTCCCATGCACCTGAACGTAACGAAGACCCGCTCCAGGCCCCGCAGCTGGACCCGACAGCAACGTCAATGCAGGTTTTTGGCGAGCGGTCTCAATGCTCATCACCCCTCCATTGGATTGCATGATTCGAAGCACTCCACAAAACCCGATCTCTTTGAGACTTCGCTCAAGTTGAGTCAGATAGGAATTGAGCTTGGGTCCCACATAACCGTTCAGCACTGTAGAGCTGAGTCGATCATAAAACCGAATCGATGGAATGAGCTCATACGATGGTGAGAGATAGACTTCAGGCAGATGCTCCATGACGATTTCAGACGCCCGCTTTTCATGAGAGGGATTTGCAAATGAGTTCATAAAACAGATGGCAACAGCTTCAACGCGTTCCCTCTTCAACAAGGTTACAGCCTCTTGAACATCGCTTTCCGAAAGCTCTTCAATGACATCTCCACGGTAGTTCATTCGACCAGAAATTGGAATTCTCAAATGGCGAGGGACCAAAGGTTCCACATTCTGATAACGATTGTTGTACTGCTCCTCACGAATTCCCCGTCGCATCTCAAGGGCATCTCTCACGCCCCGAGTGGTCAGCAGTGCCGTCTTTGCTCCGCGATGGGTGAGCACGGCATTGGTCGTAACCGTGGTGCCGTGCACGATGGTCTCAACTGAAGCGGCAAACTCTCTTAACGAGAGTGAGAGTGAGGTGGCCATCTCATTGAGACCTCCAATCAACGCCTGTGAAGGGTCTTTCGGGGTTGAGAGAACTTTGAAGATCTTGGGCGCAAACCCACCCCTTTCTACCGTCGTCAATAAGAAATCGGTAAACGTTCCTCCAACATCAATTCCAATTCGATACTTCATAGATATTTTTCCTTTTCCAAACGTTGAATCGATGAAACTCCCAAAAGAAAGGCCCTCATACTGGATTCCCGAATTCTTGAGGGAATCGCCTCACTCATGACACCCCAAAGTTGATCCATCTCTTTAACAAAATCAGAAGATCCAAGCAAAGTTCCAAGCATCACCATGTTCAGATTCTTAAGGGTTCCATTTTCTTCTGCAAGCTTCGACCCATCCAAAGCGTAGACTCGAGGGGTGATCTCCTCAAGACTCTCCATCATTCCCTCCACCGAGGGGTATCGACCACTCTCGGGAGAGCCCTGCACATGCCTTTGGGCCAACACAAAGGGATTCACCTTGGCCGTATTCATGATCACCAAAGACTTTGAATTTAAGAAGGAACGTGCTCGTGCCGTTTCTATAGGTTCAAATCCAACGAGGCAGTTAGACTCCCCCTCGGCGATCACAGGACAGGCTCCTGCGTTGACACAGATTGAAGATTGCACTGAACCACCTCGTTGGGCCATACCATGAAGTTGTCCACTGACCACTTCATAACCCAACTTCATATAAGCATCAGACAGAAGGCGCGCGACGGTCAGGACCCCTTGGCCTCCTGTTCCCACAAATATCATTCGTATTGGTCTTGGGTTCACCATCACCTCTACCTCCATCTTCTCTTTGAACTGCATGAATCGCCCCTCGATTGCAAACTCGAGCACAAAGATCGCAACCATCACACAAATCTTGGTCAATTGAATAGGCTCCGTCCTCGACCCAAATGGCAGGGCAACCCAGCACCCTTACACAGAGCGAACACTGATTGCAGCGGGCTTCATCAACCTGATAGCTCTTCTTTTCGCGGACTGGGGCAACTTTGGCCTGATGAACCACGCAAGGCGAGTGAGTGACGACGACGTTCACTCCCTTGCCTTTCTTGGCTGTTTTAAATGCAATTAAGGTTGCCTCTTCATCAAACGGATCCACGGAGAAGACCTCTTTCACACCAAGTCCTCGCGCAGCATTCTCAATTGAAAACCCTTCAAATTGTTTTTGGTGCTCCTTTCCCACTGTAGAGATCGAGGGCTGAAAACCCGTCATCGCCGTCACATCATTGTCAAGAACGACCAACGTGATGTCATCTCCGGCCTGAACGGCATTGGCAAGAGCAGGAAGCCCGCTGTGAAAAAACGTGGAGTCCCCAATGAAAGCGACCGTTCTCTCGCGTGTCATTCGAAAAATTCCAGAGGCTTGGCTGATGGATGAACCCATACAGAGCAACACATCACAAACATCGAGCGGTTTTCCATATCCTAAGGTATAACAACCAATGTCGTTGCAATAGGTGGTCTTTTTACCAAACACCTTTTTTGCAAAGTAATAACTTGTTCGGTGAGGACATCCCGCACATAAGACAGGAGGTCGTGGAGGCAACTCTAAGGGCTTCACAACTCTCTTTTCACGATCTGGTAGATCAAGCCATTTTCTCACAGCATCTTCCACTATCATCGGAGAGTATTCATATTCATAAGGAAGATCTCCCGATTTCTTCCCAGAAACTTTCACATCCCTTCGATCTCGAAAAGCACAGACCATCACCTCTTCTTCAACAAAAGGGGTCAACTCTTCCACGACCAGCACCTTCTCCACCTGCTCCAAAAATCGTGAGAGAACCTTTTGCGGAACTGGATAGGCACCAATCTTTTGCAAAACAACCTGATCCCTAAGTCCTAGCTTCTCGATCGCAGCATCTGCATAAATGTAGCCAATTCCACTGGCTATGATCCCAAAACGACCCTCTCCTTTTTGAGGAAAAAACTCACTCTCCTCCAACAAAGCTTCCGCAAGGCGAAAACGCTCCGTCAGCTCCTTTCGCATTCGTCTCGCGTTGGCAGGGATCGGCACATGCCGCTCAGGATTCTTTTCGTAGTGAATCTTCCTCTTCTGACTTGGGCGCCCCCCCAAGGTCACAGCTCCACTTGAGTGACAAACTCGTGTCGTTGGACGCATGATCACAGGCAATCGACTCTTCTCTGAGAGCTCAAAGGCAAATCGGGTCATCCTTCGCGCCTCCTCGGGAGAGGACGGATCAAACATAGGGTAGAAGAGCATCTTGCTAAAATGGCGCTGATCCTGTTCGTTAGGACTCGTGATTGCAGAGGGATCTCCTGCCGAGACGATGACCATTCCACCCTCGACTCCAACATAGGGCATCGTCGAAACAGGATCATTGGCATAATTTAGACCGAGATGTTTCATGCTGCACATGGATCGAGCTCCGGTAAGACTTGCGGCAAATGCAATCTCAACGGCAATCTTCTCATTGACGGAATATTCAAATTCAATCCCCTGGCTCTTTGAGATCATGGCAAATGTATCTCCAATCTCGGATGAAGGCGTTCCGGGGTAGCATGAAAAGAAATCGACTCCCGCTTCTAAAGCTCCTCGGACAATGCCCAAATTGCCAAGGAGGTTCACATGAGTACCTGGTTCATCTCGTGTCACATCATGATGCACTACGCCTCTCCTTTCCCTTCCTCAACGTCTTAACTCGTTAACGCCCACCACTCAATAGTGAGCTACACGGAATCAACCCTCTTGCTATGCACTAAATAGGGGCTGTCCTCGAGTTAGCGCCTCTGGCTAGCCCTTCGTCGGCCCGCCTCGGTATAAGAAAAACTTATAGAAATCGATCAAAAAGCGAATTACCGGACAGCCCCTAAATAGAGCTAAAAAATGGTGCAAAGGCAACTCATTCAATGGCTTTTTCGAACGGGCTCGCTGGCCCTGACCCATGGTGACATACATCAAACTCTTGGTTTACCACTGCGTAAAATCTGAATATCATACGTTATCCTAATGTGAACTTGACCCAGGCTGTAACACAGATCCTGGTTGTAACGCGGATCCTGGCTGTAAAGATAAGTCAAACTTGGAATGACCGAACAACCCCTTGATCAAGGGCTCGTGGAGGTGGCGATGACCATAATGCGATATGTGAGAACTTTGAGTTTTCTTCTCGTAGCAACCACCTTTTTGTGCTCTCCTCGACTCTTTGCAGATGGGCCTCTTGACATCGCTCCGTGGATGGAAGAGGAGTTTCAAGCAGCACAGATGCGTTTGGTCGAGAACATTTCGCCCTGGGATGGCCTAAGGGGTACAGTGATTGCATCGCCGTCGCGATCCAATCCCAACTACTACTACCATTGGATCCGTGATGGCGCTCTGGTGATGAAGACGATTTTTCACCTCAGCGCCTTTGGCAATCAGAACTCTACCGCAAATTCCTATTTCGATCTCGTGATCGACTTTGCAAACCTCTCAGAGATTCACCAAAACTCTGAAACGCCCGGCTCTCTCGGTGAGGTCAAGTTCTATGTGGATGGCACTCCCTTCACCGGCCCCTGGGGAAGACCTCAAAATGATGGCCCTGCACTTAGAGCTATTACTTTGACTGCACTTGCGCACAAACTCTACTATAACGGAAGTCACCCAGATCTTTTGGTCAAACTCTATGACAGTCAGATGCCCACAAGTTCGATCATCAAACGAGATTTGGAATACATTTCTGAACATTGGAGAGATCATGACTTCGACCTCTGGGAAGAGGTCAAGGCTCACCATTTTTTCACTCGATTGGCGCAGTCGACCGCTTTAAAAAATGGTGCAGATCTGGCCATACTCCTTGATGATCCCTTCGCGGCCCAATGGTACCATCGACAGGCCACTCTCATCGATCTTGAGCTTGAGAAGCATTGGGCTCCATCGGAAGGGTCTTTTTTGGCTCACCTTGATCGGATCAGCGGTGTAAGTTACAAATCGGGTCTGGACGCCTCTGTGATTTTGGCTCTCCTTCTCAATGACCGAAAGGATTCCAAACTTGGAATCCACGATGATCGCTACCAATCGACCGTTTTGCAGTTGGAAGAGCGCTTCTCTCGAATCTACCGAATCAACCAAGACACCCATCAAATGGCCCCAGCCATTGGGCGCTACCCTGAAGATCTCTATGATGGCACTGGCTCTTCTCGGGGCAATCCCTGGTTTCTTACGACTCTCGGTTTTGCCCAATACTACTATCGTCTTGCCGATGCACTCCATTTGCAAAAGGCCATCCCTCTGACCCCCATCAATCGCAAATTTTGGAGATCGCTCCTTAGCGATCGACCAGAGCTCTTCTCTCTGTTGAGCTCTGCCAGAGCTCTGGAACGCGCCAAAGATGAAACGTCGTTTTTGGCCGTCATTGATGAATTGATTGAGAAGGGTGACCAATTCATCAATCGAGTCAAAAAGCACATGGATGGAGAGCGTTCGATGTCGGAACAATTTGATCGAAATAATGGCTTTATGAGGGGTGCGCGCGACCTCTCCTGGAGCTATTCTGCATTGATTGAAGCTGCACTTGAGCGCTGTTACCTTTTTCGACACTTAGGCCGCTCTTGCACCAACAGTCCCGAGCCTCAATCCTCAATGAGGTGACTCTCACAAAAATGGTCACCCTAAAGTAACTTTTACACGATCTGTAGATCCTTCTCCACAACCCTTGGGAGTTGAGTTAAGTTTCATTCTGAACGCCAGGGATCGATTCCCTATGGCAATGAACTGATCCATCTAAAGTGAGAAGAAGGAGATGAGTATGAATAGATATCAAGTTATGGTTGCATTGAGTGTTGTCGCACTCCTTACGGGATGTGACCTCAATCGAAAGTTCGATGAGACCCAAAAGACGACCAATGAAATGAATGAAACAACGAAGGACATGAATGCCACAACCAAGGAGATATACAAAAGTGGGGATGATCTTGCAGGAGGGCTAAGGGAAAGTTATGCCACAGAAGCACGACTTGCCAACCTTACGGCAATGCTCGAAGAGCCTGGGGATTCGCTCACGACAAAGGTTGAATATGCCGCCAAGTTCACTTACGCTCTTGAATTTCAGTCACCTCGAAAATTTGACTCACAAGAAGAGTTAATTCAAATGCGCGTGGATGGAATTCGAGAATATCTCAATCAAGCCCAGAAATTGCTCACCATTCGTGATCGCTTGAAAAACAAGGTGGCACCAACACTCAAACAGATTGCAGAAAAAAAAGCTTCCCTTGAAGCAGGCACATCCAGTGGTTCGCGCACTCAAGTCGAAGAGGAGATCTCGGCTCTATCTGCAAAAATTGCACCTGAGATGGCTCAACTGACCGATGCTCAAAACAATGTCCGAGCCTTGGCTCTGACAATGCATCTCATCAAGCACGACCAATATGACAGGGCCGAAGATGACAAGAGCTGTGACTGCCCCGTCGAGAAAAAGGTTGCCTCGATCCTATCCATGACTCTCTCTGGCCTTGCAACCGCAGATCAGACCAACCAAGAGGGAATCTTCAACAGTCCTATTCTGGAGAACCTAACCCTCCCAGAAACTATGGTGCAAGCGCGACTGAAGGTGGCCAAGCAGATGGTTGTGGAACGAATGGACGCTCTCCTTCTTGTTACAGTGGCAAAAATATCTGATCTTGAGATCCAGACAGATCCTCAGGATTACATCAAACAACTGAATTCCGAAGTTTGGGAGAGTCACTTTATGGATCCCGAATTTCATGTCGCTGAACAGGCCGAAGTTCTCAAATATCTCTCTGGTTACGTTCAACTTAAAGAAGAGTGTGCTGAGAAAAAGATCAATCTGACTCCAACCAGGGAGGGTCAAGCCTACATTGGAGCTCTCTTGCACGCCGATCGAAACCTTCCAACGTCCGGCGTTGGGATGACACCTCCAAAACCAAAGAAAGACAATCATGATGTGTTCAATGGGCTGTTGCTGAAACTTCAGTAATTCATTCAACGATTTGCTGGGAGCCACTTGAGGCTCTCAAATGAAATCATGATGGATCATGCTATCAACAAGTCCCTCTCGATGAAGCTTCTGAATGAGATGGGACAACTCACGTAGCGATCGATCCACAATTTAACCCATCCTCCCTTTTTGATTGCAAGTCTGCAAGTTTCCATTAACAGTTTAAGCTCTTTCTCTCAGCGAACAATAGGACCTGACTCCTTGGGACCCATTTCCGATCTCAGGACCAATCTCGAAGTTGGATAGAGTGAATTTTCGATCTTCAATGCTCATAAACTCTCTTGCATTATAGTCCGTTCCGAAAATTCTACGACACAACTTGCTTGTTCTTTTTCACCAGATTGAACGAAGATCTCCTCAAATTAGCTTTTAGCTAGGGGCTGTCCGGTAATTCGCTTTTTGATCGATTTCTATAAGTTTTTCTTATACCGAGGCGGGCGAAGGGCTAGCCAGAGGCGCTAACTCGAGGAGGCTCAACGAAGGTATAAGGAAAACTTATAGAAATCGGCAAAAATGGAATTACCGGACAGCCCCTAGCTAGTCCTTCGTCGATCTTTGTTCAATCTGATCAAAAACACCTTCGCAATCTGTGTCGCAGAATTTTCGGAACGGACTATACCTTCGAACTTCAGGCGGGGATTTGAAAGGAGCACAGAGGTCATAAAGAGCAGGAACGATGAAAAGCGTAAAGAGTGTGGAAAACACCATTCCCCCGATCACAACCAACGCCATTGGGATGCGACTCTCTGATCCTGGACCCAGGTTCAGTGAAGCGGGCAACGCTGCTGCCAGCGTTGCCACTGTGGTCATAAGAATAGGACGAAGGCGCAGCGGGCAAGCCTCGAGCAATGCCTCACGAACGGTCTTTCCTTCTTGTACAAGTTGATTGGAGAACTCCACAAGCAGTATCGAGTTCTTCTTAGCAAGCCCCATAAGAAGGACAATGCCAATCACACTGAATGCATTGATTGTATGCCCTGCCATCCAAAGTGAAATGAGCGCCCCCGAAATGGCAAAGGGCAGTGCCATGAGAATGAGGCATGGATCCAAAAAACTGTTGAATTGAGAGGCTAAAACCATATAAGCCACGACAAGGCCCAAGAGCAAAACCGCACCTAAGCTGGCAAAGGACTCCTTAAAAAGAGCACCGCTGCCAGATCCACCCAGGTAGTAATCCCTGGGTAAGATCCTTACCGCTATCTCCTCCACTTTGTCCATTCCTTCCTTTTGAGAGATCCCTTTGGCAAGATTGGCGCTCATCGCAGAGGCCCTGATTCGATTTTCACGCTTGATCGAAGATGGAGCCAAACCCCGCTGAACTTCCACAACCTCGTTGAGCGAGATCAACTCCCCGCGGTTGTTGCGTACCTTAATCTCCTTGAGCGATTCCAATGAGCTGCGGTCCTCTGGACTGTACTGAACATAGACATCCAATCGCTGTCCACCCTGAGTGTAAAGACCCGACCGACTTCCTCCAAAGAGAACTTGAATGGACTTTGAAATCTCCGCAATGTCGACACCAAGTTCTTGAGCGCGCGATCTCTTTGGGACCACATCAATCTGGGGATTTCCTTTAAGCTCTTCGGTTTGAATGTCTGAAAAGAAGTTGCTCTCTTCCATCGCAAGTTTCATCTGAGCGGTCAGCTCAAGCAATTTGCCCCAATCGGGCCCTTGCAGAGAAAACTCAATGGGAAATCCTCCCCTTCCCCCAAAGAGGGATCCTGTGGAAGACTGAATGAATGCATGAATTCCCGTTATGGACTTGAGCTTGCCACGCAGATCCTCTGCCACCTCCTGTTGATCGGGGCGCCGGCCAAGATGATCGTCAAAACTTCGCTCATCCAAATTTTTTAGAGTCACAAACATCATCGCACTGTTGGGCTCTGTTCCTGCAAACCCCCCGATGACGGAAAAGTATCTCTCCACGTTGGGATCTTCACTCACTCTTTCTTCGATCTGTTTCATCTTTTCATCGGTAAACTGGAGCGAAGATCCAGCTTCCGTTTGCAAGCGAAGGAAGAGCCTCGATTCGTCTTGGTCCGGAACAAACTCCTTCTTGATCACCTGAAACAGATAGAGGGTGCTTCCAAAAAAGACAAGCGAGATCAGAATCGACAAAACTCGATACTTCAGTGCTTGGTTTAGGGCCCTTGCGTAGAGACCCTTCAGTTTCTCCAGAAGATGATCCATGGGTGACGAGTGAGCTTCGGGCAAAAACTGAGAGCACCGCATAGGAGTCAACGTCAGTGCTTCAACCGCCGAGAGAGCAACCGCCACACAGAGCGTAACTGAAAATTGAAGTAGAAATTTTCCCAAGATTCCTTCCATGTTGGCCACGGGAGCAAAGACCGCAATGACCGCAATTGTGGTTGCAAGCACCGCCAGTGTGATCTGTTGGGCCCCTTGGCTTGCTGCAAGAATTCGACTCTTTCCCATGGACCGATGGCGAACAATATTTTCAAGTACGATGATGGCATCGTCGACCACGATGCCAATCGCCAAGACGAGTGCAAGAAGAGAGAAGAAGTTGAGTGTGAAACCAAACATCTCAATAAAGATAAAGGCTCCAAAGATCGAGGTCGGTATGGCAAGTATCACGTTCAGCGTAACTGCAAAGGATCCCAAGAAGAGCCAACAAACAAGAGCAGTCAAAACAGCCGAGAGAATCAGGGTGAAATTGAGCTCACGTATTGATTCTTGAATGAAAGG
Source organism: Pseudomonadota bacterium (assembly GCA_014584465.1). Classification (GTDB taxonomy): domain Bacteria; phylum Bdellovibrionota; class Bdellovibrionia; order Bdellovibrionales; family JACTMU01; genus JACTMU01. The sequence goes on along the minus strand of JACTMU010000112.1, from coordinate 55,111 downwards.
TGTGGTGTCATAGTTGACATCGAGTTGGACTCCTTTCGGCAACTGGCTTTGAATTCTCTCGACCTTCTCTTTAACGGCACGTCCAACTTGAACCGCATTGGTCCCACGCTGCTTCTTGATTCCAATTCCAACAGAGGAGTCTCCATGAACACGACTGATACGGCGCACCTCCATCAGATCTTCACGAATGTCCGCCACTTGAGAGAGTGCGATCGGCGTATAATTGGGCGAACCTCCCCTTCGTTTGATGGAGATCTGCTTGAACTCTCCAATGGAGGTGGCCTCTCCCTTGACCCTGATGCCCTCATAACGATCATGGGACTCCAAATAGCCTGCGGGGCTCTCTTGATGATCTCTTTGAATCGAGGAGATCACATCCTCAACCGTCAACTGATACTCTCGCATCTTTTCACTCTTTAGATTGACTCGAAGAGCTGGCTCAACGTACCCCCCCAAGATCACTTCAGAGACCCCAGAAACAGTCGTAAACTGGTCACGAACCTGATACTTCACAAGCTTCATCAATTCATAGACCGAAAGCTCTCGAGATCGAATTGAGAGCCACATAATGGGTCGATCCTCCGGATTGGATTTTTGAACTGTGGGGGGATCAATCTCTGAAGGGAGCTCGCGTTGAATTCGACTTAGAGCCGTTTGAACCTCTTGAGCAGCCACATCAATGTTTTTGTCGAGCTCAAATTCTACAGTGATGTTGGCTCGACTCATCTCTGCAGTGGCCGAAAGCTGCTTGATTCCCGAGATGGAGGCCAACGCCCCTTCAATGGGGTCCACAATGTCTTTCTCGATAACCTCAGGTGCGGCTCCTTCATAGACCACTCTCACATTGATGATCGGAAAATCTACGTCGGGATTTTGGCTTACGCCCATTTTCTTGAAAGCCAAAATTCCAAAAAATATGAGCCCACCCATCAACATCCAGGCAAAAACAGGATGTCGAATTGAGATGTCAGAAATTCTCATAGATCATCACACTCATATCTTTCACCTAAGGGTCTAAAAATGGTCAAATGATCTCAAGGATCTCAAGGATCTCAATGATCCTAAAACTCCAGCATCGGACCCACAAAGACCGTGAGTTCCGAGCTCAATACATTTCCACTTCGATCCTGAAGTTCAGGCACATCACTCCAGTTACTTGAGATTTCATCCTCTCGAGATGAGTTGAGTGCAAGGGTACGGCTGAGACGAACCTCTGCGCTCACAACCACTCCAAAGGTGGATGTCAATAACCACATCTTATCGACACCTCCAACGAGACTCAAAACGTAATAGGTGTATTCTCCCCAGAAGAACCCTTCATTGGCAATCCGGGGATTCAATCGAAATTTACTTAGCCCCAATCCTGCACGACCAAAAAAAGACCAACTTCTCTGATGAGAAAATCTTAAACCCATCTCGGCCAAAAACATCTCATACCTGTTGGATGCAGTTGGCGAAAGATCAGCTCCGGAACACGAACCAGAACTGCATACCGATTCATTATTCTCTCGATTTTCAAACTCTACAAAATCAAGATTGAAGATCCATGACCTCTCGCCAGCGCGAAACTGACTCATGAGCCTCATGCCATGAACAGGAGGGGCCAACGAATAGGTGCTGTTTTGATGTTGGTAGCGCCCAGCTCCAAAGAAGGGGCCTAACATCCATCGACTCTCGGCGATCTTTTCAGGCTTGGCAAACTCAAGACTTTCACGTGGTACAGCAAGCTCTTGATGAAGCTCCCACTGTTTGTAGGTAGAGGTTGTAGATGGTTCTCTATCCAGCGGAGCCCCCTCGTCACTCTCATAGATTCCAGGTGTGAGCGTTCCACTCTTTCTCCTCACCCCAGCACCACGAATCAAACAGCGCTCTTCATGGCAAAGAACTTCGCTCTCCTCCATATAGTAGATTTCATCCGCAAAGTAGATCTTTTGTCTGCTCCCCTGAGGGCAAATCCATCGAAAAGATCCGCTTTGAACCTTCCAAATGGGGTTGTCGTATCGCCCAAGAACCGTCATCTTGCTTCCGGGGTAAAGCACACCAACACACCCCTCTTTTGTGTAGAGTTTCATCACTCCCGATGATCCCACGCTCAAAGTCTGTTTGATGGGGATCAGTGTTTGATATTCAAGCTTTCCAAGTTCTGGGCTCGAGTGATGGCCCTCACCTTGAACAAACTGAACCATTGCCACCGGGCCAATCTCTCCAGGAGACAGAGACTCATCATGCTCTTGGCCGTCACGCTTAGATTCAATCTTCTTGGGTAACCGTGACGGAAGCTCCTGAGACTCCACAAAAGAGAGTCCCAAAAACTGTGCAAACAGAATCAACAGCAAATGAACAGTTACTTCATTCTTGATCAATCTAAAATTGAATCCTCTGGTCACTCGATTTAAGTCCATTCCTGCCCGACTCACGGAAGGTCAACTCCTCAATCTTCTAATGGTAACACCATTCTTCAGGACCAACCAAACGTTCCAGATTGAAACACCTGTTTTGATGTAGCGCATCCATTGGCCGAAATACAATCCAGTCGGAATATTCTACGATGCAAATTGCGAAGGGTTTTTTTACCAGTTTGAACAAAGATCGACGAAGGACTAGCCAGAAGCTAATTCGAGGAGATCTTTGTTCAATCTGGTGAAAAAAAACAAGCAAGTTGTGTCGTAGAATATTCCGATTGGATTGTATTTTTCATTTATGTTTTAGGCTACGAATGTCGATAGAAAGATGTAAGCTAGGTGCCGGCAATAGCCGTGGCCTTTCATGGAAGGTTGGGCCGAAAACCTTTGAGAAGATATGTGAGGAGACTGAATCGATGAGCACTAAAAGTGAGAAGACCATCTTGATTGTGGAAGATGAACCAGAGCTTCAGAAGTTGATCTCGATGGGCTTGAGTGTCCTCAATGTAAGGATCTTGACTGCCCACAACGGGAAAGAGGGGCTTAAAATCATCGAATCCAGCGTTGTTGACGCAATCCTTTCGGACATCAAAATGCCACAGATGGACGGGATCAAACTCCTAGAATCGATTCGCAGCAAAGAGATCGACATTCCCTTTGTCATTCTTACAGGCCATGGAGACAAAGACAGCGCAGTCCAGGCTCTCAGGATGGGCGCCCTTGATTTTCTAGATAAACCATTCGAAGAAGATACGTTGGTTGAGGTCATGCGTAAAGCCGTCGAGCTCGGTTACGAAAGTCGAATGCTTGAAGAGGAGATTAAAGAACTTTGCAAAAAATCGGAAATCTCTAAGGAGCGAATTGATTACTATCGAAAGGCAAAACGTGCGGTCATTCAGCTCCGCATCCAAAATAAGACCTCCAAAGAGAAAGCATCTAAAGCAAGTTGATCATTGAATTTGCCGATTTCTATAAGTTTTCCTTATACCTTCGTTGAGCCTCCTCGAGTTAGCGCCTCTGGCTAGCCCTTCGTCGGCCCGCCTCGGTATAAGAAAAATTTATCAAAATCGATCAAAAAGCGAATTACCGGACAGCCCCTACCTAGTGTTTGACACTGCTTAATGCCAGGCACTCCTAAGCGGCACTCTTCGGTATCCGAATCACAAAAGAGGTGTTGGGGGAATCTTTGTCAATGGTCAGAGTTCCATTGTGGTGCTCTACCATCTGTCGAGAGAGGCTCAGTCCAAGACCCGTACCCTCTCCAACATCCTTTGTTGTATAGAAGACCTGGAAAATCTTATCATGAAGCTCAGCAGGAATCCCATGTCCAGAATCGGTGACCGCAATTTCCACCTGATCCCCTTCGTCTTTGGCCGAAATGCGAATCCATCCCCCCTCATCTTTTTTCGACACCTCATGATACGCATTGTTGAGAAGGTTCAAAATCACTTGGGACAGCTGCAGTTGATTGCACTGCAAAACCAGGTTGGATGAAATCTCAGGAATCGTAAGTTGAACTCCACTGTTCTTAAAACGTTCACCACAGAGACCTATTGTATCATCAATGATCTCCCTCACAGAGATCAGCGAAAACTCCTTGGTGTCGGGACGAGCCAGTTTTCTAAGACTCGTGATGATCTTCGCAATTCGAACCGAGGTCTTGTCAATGATCTCAGCAATCTCAAGCACCTTGTTCTTGTCCAAAGTTACACCACCCGCGAGCTTCTTTAAAACTCTTGCATACCCTTGAATGATGGTGACTGGATTGTTGACCTCATGAGCTACCCCCGCAGCCATCTCTCCCAATGCGGCAAGCCTCGCATTGTCAAATGCTTTGATCTCCGCAATTCGCAAGTCTTCTTTGAGCTTGACCTTTTCAGCAGCCCTCCCAATGGCCGCTCGCAGTTCATCAGGACTAAAAGGTTTTTCAAGAAAGTCAAAGGCTCCCTTTTTGATAGCTTCAATCGCTGTTGCTTTGTCAGCATACCCCGTCATAATGATCACCAGTGCCGAGGGATCTTTCGCTCGAATGGCCTCAAGGAGACTCATCCCATTTTCTCCTGGCATCTTCAGGTCCGTTAAGACAATCTGAGGTTTAAACTCGTCAGATTTAGATATTCCATCCTGAGCCGACTCTGCCAATTGAATTTCATATATTGACCCAAGAATGGCTTTTATAAGCTTTCGAGCATCTTCTTCATCATCTACAGCTAGGACCTTGATCTTTGGCTTTTCTTTATCCTGCACGTAATGCTTCTCCTCTACTCATCTGTAAAGGGAGAACAATCCTAAACATTGCACCACCTCCCAAAGTGGAACTACAACTTATTCTTCCATTATGATCTTTTAAGACTCCATGTGCAATTGATAAACCCAACCCAGTTCCCGCACCCGTCTCTTTGGTCGTGTAAAATGGATTGTAAATCCGGTCAAGATTCTCAGGGGCAATCCCCAGACCATTATCTCGAATCTCCACGACGGCAGAGCCCTCATCGACGAAAGTACAGATGGCAATCTCTCCTCCGTGGACACCATGAGCCTTTTCGATGGACTCTCTCGCATTGGTCAATATACTTATAAAGACTTGCTCCAGTCGATGAGGATCTCCAAAAACATGAAGATCTTCATTTGCAAATTCCTTAAGAATTGTGATTGAAGAGAGCTTCATCCGTTCGTTGAGCAGAATAAAGGAGTCTTCCAGAACCTTATTGATCGATATGAGTCGGAACTTCATTTCAGATTGTCCGGCCAAGTTCCTAAAATGTTCAATGATGGTCTTCATTCGATTGCAGTTTCGATCGATGCTCTCAAGATAATCTTGAATCTCCTCAAAGGTGACGGGTCGGCCCTTCTCAAAAGCCACGCGAATCAGATCATTGAATCCCTTGATAAAATGCAGAGGATTGTTCAACTCATGGCCGATTCCCGAACTCAACTCGCCAAGTGCTGCCATCTTTCCCTTTTGAACCAACTGGAGATGAGTCTCTTGAAGCTCCTTGACCAATCGTGAATCTCGCTCATCTTGTGCAGAAAAGATGACCCCCTTGATCTTGTCCTGGCCTGTATCAATAAGTGCGCTCCCAGAAATTCGAACCGGTATGATTTCTCCGCTTCGAGTCTTAAATTGAGCCTCACTCTCAATCAAGTTGCCTTTAATGGCCTCTTCATACAAAGATTCGAAACGAACACCGACCCCATCTCGAGATCCAAACGACAAAATGTCACTGAGTTTCTTCGTAAAGATCTCTTCGTCAGAGTATCCGAGCGCAACCAAGAATCTATGGTTGACTCTCTGCAGAGACCCTTCAGTATCAACGACCATCAACATGTCCGTCATCGACTCAATAATGTTTTCCGCAAAGTTTCGCGTTTCCAAGAGTTCATTGGCGATTCTCTTTGCATCACTTACATCTTCTATCACTGCAGTGAAATAGGTCTCGTCGTGGATGTTGATCTCCCCAAGACTCAATCGAATTGGAAATTCATGGCCATCTCGATGACGAGCCGTAACCTCACGGCCAATTCCTATTACTTTCGCAACTTTCGTATCAAGATAGGTCTTGATTAGACCATCATGAATCTTAGCTACATCATTTGGCATGAGAACGTTGACCTTTCGGAACAAGACCTCCTTTTCTCGATATCCAAAGATCTTTTCCGCCGCCGGATTGAAATGTTGAATGATTCCGTGGGAGTTGATTGTAATGACTGCTGCGGGTGTTGTCTGAAGAATAGCTCTATGCCGCAATTCACTGGCACGCAACTCCTCACCTTTCTCTCTAAGATTGCTTGAAGTCTTTTTCAAATAGGCGATCATCATGTTGAGGATGAAGAATATAATGAAACTCATCAGCAGTCCCGCGAGCACTGTGCGACTTTCAAGCACCTCAGAGATCCGTATGGACTCCTTCACGGGTCTAATGACTTCAACGATCCCACCGATTTCATTCACCTTCCAATCTCTCTTTTGAGCCATGGGGTGATGGTTGTGGCAATCAACACATCCTTGCCTCATTCGATCTGCTACCGCAATTCTCAAGACTGGAATTCCTTCGAGAGTATCGAATCGATAAAAGGACTCACTCTCCCCCGCACTCAATGCCTGCCATGCCTCTCTGGCAAACCCATCCGCAAGGCCCTTTTCCTGGTTGAGCGGAAAGGGACCGTAAACTCGAGTTTGAGACCCCGGATGCACTTCATTCATCTTTCTTCCGACTTCCTCTATAAATTTTGCAGGAATCGGGATGGCATGGTCGACTTCCGAGTAATTATGGGAAACATGGACATCGATGCCCTCAAGGCGATTGACCACCTCGGAGGTGTAGACCGTTCGAACCTCTCGGATGAGATCTGAATAGGTGATGCCATCACGAAGTGCGGTAACCTCTACGACCTTATCCCTCAATTCCTGAAGAGGAAGTGTGATCATCAACAGTGAAAGTACAAACAAGAACGTCAATGTGATACGAGGATGCTCTACGATGAACTGAATGTGGCGGTCAATCCCCGTGCGCCGAATGTTCTCGCTCTGATCATTCGAATTTTGCATCCAATCATCCTATATTCTTGTAAGCGCCATCTCCATTTCCAATGGCAATGGCAATGGCAATGGTACTATCCATTACTCTTAACGGCTTTTTTCAATGGAATGATGAGCCCATTTCGTTTCAGGTCCCATGTTGGAACCTCGACCAATGAATCCTCACCTCGACCCGACCAACATCCAATTAGAAATTACCCCTATGAAATGCAATGTGCCCAATTTGGTCACTGGACCCTCCTTTTTTCCCCGGTTAACCACCTGGATCCCTTCAATAACTGGGTTTTCCGCAAAAGGATGTACATTGGTTGATCACTGAGCTTCGCTCAAATCGACTCTGATTTTAGCTGATGGGGACATTTTTCGGCACTCAGATTGCTATTAAAAAGTTCAAAACCTGGAGGAGGTCGAATATGAGAGTCCCATTCGCTTTGATCGCGTTATCATTGTTTTTTCATCAAAATGCAATGTCACAGAAACCCTGCTTAAAGGAGTACGAAAGTCTTGTCGAAGCTTACGACGGTGGCACTGGCTTGACTACAGAACTCGATTGTCAAAGACTCGTAAACGAAAAGATGAGTTCGCCGATCTACGATCTTCCTCCTTTACAAAAAGACCCAGATTCGCTGCTCTTGGGACACTACTACTTAGAGACTCAGCCAACCGCAAATGAGCATGGATCGTCTGTCGCAGTCTCGATGAACAAAACATTAGGCGGTATGTTTTCTGGCAAATATCGTCTGAACATCAAAGCGGCCAATCTCTACATGGACGACACTGATGATTCGTTTTGCCGTGGTCTTCCATCAGAGCTGGAACTTTTCTTTAAGCCCAATGATCCCTCCCTCGTCACTCAGAAGGGGCCAATCCCAGTGACCAATAAAGAGAAACAAAAGCTGGGCGAACTTGAGTGCAAACGATTTTCTTGCCCAGACACACATGAAACTGCCGAATCATCAAAAACAAACACAAGAATCACACCCGAAGACGCCACAAGAGATCCAAAATGTGAAGAAAAGGAGATCTGTACAATCACCTTTGGTTCAGGAATTGGTTCAGGAAGTGAATCAGTCGACCCGTGTGAAACGACTGTTCTCACTTTTGAAACCCATAGATACAAAGAGTTTCAACCCATGGACCTCCGGGTAACACGCGGGGATGAGAATCCACTCTGTGCCGCAAACCAACGAAAAGCTCCGACCTTTTGGACCAAATTTTGGAAAGTTATTGGAAAGCTTCCACATTACGGCCCATTCATCGGTAAACAAATAGTCCAGAAGGTTAAGAAGGGGGCAATGGAGCGTAAATTCAAACAGAATCCCCAATGCAATGCCAGAGTTTTAACGAGTCATGACGAGACCGAAGGGATGCTCGATAAGACCTTTCGAAACATTGCCGGAAAAAAGACTCCGATTACTCAATCTCCATAAAGTGACACAAAAGAGCCCTTCGCTGAACCTTCGGCGCCCATTTTTGACACGTTAAGGTGTTGAATCTATTGAAGAATTTATAGGGTCGGAGGACCCATTGAGTTTCTGTCGCAGATTTCGTCAACCCAGCTTCTAAGACCAAATCTTTTTCTTCGTACAATCAATAACTTAGAAGACCGGCCTCTTTGGCATAGATCTTGGAGTAGCCAGTTGCGGGAAAGAGGTATGTGACTTGAAACGTAAGCTCATTTTTTTCATACTGGCCGTGATGTATTTTGGATGCAACGATGTTCGTTTTGAACGCGATCCTGAGTACACTCCAAAGTGTCAGAATTCGGGGCTTCAATGCACCGAATTGGATGGAATCGACAAGTTCGATTACTCGATGACGATTGGCAAAGGTGCCGTTGACATCATTTTTGTTGATGACAATTCAGGATCGATGTCGACGGAACAAAAGAACATGGGCGATCACTTCCCAGACTTTATTGATTCCCTTTCGGATCTTGACTATCACATTGGCATTATTACCACGGACGTCTCGTCTGCAGGGAATGAACCTCGAGAGATCAATGGTTTTGGCGCGCTTCAAGATGGCAACTTTCTGAAATTCGATGATGGTTCCTACTACCTTACATCTGATTCCAGCGATGTCGCGGATCTTTTTTCAAGTACCATCAAGAGACAAGAGACCCTCGATTGTGAAAATGAACTTGATCAGACGGGCAAAAAAACAGACTCCGCCCTCTGTCCTTCGATGGACGAACGAGGAATTTATGCTGCAATTCTCTCGCTCGACAAGCTTCCCTCTGGATTCATTCGTACTCACGCCCATCTGGCCGTCATCATACTCTCTGATGAAGATGAAAGGAGCACTGGAGGCAAGACCAAAGGGTACAAACTCGAAGCCAATGATGAACCCCAATCTCTTGTCGACAAGGTTGAAGAGACCTTTGGAACCGGCAAGACCTTCAGTGTGCATGCCGTGATTGTCAAACCTGGGGACAGCTCCTGTCTTAACGTGCAAGAGAGCCAAACCCACGGAGTCAAGGGGCACGCCGGAAACATCTATTCGGACCTTGTCGACCTAACCTCAGGCGTTTTAGGAAGTGTTTGCGCTGCAGACTGGGGAAGGGAGCTTGGTGAAATTGCCTACGGTGTTGAAGAAGATGTGAAACAGACTCTTTCGATTGCATGTTCTGACCCCATCGACAATGAGATCTCCATTGAATTTGAGTTTTTGGAGTCTCGTGATGACATTGGTTGGTCGTTTGACTCTTCTGAAAGAGTTGTTCGATTTGACGAAGCGCTCCCACCTGGAACCAAAGTTCATCTCAAATACGAGTGCACCTCTTTATAAGGTGCCAGGCATATTTTTCGGATGCGTTGCATCCGAAAAATATGCCTGGCACCTTACCAATGCCACCTCAAATTGACCGTGTCGCTGTAACTGTGGGGCTGAAAATCACGATGTTGGTAGACAAGATCAGTCTTCTTTCCTACCCTTTTGAACATCTCAAACAACACATCTTGGCCGACGAAGTTGTAGGTCACATGAGCTTCAACAAAGCCTCGATACTTGATTCGAGCTTTAGACTCTGCAGATCGAATTTCGAAATTAATTTGATGAAGATTTTGGTTTTTCGACCGTGACCCCATTTTGACTAGGCTGTGTTCAAAATAGCTGTCCAGCCTCTCCGTTGTCTCAAGAAAGGGATTTTTAATGTAATGATCTTGCAGCATCTGTTCAAGATTGTGGCTCACAACTCGAGAGGCAATGTCTCGTTCATTGCCACCTGCCTCGATTCGAGATGGAACGATCTGTCGCCTCTTTGCTGGAGGTTTCGGTTTCTTCATCTTAGGAAGTTCAAACTCCTCTCCAGCCCAAAGTGACCAACTCAGGAGAAAGATCGACAAAGCTGTGGCTAGACGAAAAGCAAGTCTCATAATTCATACTTATCGTCATTTTCTTCATTTAATGAACGATGCAAACTGACTCAAGATGAAACAGATCAAATCTGATGATCTCATGGACGACTGATCTTTTGTTATTCGGTCGAATGTCCTAAGATGAAACAACATCAGTGGCAAAACCTCGTAAATAGGATCTGGCAAGCACCCCAACTGGTCTTACTTTTGCTTCTTATAAGAGCATGAAGACCCATTTCAACGACATCCATAAAGATCCGATCAACAGTCATCACACAGCACCCCCTCCGTCTCGCTCCATCTGTCCCTGGTTGAGACAGAGACTCATTCCCGTCCTCACCATTGGACTCTTCATCGTTTTGGCAAATAGAAGCTTTGCAGATGGGACCCGCTTCGAAGGGGAAGATCTTGATCTTTCCGAAGTTCAAGTTGTCCATCCTGCAAACCCCTGGGCAACAACCGAAGCTCTTCTTAAACCCGAGCTCGCAAACGAACAGAATCGAAATTCGGCTCTGTTGATCTCAGGAATGGCCAATGGCTTTGTTCTAGCTTCAACCAAAGCAACCAATTATGATGTCGATTTCAAGGTGGCTGCAAACGTCGCCAAGCTTCTTCTTAAAGGAGTCTTTCGTGGTGACCTTAGCTATGATTTTCAACAAGCCTCCTTTCAAGTTGAGATGGCCAACTCACTGACTCAGTCGCTTGACTTACTCTTCTCTCACAAAGCAAAGGGTGATTCCAATCAAAATTCAGTCACATTTGACTACAAATGGTAAGCTTGATTAATTCTAAGATTCAAAAACAAAATTTAGACTCTCTGCCATTCTTCTAAAAAGTTCCATATCAAAATCTCCCCGTCGTAAACAGGCGATCGCACGACCCTGTATGCGAACAACACTGCTCCCGCATCCCGTAAGTTGCTCGCTCCACGGCACAACTTTGACCTCGGACGGAAGCCACTGGGTCTCTTCAAAAGATCTCGCAGCAGGTTCTCCACTTTGATTCAAACTGGTAGTGGTAATGGGGTGGTCGTACTTTTCAAAGAGTTTTCGAACAAAAATATGATTGGAACGGCGTAGACCTACAAAACCCGTTCCTCCATGAATGGAAGAGGGAACCGTTTTCTTTGCTGGTAAAACAAAGGTCACAGGGCCTGGCCAAAAAAGATGAATGAGGTGCTCAGTCTGAGGATCGATCTCAGCGAGTTGCTTTGCCATCGAAACATCTGAAACCAAGAGACTTACAGACTTCTGAGATGATCTCCCTTTGAGAGCAAACAGCGCCTCAATGGCCTTCTCAAATCGAATGTCCACACCCAAACCCCAAACCGTTTCGGTTGGATAGGCGATCATCTCACCTTCATTCAGGGCCTGACAGAAGAGATCGAGATTCCCTGAGAATTCAAATGGTGGGTTGCCGAAGTTCTTCATGAGGTACCTTTGATCCAATATCCTCTCTCATTAGCATGCAGTGCCACCTTACCTGTCGAGCCTGGGCATATCCTTGAGCAAGAGACTCCCTCAAGGAACCTCCAATTCCTATTGCGTTGAGAACTCGTCCACCGGCAGTCTCCCATCGCCCCAAGCTCGACTCATGGGTCCCGGCATGAAGAAAGTAACTTGAAGGGGTTTCGTAGAGCGGATCTCCCTCAATCACGACGCCTTTCTTGGGATTTTCCGGATAACCTTCTGATGCCAGAACAATGCAGGAACAAAAGAGCGGCTTCCACTTGAGCGGCAAGGAATTCCCCATCGCCGTGGCTTCAAAGGCGCGCCCCCAATCCCCATCAAGAAGTGGAAGGAGCACCTGGCACTCCGGATCTCCAAAGCGCACATTGTATTCAAGCACCTTAGCTCCTGAAGTGGTGATCATAAGACCGATATAGATAACTCCCCGGTAGGGGAGCTCTTCTCTTTGAAGTTGCTTCAAAGTCGGCTGCACAATCTGAAGCTCAATCTGTCTTCTCAACATCTCAGAGAGTCTGAGAGGTCCCACAACCCCCATTCCACCGGTATTTGGCCCTTTGTCTCCATCTAGGAGCCTCTTATGATCCTGAGTCAATGGCAGGATTTCGTAGTCGCTCCCGTTAGTGATGACAAAGAGACTCGTCTCATATCCAAAGAGCGCCTCTTCAAGAAGGGCCCTCTTTCCAGATTCACCCAAGCATCCCTTTTCAAAAAGCATCGTTGCGGCCTCTTTGAGCTCCTGCAACGAGGAGCAAATGAAGACCCCTTTACCCGCCGCCAACCCATCTGCCTTCAAAATGTAGGGTGGTGAAAAATGGGTTGCCTGCTCAAGGGCCTCAGGGACCGAAGAGACCAAACAATATTGTGCCGTTGGAATGGAGGCTCGTTTCATAAACTCCTTCGCAAAGAGTTTGCTGGTCTCAAGCTGAGCACTCTGCTGACTTGGACCAAACACCAAAACCCCGTGATCTCGAAGATAGTTGGTCAATCCTGAAGCTGCATGAACCTCAGGACCAACCACAACCAGATGAATTTCGGTACGACGAATCAAACTCAGAACAGACGCAAAATCATTGATGTCAGTATCATGACACAAGGCCTCTTTCGAGATTCCATCGCTCCCTGGAATTGCATGGACCTCGCTCACTGAAGCTGACATCTTCAGGGCTCTTACAATTGCATGCTCTCTCCCACCTTGTCCTGTTACGAGTACCTTCATCATTGACCCCTTTTTTATTCCTCATTACTCTAAATTCTCAGTGCTGTCAGTAAGCTCTTTTCGCGTGGAGGTGAAGTTGAAACTGCTCGAGAGAACCACATTGATTTCGGGGCCATGCCACCGCGTCACTCAATTCGTAGCCATCCATTTGACTTCATTGGGTGGCGATGTAGCACTCCTCAATGAAGATCCTCTGTCGGAACGATTCACCCTGCAACTCATGGATCAACGTGAAGTGAATGAGAAGTTTGGCCGTGCCATCACAGTCCCTACACAGTTGGACTCTAAGACCTCCCTCACCGATGGAGTTGCCCGAGTGGCCGAGAGCTTTGGTGGGATTGATGCCTACATTGACGCCAACATGTTCCACCATGTGGGGCTTGTGAGTGAAGAGCTCAAAATCGATGAGATCGACCGGTTGATTCAAACCAACCTGAGATCTCCCCTCTGTCTCACTCAGTCCATCTTGAAGTACATGGAGGGTCGGAAACGTGGCTCGATCATCTATTTGGTTCATGATCTTTTGCGCTGGGGCCACCCAGGGTTGAGTCTTGAGGCCTCAACGCGACTTGGTCTCATCGGGCTCACTCGTGGACTTGCGCGAGAGCTTGGATATGGCAACATCACCGTCAACTGCGTAGGAATTGGACTTACAGAGGAGTATCTCTTGAAGATTTACCCAGAAATGACGTTGCGCGAGGCCGAAAAGCGTTTTCAACAGGAGATCCCAGGCATTAGGTTGACTTCACTGGACAAGATAGCTGAACTTGTGGCATTTCTGATTGGGTCCGGAGGCACTGGAGTCACTGGGCAATACGTCTCTGCGGGGTCACTGACCCTTTGAAATCTAATTAGGAGCAACTATGAAACCATTTGAAGCCCCCGATTATATGGAAATAGACGATCTCCTCAGCGATGAAGAGAAGATGGTCCGCTCAACGATCCGCCAATTTGTGGATCGAGAGGTGATGCCCATCATCGAGAAAGAGTATCGCGAAGGAACTTTCCCAAAAAAGTTGATCCCACAACTAGGGGAGCTTGGCACATTAGGAGCAAGTTTGCAGGGATATGGTTGCGCGGGACTCAGCAACACAGCCTATGGCCTTATCATGCAGGAACTTGAGCGTGGGGACAGTGGAATTCGAAGTTTTGTGAGTGTGCAGGGCGCCCTCTGCATGTACCCCATTCATGCTTTTGCCTCAGAAGAGCTCAAGAAGAAGTACCTTCCAAAAATGGCAACTGGTGAATTCATTGGATGCTTTGGCTTGACCGAACCCGACTACGGATCCAATCCCGGCGGAATGGTGACCCGAGCAAAGAAAGATGGCTCCCACTACATTCTCAATGGCTCAAAGATGTGGATCACCAACGGTGGAATGTCAGACCTCGCAATCGTATGGGCTAAGAATGACAATGACAAGATCATTGGATTCATCGTCGATCGGGAGCTTAAAGGTTTTACGGTTCGAGACATTCACAATAAGTTCAGTCTGCGAGCCTCCATCACCTCGGAGTTGATCTTTGAGGATTGTCGCGTCCCTGCAACTCACCAACTTCAAGTCGAAGGGTTGCGTGGCCCCTTTTCATGCTTAAACAACGCCCGGTTTGGAATCTCATGGGGCGCCTTGGGAGCAGCCATGGCCTGTTACGATGAGGCCCTCAACTATGCCAAGACGCGAATTCAGTTTGATAAACCCATTGCAAGCTTTCAGCTCGTCCAAGCCAAACTTGCCTACATGGTGACCGAGATCACCAAGGGCCAACTTCTCGCACTACAGCTTGGACGACTCAAAGATCAAGGAAGGGTGCAGCCCCACCAGGTCTCAATGGCAAAGATGAACAACGTGTCGGAAGCTCTCAAGATTGCTCGCTTGACTCGAGACATATTGGGCGCAAGTGGCATCACCGATGAGTACCAGTGTGGGCGCCACATGATGAACCTTGAAAGCGTCAACACCTACGAGGGAACGGAAGACATCCATCGCCTCGTGATTGGTCAGACTGTGACAGGAATCCCAGCTTACCGGTAAGTGCCAGGTTCCAAATGCTGGACGCAACCAGACATGATCACCGACGCACTACCAAGCAACCCAAACCACAAGCCCCGTGCAACCATCCTCACTTTGTGATCAATCACGTCCCCTATTGATCGTCGTGGGGAACGCTTTATCTAGGGGCGAGTTAGCGCCTCTGGCTAGCCCTTCGTCGGCCCGCCTCGGTATAAGAAAAACTTATCAAAATCGATCAAAAAGCGAATTACCGGACAGCCCCTATCTAAGATAAAATAGAGTTGGCCACTTCCAGCCAATGCCGTGGGTTTCCGACCGCAATCCGAGACTGCGGTCTCTGATACCCATTCGACTTTGACGTGCCGTGACCAGCAAACGGAACCTGGCACCCTCACCAGATGCCGGCATCGATGCGGCGGCCACGTTCATCGAGGAGCAAGTAGCTGTACTTGGAAAAGTGGCTCAGCTTTCCTGAAAAGGTGACGGGCGACTGAGATTCAGGGCTGACGTACAAAACCACAACCTGATGCCCCGTCTCAAATGACAAGGCCAATGTGACCTGCGAAAGATCGTACTGCTGACCCGCCAATGTGATCCTATTGCCATCGACTTTGATCTTATCCTGTTGCGCTAACAGCATCGAGAAGAAGGGTTTTGCAAGGTCTGTGTGAGGCAGAAAGATAAAGGTTGAATCACCCAAATTCAACCCCTTCTGTGAGGGATCAAAGAAGGAGATCTTCGCATTGGGATCCCGGTTATCGTACTGCGACATCACCTCGTTCAAACCTTTTGCAAGCTCTGCCGACTCAGGATAACTCGCAAGGTAGGTTGCATCCCTACGACCCCAAAACTTACTTAACGTCGCAGGATTTTCAAAAGAAAATGGCCGCCGCATGAGTTCAAACTCGGGGTCGATTTCAACCTTTGTAATCACCTCATCACTTTTCAATGAAAGTTGGGCAGAGGTCACAGCATCGCGAACCTTGACCCTCTCCCACTGTGGTTCTGAGTTTTGAAATGAGATTCGAACAGGAACCGTGGCCACATAGGGGGTTTGGGTTTTCTGCAATATTTCAATTGACAATCGATCCCCCTCTTTCAAAAAAGAGCCGATTTCAAGATCAAGGACGTCCTTGCGTTCAATCCACTGACTAAAGAAAGTTACAAGATTCTCTCCAGAAAGTTCCTCAAAGATTCCTTTGATGTACATCCACGAGATGTATTGAAATCGTCCCCTCTCTGCAAGGGTCTTCAAACCCTCATTCACGATGGGCAAGCCAAGCTCTTGGGCCAACATGTGAAAGATCATCATCACTTTCCCGTACCCGATCACTTGAGTCGCTGAGTTGTACCGTCCTAAAAACTCCTTCACTGCAATGGCGTTTTCTTCATCAACGAAATTTTCGTATTTTCGCACTATATTTTTTCGGTACTCAATCGCAGCATCTTTACTTTTGAGGTTCTCGTAGAGGTAATCGGATTGATAAACCGTGAGCCCCTCACACCAATTCCCCCAAGAGTAGTCGACATAGACTGAGTTCCCCCAATAATTGTGCAGCAGCTCGTGCCCTAAGGAGATGTCCACAATGAAAGGAAATGGAATGATGTTCTTATCAAGAAGCGTGTAAGAGGCCATTCCATATCCTGTGGAGAAGAAGTTGCTCACCACAGCAAACTTATCATAGGGGTAGTTGCCAAAAAAATCGAGATAGAGGTCAAGATAGCTCTTAAGTTTTTGAATGTAGGCATCAGAGTGCGAGCTGACTTCACTATGAAAATAGGTCTGAAGCTTTACACCTCGATAGACCTCTTCATAAATTGAAAACTGATTGGCAATGAAGTGAATGGGTTCACTTGGATGGTTGATGGACCACTTTTCCACTCGCCAACCATCGAGCTCCTCACTTGAAGCAAGGGTGCCTGAGGTCATTGTGGCCCAGCCAGAAGGGGAAGAGACCTCAATTTCAAACTTCTCAAATGGAGTCTCAACATAGGGGTACCAATAACTTGTTGGTGCCAAATAGACTCCGACATCAAGAATCACAGCATCAACTTCATCTGAAATCTGATCGTGACCCATTCCTCCACCTTCATGATCTTCAAACACAGGTTTAAATGAATAAGAAATGGTAAGAACTCCCTTTTCAGGAGCTCCATCACCGTAAAGTGGTTTGATCTTTTGAAAACGGGCCTTTTGACCACCCGATAGAACTTCAAATGGAGTCTCAACCCCTTCATAAAAGAGGGTCAAATCGGTCACAACTTGAGGTATCGTGAATCGATTTGGTCTTTTGGCACTCTCCAGGCTGTCTGTGATCGTAAGATAACCACCCTCAACCATCGGAAAGAGCGCCACTTTCATCTGATGAGAGACAATCTCATTGCTCAGTGGCTCAGTCCATGCTCCCAACGATACAAACAGTGTCACAAACAATAGGAATGCTCTCATAACCCCTCCTTGAGAGTTTCGTTTGCAGCCACTATAAGCGTGAGAATGAGAGCAATCAAATCATTTTTGCGTCAATTTGAGCTTCCAGGGCTCTTTGGGGACTCTCCAAGGAAGGATGTGATCTTGAGGTTCGCACTCTTTTCGATCGACCTCAATGGCTGTGAAATGAATTTCACTCATGATCTTATTTTGAAGAGAGTCAAAATAGGTGTCATTAGGCATCTCTATAGTCAACTCTTTAACTAAAAGGGCTCTCAGTTCCTGATAATCTCGCAGAATCTTGTGATCTGTTTGAGAATAGCTTAAAATCAAATCTCGTTCCATCTTGATTTCGGCATCGATATCCCCCTCAAGATAATCGATCCAATCTTCTTCTTGCATTGGCGCCATTGAAATTTCCCCCTCCCTTTATTTTGTCTCGGTCACAAAACCTCACTTGAAGCTCTGATGACCGCAACCATTAAGAACTCTGAGCTGTTTGGATCTCCCGCTTCCAAACATCCAAAGTCCATCGTTTCATTGTTTTGCCTCGGCGAGAAAGCCTAGAAATTCTGGTGCCTGATGGGTCTCAATTTCATTCCAACCGGTCAGGTGGGAATGGTCCATCAAGCGCCGACGAAGCTTCATCAGCGCATGCCGATAGTTGGCCTTCGCCGTATCATAAGGACATCCCATGATGTGTGAGATCTCTTTGAAGCTTAAGTCCTCAAATATCCGTAAAATCAGGGCAATTCTCTGCTTGTTTGGAAGCAGTTGAACCTCGCTCTGAAGGAGAGTCTTGAGATCAAGACTCTGAAGAAGGCTATCTGAATTGCTTGCGACCGCAATGGATACGTTGTCAATGCTCACCACCTGTTTCTTGCACTCCCTAAACTTGTTCTTTGCGGTATTGATTGCAATTTGATAGAGCCAACTTCGAAATGAGGCCTTTCCTTCAAATAGATGAAGTTTCTTGAAGGCCTTTATGAAACTCTCCTGAACAATTTCCTCACTCAGCTCGACATTGGATATCAGTCTCATTACCATCCTCAGTAGGTCGCGTTGATATTTTCCTACCAACTCCCCAAATCGATGTGTTTGACCTTGCAGAACATCTGCAATGATTTGCCACTCTTCCTTCATGACCCCGCCTTCATTGACTGGTCTTAAGACCATTTCGGTTAAAAAAAATGCCACAATTTAATCGAAACACCTTGAACCCCAATCCACTGATCCAAAGCGCTCCACATAAGGTCTAATTGCGATAAGTGTGCCGGCCAAAATGATACCTGGCGTAAAGTCCTGACAAGACTCCATTGCCTGTCACAAACCGTGCTTTCGTAATGAATTTCTAAAGATTTTTCATGGTATTAAACCCATTCCCAATTTCAGATCCAGGCTTTAAGAAAGGGCTTTAGGCTGCCGTGGGAGTCACTCGGTTTCGACCGGCCTGCTTGGAGAGATAGGCAGCCTTATCGGCCTCTTGGAAGAGTTCTTCCCAGGCCTTGGTCTGTTCAGATTTTGTGGCCACTCCGGCTGAGATCGTCACAGGGAGTGTCTTGTTTTCAAAGACAAAGAGGTGGGTCTCGATGGTCATACGAATCCTCTCTGCAATCTCTGAAGCACGTGGCAGCTTGGTGTCGGCAAGCAACACCACGAACTCCTCTCCGCCATACCGAGCAAAGACGTCTCCCGCACGAATGACTCGACTTTGAACGATCGAGGCCATCTCCCGCAACACATAGTCACCGGCCGCATGCCCATAAGTATCATTGACCCTTTTGAAGTGATCAAGATCAAAGACAATAATGCTCAGGGAGGTATTGAGAAGGAGAGCTCGTTTAAAAGACTCTTCTGCCTTTGCCTGTAGGCCGCCTTTATTGTAGATGCCCGTCAGAGCATCTTTGAGACGCATGTCGAAGTTGTACTGATTGGAGACCGTCTCAAGACTTCCCTCTTCAAGAAATTTAAAGATGATATTTCCAATCTTAATCTGGTCATTGTTTTCAAGCTTTACAGATACAAGCGGTGGTAATATTTTCCCATTGACCACCGTCTTGTTCGTGGACTTCATATCCATAACCGAAACTTCTCCACCTACATAGAGAATTTTCGCATGGGTCTTACTGACGCTTCGATCATCCACATAGATAGAGGATTGAATCGCTCGCCCAACCACATATTCGGGATCAGTGATGGACCATAGTTTCCCCTGATAGAAAGCCGGCCCCACAAGAACAACCAAACAGGGCGGCGCCTTTCGCGCCTCTTCAAGGCGACCCTTAAACGTGTCGCTCTCGATGATACGAGTCTCTTCGGCATCCTCATCAATGGTATTTTCGGTATCTTCTGAAAAATCCTTCCCCATATACTTCCATGCTAACTGATTACAACGTCTTCTTCAATTCTATGATAGCCTCGCCACTCCTTAAGTCGACCCCTTGGTCGATCCTGACCCTCCTGGTAATCGAGCAGGACGTAGGTCAGTTTTGTGATCTTTCCCAAATTGGGAAGATCAATTGAAGTGAGTTCCGTCCAAGTCCCTGTGTTGAAATACTCTTTGTCTGGCGCCCATTGCCGATATTCGTAGACATGGGTGTGACCAAAAATCACCGTATGAATGCGCTCATCCAAAAGAATGCGGCGAGCCGACTCACCAAGGTCGGGGAACACCGCACTCTCAACAATCACCTGCATAATTCGTTTGAAGGACCAGTTTCTTCGGGGATCCTTTCTAAAGGTCGAGCGAACGAAATAGTAGATAAGCGTAAAGACATTTCGAACAGAAAAAAGTGTCTCATTGAAGATCAGCCAGCGAACCATTCGATGAAACGGCCGAATCTTATCAACATAGGGGTGTTCTTGTTTGATCTTCATAACATATTCGACAAAAAAGTGAGCGCCAAATGGAAGATTTAAAATCGGTTCAGGCAAGTTCTTCTTCAAGAAGAATTTGCGCGGATCAAGCCGATTGGCCGCTTCATGCATATGACCATGTTCAATATGGACACCATCAAAAAAATAGACCATGTTTTTAAAGCGGACAGCTGTTCCTAATATCTGGTTCAAATAGGCTTTGGCTTCGGGCCAAAGCATGGCCTGATCATGATTCCCGACGACATAGACGATGGAATTGCCCTCTACTGAGGCAAACCTCTTAAGAGCGTCAAACACAATTCTGTGTCCATCGATGATTCTCTTCAGTTTTTCGATTGAGATACTTTCGGTACACACAGAAAGAAAGTGACCCCGATAGTCCACCTGAAGAAAGTTGAGAAAATCTCCATTGATGATCAGCTCGACGTTGCATTCTTTATATTCGCCAGACATGTAATAGTGAAGAAATTCAACGAACTTCTCAGCATAATAAAACTCTTCCAATGAGTTACTGGCGCCATTGTCTAGAGTTCTTCCCAAACCCAAATGAAGATCACTGATGACCAACTTAATCTTTCTCATCTTCTCTCTACAATACGTTTCATTTCTTCTTTAGCTTGCAACACATACGGTGTTTCGATTCCGCCCCTTCGCATAATACATCGCCACATCGGCTAGACCAATCAACTTCTCCCGAGTTTGAGCATGTTCAGGATAAGTTGCCACCCCAATACTGACTGTAACATTGATCTTGTGCCCATCAATCGCAAACTCGGTCTTCTCAACCTGACTGCGAAGTCGTTCAGCTACAAGTCGTGAATTCTCCGTGCTGGCTCCACTCAACAAAATCAGAAATTCATCACCACCATATCGAAAGCCATAGTCACTGATTCGAATCAACTGACCAATCATTTGCCCAATATTTCGCAACACCTGAGATCCAACCAGATGGCCATAAGTGTCGTTGATCGCCTTAAAATAATCAACATCTAAAAACAGTATACTGAACTTCGCTTTGTGACGTAATGCTCTCTCTATTTCTCTATCCAGCGCGATCGGAAGGAACCTCTGATTGAACAATCCAGTCACATCATCTACATAAGAAAGCTTTTTGACCCTCTCAAATCTTGCAGACAGGTGATAGTATCTTTGTAATTTCAAACCAATGATCTTCAGAACCGTGGACGACCTCAAAACTTCATCACTTCTTGGATTGAAAATGACAAAAAGAGCCGACTCGAGATTTTTGTCAACTGATTTCAAATTCATCACTATTGCCGTTTCTTGATTCATCTCAATTTCAAAGAAAGGAAGATCTCTCCATTCTCGAGGAAGATGGTCTTTAAAATGACTGATCAACGAAAAAATCTCACCATCGGTCACAGGCCTCCACGACCTGTACATTTTATGATCTGGATCAGAAAACTTTTCAATCCTCTTATTTCTGCGACATCGTTGAGTCCAAAGAATGAACTCATTGAAATTTTGATAGGTAAACCAAAGAATGTTCTCAGAGTCGAATGTATAACCCAAAACAGACAGGTTTCGATCGACCATATTCGACACGATCTCAAGCCGATAGAATCCATCCATCTGTTCAGAGACCTGAAACCTCAACAACAGCTGGTGTGACCTCTTATGGGCATCAAAGTTTTTCGGTAGCTTGAGTTTAATTTTATCCACACTCTTCTTTGATCGCATTTACTCCACCTTTTTTAGAGGAATTGCCAACTCATTTCCAAATCCCTCAAGTCCTGCCAAAGCAATTCGAAGGGCTCTTACTGTTCGACTGAATTGCTCCCGGCTCGCTTCAATCTGCTTGTAGAGCTCCTGGCACTTAGCCCGATAGTTTTCTGCTTCTCCTGTAAGCTGATCAATTTGCCTCTTGAGATCTAAAATAATCTCATCTTTTGATCGAACCAGTGTTGTATTTTCCATCCTCATGAGCTCCAGTCGATTCTCCAACTCTCGTTCTCGCACCCGAATTCTCTTAAGATCACTACTGAGTCTCAGTTCAAGGTTCTCCACCTTGGATCTTAGCTCATCAACTTCAAGAGTCTTTGCATGCAGACTTTGTCTCATAATCTCCTTTTCTGCATTGAAGAAATCTTGGGACTCTTTGAATCGCTTTTCGGCGTGTTCCGCAGCAGATAGATGTTCAGTTCCTCGACGCTTTAATGTTTCGCAAGCAGATGCGAGCTCCTCATTTTCTCTCCGAAGGCAATCTACCTCTCTTTCAAGGTCATTAATTCGGCTCTGTGCAATTCGTAGATGTTCCGATTGAACAAGTACAGGATCTGCATTTCGAGGACTCGGCAGATCCAGGAACTGTCTCTCCAAAAATGGTGTCGGACTATTTTTTTCAGGTGGATGTTGCGAATTCTCAGATTGGGAAACATCGGTTTTTGTATCCTTCAACTCTCGATTGACGGCAAACACATCTCTTGAAATGTCCATGGTTTGACTAAGATCTTCACTAATCTTTAGAGTTTGGACATCATCAAGAAGAGGCTGCTCCTTGGATTTTGTCAATGGAGGTTCTTTGGCTGGCAGTTGTGTCTTTTGCTCTTTGAGCAATGACTCAACAAGATCTGATGTTAACTGTCGCCCCTTTTTCTCTTTCATATCCATCTATGAATCGGAAATTTGAGTGATTTCATAAAGTTAAATGACTTCTGAACAGGCCGTCCCAGTCGAAAGACTGTGGAGTTGGTGCCGCGAAACTTCATCTTGATGAATTTCTATAGTTTTTGCCTATACCTTCGTTAGATCCCATCAAGTGAACGTCTCGGGCTAGCCTTTCGTGGGGCCCCACCTCTCTGTACAGAAGAACTCATAGCGGCGATAAGATTTTAGGTGCTTTATCTGGATTTGATCGAATGATCTTTCATGGCAGCATTCGAAATCTAATGTATGAAACAGGAATGTCTTGTTATTTGTATGCGAGAGGAGTTTTGCTTAAGGAATTTAATCAGTTTGCTCCTCATTATTCAGCGCAATTAAAAATACAGACTCAAAAAATGAGTTTAGATCAGGGGCGAGAATTTATCTAGTGCCTGGCTCGAAAGCGGGTTTCGCGCCAAGCACTACATACCGTGAAATATTTCAATGTCCCACTTCAACCCTACTGAAGACGATGAAGACTCTCTCGAAAACTCTGTACGCTCTGCTTGAGTTTTTCAAGTTGAAGACGGTCCGCTTCGACAATCTCTTCTGGAGCATTTTTCAAAAAATTCTCATTTTGAAGCTTTTTGTTAATCGAACTGATATCCTTTTGAGCCTTATCAATTGCCTTGTTGATCCTAGAGATCTCTTCTT
Source organism: Pseudomonadota bacterium (assembly GCA_014584465.1). GTDB lineage: Bacteria > Bdellovibrionota > Bdellovibrionia > Bdellovibrionales > JACTMU01 > JACTMU01. The sequence continues at coordinate 31,493 of JACTMU010000112.1, read as the reverse complement.
CGAAATTGACCAAACCCTCGAGTGGTACCACCACCTCGATTCGTTCACTGCCAAGAATGACCGTAGAGACCGCACACTTGCTCAAACTTTCAACTGTTCCAATATCGCAAGTCTCTAGAGAACCCAGTTTCATGATTGCCTTCTTGTTCTCCCCTAAGATCTTCTGTAACTCTCCGTTACTTGGAGCAAGTCGAGCAGTGATGTTGCTTGCTGGGCTGATTCGATTTTCTCCACGAATGTTTCTAAGAGCAACGATCACCTCTTTGATGATTTCAAGCTCTCGAGCAGCTTGCTCTGACCCCACCGAAAGCCAGAGGGCATCGTTGACCACATTTGGGTACCTTGCCACAATGAGAGCTTCGGATCGAATTGGAAGTTTCTGATAGAGCTCCTCGGTGATAAATGGAATGAAAGGGTGAAGGAGTCTTAAAATTCGATTGAGTGTTTGAGCCAAAACCAGTTGAGTCGCCCCCTTTTCTGAAGACGATGGACCGTAAATGATAGGTTTAATGAACTCCAAATACCAATCACAGAAGTCATGCCATACAAAACTGTAGATCGAATTGACTGCGTCAGAAAAACGGTAACCTTCAAGCGCCTCTTCAACCGTCTTTTCAACGAGTTGAAGCTTATAGGTAATCCACTGGTCGGCACGTGATAGATCATTCTTCGATGGTAGACTCTCAACTCCCTCTTCAGGAACTGAGAAATCCTTCAACGCCGAAAGTGAAAATCTGGTGGCATTCCAGATCTTATTCATGAAGTTGCGATATCCCTCAAGACGTTGTTCAGAAAATTTGAGATCTCTCCCTGAGGCCACCTGGGCAAGAAGCGTAAAACGCAAGGCATCTGCGCCATTTCTTTCAATAAGATCCACGGGATCAGCAGAGTTTCCCAAGGACTTCGACATCTTCTGCCCTTGAGCATCACGGATCAAACCGTGAATGTAGACCACCCGAAATGGCACATCTTTTTTGAATTCAAGACCCATCATGATCATCCTTGCAACCCAAAAGAAGATGATGTCGTGACCTGTGACCAGCACGTTGGTGGGATAGAAGGTCATTTGGGATTCACTCTCATGAGGCCATCCCATGGTGCTAAATGGCCAGAGAGCCGAGCTGAACCATGTATCTAAAACATCTTCATCCTGTCGAATCTCCGTGGACTTGCACTTTTGACACGCACTTGGATCTTTCTCTGAAACGGTGATCTCATCGCATTTGGAGCAATACCAGGCAGGAATCCGATGGCCCCACCAAAGCTGTCGCGATATACACCAATCCTGTATGATGGACATCCAGTGCAGATAGGTCTTCGTCCAACTTTCAGGTTCAAACATGACCGTTCCAGTTTCAGCAACACGACGAGCAGGTCCCGCAAGGTGTTCGGCCTTTACAAACCATTGAGAAGACAAAAAGGGTTCGATCACAGTTTGGCATCTTGAACAGTGACCAACAGAATGAACATGATCCCTTTCATTTCGAAGAAGGTTCTGACTCTTCAAATCATTAAGGACCTTTTCTCGAGCCTCTTTGACCGTCAGACCTTTGTAATCGTTCCCGGCAGTTTCGCTCAATTTGCCACTTTCAGTCAGTATGTTGATCGCCTCAAGTCTGTGTCTCTGCCCAATTTCATAATCATTGAAATCATGAGCCGGAGTGATTTTTACAACACCAGAACCAAATTCTCGATCGACATAGCTGTCTTGGATGACCGTAATTTTTCTCTTGGTAAGAGGAAGGAGTACCCGCTTGCCGACCAGATGTTTGTATCGCTCATCTTCAGGATGAACACAAAGTGCTGTATCTCCAAGGAGCGTCTCGGGTCGAGTGGTGGCCACCACCAAGCTCTCCTTTGTGCCCTCAAGGGGATAGGCAATTTCCCACATCGTCCCCTTGACCTCCTTGTGATCAACCTCAAGATCAGAAAGAGCCGTTTCACAACGCGAACACCAATTGATGAGACGCTGTCCTCGATAAATGGTCTTTTTGCGGTAGAGATCTACAAAGACCTTTCGAACCGCTCGAGATAGATTCTCATCTAATGTAAATGCAAGTCGACTCCAATCACACGAATCCCCAAGTCTTCGCATCTGTTCAATGATGCGGCCACCATACTGCTCCTTCCATTCCCAGACACGTTCTACAAAGGCTTCTCTTCCTAGATCATGACGATTCTTCCCCTCTTTTCGAAGCATCTTTTCAACTACATTTTGAGTGGCGATTCCGGCATGGTCTGTTCCGGGAAGCCAAAGAGCATTGAACCCACACATGCGCTTCCAACGAATCAACACATCTTGAAGTGTGTGATCCAGCGCGTGTCCCATGTGAAGAGATCCGGTCACATTCGGGGGCGGCAGCACAATGCAATAGGGGGGCTTGGTGGAGCGATCTTCAGCCTCAAAATACCCGGCTGCCTCCCACCATTTGTAGATGCGCTCTTCGATTTCTGCATGAGAGTACTTTGAGGAAAGTTCGTCCGCCATAGAGATACTCCTGGTGGTGCCGCAAGGCGTAATTACGATTCGACTTAACTCTCAAAGAATATCACCTTTTGAATCCGGGTTTCAAGCCGGAACCGCTCAGATCGCGGGCTCATTTCATGCGGGTTGCAATAAAAATGCGCTGGGGCTGAAGCTCCTCGAGTGAATTTCTCTGTTGTGCCGAGATCTCCAGTTCACCCCTTGATTGAGAATAGGGAAAGTGTTCGGCGGCTAAGCCCGCAAGAAGGCCAATTGCGACCAATATGAGTGATATTAGATTTAAAATCGACTGAACCATAACCCCTCCTAGTTCGTCGCTGACACGAAGACCCGCGCTTGGCAACAGAGACTCATCCCAATCCTTTCTCATAGCAATCCCCAGGCCAGAGTTGGGCGAAAACATCGGCTTGAGGGCTCTTACGGTCGACTTGAACCCTCTCAATTCCTATGCGGGAGCGCCTAGAATCCAAATTGGAGCCAAACCATGTAAAGATTGCACTCTTGCCCATGGCAAGAAGACGGGGTAGGGTGCCCGGAAATGACTGAATTGCTTATTCCTGCGGGATCACCTGAGAAACTTAAGTACGCCCTTGCCTACGGTGCCGATGCCGTCTACCTCGGACTGCCATTTTTTAGCTTGCGCGCACGAGAGAACCCCTTTGATTATGAATCAGTTCAAGAGTGCATTGAGTTTGCTCATGCTCAAAATCGACGTGTTTACGTTACAGCCAATATTTTTGCGCGCAATCGAAAGCTAAGCGCCTTTGAGGAGAGCCTCGATCAATGGAAGTCTTTGAAACCTGATGCCATGATCATGAGCGATCCTGGCCTCATTATGGAGGTTCGAAAAAAGTTGCCGGACATTCCAATCCATTTGTCGGTTCAAGCCAACTGTATGAATTGGAAAGCGGTTCAGTTCTGGCATGAAGTTGTGGGCGTAGAAAGAATCATCCTCAGCCGAGAATTGAATCTCAATGAGATTCGTGAGATCAAAGATCGTGTCCCTGATGTCGAGTTGGAGGCCTTCGTCCATGGCTCCATCTGCATTGCCTTTTCAGGGCGATGCCTCTTATCCTCTTACTTCTCTTATCGGGACGCCAACCAGGGGGTGTGTGACAACTCTTGCCGAGAAAAATTTCAGCTCTACGGTCAACCAAGGGAGACTCAAGAGTTCTTTCTTGAGGACATGAGAGACCCTGGACCACTCTATAAAATCGATGAAGATGAAAATGGCACCTACATAATGAATGCAAAAGATCTTCGTTTGATCATGCACCTTAAGGAGATTCGAGACTCTGGGATTGAATCCTTCAAAGTTGAAGGAAGAACGAAATCCCTTTACTATGTGGCTTTGGTCACCAGAGCCTATCGAAAGGCCATTGATGACCTTGATCAAGGCTGCAAATTTGATCCTTCACTCTTAGATGAACTCGATAAGATCGCCAATCGCGGATATCACACAGGGTTCATGATGGGTTCACCCGGCAAAGATTCCAACCTGTATGACACGAGTCTTTCACGTAACTTCACTCAGAATTTCGCGGGAGCTTTCAAGGATGACTGCGCGACCCCACTTGAAGGCTTTTACCCCATTGATGTTCGAGGGCAGATCCGCAAAGGCATGAAGGCCGAGATCATCGGCCCCCACCTCTTCTCAAAAACCATTACGATCTCTGAAATCGTAAACTCCCGTGGTCAAAAAACGGAAATTGCCCACAGTGGGTCTGGAACCTTCTTTATCCAGCTTGATGAACCTCCACCACCCTATTCGGTGTTAAGCTCCATCCCTCGATCGAGCGAATCCAAGACTCAAACAAGGGATGGGGCTAAGATCGCTCTGCAAACTTAGTGACTCTCTCCGCCGCTACCTAGTAGTTGGCACTACCTACACTGAGGATGTTCTTTAAGCACCTTATGAATCTTGGCGCTCTCCAAAAGCTCTTCGACACCCAGCTTGATTCCATTGGCGGCCAATGAGACTCCGGGAATTGGGCTTGCAAGTGTACCGAGAATTGCGACTTTCACACCAAGGACAAGCCATTTGGCAGGAATCTTCTCTGTGATTCTGGAGTGAAAACCGAGAAAGAGGTTGGAACTTGTAAACTCATCTTCATCGACGCTGATTGTGGTGGTGGCTCTGTTTCCAGTAACCGAACGCTCAACAGTTGCTGAAACTCCCTCATCCAAAAGAAGTTGGTGTGACCCCGTTACATTGATCGAGCACACACTGTTGCTACATGCAGAAAATACGCCTACCTCTCTCTCAAGACCGGAGCCGTCATCTTCGAACACCGGATACTCACCTGGCAAAATCTTTCCCTTTACTCCACGTGAGAGAGGAATTCTAAGTTTTGCCATCTGTGCCTCTCTTCGACACGATTTACCATCTTGGATTTCCAGAGGCATATAACGAACCGTGAGGTGGTGATTTCGTGTGATCGCACCGACCAAGGGAATTCTGCCAAATAGAGATTTATCGAGCTCTACATCCACAAGAGCCTCCTCACTTCGAAACACTCGACGTCCATAGAGAGGTACATCGACCTTCTGAACCAGCTCCTGACTGTTCTGACCTTCTGCTTGCGGAACAACCGCAATAGCCCAATCCGGCACATCTTCAGAGAAAGAGTCCCAGCGTCCTGTATTTGGATCATTGGGGCCAGGAATGGTCGCAAATGCAGGAGCAGAAAATGCAACAAGCACACATGAAAACAAAAAAAGATCGACTCGTCTTTTAAGAGAAAAACTCATAAATTTTCCTTTGTATAAGGTTTAACGTCTCAAAGGAAAATAGCATAATTTTTTGACACTGCGTACTATAATGAATACAAAATGCAACACAAAATTTGTCACGGTTGTGGTGTCTAAAGGCCAAGCTGCTTCAGAAGAGCATTGATCTGATCTTGATTGAGCTTCTTCTTGGCATCCTTATCCACGGCCACACTTGTTCGAACGGTCTGATCAAACTGCTTTGAAACCCACTTCAATCTCTCTAGAAAGGTCTCTGTGACGACCTCTTGAATTGTAAGACTTTTGCTTGTCCCTACGGTTTCAACGAGTTGCTCTAAAACTTCGGTTCCATCAAGAAGCAAGGCAATCACAATGTTGAGAAATTCATTGTTGTCCTCAATCTGACTTGCCTGATAACCGACCGCTTTGCAAAGCTCCGTGTAGTTGCTGATCATCGTAATGAAATCATGTCCTGTGTCGATGGCCATAAGTAAACTCTTTGCGCCACCCATAATTCGGTCTGCAAATTGACCATATCTTTCCAACGATGATTGCTGGCTGTGATCCGTCTCAACGGTCTCCAAAATCTCCATCATCTGATGTATCAAATCTGAAGACTCTGTCTTAAAGTCGATCAGCAACTCATCCATAACTAGAGTCTATTACCAAGATTTAACAAGATGCAATGAATTAGCGGATCTTAGCCCTCAAAAGGTCCTGAAGGTGCAAAATCCCGATCGGTCGATTGGGAGTCTTAGAGTTTCGATCGATCACAAAGAGATTTTGAATCATGAATTGTTCCATAACGAAAAGTGCTTTTTCTGCCAACTCACCAAGATCAGCTGTCTTTGGATTGCGGCTCATGACGGACTGTGCTTCTAAGTCCAATGGATTTTCGTTACGCTCTAAAAGTCGGCGAATGTCACCGTCGGTGATCACCCCAATAAGATCTCCCTGCTCATCCACGACTCCCGTTACGCCCTTAGTCTGCTTCGATGCCATCTCTATGATGACCTTTCGAAGTCGCATCTCCTTGGCCACCAAGGGGATCTCGCGTTCGCCATGCATGATATCTTTAATTCGCGTTAAGAGTCGTCTCCCAAGTTTTCCACCAGGGTGAAATTCGGCGAAATCTTCTTGATCAAAACCTCGACGCTTAAGAAGTACGATGGCCAAAGCGTCGCCCATCGCCAGTGTTGCCGTCGAGCTTGCGGTTGGAGCAAGACCCATGGGGCAGGCCTCTTTCTCCACATGAACATTGACCGTTACATCGGCGGACTTGGCCAAGGTACTCTCCATTTCACCTGTGACTGCAATGAGAGGAATCCCCTTTCGGGCAATGTAGGCCAGCAGGTGACCAAGTTCCTGACTTTCACCCCCATAACTAAAGGCAAGAACAACATCTCCCCTTGCAATCACACCCAAATCCCCGTGGGAACTCTCCGCTGGATGGAGAAAGAGAGAGGGCGTTCCTGTCGAATTGAGTGTGGATGCGACTTTGCGCCCAATGGCCCCCGATTTCCCGATTCCCGTTACAATCACCTTTCCCTGACAAGAAAACAGAAGTTCTATGGCCTTTGGGACCACTTCAAGCCTCGAAGTCAAAGAGAGGATCGATTGCGCTTCGATCTCAAGAACTTGGCGAGCCTCCCATATCTCGTCGACCACTCTCGGACTCATAATCGTGACTCGCTCTTTTGAGAAAGTGTCTTTCGCTCTTTTCGTTTCGAAGAGGAGGTTGAGGCTCCACGTCTCTTTTGTGGTTTGGTCTCTCCCTCGACATGAGCATGATCAATGGATGCCTTAACAAAACTCGTAAAGAGTGGATGGGGCTTCAAGGGTCGTGATTGAAACTCAGGATGAAACTGAACTCCAATAAACCAAGGATGCTCTGTGATCTCAACGATCTCCACAAGGTTTCTCTCTTTACAAATCCCTGAGAGGGTCATCCCATTTTTTTCAAAAAGCGAACTGAACTTATTGTTAAATTCATACCGATGTCGATGCCGCTCAGAGATCTGATCTTTACCGTAAGCCTCATGTGCCCTTGTCCCTGCCACCAGTGTGCAATTGTAGGCACCAAGCCTCATTGTGCCCCCCATGGCCTCAACTGTTCTCTGCTCCTCCATAAAGTCGATTACGAGATTTCGAGCACCCTTTTTGGGAGTCTCCAATTCACGGCTCGTCGCATTTTGTATACCACAAACATTGCGCGCAAACTCGATTGCCGTCAGCTGCATTCCGTAACAGATCCCGAAGAAGGGAATCTCATGTTCACGTGCATACTGAATTGCCAACAATTTCCCGTCGATTCCACGTTTCCCAAATCCACCAGGAACCAAAACTCCATCCACCTCGCTCAGAGCCACGCGAATGTTGCTTTGGTCGAGATTTTCCGAATCGATGTAAACAACCTCAACTTTGACCTGATTTGCAATCCCGCCATGAATGAGCGCCTCATTGAGCGACTTATAACTCTCCTTCAAATCCACATACTTTCCCACAATCCCTATGGTGACACTCTGTTGAGGGTTCTTGATGGTTGAAACCATCTTATTCCAATCGGCCAAATTGGGAGTCTCAGTCTCTAAATGAAGAAGATTGCTCACCTTCTCATCAAATCCCTCTTTGTGAAGCAGCAAGGGAACCTCATAGATCGAAGAGGCGTCACTTGCAGCAATCACATTTTCAGGTCGCACGCTGCAAAAGAGTCCGATCTTGGACTTAACCTCTGCAGAAATTTCACGTTCACAGCGGCATATGAGAAAATCTGGTTGAATGCCAATGGCGCGGAGCTCTTTCACTGAGTGCTGGGTGGGTTTGCTCTTGAGTTCACCGGCTGTCGCAATGTAGGGGACAAAGGTGACATGAACATAGAGGGTGTTTTCAACTCCCAGATCCACCCGCATCTGCCGAATAGCCTCAATGAAGGGAAGGCTCTCAATGTCACCAACCGTCCCACCAATTTCAACGATGACGACTTCAGCACCTTGAGCTGCTTCGTAGATTCGAGATTTAATTTCATCGGTCACATGGGGAATCACTTGAACGGTTCCTCCAAGATAATCTCCACGCCTCTCTTTGGCGATCACTCGCTCATAGATTTGACCGCTGGTGATGCTGTTGGATCTCGTCACCAAAATGTTGGTGAACCTCTCGTAGTGGCCCAAATCGAGGTCGGTCTCTGCGCCATCTTCTGTCACGTAGACCTCACCATGCTGAAGGGGAGACATCGTTCCAGGATCCACATTCAAATAGGGATCGCACTTCATAAGAGTCACCTTAAGACCTCGAGCCTCAAGGAGCGTTCCCAGGCTTGCCGCAGTTAACCCCTTCCCAATGGATGAGATCACCCCCCCAGTTACAAAGATAAACTTTTGAACCAAAGGCTTTGGGTTGTTTCCTAGTGGATTCTTTCTCTCTTTTCGTGCGTTCTTCTGTTGAACTCTTCTTCCCTTTGAAGTTCGATTACTCCGATTTTTCATATTCTCCTTCGGCACGCAGTTTTTTCTCAATGACCTCAATGTCACTAGAAACATCGACCCCCCAACTTTCATGGTCCACCTTCACAACGTGAACATGGCCACCTAAGTAGAGAGCCCTGAGTTGCTCTAAGCCTTCAGCCATTTCTAACAAAGTTGGCTGAGTTTGACAAAATCGACGTAAAAAATCCTTTTTGTAGCCGTAAATTCCAATGTGTTTGAGGCTACCCTCCATTTCAGGATAATGCGACGAGTTATTTCTCGAGTAGGGTATGGGAAATCGGCTGAAATAGATCGCATCTCCTTCTCCATTTCTCACAATCTTACAGGTATGAGGAGAGTTGAGATCTTCGGCAGTGTGGATCGATCGACCCAACGTGACCATGTCGGCCGTCGAGTGATTCTGGAGGGCCAACACGAGCTGATCTAAGAGTTTCCCCGTAATGAGAGGTTCATCTCCCTGAATATTTAAAACGTAATCGACCTCTCGTTCCTTTACGGCGCACCACACTCGATCCGTCCCTGATGGAAGCTCAGATGGAGTCATGATGGCCTCCACCCCTATCTTTTCGGCAAGACGTGCGATGCGATCATCATCGGTTGCCACAAGAATCTGAGAAATCCTTTGGGCAGACTGCGCACGCCGTATCACCCACTCCAAAAGGGGCCTACCCAAAATCTTTACCAGTGGCTTTCCAGGAAATCGAGTTGAACCAAATCTCGCGGGAATCACTCCTAAAGTGATACAAGAATTTACAGATCCAACCAAGGCCCCACTCCCCCTTTACATCCCAGATCCAAAGTGCCTAAACTCCATCTACAGAACTCATGTCCATCGTACTCAACAACCAAAACTCCATTTGGTCTTATGCCGTACTCTACCTGATCCGTGGCTTAATCCAGAGATCAAAGATCGACTCTTCAAGCTCTTCCACTCCCGACCTCTTCAGAGCCGAGGTCATCCAAATCATATCTAACCCTGATTCCTCTTTCAAAAGAGTTCTTCGTTTGGTCACCTGACTCTTTGAAAGCTTATCTCCTTTATTCAAAACAAGCGCAACCGGAAGCCCCCTTGGAGCAATCCATGACAAGAGGTCTCTCTCATCTTCTGACCAATCCCGCCGAATATCCATAACCAAGACGAGGCCCGCAAGCAGCTCACGGGTGGCAAGATAGGTCTCCACGACGTTGCGCCATCCCTTTTGATCCCCATGGGATCTTTGAGCAAAACCATAGCCGGGCATGTCGACAAGACGGTAATAATCTCCTGCATCAAAGAAATTGAGAAGTGTGGTTTTCCCCGGCATTGAACTTACCTTTGCAACTCTTTGCTGAGCCAACGCATTGATCAGAGAGGATTTACCACTGTTGGATCTTCCCACTAGAGCCACCTCGTACTTAAATCCCTCAGGGTACTCCGAAGGCTTGGTGGCACTCTTAATAAATTGCATCTTCACAAAATTCTCCTTCCCGCTCAATCTAGACTATCCATTTTCTTAGTCCAATTTCTTGGAATTCGCACTCCATTTCAAAATAAAATCCAATAGAAACGCTCCAAATCGACCCTCATCTCGGCACACTCTTTGAAATGGTTCGAAGTTGGCAACCAACTTCGACGTGGTTGATAACTAGGGGCTGTCCGGTAATTCGCTTTTTGATCGATTTTGATAACGAAGGGCTAGCCAAAGGCGCTAACTCGAGGAGGCTCAACGAAGGTATAAGGAAAACTTATAGAAATCGGCAAAAATGGAATTACCGGACAGCCCCTAACTACCCAAAAGGAGACTCCACAATGACATCGATTTCAACTCCACACCTCATTTTGCTTTCCAACCAACATCCAATTCAACTTGAGGATCTCACACTTCTCGGCCAAAATCTCCTTAGTTATCTTCCTGGGAGCAACCTCAAAATCAATGAACGTCATGCAAGAATCGAACGACGCGATCACGGATACATTCTCAGGGATCTAAAAACCGCCGACGGCACCTACCTCAATGAAACCCGGATCATTGAGGCCATACTCCAGGATGGCGATTGCATCCGCGTTGGCGAAATTGAGCTGAAATACCAATCTACGACAACCCCCTCAAAGGCTCAAGACGAGATTCAAACGAAGCATCCACTTTGGTCAGAACAGCTTTCCCGACTCTCTGATATTGCACGCACCCACCTTCCTATATTGATCACTGGAGAATCAGGAACGGGAAAGGATGTCTTGGCCAAGAAGATTCATGAACTCTCTCTACGAGCCTCTGGACCCTTCTACTCCGTCAATTGTGGAGCCTTTACGGATTCACTCATTGAAAGTGAGCTCTTTGGACACATTCGAGGCAGCTACACAGGTGCTCTTGAAGATCGAAAAGGGGCGTTTGAGTCTGCAAGAAACGGAACTCTCTTCTTAGATGAGATCGGAGATCTTCCTCTTTCGATTCAACCTAAACTTCTTCGAGTTCTTGAAAATCAAGAGATTCGGCCCTTGGGAAGTGATCAGATCATCTCCACCAATGTTCGTATCCTTGCGGCCACCCATCAAGATTTGAGACAAAAGGTTCGAAGAGGACAATTTCGACTCGATCTCTACTACAGGCTCAACGTCATGAAGTTCAACACCCCTCCTCTTCGAAATCGAATGGAAGATTTTGATGCCTTTCTATTTCGTTTTGCAAAAGATCAGAAGGTTCGCTTTTCTCATGAAGCCATTTTGCAGCTCAAAGAACACCACTGGCCAGGGAACATCCGGGAACTCAAGAATGTTGTGGCACGGGCCTCAGTCCTCTTTGGTAAACACACAGTCCACGCAAATGACATAGAGCTTCTCATTGAAAGAGAACCCCTATCTCCACTTCCAACGGCCCATTTGCTCGAGACAACTCCCTGCACATCCAATATGTCGGTCGTCAAAGAGATTGAACGAGAGATGATCATCGAACGACTCATTGCAAATCGTGGAAACCAAAGACGAACAGCTGCCGACCTCAAGATCCCAAAGAGCACACTTCACGACCGCATTAAGGCCTACAACATCAACATCGATGAACTCACTTCGGCCTAAAACACAGAAACTAAAATGAAGTGCTCAAGCGAGATTCCTTCTCATGGCGGTCCACCGCAAGTCGAATCAACTCTGAGATGAGTTCTTTATAGCTAAGTCCACTTGCTTCCCAAAGCTTTGGGTACATGCTGATCTCGGTAAATCCTGGAATCGTGTTGATCTCATTGACCAAGAGCTTTCCCTGCGAAGTGAGAAAGAGATCGACTCGACCCATACCTTCACAGCAGAGGGCCTTAAAGGTTTTGATTGAGAGGTCCTGCACTTCCGCAACAAGCTCCTTGGAGAGTTCTGCAGGAATTTTTAAAATTGCACCATTTTCATCAAGATATTTTGCCTCATAAGTATAAAATTCACTTTGAGGAATGATCTCGCCAGGAAGAGAGGCACGAGGATTTTCGTTGCCAAGAACTGCACACTCGATCTCTCGGCCCTGAATGGTCTCTTCCAGAAGAATCTTACGATCATACTGGAATGCTCTATCAACTGCCTGCTCATAGCCCTGTTCATCTGAAACCTTGCTGATGCCAACGGAAGATCCAAGGTTGGCGGGTTTAATAAATACCGGTGAACCTAACTTCTTGATCACCTCACTCCAACGAAGCCGAGGCTCATGATGATGAAGAACCAAAAAGTTCCCTATGGGAATGCCCGCGTCGCGCAAAAGTCGCTTCATCACATCTTTGTCCATGCCCACGGCAGATCCTAATATCGATGGTCCCACAAATGGAATGTTCGCGAGCTTCAACAATCCTTGAATTGTACCATCCTCTCCGTAGGGCCCATGAAGCACTGGAAAGACCACATCCACAGATCCAAATTGGGAGGATCCATTGGCTTCAACCAAACGACCTCCATGCTCTGATGGCGTCAAAGAGATCTCTGGACCCACCTCCTTTGCCACAAGAGAGCGGACATCCGAACACTTGATGAGCTTCTCACCTGTAATGTCCAAGTGCCATTTTCCATTTCGATCAATACCAATCAGCACGAGCTCATAATCTTCACGATCAAGTGCCATGGCCACATTTCTGGCCGAAACCAAGGAGACCTCATGTTCCGAAGATCGACCACCGAACAATATTGCGACTCTCTTTCTTTTTGACCCCATAGCCTCTCCTTCACGCCTCAATCTCTGAACTCATGAATCGATCCTACAAAATTACACTATTTTGGAGTCCAACTCCAATGAGGAGATTAATCCTCACTCTATCTCTTTTGGGCATAGATAAGGAGTTCGCTCCCTCGTCGATGCTCCATTGAATCGCGACACCTTTGCCAGTAGAGAAATTGAAAACTCTTTCTGAGTCGCTCCCGAATCTCCCACTCTGATGATCCAAATGGCGGCCCTGCAAAATGATCCACAGCTAAAAAAATTCCAAGCAGATGCCCGCCAGGAATTAGGACTCTTCGCCACACCTGAATGAGAGCCTCTCTTCTGTGCGGTGCAATAGCACAAAAGCATGTGTGTTCAAAAACGATATCAAATGCGCCCATGTAGGTTGCATCAAGATCAAAGACATCCTTAAGGACAAAATGAAGATTGGAGCCCTCTCCGTAAGACCTCTTGGCATTTGATATGGCCTCTGGAGAAAAATCGACCGCCGTGACCAAGTGCCCCATTTTGGCAAGAAGAGCTGCATCGTGCCCATTGCCTGACCCTAGAACTAAAATTCGAGATTTGGGAAGCTTAAGACGCGGGAGGATCGATCGCAGTGGCTCATTGGGGCTACCCAAGTCCCATCGAGTCTCTCCGCTTTGATACTTGCGACTCCAAAATTCGGAACTCTCCACAGATTTTTCGTCACTTAACCAATTGGGCATCTCATACCTCTTTTGGTCGGCAGTGATGGACTGATCATCAAACTCATCCAGCAGATCAAAGAATCTCGCCTGCGCCGCACGTGACAAGACAAATGGGACACCTAATTGAGTGACTCCATGAAAACGGTCCCAGGGATCCAAGCTGAGAGATTCAAGTTCAAAGTTTGCCTCAAACCCGTAAGGGAGGTGGATTCTCCAAGGATTTTTGTCGATCTGCAACGCCACATAAGGCTCATCAAACGCCTCGACGATGAAAGAGTGTTCTTGATACTTGGTCACAAAGTGTTTTTGTTCTGGAGCTCTTGCAATTGCGCAAAGGAGTGATCTTCCGTACTCAACATCTTGAATTCGAAGGCCCTGTTCATCAATGAGAAAGCCCTCCTCATCAATTTTTAGATAATGAACTGTCAAAACCCTCCCCTTTCTTCCTCGTGTTCGCCAGGTACTATGTAGTGGCTGGCGCGAAACCTGCTTTCGAGTGAATTTGTTTTTCTTATACCGAGGCGAGCCGACGAAGGGCTAGCCAGAGGCGCTAACTCGAGGAGGCTCAACAAAGGTATAAGGAAAACTTATGACAAATTCACCGAAATGAGGTTTCGCGCCAGCCACTATGTAGATTCTACACACAATTGACAATCACTGGCTACCAGAACTGTATAAATACTTCACGAGGGTATTTATCATGAGCCTTTTTCTCCTTGAGCAGCTAAAGTAAGCTCTACAAAAAAGGAGACTCAAATAATGCATTTTAAGATAACTCTAGGTTTTGTCGCCACCGCCATCAACCTCTGCACTCTAAGTGCTCTTGCCTTTGATATGTCTTGCAAAGGAAAAAACCGAAAGGGCGAACCTCGCATGCTGGTTGTGAAAGACTTTGGCGACATAAGAGGGTCCCATGTTGTTTATCTTCTCAGCAAAAACTTAGAGTCAGATCAATTTGACGTGCTCATTTTTAAAAGCGACATGAAGGTTCTCAGTCGAGTGGACAAGGACGAAAATGGAATTTCAAGGATTCTTAATTTAAAGGGTGAAAATGAGACCTTTGAGCTTACCGAAGATGCTCACACTGAGTTAAGGCTGACCATGCGGTTTAAGACAAACTCCTCCGACGAATCAGAGAAATCTGAGCTCAACACCTCTGCAACGGACTGTCATCTTGAAGTCCCAGAATTCAAACTCATGAAATGACCACACCAGTCTCAAAATCTGATTTCGAGACCGGGTGATCCTCAACTGGCATGCCGAAAGGTGCCGATTAACGTTTGGAGTATTGTGTGGATTTACGTGCCTTATGCTGCCCGTACTTCTTACGCTCAACCATTCGAGAGTCACGGGTCAAATACCCACCCTCTTTCAAAGTCGGACGAAGATCGGGATTGAACGCTACAAGCGCTCGTGAGATCCCATGCCGAATGGCGCCAGCTTGACCCGACTCTCCCCCGCCGGCAACTGTTACAAAGAGGTCCACTTTTTGTTTCATATTTGTAGCTTCAAGCGGTTGAACAAAGATTTTCTGTGAGGAGATTCGTTTCAAATATTTTTCTGCAGGCAATTTGTTGATCTGAACTTTGCCTGAACCAGCCTTTAAAAAGATGCGTGCTGAACTTGTCTTTCTCTTGCCTGTTGCATAGTAAACTTTTTCGGTACTCATTATGCTCTCTCCACTAATTTAAGTTGAGCTGGTTTTTGGGCTGCATGTGGATGTTCTGGTCCACTGTAAATCTTTAATTTTTGAATTAATTTGTTGGACAATCGATTCTTGGGAAGCATCCCTTGAACCGATTTGCGCAAAATCTCCGAAGCATCGCGCTCTTTCATCTCACCGGCTGAAAATTCTTTCAATCCAAAATAGGCCGAATGACGATAGTACTTCTTTTCGTCCCACTTTTTCCCGGTAAACTTCACCTTATCGGCATTGATCACCACAACAAAATCACCTGTGTCTGCATGAGGTGTGAAGGTGGGCTTGTTTTTTCCACGCAAAACGTTTGCAATTTGAGTTGAAAGACGTCCCACATTCTTGTCAGCAGCATCCACAATCCACCAATCTCGCTTCACATCTTCAAATTTGGCCATCCAACTCTTCATAGTCCGTTCGCTCCTTCAAAAATGAATTTTCTACTCATAGAGTTTACGGCACTTCTTGTCAAGCTCAGGTGAGTAATAGACCCGCTCCAGCACAAGCCCTTGGGGAGGAGCGCTCTTCAAAGCTTCGCGTCGATCCAGTGCCAGAAGAATCTCTGTGAGCCGCCGAGGAGGCTCCTTGCGAAGAGTCAGGGCCACCATAGTTCCAACCAGGTTGCGCACCATCTGCTTCAAAAATCCACTCCCATGCACCAAAAAATGGATCTCATCACTCCCAATTCTTTGCCATGATGCGCTAAAAAGGGTGCGAACCGTGCTCTTTACGTTGGATCCTGCACTTTGAAAGCTTTTAAAGTCATGCTCCCCCTGCAGGTGGGTCGCGAACTCTTGAAGCCGCTCCAAATCCAATGGCTGAGGTATCCAGGTCGTATAGGCTCGGCGCAGCGGGCACCTGTAGGGGCGATTCAGGATTCGATAACGGTAGAGCTTGCCGACGGCCGAGTGGAGGCTATGAAACTCTCTGGGCGCCAGATAAGCCTCTTGGACCACGATGTCTTGAGGGGAGAATCGATTGATAGCCTTAATGATGTGGATTCGCTCTATTGAACTCGGTGGATCAAAGTGGGCCACTTGGGCCCAAGCATGGACCCCAGTGTCGGTCCTTCCAGATCCGTGGAGCAACACTGGCCTTCCAAAGAGTTTCTTGAGGGAGTTTTCAAGGGTCTCCTGAATGGTCTCTCGGTGAAGGCGTTGACGCTGCCAACCCAGATAGTTGGTGCCGTCGTAGGAGATCACGAGCTTGACTCGCAGATCCTCAGAATTCGGCTGTAAATCCGGCATCGATCACTTCAGTCGAGATGTCCATTGAGGAGTGAAGGCCATGAATCACTCGACCCTCAATGGTCAAATAGATGTCATTGACCCCATATTCAGAATCAATCTGATTGGCCGTTCTCTTTCCAAACGCAGTCAGGGAGATGTTCAGCCCCGCAGCTGCATGAAGCCCTGGAGTAGCGCCAAATTTCGGTGGTTTGTTGTCATCCCGAATCTCCGCAAAGGCGAAATAATCAAGGCCCGCTTCGACAAATGGGACCAAAAACTGCCGATCCCAATATTGAAATCGATAGATCCCGCTGACGCTGTTTGGAAAAACAACAAAATCAAAGGACTCTTGCGCAATGGTGCCGTCAGCAAATCGACCGTTTCCAGAGGCCATCATAAACCCCGTTCCAACCTTCCAGCCTCCTTTGCCGTAACCTCGAAAGAGCTGCCACTCATAATCAAAAAAGAGGGCTGGTGTGGCCTCCCCACCGTAAATGCTCTCAAAGGTGACATTGGTGCTGGCGGGGTTGGCAAACTTGTCCAAATAGAGCGCCCCAAAACGAAGTGAGCCTGCCCGATGTTGCTCGCTCTTGTTCGTACGGTAGAGGTACTCCCCTTTGGAGGTGATTCGATAGAGCCCCTTCTTTGCAAGAGGATGGTGGATTTTTCTTACCCTCTTTTTCTTTCTCCCCATGGGGTCCACAACTTCGGACTCCACCTCGATCGTCCCTTGACCGCTCTGAGCTGCAAACTCACCTTCATCAAATTCATCAAAAGTGTCGTCGTCTTGATCTTCGAACTCCTGATCTTTCACCCGCTTCTTCTTAAGCTTCTTCTTTTTCACAACGGGAGATTTTGGGGACTCCTCTTTGGGTTGAACCACTGGATAGGGGAATTCCACTGGGGGCGGCGCCTCCTCACCATCATCTGGGCTTGGGATCGTCAGAGCCTCCTCCTCATCTTTAGGAAGTGTGGACTCAATCGGTGCGGGTTCTGGATCCTTTCGCTCTTCCTCAACAAGGTCCTCAACAGAGAGCTTATCCCCCTTTTTCCTGTTCACTTGTGCTTGGGCTTCACCAAGAAAAAGACCTTCACCTATCGCAAGAGTGAGAAAAAAAAAGAGAGACCATTTTGCCACCCGCTGAACTCTTCGAATTCGATAAAATGCAACTCCGACCAAACATAAGAAGAAGAGCAAGAGAAAGCCACTCATGAAAAAGGCGAGAAGGAGATTTCCACTTGTCGCAACTTTAGCAAAAGCCCACAGAGGCCAAAGAAGAATCTCGGAGAGCTTACGAAGAGTGGGTTGTTCTCGGATCAATTGAGCAAACGGCGGACTCCAACGATAGTAGGCTTTGACAAAAGATCTCCCCCATGAGCTCTTAAGAAGAATTTGATCACGAAAACTTCGAAACACCTGCACTTCTGGAGCCAACGGAGACCCGTAGGTCGCTGTGGCAATAAAACAGTTCATATCTTCAGTGAGAAGACCATAGACTGCTTCAGGCACGATCGGCCCAATTGGTTCAGGCGAAAACCAACCAATGTTTCCACCGCTATCAATGACCCCAATTTTAAAACAGTAGGGGGTCCCGTTGGAGAGTCCATCCACAAAATCCTTCTCAAGAACCACACTTGAGCTGCTCTCAGCAGAAATATCCAAATCTGCTTTGTTTGTTGTCTCTTCAACAAGAAAGGACTCAGGGGTCACCCCATTGCAATCCGTAGCGCTTGGTGATGTCGCATACATCACTCGAATTTTCTTGTAGACATAATTGTTACTAGAACTGGGGAATCCTCTTGACGGCACATGTTGAATGTCTTGAATGTAGGCCTTCTCGTCACCCCGACCCATCTCAACGTAGCAAATGGCATCTTCTTCACCGTCGGGCTCTTCGCACGTTGAGTGAACATCACCCATGCCACCGGAATAGTAGTTGCCGTGAACTGCGATCGTTACATCAATACTGTCATCGTGGCTATCCTCCAAATCGTTGTCTTCAGCGGAAGCTTTGCTCTCATCACTGGAAATTCCCACCCGCACTTTTAAAGCAAATGCCGCATCATCGCAAGAGCCTGCCTCTGGGTCAAGGTGGTCACAGAGATCACCCCATAAGATGGAAACTGTTGCAACCGCGCCCTTTGAATAGTTGGAACTTGATGCTGCATTTGAAATTACCAACTTAGTGCCTTCATCCGCGATCACAGCTTTGCCGCCATAGGTGTCCGAAACAATGTTAAAGGTTAGCAAGAGTCCATCTTGTATTCGTCGAGGATTGCAGGCCGTCCCTGCATAGAGACAGTTGTTACAAAGCGCTGAGCCGTCATTGCAGGGGTCTCCTGCGGTGCCACCGAAGACCGTGCCTCCATCTGATTCACTTGGGACATAGGCAGAGGCGCCTGAGACTGAGCTGATGGTGATCTTACCCCACCCAGGTGACGAAGTTGCCGCAACGGCCACAACGATTGCCAAAATTGAAAGAGTCATTCTCATATCAATGAGGATCCCCTGCCCCCTCAACGATGTCAAAAAATATTTGCACCCTTCAAAAGAGGGCTTCCATGATCTGAAGTCCGTTGTAGGCGGCCCCTTTGCGAAGATTGTCGGCCACAATCCACATGATCCAACACTTAGAATCATCTAGATCACGATGAATCCGACTGACATAGGTGTCGTTGCAATTTTTCATCTCTCGAGGAGTGAAATAGGGGGGAGCTTTCGTTTCACTTGAAAGGACCACGCCGGGTGCTCTCTTTAAGACGGAGAGCAGATCGGTCGTCTCAACGTTCTTTTTCAATTTGATCCAGGCCACCTCTGCGTGGCAGTGGGCAGAGGGAACACGCACCGTAAAGGGAGAGACTGGAAGTTCAGGTTGATCCAATATCTTACGAGTCTCATTTCGAATCTTCTGCTCTTCAGAGCAAAGACCTTGCGAATCAAAACTTCCAATCTGGGGAACGCAATTGTAGGCAATGGTTGCAGGAAAGGTGAATGGGGTAACCTCTCGTCCTTGAAGTTCATCTTGCAACTGACGTTGAAGCTCCTCAATTCCCTCCTTGCCGGCTCCGCTCACAGATTGATAGGAGGCCACTTGAACCGACTCCAAACCAAATTGGTCAAGCAAAGGCTTAAGGACCACCACCAATTGAATCGTAGAACAGTTGGGATTTGCGATGATTTGAGGAGTGCGCGGTATCAAATTTCCATTCACTTCGGGCACAATGAGCGGGATCTTGGGATCCATACGAAATGCGGCTGAGTTGTCGATTGCATAGGCCCCAGACTGAACAGCCTGAGGAGCCCAGATTCGACTGATCTCGTCGCCTGAAGAGAAAAAGACAAAGTCAAGACCCTTGAAACACCCCTCAGAGAGAGTTTCAAGCTCGACCGCAGTCTCTCGAAAAGAGACTCTCTTTCCTCGAGAGGCTTCACTTGCATAAAGGCGCAAACTCCCCACGGGACTCTTTCGCTCCTCAAGAATCTTTAGAAAAGTTTCGCCGACCAAACCTGTAGCCCCAACGATGCCGACCTTATACTCCATTCTCCTCCTCGGTCGTGATGACTGGCTCATGAAGATCATCCCCTTCGTCTCTCAAAGAATGGGTTGAGTAGAGGGTGGATTCACCCTTAACCGGCCTCCCAAGTCTTAGAACTCCAAAGATCGCACCCAAAAGGGCATAACTTAAGAACATGACAAAAATCATCACCTCTGGCCGAAGAGCAACCAAGAAGAAAATGATCACTCCACCAATCAGATAGTAAAATGGAAGTCGGCGCTTAAGATCGATATCTTTGAAACTGCGATACCGAAAATTGCTCACCATCACCAAGGCCAAAAGAAAGGTCATGCAAAGAAGCGGTAGAGATTTTTTTGCTTCCCACCCCAGATCATCAAAGGCCAAAACAGAGCCTGCAACAATCCCGGCCGCCATCGGTATGGGCAGCCCTTGAAAATAGTTTTTCTCCACCACGGCTGCTTGAACATTGAATCGAGCCAATCGCAAAGCACCACAAGCCACATAAACGAAACTTGCAAGCCAACCCAATCGACCAAATGGATGGAGCGCCCAAAGAAAGAGCAGAAGACTTGGGGCAATTCCAAAACTCACAAGATCACAAAGGGAGTCGTACTCAGCACCAAACTGACTTACGGAACGGGTCAGGCGGGCCACTCTTCCATCCAGAAGATCAAAAATGGCCGCTGCCACAATCGCATAGGAGGCCATCATAAAGTTGCTTTTGATTGCATGAATGATCGCATAAAAGCCAAAAAAGAGGGTGCCGGTCGTGAGAAGATTGGGGAGAACATAGATGTGCATCGAGACACGCTGCTTAAGTTTCAAGCGCTGTTTCTTAATGCGAAAATGGGCCATTGATCTCACTCCCCCTAAAGGGCTCCAAAGAGTCCAAAAAGAATGTAGAGAAGGGTGGCACTAATTACGGGAAGAGTCAAATTGTCATCAAGTCGTCCAATCGGGATCAACTCAGAAAAGGCACCAATCAGACCCGACAAGATGCTTGCCATGACAAATCGATCCACCATGAGATTGTGGTTCAAATAGTATAGACCTGCGATCACGGTACAGCAGATAAAACAGGCCGTCGTCCCCTGAAGGGTCTTCTCACCTATCAAACGATCTTTCCCAAATAAGATCCCAAATGTACTGGCGACAGGGTCGCCTAAAGCCAAAAAATAGAGTGTCAACGTTACGACCGACTGAGGATAGAGATACACCATAAAGTAGACACCAAGAACCATGTTGGATGTTCCGGTGATTCCATGAAGTTCGTTTCGTCGCATGAAGGGTCCAAAAACATAGTAGGCTACTTTGTTTAGAAACTTGATTTTCTGACGGCCAAAATCAACCGAGAGAATGATGGCTGCCGAAATGGCCAGAGCATAAAGGGCCTGCGAACGCGTCATGTTGTGATGAAGCACGATCATGACCAATACACCAAGGACATGATAGACTTTTCGAATAAGATGAAGATCTGACCTCGGTTTGAGCATCCACATGAGTTAAGTTTTCCTTTTGAGGCTTTTTTTGCGTGCTTATGCATAAGGTGTCAATCTTTTTGACAATCGGCAACAGGTAATAGGACTAGATATAGACAATGGCAGTCCGTGGCCACTCTGTTCTGTCCCATTTTGGACCAATTTTTGCTACTTATCTTATTATGAGACGAAAAAGAGGGACCTTCATCTTATGCTTTTCGCTCCTCCTCCTGTTGGTTTTAGGGTGGACCCGTTCGACCTTGTCGTTGGCCAACGATCCGCGGTCGAAGTCGGCGGATCGCTCTTTGAGTTCGCTTGGTGTATCCGACCATCCAGGATATCTGACCACCATTGAAGGGGAGCGAAACTTACGAATCTTTGAGATTGCCCCAGTCCCACAACTTCCACCGCCTGAAAAGCCCCTCTCAGAGAAGATCTTCACGACGGAGCTTACCAATGAATTCAAAGAGCGATATCGCTACGAGTTTGGGCAGACCGAAGCTGAGCGGATCTCTT
Organism: Pseudomonadota bacterium; assembly: GCA_014584465.1. Lineage (GTDB taxonomy): Bacteria > Bdellovibrionota > Bdellovibrionia > Bdellovibrionales > JACTMU01 > JACTMU01. The sequence continues at coordinate 9,500 of JACTMU010000112.1, read as the reverse complement.
TCTTTCCAAATCCCTATTCCTACTACGAAGCCACCGGCGGAGAGTTCAGTGGGACAGCCTTGGAAGACTCTGAGAAGAAGCGAGACTTTGGCGTCTACATGTTTCGACGGCTGGCCGAGTTTCATTTCGACCATTACGCCAAGAATGAACCGGCTGTGAGACCCGTGTGGGAACTCAAAGAACGCATTCGTCAAGTGAAGGTCGAAGTCAGTCCAGGATACACACTGGCTGCCAACTACTCCTTTAGCGGAAACTACTTAGAATCCTCATTAGTGAACCCCTATCTCACCACAAAGGTTGTGCTCTTGATGGATCCAAAGACGACGGGACCTGGTCCTGTGATGGAACGCTGGGTCTCTGTACAGAAACAAATCTCTCCCACAGTGAGTATTGAGTCTCACTATAAAGACACTCTGGACCGCTATTGGCTGATTACGCGCAAAAAACTTCGACCTGATCTCGAGGGAAACATCACACTCTCCACAGGAAAGGTGGGAGAGGAGACCCAGAGTCTCACACCAACCTATGAGATCTCTACTGAAGATATCTCTCTCGTTAGGGACCACCAGATCATGCTTGGTCTGACCTGGTGGTAGCAAGTAAAACGCGCACGTTGATGATCCCCCAGAGGTTGGGACTAGGGTGCTGTATAGGTGACACTGAATTCCTGAGAAAAGGTCTCTTTGTTTAATTCTCCAATAGAGACCAAAATCTGATTTTTACCGACATTGAGATCAATGAAGTCGGTTGTGTGGTTCCCGTCGGGAAGTGTTACAACCGTGGCCGTATAGCCCGTTGTAAGATTTGTCACGGTCACATCGCTCTCCTTGAACTCATCGGACTTGCTCTCAGCCCCCTCCTTAGAAGAGGTCGGTTGGTTGACGACATGCTTTGCGCAGTCTACGGTTCGAACTCGAACGAAAGGGGTCGTGCTCTCAATCTCAACGTTTTGCTGCTTCGCGCAACTTATTATGACCACGGTGGCTCCCGGTTGCGAGCCTCCTTGGGGTGGGGGCAATCTTCCTCCTTCAGAAGAGGGTTCTCTGGCAACTTCCATTGAGGCACTGTTGTTCTGGGTCAACTCTCTCTGCCAATTCTTTGGCCGTAAGGGAGAGAAGCTACGAATGGTCAGCCAGCCCAAGGCGCCAATGATGCAAGACGTTATTAGAATAATTTCTAAGTATTGAGCTTTTCGCATAGGACTTAGCCAGATCTCCTTTGATCAAAGAGTTACCACCAAAAAATAGCTTTGTCGTCCAGCTGATCGCAAATGCACCACTTTTTTTGATCCAGATCTTAGTCCTATCGGCATGTTTTTAAATCAACTTTAGGCCGATGGGTGGCAACCCCATATTCGATATCAAAGCACTGTCTCGCAGGTAGCGATCCAATTGTGGATGCAATTTCGAACCCTTTGATCCTTTTGATCCTATTTTGGAGTTTGATTTTGGTACTGAATGTGTCAGAATGGCGTCTGTTCTTTAGAGTCGATTTTAATTTGCGAGTCGCGGGAAAATGAGGAGGTAACGGTGCGAAAATTTGTAGTGTACATTTATGGTTTGTTCTTCTTGGCTCTTTTTGGATGTGCTCCAAATGCAGGCCAGCTCAAAAAAACTCTATCTGAAAATCCCGACATCCTTTTTGAGGTCATTGAGAAAAATCCGGACCAATTTTTGGATGTTGTGAATAAGGCGGCCCGTGAAGCGCAGTCCCGAGCACGCAAGAAGGCTGAGGATGATGAAAAGCAGGAGATGGAGGCCGAATTTAAGAATCCCAAAACTCCAGTTATCTCAGACTCGCGTGCCATTCTTGGCAATAAGAGCGCCCCTGTGACCATCGTTGAGTACTCTGATTTTGAATGTCCCTACTGCGCTCGCGGACACAGCACAATGAAGAAGGTCATGGAAGAGTATGGGGATAAAGTCCGAATTATCTTTAAACATCTACCACTTGATTTTCACCCCAAGGCCGAACCAGCTGCGAGATATTTTGAGGCAATTGCAAAGCAGAGTGGTGAAAAGGCTTACAAATGGCATGATGAGGTTTTTGAAAACCAACAGGATTTCAAAAGCCAAGGTGAAGAGTTCATGAAGAGTGTGGCTAAAAAACTTGGCGTAGATATGGGAAAGCTCTCTAAAGATATCGATTCTGAAGATGTCAAAGCTACGGTCAAAGCCGACATGGAAGAGGCCAAGAAGTTCGGCATGTCTGGAACTCCAGGTTATTTGGTCAACGGAGTCTCATTAAAGGGTGCATACCCATTTGAAGCTTTTAAAGAGGTCATCGATCGTCATCTGACCAAGTAGTCTGACGAAATATTTGACGGGCCTTTCAAGTTCATTGTAGATGGTGCATGAAAGGCTCGCTATGACCAAACCAAAACAACGAAAACCGAATTGGATCCGAATGGAGCTCCCCAGCGGGGAGAACTACCTGCGCATCAAAGAGATTGTGAAGGATCTCAAACTCTCCACAGTCTGCCAAGAGGCCCAGTGCCCAAACTTAGGTCAATGTTGGAATGGAGGCACTGCAACCTTCATGCTCATGGGTGAAACCTGCACCCGAGGGTGTCGGTTTTGCCATGTCAAATCTGGGCATCCAGGTGGAGTTCTCGACGCGAAAGAGCCCGAGAAGGTTCTCTACGCCGTAACTCATATGAAACTTGATTACGTGGTGCTTACGAGTGTGGACCGAGATGATCTCCTGGATCAGGGGGCCTCCCATTTTGCTGAAACCATAAGGGTGTTGCGCTCAAGTTTGCCAAAGCTCTTTGTCGAAGTTCTCACTCCTGATTTCTCTGGGATGTTGGAGCAAATTGAGTTGGTGATTCAAGCACGCCCCCATGTCTTCGGCCATAACTTAGAAACCGTAGAGAGATTAACCCCACGTGTGCGCGATCGCCGAGCAACCTATCGTCAATCTCTGCGTGTTTTGGAGATGGCAAAATCCATTTCAGGTTCACATTTGACCAAATCTTCATTGATGCTCGGTTTGGGCGAAACAGAAAATGAGGTGATCCAAAGTTTGAAGGATTTGCGATCCGTTGGTTGTGACCTCTTGACTTTGGGCCAGTATCTTCAGCCAAGCTCAAAACAACTTCCTGTGGTGGAGTTTGTCTCGCCCGAGAAGTTTAAAGAGTGGGAAAAAATTGGAGAGTCGATGGGGTTTCGATATGTGGCAAGTGGTCCCATGGTTCGAAGTTCCTATCGAGCTGGAGAACATTTCGTAAGACTAAAGTCGAGGGAACTCACTGAGAAGAATCTCAGTGAGTACTCAGCGACTCATCATGAATATTCAAATGAGTGCTCAAGTGGCTATGCAAATGAGTGCTCACATGAATAGTCACGAGATTGAGTGCATCGACCTTGGTCTCATTGGCTACAATGAGTGGCTCGCACAGCAAGAAAAATGGGTCGAGGCCATCTCCTCAGATTCGATTTCTGAAAAGTTGGTGGTCTGCACCCATCTGCCTGTGGTGACGGTGGGTCGAGACTTTCGTCCAAGTGATGTTTGGGGATGGAATGGAGAGGTCGTTCACGTGAATCGTGGAGGACGCGCGACCTATCATGGCCCCCATCAGTTGATGGTCTACCCTCTCTTGAATCTCAAAAAGAGAAAGTGCGATCCACGCTTTGCCTCCGCTGGTGCCACCACATCGATCGATGTCAAAGGTTACTTGAGATTCTTACAATCATCGTTAATTCAAACGCTCTGGGAGATTTGGGACATTCAGGCCTCAATGCAGCCACTGGAGTCTCCATCCGATCTCAATGTGACCGGCGTGTGGGTGGGGTCTCACAAAATTGCCTCAATTGGCATAGGTTTCAAACGGTGGATCACATTTCATGGAATGTCGATCAACATTGAAGAGGATCCTCTCGCCTTTCATGGCATTCACCCTTGTGGATTTCCTGCAGCCACCATGACCTCACTTCAGCGGATCAAAGGTCCCTCAATTCTCAACGGGGGAAGGGAGCTTCTTAAGGACCGTCTGAGTCTCTGCTTCGCCACGAACAATGGGCCACATCTCAATGATCCAATGGGTGGCCACACCCAAAAGGGAGAGGGCCAACCCCAACGCACAAAGAGCAAAGAGGTAGGGCACCACGTTTGAGACTCCCTCGGGCAAACCCTGTTCAAGGTAACGAGTCACCCCGGTAAAGGTTCCAAAAAAAGTCATGACCCCCACCAATCCCACAAGGCTCCACTGAGCTACCCACAACATTGGAACTGTGGCTCTCTTTTCAACTCTCCTTGGAAACCACTGAACCAACATATACGAAAGTCCTGCAAAAAGAGCCATAGTATCAATCCCAATCATTGAACCCATTGCATGGGCAAATACGACATGAGTGCCGTGAATCAGAGTGTTTATGGGGGGAATCGATATAATGATTGCAAGTGCCAAATTGCCCGCCGTCCACCACTTGGCCGAGCGCATGAGAAACATCGTGGTGCTCAACTCACCAGCATCTTTCCTTTGAGCACGCATCATCGCAATCAAGTCCGAGATGACTTTGATCAAGATGATACTTTCTGTCATGCTGATACTAAATCCAATCCACTTCACGATCTCTCTTTGAGGGATGTGATAGGTATGGTGGGTGTAGTTCGTGAGAGAGTTCAAAAGTCCCAACCAAAAAAGTGCAAAGACCCAAAAAGAGTGTGCGCTCTTTCGATCCTGAGAAATCTCTTCACCCAAATAGGCTATAGTTCCATAGACAAGAAGATTGAAGGACCCCACCATAAGTCCAGCCGATTTCCATTGGATCTGAAGGTCCACCAAGGGACGCTCCCAAATCCATGGGAGAAGCCAACTGTGGGTCTCAAAAAAAGTGTAGGTGAAGAAGATGATGCTGGCACTCCACATATAGATGTAGACTGGCTGCCCCCAAAATCCCCCCTTGATTTGAGAGAAGAAATTCCACGCAAAGATGAACCAACCTCCTAAAATAAAGAGAGAGAAGATGGGGGGAAATTCTAAATACTCACGCCCAGAAAAAATTCCCAGTGAAAGGGAGATCAACCCACCAAGAGCCGCAACTCCCCACAGAACCATCTGCACTCGATAGAGATTGCCTTGAAGTCGCTGAAACCTCCCAGACCGAATGAGAAAGAAGTAGACCATGCTTGCACCTGATACATAGATCCATCCGGCGGCAAAGAGAGTGTGTAAAGGTCTGAGAGTCTGAAATTGAATCCCTCGCTCTTTGAGAAATGGAAAAAACGACGGCACATAATATAGAGCACCCAGCATGCCCGCCACAATCGAAATGACCAGTGAAAGGAGCGCACAGCTCGCCATGGTGGCAGGTTTTTTGGCAAGTTTGCACTCGTCCGTCGTCTTATCCAAGGTCTTGTCTGAAGAAGGTCCCACCCCTGCGGTCTCTCTTTTCATCATTCCTCCTTGATTCAGTAGGTGAACCACGGCAAGTATTCAAACCGAAAACTGCGATCCCCGGGCGGATTGTAATAGGAGACACGAGGTTGCCCACGCCCTGTTTGATCCATCTCCTTCAAAAAAGCGTAGAGATCATTGAATTGCTCTTGAGAAAAAGAGAAGGATGGCATTTGACGGGGACCAAATTTCACAATGGCCTCAAAGGCCTCTTGTGGCAGATAAGAGGCACGATTGGTGAGATCAGGTCCGAGAAATCCACCAAACCCATAGAGCTGGTGACAACTTTGACAGTTATTTTTTGCCCAGAGTGTGCGCCCTCGCGAGGCCGAATGTGAAAGAGGTGGGTGTTCGTAACCTGTCTCATCTGAATAGATCAACCAAGTCTGTAGGGAAAAACATCCCAACAGCACAACCATCATCAATTTGCGAAGAGTCGGCGGGCATTGCTTCATCGATGGTTGGATTTAACCTCCTAAAAGAGAAAGCGGCAGACGAGACTCGAACTCGCGACCCCCAGCTTGGGAAGCTAGTGCTCTACCAACTGAGCTACTGCCGCATAAGTAGTGGCTGGCGCGAAACCTCATTTCGGTGAATTTGCATAAGTTTTCCTTATACCTTCGTTGAGCCTCCTCGAGTTAGCGCCTCTGGCTAGCCCTTCGTCGGCCCGTCTCGGTATAAGAAAAACTTATGCAAATTCACTCGAAAGCAGGTTTCGCACCAGCCACTAAGTACTGCATTTGTCGAAATATAGGCACTGCAACGAATCTTGGCAACCTCAAAACCTGGGCTCTGAATCAAAAGTTTGCACCAAATGAGAGGGTGAGCAGATAGGTGTTCCCGTCCAGTCGGGCCAGGCCCTCTCCTTGACCTACGGCTACGGGTTGGTCTTCATTAGGAAAATTCACAAATTGGTAGACCCCCTGAAAACCCAAAAAGGCGCGCCCCCCAATAAGGGGAATCTCAAGCCCGAAGCCACCATTGCCGGCGGAACTTGAGTCACGCCCTGTTGGCCTCGATAACCCCCTAATTTCACGACTGATTTGGGAATATCCTAAGACCACATAGGGGGCAAAATCGGATATTCCAACTGAGACATTGTCCGTAATGAAATAGTACCTAAGATTCACGCCCGCATCTTGAATTGAAGCAACTCCCCCCTCCTCATCGGTGCTCGATCTTAAGATCCATATGGACTCTCCGATCAAATAGGTGCCCTCAAGAGCCAAATGAAGACCCCCCAAGCTAAAAAAGAGGGTCATGGAGGCTCCAAGAACTGAGCTCGACTTGAAACTCTTCTCTAAGCTGTCCGTGTAGTTTCGAACTCCGTTGACAATACCCACGCTCAGCCTTCGGCCACCCACGGGGGCGCTGGAGCCCTGTTCTTGAGAAGTATCCTCATCAAAATCGGAGTAGTCTGCAAAGGGATCATAGGGCTCTGAGCCAAGGCCAGAGCAGGAAGCAAAAAGGGCTAGAGTCAAAAAGATGGCTCTTAAAGAGGACTTCAACATCGACATCACTGGCAAATATAACTCATTATGAAGAGCATGGCACTGCCTCTCCCGCAATAAAGAATCCCTTTTTGTATTTTGGCCTGAGTGTGGTAAAAGCGCACCAAACATTGATCCCCACTTTGCCTGAAAACCTTCGCACTGCGGGAGAATCGATGGATGAAGGGGGAAGGTTGACTGAGAGCGTCGCCGACTTTGATCGAAGAAAAGAGGAGCACATTGAAGCAGCCTTTCACAGTTGGTCTGAGGTGACCGAGGGCTGTGGTCTCGATCGAGTGCATTTGGAACATGAAGCGCTCCCCGAGATGAACCTCGATGAAGCAGATCTCACCACAGAATTTCTCTCTGAAAAAGTCATGCCTCTCTATGTCAGTTCAATGACCGCGGGACATGCCGGAGCCTATGAGATCAACCTGCGACTTGCTCAAGCCAGCGCCCAACATCACTGGATCCTAGGAGTTGGATCTCAACGAAGAGAGCTCCTTGATCCCGCCTCTTCCAACGAGTGGCAGAAGATTCGAGAAAAGGTTCCTCATGTCCTGTTGCTTGGAAACATCGGCATCACTCAATTGATTGAATCCCCCATTGAAAAAATAGAGTCTCTTGTCCAAGCTTTAGGCGCTAAGGGTATCTTTGTTCACACCAATCCTCTACAAGAGGCCCTCCAAAAAGAGGGCACACCCTTTTTTCGTGGTGGCCATGAAGCATTGAAGCGAGCATGTCGGGAGCTCTCGGTTCCTGTGATTTTAAAAGAAGTGGGTTGTGGGTTTTCTAAAAATACGATGAGGCGCCTGAGCGATGTTGATCTATATGGTCTGGATATAAGTGGATTTGGTGGCACCCATTGGGGACGAATTGAAGGACTCAGGTCTCCTCAGGGAAGCCTTAATTTCCATGCTGCAAAGACCTTTGCAAACTGGGGCTGCTCGACCGTGAATTCACTAAAGAATGCTGTGGAACTTCAACCCAATTTCAAGATCTGGGCCTCAGGGGGCGTTCGCAGTGGGCTTGATGCTGCAAAACTCATTGCAATGGGTGCGGAGATGGTGGGTTTTGCCAGGCCCATGCTTGAGGCGGCTATGAAAGGGGCTCGGTTTGTTGAAGAGAAGATGTCTCTGATTGAAATGGAGCTTAAGATCGCGCTCTTTTGCACAGGTTCAAAAACATTGAATGACCTCAAACGCCGAGAACTTCTTCGATGGAGCTGATTGTAAGAGCTAGCGCCCCATCCAACATCGCGCTCATCAAGTACATGGGAAAGAGCGATCTTTCACAAAATATTTCTGCCAACCCTTCTCTCTCCTACACCCTGAATCATCTAAGAAGCTTTGTGGAACTTGAAGAGAGAGATGATCTCAAATCAATGGACATCTGGGAGCCCCTTGAACCAGGATTTACCCTTTCTGAGCAGGGGCAAAAACGTTTTCTAGGCCATCTGCAATTTTTGAAATCAACCTTTGAGGTCCATGGATCGTTTCTTCTTCGCTCATCCAATGGATTTCCTCAAGGATGCGGTCTTGCAAGCTCTGCTTCAAGTTTCGCTGCCCTCACGCAAGCGTTTGCAAAGTACCTCGAAAGATCTCGAGGACTTCATTTAGAGACCACAAAACTTGCTCAACTTTCGCAAAAAGGGTCTGGTTCATCGATCCGCTCTTTTTTTTCGCCGTGGGCCGAGTGGAGTGGAGAGGATGTCCAACCCCTCTCTTTTTGTTACACCTCTCTCATTCATCAGGTCATTGTGGTTGATTCTGAACAGAAGAAGGTCTCCTCATCAGAGGCCCATCGCCGAGTGGTTCAAAGCGAACTCTTTCGCGATCGCCCCGAGCGGGCCCGTCGCCGCTTATCCCTTCTTAAGGAGCATCTTCTGCGAGAAGATCGATGGTCTGAAATTCGTAACATCGTCTGGGCTGAGTTTTGGGACATGATGGCCCTTTTTGAGACCTCCCCGGAGCCATTTGGTTATCTGAACGCACGTTCTCTGTCTGTCTTGGATGATCTGCGTGCCCGATGGGATCATTGCGGGGATGGTCCACTGGTCACAATGGATGCGGGCCCCAACGTTCACCTTCTCTATCGTTTGGACCAAGCCTCTATGGCCGATCAAATCGCAAAGTTTTGGGGTGATCGTTTCATGGTCCTAGACTCTCGATCTTCCAGTTTGCAACAACCGCCAGAGGGGTGGGAGCAATTTGGTGTTTAACTCTACCACCTATGGAAAATGGATTTTAACAGGTGAACATGCCGTGCTTCGCGGAGGATCCGCTCTCGTCTTTCCTCTGCTTTCTCGATCCATGACGTTTCGCTACCGTCAAAATGATGAGAAGTTTGTGATTCGTAGTGATGGGCTCTTTGGCACAAGCTGTGTCGAGGTGCTTTCATTGCTTCTCTCTGAAGTGGAAAAACATCTCAGCTTCAATGCCTTTTCAACGACGGGAGAGCTGACCGTCTACAGTGATCTTCCCTTAGCTCGTGGCCTTGGCACCTCAGCTTCCCTGTGTGTGAACTTGTCTCGTTGGCTCAACTACATGGGGCTCATCGAACTTGACCAGATCTTTGAATTTTCTCGAAAACTCGAAGATCGCTTTCATGGT
>JACTMU010000044.1 GCA_014584465.1 Pseudomonadota bacterium | reverse complement strand
GAACGAAGCCTCATCTTGAGGGCGGTAGATGAGATGAACGCGCACCAGGTTTCTGCCATTTCAGGCATCAGGCCATCTACGATCAGTGTGTGGAAGAGATGGCTTCGTGGTGAATCAAAGACAAATGCCTCTGAAGAGGGACATTATGATGGCTATCACAAGCATTGGCGAAGGGTGCTAGATCTATGAAAGTCAAAACCGGTCCTAGGGCCAGCTCAACTTTCTAATCAAATGAGGCGTGAAGGGATCCGGATCAGTGTATCCACGGTGCGCAATATTTTAGAGGAGAATGGTTATGCGCCACCTCTTGCTAAACAAAGATCGGAAAGGGTTTTCAGATATGAAGCAACCCACCCAAGGGAGTTGATTCATATGGACTTTAAGCATTTTTATATCAATAAGCAGAAGGTTTTTTTGCTTCTCATGCAGGTTGATTACAGTCGATTTCTTCGCGGTTATAAGCTCTCTGAGAGTGAGAATATGGATGTGGTGATAGAAGTTTTTGAGGATTGTGTCAATCGATATGGGCGTATGCAAACTCTTATGACCGATGCCGGCAGTGCGTTTTACAGTTGGAATGGGATCAATCGTTTTCTCTATGGTTGGAATAAGCATCCCAAGAAGCAGAGTCTCTATGGTTGGAATAAGCATCCCAAGAAGCAGAGGTCTGAGAATCCCGTGTGGGAGGAAGTTTTGAAAGTGGCTATTGGGAAGATAAAATAAAAAAAAGAGTTGCTCTTGAGTGCGGAAGCGCTCTGAGAGATTTGCCAGAGCACATCGTGGAGAAGCTCAGTAAGTTTTTTAAGGGACGTTCAGGCAAACGGATTTGACTTGGTTGTTGCCACCGAAAATCAGAACCAAGGGAAGGTTCCAAGGAATTACGAAGGTCGCTGAGTGGGCCAAAAAGATGACTCGAGAGATGGGCGGACAAGGACGGGCTCCAGAAAAGGGAGAGCTGAGCCTTTTGCGAAAGGCCTTTTCCGGATTGGCACAGCTAAATAATTTTCTCAGCCGATTTTGTAGAGCATGCGAAACTTCAGAAAAATTTCTGAAAATCATGAAGCAAAAGGGGCTCAATCAAGAGACCTACAAACAGGCCAAGGAGCTTCTCGTTGAGTTGCCAGAAAAGTCAATTGTGCACCAGCGACTACGAGCCTGGCTTGAAAAACATCTCAGCATCCAATGCAACCCACAGGCAGAGCTCAACCGACTCGTCTATATCATCCCCTTGTTGTGTGGAGTTCACTCGAAAATTGACATCGCCCGATCACTGCAAAGTTGCCCGCACTAGAAGATGCTCGACCAAATCCAAAATAAAATCCCTTTAACATTGTGACAACAGCGATTCAGAGTGCTGAATCGAGGGCCAAAACCGGGAAACCAAAGGTGCTAAAAACTGGATAGTTTTCTACGCCCTAGGGTCAATCCATTGCTCTTTGTGAGAATATCACAGTCTAAGAATGTGTCTGGATCCATTTCTCCATCTCTTGAACAGCCCGCAGGTCATCTCCTCGATTGCGATCCTTAAGGTTCGTCATGATCTGACGACGTTGTTCAATCGATCTGTTTTGGCCCAGTTTCCACTTGGCAATAGTCCTTGTGGGTTTGAGTTCGACAATGCCCAGAGTCTGAAAGCTTTCCTTGTAAATGTCAATGTTCACCATAAGGGGAGCATATCTGCCCTCGGGCTGATAGTGATCGAGAAAGAGCTGGCACATCGTTGCTACTGCGTTGAATTCAACAAAGACTCTTGCATCGCAATCGAATTCAGCAAAACGATAGTAGGAGGTTGCAGCTCCGCCGTAATCTTTGTCTACCCAATAAGAGGGGATATTGCAAAGGAAATCAAAGAATACCAGGCGCGCCTTAGGACGTTTGTTCAGTGCCAAAAACTGTTCATCACTTCGATTTAAATGCAGATAAAAGAGCCCTTCTTTATGGACTGGGTTAAATGCCCCTGTTTGAAGATCGCATTCTGTTTGAGTAAGTAAAAGAGACATCGAGGTTGACTTGATCAGATTTAGGATCTCTACCTCATCAGTTTGTCGATAAATATCGTAGTGTTTCATTTTGGCCCCCGTTTTTGTGAGAGAATTTCGATTAAGATAATGGATATCTGGTTGACAGAAAAGGACCAGAATCGATATTTTATATCGACCAGATGAAAAAACTCATGATTCCTCTTAGCAATTCTAAGAAGCCGAAATACCAGCTTCTGGCTGATGCCTTACGAAGTTCCATTCGCAGTGGTAGGTTAAAACCAGGCGAGAGGCTTCCCTCAACGCGGGAACTGGGACGGACTTTCAAGATGCATCGGCACACAGTGATGGGTGCTTTGTCGGAGCTTGAGTCGGAGGGTTGGATTGTCGCTTACCCAAAGAAGTACTTTCAAGTTACCAATACATTACCCTCTGCGTTTTTACGACCTATAGCTGGGATTTCCAAAATAATAGATCTTAAAGAGCCAACATATAGAATTGTAAAATCTGTTCGTGTACATGAATCCACATCAGAGGGCCAATATCAATTCACATTTATGAGTGGAAAACCAGATCTAAGATTGTTTCCCATACGAGAGTTCAAATCCCATCACTACGATGCACTCAAATCAAAATCAGTTCTTGGTTATGGAAGTCCATCTGGTCACCCGCGGCTCATGTCTCAAATTTCAACTTATCTTCGGCGCGTTCGAGCAGTGGATCGCAGATCTGTTATTGTGACCAATGGTTCACAAGAGGCTATCTTTCTTTTGGCTCAGATTCTAATTCAGGCTGGGGACGCTGTGGCCATTGAAGCCATGGGTTATCCACCTGCCGTCGAGGCGCTTCGGTTTGCTGGAGCTAAGTTGTACAGGGTGAACGTAGATGCCGAGGGGTTGATCGTCGACGAACTTGAGAAATTGGCAAAAAAGAAGAAGATTAGGCTCCTGTATACAACTCCGCTTCACCAATATCCTACGACAGTCACCTTGTCAGCAAGTCGTCGACTGAAGCTCTACGAGGTGGCCTATCGACATAATATTTTGATTCTTGAAGACGATTACGATCACGAATTTCACTATGTGAGTCAACCAGTTGCCCCTCTGGCGAGCTTTGATCCCGCGCAGATTGTTCTCTATGTTTCTACCTTCTCTAAAATTCTTTTTCCTTCAGCACGTTTGGGATTCATGGCAGTACCTGGTCCAATTGCAAATGAAGTAGCTAAACTAAAGAGGATCTCTTCCAGGCAAAATGAACATATCATGCAGGATTCTGTGGCGCGATTTATGGAGTCTGGTGGATTCGAAAAACATCTTCGAAAAATGCGTCGAATCTATGAGGAGCGTAGGAACCTGTTCGTGCAATGTCTGCAGAATCTGCGCGAGAAATGTCAGAACATCTCTTGGACGGTTCCGGACGGAGGGATGGCTCTTTGGTTGAATACGTGTAAGAACTCCCAAAGGATTTTTGAACGCGCAAAGAGAGATGGGATCTTGGTGCACCCAGAGGCTAATTATAGATTGGATGGCGGAACAGGGACTCATCTTCGCCTAGGGTTTTCAGGTCAGACGCCTGAGGAGAATCGAGCGGGCCTGGAAAGATTGTTTCGCATTTTATAGAAATTAGGCTACCTGTTGTGTTTGAACAGACGAAAACATCTTTCGGCTTCAAGCAGAAGACGTTGTAATGGCTTTGGTTTTCTAGGCAAGTTCGATTCTACCAAAAATGGCCAAAATCTGCTATACTTTTTTTTAAGTCGGGAGCGTGAAATAAGGAGGCCCACCACCCATGGGCAGGATCGACAGGCGCCGGGGCAATCGAGCTCAAGGATTGAGTCGTATGAGTGATAATTTAACGGCCTCTTGGTTAAGTGAAAGCCAGAAACACCAAGCGCAACGCCCGACGAATTGGGTCCACAACGATAGGGTCACGTGAAAGTCATAAGTCTTTCGTAGGCGGAAGCAAAGTAGCGGTTGGACTCGGGCGGTTTCTTAGGCAAAACAGTTTTTGACAACAGGTAGTCTAATCAGCTGTGGAGAGAGCTCGAACTTCCGACTCGATGGCACAACTCTTTGTTATGACTTGAAAATTCCGTTTCAAAAATTCGTAGAAATGAAAAAAAACCGCGATTTTGCAAGATGGTGCCCCTTAGCAATCGACCTTCGAACCGCTCTCATTGTGGTACATCAGTAAGTATTCAGTGAACTGGGGTAGTCCCAGCGAGTCATTTTGAAAAATAATAAAAAAAAGCTGGCGACAAATTCTTTTTTGTAATTAAATCGATTTA
>JACTMU010000071.1 GCA_014584465.1 Pseudomonadota bacterium | reverse complement strand
GAACCTGTTTGGGGGCCCTTCAGGGTCCAAAGGCGGCACCAACAGCCCCCTTTGAGGGGGCAAGTCCATGCCGGGTCCTTGGGGCCCGGTCATTGACTGAGTTTGAGCCCGGATCTGGGTTTCAACCCCCACCGCGACGGAGCTCTAGGAGCGTGATTTCTGAGGGAGCTCCTAGCCTCATGAGTGGTCCCCAAAAACCAGTTCCGCAACTGACGTAGATGTGACTGGAGCCCAACCGGTGGAGCCCACGGACGTAGGGCATAAAAAGAGGTACAACGTAGGGGAGTGGCCAAATTTGACCACCATGGGTGTGTCCTGAGATCTGCAGATCCACTCCCAAAAGAGAGGCTTCTTCAAATCCTTTAGGTTGATGAGCAAGAAGAATGGTTGGGTACCTGGGATCTCGCTCCTTAAGCGCTTCGTTGAGATCGGGGCCAACTCCTAGATCGGACGAGGACCAATCCTCAATGCCAGCAATTTGAAGAGAGGCTTCAGATCTCTTTAGGGTTCTCATCTCGTTTCTTAGGACTTGAAATCCCATTTTTGAAAAATGGTCACACCAGGGATCGGCGTCTGAGTAGAATTCGTGATTTCCTGTGACAAAATAAATTCCCTCTGGACAGCGGATTTTACCAAGTGGTTCGACATCGTGTTGGAGATCTGTGACCGAGCCATCCACAAAGTCTCCGGTCAATGCAACCATATTGGGTTTCGTTTCATTCACCAAATCGACAACTTTTTCCACAAAATCTCTTTTGATGATCGGGCCGACGTGGAGATCTGTAATCTGCGCAATACGAAATCGTTCAAATTCTAAAGGGAGATTTAAGATCGGAACTTCAATCTTTACGATCTTAGGATCAAACGCCTCTTGATAACCGAAGGCATGAATGGAGGTTGAGGAGAAGAGCCCCCCAGCGGCCAAAGAGCGGTGAATGAACTGGCGGCGAACGGGGTCATCAAGCTGAACTTTGGACATTTGAGAGGGCCTGAGTCTATTTCGAACATAAAGCGTGACTCGATAGAAGATAAGAAAAACATCGGCAGCAAAGAAATAGAGTGTAAGAAAGAAAGCCAGTCCGATCCACAGGAAGAGCGGGGTGAAGACCACGGTGTCGATCCCATTTCGATTGAGCCAACGGCTGAGTGGGAAACCAAGGAGAATGATCAAAATGGCAATCTGAGAGGCCCTCTGAAGCCCCCTCGAAAGCCCAGAGTTCCGCACCATCTTACGATAGAGATAGAGATGACCCGATCCCATCAAAAGCGTGATCACTGTCACAAAGACAATCCACTTCCAAATCATAGCTCTGCGATTCTAGCAAAACTTCTGCACTAGGTGCCAGGCGTATTTTTCGGATTCACTGCATCCGAAAAATACGCCTGGCACCTACGAACTATCGGTTGGGCCAGTTCAGATTGGAGATGAGGTGCTTCTTTAGACCCTTTCCAATGCCGACCAGGGGTCCGGCAAAGGCCTGGTTGAGGATGGCAAGAAAACTGCCACGTCCAACCTCTTGAGATCCGATAAAATAGGTCTGAGGGTGGTAGTTGGGCTCTTTGACATCTTCTACGACAGCAAGCTGTGGTACGTCGCCGCATTGACTGCAATTCACCCACTCGAGAGTTCTGCGGCTTCGAAGCATGTCGAGGTCTATGGGCTGTTCAGAGATCAGGATCCCTTCGCCACGCTCATTGAGAGCCACCGAGGTCACTCGCTTACGTCTACTGTAGAAAAGTTCTCCATAGATCGGTTGAGCCAAAATAGTCAGCCTGTATTCATCATCTGCGTTTGAGGGCTTCGGGAAATCAAAGTTCCACAGTTGTTCGACACTGGATAGATCGATCTGAGTTCCAACTCGATCTATAGAGATTTGAGTTACAAGCTTTCCATTAAACTCATAGAAGATCTCCTCAAGGATATGAAACTTCTCCAAGTGAGGCAGGGGATCATCTTTGTAGAGATCCTCTTTGAACTGCGTGACGCAAATTGAAAACCGCACTTCGCCGTTGATCCAACTTCCTGAATTCAGATGGGAGTAAGCTTGAGATCCCTGTGAAAAGAGATGCACCCTGCAGTTTTGCCCTTCAAACTCGACTTGGCTCTCTTTTGTGACCTCAGCCATATAGTTTTCTCTTTGAAAGTCCCCAAAGAGAAGCTGGTAGATGACGGCACCGTCAAAAGTCACATTGAGAAGTTTACTAGGATCTTCTCGACGTGGTTCTCCAAGAACGATTTCAAAACCAATCACAATAAGAAACGAAATGGCAAATCTCATGATCATCGAGATCACCGTTCCTTCTGTCGACGATCCTCAATAAGGATGGTCTCACTATCGATCGCATTGATCAAGGATCTCAGATAGTCAACGACTGCATCAAGGTTTGTTCTTCTCTCGATCAACCTGACTTGATTCTGCAATTCTTGAATCAGTCTGGCCGATTTCAGCTTGCTGACGCCCTTCTCCTCAACTGAAGGAAAAGTGTAGATGATGTACTCCACCATCGCCGCAACTTCCGACATGGTCAAATTGAGGATCGATTCGGTAAATTCCTTTTGAAAGGCATTCTCTGAGATTGGCGAGGTGCTTTTTGAACTCAAGAAGGTCAAATGTTCAGATGGGCGCTTTTGATATTCGACCTGAAGTTCCTCCATAGATCGACCTGAAACCCTTTCAGGACGCCAAAGTCGATAGTGCCTTGGTCCATGGCTTCCACTCTCTTTTTTATCTGTAAAGGTTATTGGCGAGAGAGAGCAGCGCCATCGGATGTTGTCTTCAGATGCATCTCTCTCAAGTGCCATGGAAAGGAAGTCGATGGTTCGGACATAAAATTGGGCTGACTCGTTAAGTTCAGATGGTTTTTCAATGAGGGTTGTAAAGATCTCTACGTTCTGCAGATCATAAAGACCATAAAATCTTCTGGTCTCATTTTCTTTGAGCTCAAAAGATCGCGTGTCAACACTAAGACTTCGAACCAATTGATCCTTAGGTATGCCCTTGAGATCCCGGCCACGAGTTTCAATGACCTCGACCATTCCCTCATCGGGAGAACATCCTATATAGGTGAACGTTTCTCGAAGGACGCCGTCACCCCGTTCCATGCTGTAGTGAATCGTGGCAACAAGGCCCTGCTTTGGGATCTCCCTTGATGCACATTTCATTTCAAGCTGAGAGTGAAAATAGATGGATGTCTCAAATCCTATATCAGACTCGTTTTCTGTGAGATCATAAGAGTAGGTGTTGAAGAGCCCTCGAATGCGTGTTTTGATGAGACTCCGTGCCTCACTGATGACCGAATCTGCGCGAGGAATCGTCTTAAAGAGAGGCGGAAGTTCTCTGGCTCTCACGACAAACGGCGTCATGTTCAAGGACATAAGAGCAAGAAGGAGTGTTCTTCGAGTATGCAACAACATTTTTTGGAATGTTCCTCTCATTTAGGGTCCAACAGCACAATCTTTCCACCGTCCATTTGTGGATAGAAGAATCCCTTGCGTTCACACTTGAAGCGCTTAATGTTTCGATCCCCAGACTCTTTTCTACGCTCAAAGATCTTATCTTGTTCTTCAACTAAAATTTCAAATGGGATCTCCTTCTTTTCTGTAAAGGCATCCAGTGGAAGGTCAGAAACAAGGGCGTCATGAGTGAAGAGTTTCTCTGTGGTTAGGAAATCTTCATGTTTCCATGGACGAAAAAGACCAATTCTTTTTAACTCCATCCGAGTCTTCACCACTAAATCAACATTATCTTTTCGCGCAAGGAGCGGATTGAAGCCAATGCTAAATGACAGGGTTCCAAACTGATTTTCAATGAGATCCACCTCGAGTGAATTGCAGACACGCTTGGGGTCTATGGGTGCCAGATTCAACATCTCCTCAGAAATGGAGATGCGTTTTCGTCCATTTTCACGATTGGAAACGTTCACGCCTTCTCTTTCTACTTTTGAGGCAGAGAAATCATTTCCATTGTCAAATGCACCGATCAAACCATAGATCGTAGATCGTTCATTTTTTCGAATATTTTTGAATGAAAGTGCCCCTTTACTCTTTTCAGTTGCCAAGTGCATGAGGTCACTTCTAAAAAATGGAATGTAATTCCCTTTCTGAATTCTCATTTGCTTGATCGTGTTTCGTCTAAGTTCTTGAACCGTGATGTTCTTATAGTTTTGAACCTCGTAAACAGGAACGCCGAATTCAAAAGAGAAGTCTTCAATGACCACAATATTCTCTTCTCCACCAGGTAGATAGGCTTGTCCTTTGATCACAACTCCATCTTTGAGTTTTTCAGCATTCACAGCGCCTGTATCAATAAAATAGCTTGATTGATTTGATACGGCAATGGATGAGTCATGAGCAACCTGAGGAAGGGGAATCGTAAGAACCTCAGAGATCACATCTGCATTGTTGCCAACCTTGAGAATCTTGTCTACGTCAATGCCACTAAAGCTTGTGTCCAGAGTCATTTTTTGATTTGCGAAATTGTAAGAGAGGTCCAAAGAATCCACAAAGCTTGTCACAGCGCGAACAGGATCGAAACTTGCGCCCGACTCGGATGAATCCCTCACTGCAAAGATCTTTATAGAAAGAGTGACAAGATCAACTGGTCGATCCTGATCAAATCGGACAATGGCATCAATCAAAACTTTTCTTCGAGTCGGGTTGTCAAGCCAAAATTCGATGGTCTTTCCATCACCCATAAGAAAGAGACGATCTTGAGAGTTAGAGCCAAGGACCGTGAGGTTTCGATCTCTTAAGTAGGTTTGAAGGTCATTGAAATGAGCATGCTTCAATCGATATTGACACTGTTTGAAATAGGAGGTTGTATCGCAAATCTCCGCTTCGAGACGATCAATATCTTCGCAGCTCATCGCATTCGCACTGCAGGAACTGTCGGAGTTGGACGATCGTTCCGAATTGGAATCGGCATTTGCGGATGAAATCAAAAGTCCTATGGATAGCAATGTGACCCAATGCAAAAAGGTGTACCTTTGGACAACGTTCAAGAGAAGTACTTTAAATAGATTCATAGATAACCTCTTTGTTTCAAAGGAACTCAAGTTATAGCAAGATCCGAGAAGGCCTCATCAATAATTAATCTTTAGTGCAAACATACTGGATTTCTATAGAATCGTACAGGATCAAGAGATTGGATTGAAAAGATTACTTTCAGGAGAGACATTTTTTGGCCTTCCATCGTATCAGGATAAAACTTTACTGCGCAACGACTTTTGAAAGTCTAGTTTCTTAAATCATCTGATTCACTCCAATCTAGTGCAATCGAATTGCAATAGTAGTTTTCCGTAGTCAACCCAAAAACACTACATCTAACTTCGGATCCAGATACAAAGCCAAAGGGGGTACCTCTACCCAGTTTGGCATCGAAGAGGCTGGCTGGTCGGCGATGTCCTTCAGGTGGGAATAGATTTATGAGTAGGAAGAGCCATGCCTAGAAAAGATAGGCGGCCAAGAGGTGTAGAGATTGAGCGGTCTCCTCGGTCACCGAGTAGCGAATGGACCTCTGAAGAGACTCCACCTTCACGGTGAGGAGGTTGTTGAGAAATCCCATGCCAAGGCGAAGATAGAGGTTGGTCTCTGTGGCGGTGTCACCCTCACCATTGAGGCCTTTGTAGGTAAGGGTCTCATATTCTGCGCCTAGGTTAATGGATTTTAAGAGCATGTCGAGATCAAAGCCAACCTCGACATCCAAGTCATAGCCATTTTTTTTCGAATTCCAAGTTGGCCCCATGGGATCAGATTCAGAGAAGATAGACTCGGGCACAAAGATGTAGGTAAGGTCGGCCTTCTTGAGGGGCATGTCCTTGTCGTTTGAAGAAAACCCAAAGCTTCCTGAAAACTTGGTTACGTTTGCGGTGGCGGCATCGGTTGACGTGCGTTGGCCATATTCAATGAGACCCCCAATGGAGAGAGGTTTGTAGACTGTGAGGCGACCTCCAAAGAGACCAAGAAGTTCTTCTTCGATGTGAGTTGTACTGACCACGTTCCAATCGGTCGTAATGGCATCGCGAACTAAAGTGTCTCTCTTATCAACCACACCGAGACCAAAGAGGAGGTTTTCAAGGCCAAAGGATCCCATAAATTTGTAGGATTGGTGGGAAACTTCCCACTCATCCACATTCCCAAGAGCCATCGTACGCGAGAACTTCTCAGTGGCCGGCAGGGTGGCCTCTAAGCCTAATGAGAAGTAGGGGCTGTACATCACATAGGAGAGAGTGCTTGCAAAGTTGGTCTGTGACGTGTTGATGTCGCGGTTGGCTGTCTTATAGGTGCGGGAGTAGTTGGAGGTGTCTAAGGCAAGTGAGTGAGAGCTCTCCATGAGAGGAAGCGATGAGGGATTGTGTAGGTTGTGGCGAAAGAGCGATGGATTGTGGTAGGAGGCCTCAAGATCAAAGGGGTGAAGAAGAGATAGGGTGAGTAGGGCTAGAGCAAGAAGTGAGTTGGTTCTAGCCCCCCTTCGAAAAGAAATGGGTTGCATGAGATGTGCGATCAATAGCAAGAGAAGAAGAAACATCGCTGCAACAAGCCAGGGATGTTCAATGCCAACGAGAATGAATCCAAGGATTGCTCTGGCAAGAGGCTTTAGCCACGCATGATCTCTAAGAAGTTGAGCCCACCCTGGGGAATATCTATAGTAGAGATCGATCCACTTCCGCCCCCATTTGGTTTGGGAGAGAAAGTGATCTCGAAATTGACGAAACTGAGTGACGTGGGGATCGAGAAAGCTTCCGTAGGCAGCAGTTGCGATGAAACACTTATCAATCTTAAGAGAGTTCGCAGTGGTCTCAGCGCAAAGCGAGAAGGTGGGTTCAGATGGAGTCGTCTTTGCGCCATGAATTCTTGCAATATGAATTTTGTTTCGAATGATCTGGGTAGCGGCATCTGCTTGAGTTGTGATCCCGAAGGGTTGGCCATTGAGAAAGATTCGAGGATTGGAAAAGTAGGGAAGTCGGGTGCAGCTAAAGCCGTGAACATTGCATTCGGTATCATAGGACATGATATCACGAATCTTCTCATTGAGATTGACAAAGCCCCATCCAGTCTCTTGAGGGTAGTTGGCTTGAAGTTGTGTGCCATAACATTGAAATCGATCGTGAAGTACCGTGAAGTTGTGGCCAAACTCATGGGCTGTAGCATAGGATGAACATGGTCGCACTTTGATCGAAAAAACCGGTGCATTTCCTGGAAAGGGAAGGGAGGTGATCCCAGCACCACAAGCGCTGACCGTTGAGGATCCGTCGAAACCGGTCGAGACATTTTCGACCCAAAGTTGGGCAAGATCGGCCCCTTGCGCGTCGAGTGTGTCATGAATTGAATCTATGTTTCCATCATAGCGATCTGCAAAGGCCTCAGTGTCGTCCTGAATCTGCCCTGATTCGGCAAAGGTGATCTGTTGAGTTCCAAGTAGGCGCAGATAGGTCTCCGTGCAACTCGAGTCGAGCGCCGCGTTGGTAAAGGCCATATCATTTGAGATCTCTGTGACTATGTCACTGGATCCCGCAAAGGCTTCGTCGTTAAAGAAGACGTAGACATCGATGACTCTTCCATCATTTTCAAGAGAGGATGTGTGAAGATCGGAAGGGTGGGCGTCACTTTGGTGCTGCTCGACGATGATTTGATCGTCTGCTTGGGATTGTATCAGTTCAGATTTGAGTTCACGAATGGCGATCCACTCTTTGGCAATCGGTTTTATTGAAAAGACTTTGCCAAAGGTATGAATCTCACCGGCCATGTGACCATCGCGTTCCGTGAGGACGGCAAGACTGTGGTGATCGCCTTCAACATGGCCCACCCAGGAGATGATACCATTGAGTTGGTTGAACAGACGTTTGAACTTAATATTGAAGGATTCATTTTCAAAAAGATCGAGTTCAAACGTCTTGTACTCCTCCTCAACCTGGGCATTGGTAGAGAATCGAACAAGATCGGTACGGACACGACGCAGTTCAAATCGGTGAAAGCCCGCATGTTTTTTGAGAGCGGTGATCCGAAAATCGGTCTCTTTATACAAGAAGAGTTGAAGGTCTTTCTGGCTTAAATCGGAATCGTAAAGAAGGGGAGTGGCTAAAATTTGAGAGGTTGAAAGCAATAGAGCTGTAATGAGAATCAGATACTTCATCATGTCACTCTCTCAAGAGAAAGGCGATTTTCTTTGCATATTGACCATAGTCCGTCAGCGACGTCGTCCGTCGAAAGAGAAGGTCGGCGCCGTTTCCGGAGTTGCCGATGGTCCAAGTTGAAACACCCAAGAGGCCCAGAGAAAAATAGAGGGATTCGTCCGTTGAAGTGATATGACCATCAAGAGGAGTGTCGGAAACTGCGGTGTGAGTGAAGTTGAGAGTGAGGTTTCCATTGGCATCGTGAACGTACATTCGCATGGTCCCATCATTGGATTGAACTGAGATCGAATCATAATAGTTCAAGTAACCGATTGCAACCGGCGAGGTGGATGAGATGCTATCCGCATAGGTCAAATAACCTGTGGTGTTTGAAATGGAATAACTTGTGAGCGTATTGGCGCCATCGTCGGAGACCATGAGAAAGCTGTTGCCGCTGGAAACGGAGGTGGCGGCATCCATTGAAGTTATGGAGGAATGCCCAAAAGAGTTGTTGGGAGTGAGTGTTCCATTGCTTCCGATGGAGGCTTCATAGAGAGTATTCCCATTTCGATTCACGTAGAGCCCCTTGCCGTTGGAGATTACTGCCATGTCTAAAACGGGACCGCCAAAGGAGGTGGCACTTCCCGATGCAGTAAGAAGACCCGTCGTGTAGTCCAGGTTGTAGAGCTGAACGCCCCCACTGTAGCCAGCATAGAGGTAGGAGGGATAGAGAAAGACGACGCTTTGAATTGAGGTAAGACCTGTGATGGTTTGAAGGTGGGTGATCGATCCAGAGCTTAGGTTGACTTTCAGAGCTGTGAGTGTTCCATCCGTGGCGTTGGCGACGTAGATGTATCCGTAGGCAATTACAGCTTCCATGGTCGTGGCACCTTGGCCAAGATCGTAGGTATCAGATGCTGATTCAAAAAGGGCAAACGTAGTATCTGTAGAGAATGTGACCAGTGTGTTGTTCCCCGAAACGGGTTCCATGAGGGCCACCATCCAATTGGGATAGATGTAGCGTTGAATTTGGTAACGATCACCGGTGCGTTGAAGACAACCACTGAGAAGAAGAGTGAGAATAAGTGATCTCATTATGACAAGAGAGAAATTCGATTTGCATTGCCGTTTGTTCATCTCACCCCGAGGTAGTCATCATTATGACTCTACCTCATCTTGCCTGATAAATGGTTTTCTTTGCAAAACGTTCTCAAACCGTGAAGAGTGAACCTGGACAAAGATAGGAAGATCAAGAACTTATGACATTTCAGGGACTCTGCCTAGGTCCTATTTTTTTAGGCGGTCGCGCCAGGATTTTCCCTTGCGGGAGGAGCTTCGCTTTTGAAAGTGGTCGACGGCCTTGGAATGGCTCTCGTAACTTTCGGAGAAGACGTGAGTGCCGTCATTTCGGCTGACGAAGTAGAGATAGGGGGTAGAATCGGGAAGGACCGCGGCCTGAAGGGCACTGATTCCTGGATTGGCAATGGGTCCAAAAGGAAGTCCACTGAAGGTGTAGGTGTTGTAACGGGTTGGGTGTCGTAAATCCTCTTTACGAATGTTGATTTGAGGCACCTTCGTTTCTTCCATAAGCCCATAAAGAACGGTCGGGTCTGTTTGAAGTCGCATGTTCTTTTGAAGACGATTATGAAAAACAGAGGAGATGATTCTACGTTCCTCTGGGGCACCCGTCTCTTTCTCAATGATGCTTGCAAGAGTGACAATCTCGTGGCGACTCATTCTCGGAGAATTTGGAACTGTTTCAAAGTTTTTGAGAAAGGTGTGAACCATCTGCTTGATCAAGCCACGCGCTCCCTCATATTTTGTAATGTGATAGGTTTCAGGATAGAGATAGCCCTCCAAAGAAGGAATGCTTTCCCCCAAGAGTTCGGAAGCCCATCGAGAGTCATCCACAAGGTTCAAAAACTCCGCTCTCGATCCCAGATTGGAACGTTCAAAAAGATCTGCAATTTCATATTTGTTTAGACCCTCTTGGACTGTGATCGGGCGCTCAATGCTCTTTCCGCTTAAAATGACATTAAGAACATCTCTGGGGTACATGGATGTTGTCAGTGCATATTCTCCAACACGAATGTGTTTGGAGTTTCCTGTGATACGGACAAACAATGAGAAAAGCTCTGAACTTGTGAGAACATTCAACTCCACGAGCTCTTGCGATATCGCTCGAACACCTTTTCCCGAGGAGACCTCATAAATTACGTTCTGCGCCTCTTGTGAGGGCTTTGTATTTAAAAACGCCACTCCCATCCACCCAATCCCACCAAGCGAAAGGGCGAAAAAAAGCAGAGATACCCTAATGATCCATCTCACAGTTCTACGCCGGGAAGTATTTGAGTTGGGTCTAGGGGGGTCGTGTCTTCAAGGCTGGCCACGGGAACCGTGCAATAGTAGATGGCAAAGTGGGCCGAGGGGCGATCATTGCCGGATTTACCCATACCTCCAAAGGGGAGTCGTGAGCTTGCCCCGTTGGTGGTGCGATTCCAATTGACCAGTCCCACGCGGGCTCGAAGAAGAGATTTTTCGTACAACCGTCTGTTTTTCGAGAAGATGGACATAACAAGGCCGTAACTTGAGGAGTTGACAATTTCCAGAGCCTCATCAAAATCATCGACACCATAGATGGCGACGTTGGGTCCAAAAATCTCCGATTTTTGGTAAATTGAATTGGCGTCAAATTGATCCACCAGATTGATGCTTGGGGTGACATAGTGTCCATCCCACTTGGTTTTTAGCACTTTCCCGCGCATGAGGGGTTCACAATTCTCGCGCTTTGCGATCTCTTGGAATCGAATGTATTTCTCAACGGAAGCCTTATTGATCAAAGGACCCATAAAGGGGGATTCTGACCAGTGACCGATCTTGAGTTTTTTTGCGATCTCATAAAAACGATCTACAAACTGATCCTTGATCGTCTTATGCAAAAGGATGCGACTTGTGCATGAACACCTCTGTCCAGATGTGAGAAAGGCTCCAATGATATTTTCATAGATCGCCTTATCGATATCTGCATCCTCCCAGACAATCGAGGCATTCTTGCCGCCCATTTCAAGGGCAAGAATCTTCCAAAAATGGGTGAGAGTCTCCTGTTTGATCTTGAGCCCAACATCATAGGAGCCCGTGAAGAGAATTCCCTCAATGTGTTCCGACTTGATCAAGCGTCGTCCTAGCTCGCCATCTCCTTGAACCAGATTGAAAACCCCACGTGGGAACTCAGCCTTTTCAAAGAGCTCGGCCATAAGTTGTCCGACCGCAGGGGTCGACTCAGACGGTTTGAAGACCACCGTATTTCCAGTGACCAGAGCGGGAACAATATGACCATTTGGAAGATGTCCAGGAAAGTTGAAGGGCCCCAAAACTGCCATAACCCCCCGAGGTTTAAATCTCGTGTAACCGTCCACTCCAGGAAGTGCATTGGGAACATGCTGTTCTTCTACCAACTTCAAAGATTGATCAAGCGTCACGGGGATTTTCCCGATCATCGCTGCGACTTCCGTCTTTGCCTCCCAGAGAGGCTTGCCTGTGTCACGAGCGATGGCCAATGCCAAATCCTCCTTATGGGCTTCATAGACATTCTTGAGACGTAAAAGATTATCTTTACGAGCTTCTAAAGAGAGTTGGGACCACATGGGGAAAGCCGCCTTTGCAGCTTGGCATGCTTCGTCAACATGGGAGTATTTGAAGGCAACCGAGAGAATCTGATCTCTACTGTCGGCAGGACTTACATCGATAAACTCACCATCGGGATTCTTGGGAATCCCAAAATGGCCGTCAATAAAGTCACCCTTCTGATTCATCGGTTGAACAGCATTCATCTTAAAATTCTCCTAAATGTCAGAGTATACGTAGAGTCTACTGCCCGGCTTCGCGTTTAAAAGAGTCATCGCCGCAGCATTGACCGAGATTCTTTGTTGATCATCTAGGTGATAACGGGCAAGCACTCCTCGAAATTCACCCTCGATCTGGTTGAAGTGGGCAATGATTCCATAAAACGGAAACTCATTAGAAATTGTGCCAGAGCACTCATAGTTTTTCAACTCACGAATCACTTTTATGTCACGTGTCTGAGCTCCCCAGTGTGGGCCACCATCAAAGGGATCGATTTCGTGGAGATATTGAAATCCTATTTTTCTTAAAAAATGTTGAGCTGGCGCCGTGTCTTCACCCACACGTCCCACCATCAATCGGGCTTTGGTTTCAAGGAGGCAGAGGTAGATCTCCTCATGGGGAAAGAGCGTAGTTATGAACTCCTTATGTTTTTGACTGACTTCGTCAGCTTCACGATAGGTCATTCCTGTGAAACGTCTGCCCAAAGCCTCCCAAAATTCATTACGGCCATCAGAATTTTGAGATGGTGAGAGCTCACAAAGAACATGATCTTCAAATCGGGAGAGATCCATACCGATGAACATGAACCGAATGAGGCTCATCTGTTGTCCTAGTTTTTCAGGGCGTCCCCGGTAATCATGATCCACGATCAGGCCGCCGATTTCGGTCGGACCACTGCAATTTTCGCCCAATTTAAGGACCTGATGGATGAAGCCAACTCCCAACTCTTTGCTAAATCGATCTTGTTTGAAGACTTTAAAAAAGTAGTGCGGAGACTCTGCGGTCCCATGTTTGGCAATGATTTGAGATGCACCCACAATGCGATTGGTTTCCGTTTCCTCCATAATAAAAAGATACTCACTGTTTTCCTTTGGAAGTGAGCTTTGAAACGAAAGTTCGCTGCGCTCGATCTTCTTTGTGAGCTCCGCACGATCGGCCTGCAGATTTAAAAGGTTAAACTGACTTGCTAAATCAAAAATGGGATCAAGATCGGACATTTTAATATTACGAATCAAAAAACTCATTCATTACCTACCCATACGATCTATGGCGAGTCGATAGAACTCTATGGCTTTTTGAATCTGGTCTAACGGGACATGTTCTTCGGGTGTGTCGGAAAGGTCATGCTTTCCCGGGCCAAAAACAAGGCAATCCACGCCGAACCTACTGAAAATGCTTGCCTCATTGTTCACAGACATCGAACCACACTTGGGGTTTAAGTCTAAGCTTGACAAAATCTCCTGAGACTTACGAACGAAGTCAGATTTGAGCGAAGTTGCAAAGGGGGGCTTATAATCTATGAGTCGAAAGGAGCCCTCAATTTGAGTGCAAGCGATGCGAAGTTGTTCCATCCAGCGTTCGTAGGTCTCCTGTGGTACGCAAGGTGTGAGTCGACAGCAGCCCCTAAGCTTGATGTGATCTTCATAAGTGCGGAGCATCCCAATGTTGAGAGTTGGGAAAGGGGGGGCAAAGATGGGATCCTTAAAGCGAATCAGATCATTCTCAATTGATTGAATCGATTTGAGGAGGATCTCCAGCCGTTTCAAGAGACTGTCTTTGAGACTTCCCACAACATCAAACTCCAAGATCGCGTAGTTTGGTATTGATCCTGAACTGATTCCACCTTCCATTTCCATTACGACGAGACTTTCAGGAAGCTTGCTCAGGTATTCGAACATCTTATGAATTGCGTTTTCCACCCTTTGAGGGGAGGTTGCCATGCCTGGACGGGAGGAAAAGATCTTGCTTTGTGTGGTCGCACTTTCTTGCAGGTCGTGATCACGGCGATACTCGATCTCCTCCCTGGAAAATGGGAGTGAAATCTCAATGTCGGCAACGCCCTTCCCAGTATGCAATAGGTCGAGTTGGGTCGGGGCTCCTACAAATGCACGGGAAGCTTTGATCTTACGCTTTCTCATCAGTCTTAATGTTCCTGTGCGCCCGTGATCTTCCCCAAAGGTTCCAACGAGAACCGTTGGTCCCTTGTACCCGCTTCGAACGAGATCTCTCAGGGCAATCCACTTGCACACAAAATCCAGCTTGGCATCACAACTGCCGAGTCCATAGATCTTCTGATCCATAATGGTCGCATTAAAGGGGTTGCAGTCGGTGATCTCCCAAAGCCCGAATGATCCAGGTTCTCTGGTGTCCAAGTGAGCCTCAAGCAAAAGTTCGTTCTCACCCATCTCTGCACTCGGCCGGATGACGATATTTTCTTGATGAGGCTGAGATTCGTCGACTTGAATATCACAAAAGAGCCCTTCCTCCTTTGAGACTTTTGCGATGAGCTCGACAAGATCTGATGTCCCCAGCGAAGGGGTTGTATCGATCGAGATAAACTTTCGACAAAGTTCAAGCCACTCCATCAAAGAGTCCTTAAAGGTTCAAAAGCGATTTTTCAATGATCTCTTTTGCAATGGATATATCTTGGAAGGTCAAAATTGCAGGCAGCAAAAATCGAATGCGATAAGGACCATGCCCACAGCCAAACGCGATCAAGCCGTTTTTAAAGAGTTCATGACAGAGCTTTGTAACTTTCTCTTGGCTTCCATCAAAGGGGGTCATTGCAACCATAAGGCCGATGCCACCGACTTCACCAATGAGGCCTTTGCAGCTCGTCTCCTTGAGGTTGTGAAGCATCGATACAAACTCATCATGAATTTGAGCAATACGACCTTTAGAGCCCATAAAACCTTCCGTTGAGAGAACTCTTAGAACTTCAATACCACAAGAAAGGGCGACCGTGCTTCCAGCAAATGTTCCTGCAATCAGGCCGGGCTTCGGGTTGTACTCCTCTGTGTAGAGAGTGGCTCCTACCTGAGCGGTTTTGGCCACGGTGCAAACGTCAATGTAATTGCCAATATCAAACGTTTCAAAAGCAAAAAAATGGCCTGTGCGACAAAAGGTCTGAACCTCATCTGCCCAAATTGCGATCTTCTGTTCCTTGCAAAAATCCAGTAGAGGAATGAAAAACTCACGGGTAGGAACTTTGAAGCCGCCCTCTCCTTGAACGGGTTCAAACATAAATGCAGCAATGTTATTGCCATGTTTGGCAACATGTTCTTTAAGAGATCTCAGTGTCTCTTCACCACTTCGAGGATTGTTAGAGTCATAAAAAGGGACCCGAAGAACTTCGTGATACTCTGGAAGTCCCTCTCTGTATTTCGGGTTGTCACTGATCTCAGCCATCAAGGTGGTTCGCCCTGCAAAGGCATCGTTCATCGCCACGATGAGTTTTGCTGGACTCTTTTTCTGTCGGATCATCTTAAGTCCATTTTCATTGGCCATGGAGCCCGACGTGGTGATCCAAACGTGCTTCAGTCGGCTTTTACCCTGTACAAGGGCAACCAGTTTTTGAGAAAGGGTCAAATACTCTCGATTGGGTTGTAGGTTCCCTTGCGTTACAATGTCGGAGAGGGCGCCCTGAATGGCCGCGCGGATGAGTTGTGGATGGCTGTGGCCAAGAATGTGGATTCCGATTCCATTGACCAGATCAAGCTTGACGCTGCCATCTTCAAGTTCAACGTAAGGTCCTCGGCCAACGCCACTTCCAATGTAGGGATAGTAGAGTCCACGGCCCCTTGTCTTGGCAACTTCCTCCAAAAGAGTTTGGTAGATGGATGAGCGTTCACTTGCAGTCGGTCTTGGGCTCTTCACGGTCGAAGATAAAAGGGCCATCTCGCCCACAAGTTGGTCGATCAGGGATTTGATTCGATTTGAGTCTCTTAGTTCCTCACCGGCAACAATTTCCATTGCTCACTCCTCCTATTGGCTACTTCTGTATATTCGTAAGTACTGCATAGAGCAAGTGTCAACGCCACCTTATGAAGTAACTGTCCATGGTCGTGAGCCACTTGGGTCGGTTTTGCGTCAATCACTATGAAACTATAACTTGAGGTCACTTTTTTGGGTACTTTTAGTTGAACTCTCAGAGTGGGTCCAGCACAATAGAAGCTCAAGATGTCTTCACAGTGGATTCCATTTACGTTTGTCTCTACCTTTGTTTTGGTCCTTTTGCTGGGTCCATTTGGGTTGATTGGCTTTGCTACAGAGCATGAAGGAGCTGCCAAGGAGAGAGCCGTCGATGTTGAGACTCATTTTGGTCAGGCCCTTGAATTGTGGAGGGCTGAATCCTACGATGACGCTATAGAGTCTTTTGAAAGAGCCCTAAGTATGGAGCCAACGAATGAGACGATCTTGTTTAATTTGGGATTGGCCTATGGGCGAACAAATAGAGAAGGTCGATCTGTTGCGTATTTGCGCAAGGCATTATTGCTCCATCCAGACTCTCAGAGAGTCCATGACGCACTCAATTCCTTAGAGCAAAAAAATCCAAACCTCCATCGCTCAACGAACTTGATTGAGTCTCTTCAAGTGCCACTGAGGCGATGGTCCTACGAGATCTTTGTGGTGCTCAGTGGATTGGCTCTCTTCTCTTCGGGCTGGAACTTGATCAACCATTTGAAGAAGCAAAGCGCAGAGGCAGAAGAGGCTGTGCGGCCTCGTGGTTGGCCCAAGCGATCGATGCTCTCTTTTGCGATGTTTCTCCTTTTACTGGGAGTTGTGGGTTTGAAACTGAGTGATGAGTTTCAGAGTCGCGCAACGGTCATTGAAGCTGCGGAATTAAGGTCAGGGCCCGATGAACGTTTTGCGACTGTGAGTGAGCTGGTCTCTGGCATGGAAGTTCAGGTTAAGAAAGTGCAAAGTGATTGGATCCAGGTCGAAATTGGTCGAGGATGGACAGGTTGGGTTTTGAAGTCTAAGATCTTTCTTACATCAGGTGGGTAGGTATATGGTGAATTTCATTTGGGAAGATATCATTAAGTCAAAAGAGAAAGAGACACAGATTGGTTCTGTTTTGAAAGAAAATTTTCTCTTTGCGGAACTGTCAAAGAAAGAGCTGCGCTTCATTGAAAAGATTGTTCACGTTAGGAAGTATCGTCCCGGTGAGACGATCTTTCGCCAAGGTGAGATTGGTGTTGGGATGTACATCATCATTCATGGAATCGTTGACATTTTTCAAGAAAGGCAGGCTCCGGAAGCTGAAGATGTCGAACGTGTGCTCATTACAACTCTTCATGAGGGAACCTTTTTTGGAGAGCTTTCACTTGTGGAAGACAATGGTAAACGAAGTGCGACGGCTTGCGCGAAGGAAGAGGCGGTCTTGGTTGGTTTCTTTAAGCCGGACCTCTTGGAGGTTCTCGATCGAAATCCTGTGATGGGAGTGAAGATCACATTTCGGTTGGCAGAGATTTTAGGTCAGAGACTTAGAGCTACGACAGAAAAGGTCTCTCAGCTACGCAATCACATTCAAAACAACGGTGAAGCCGGAAGTTCTGCGGGGGGCAAGTGAAACGCTTTCAAAAAGTTTTGAGAAGAGAGCGAATCATTAAGTTGATTTCCGTTTTGGCAGTGCTTGCTCTTGGGGCGACCATTTTGCTTGCGGTTGAGAACATGCTTCTCTCGTTTGTGTTGGCCTTTGTGATCAGTTACCTTTTAGGTCCATTTGCAAACCGGCTTGAGAGAGCAGGATTTTCAAGAAGTGTTGCTGTTCTTGTTCCGTTTTGCGTTACGGGGCTTCTCATCCTCCTTGGCACGATCATTATGGTTCCTATGGTGAGTGCTCAGTTTGGGCATCTTAAGGCCGAGGTTCCAAAGTACATTGAGGGCATCACCAAACTCATGTCGGAAACTGAAGAGTATGTAAACGTACTTTTTCAATCTTTTTACAGAGTCGATTTCAGTTCCACCGTCGAGGCAAAGCTTTCGGGATGGGCGGGAACCATCTTCGGAGATCTGCCCCAAATCATTGGCCGGATGTTCACCGTTTCACTTCTTGCTCCTCTTTTTGCCTATTTCATGTTGAAGGATGGGCAGAAGTTTATGAGATCTCTCTTAAATCTTGTCCCTAACAACCTTTTTGAGTTGGCCCTGAACCTTCAGCATCAGATCAACATACAATTGGGAGGATTCATTCGGGCCCGTCTTCTTGAGGCGGCGATTGTGGGAGCCGTTGTTTGGGTGGGCCTTGCGATCATCTCATTTCCCTATGCAGCGCTACTGGGGGTCTTTGCAGCTGTGACCAATTTGATTCCCTACGTCGGCCCCTTTATTGGAGCTGTTCCAACCTATTTGGTGGCTTTTATCAACGGTGATTCCGGGTTGCAGTTGATGCTTATTACAATTATCTATGCAGTTTCTCAGTTGATTGACATTGTCTTTATCATTCCTTTGGTTGTGGCCAAGATTGTGAATCTTCATCCCGTGACTGTCATTTTGGCCATCATCATTGGATCTGAAGTGATGGGGGTTTTAGGAATGATCATCTCGATACCGATCACGAGCATTCTGAAACTGACGGTGAACACAGTCTATAATCATCTGGTCAATCAGTAAAACAGAATGGGGCGGCTGCCACGATGATGAGAAGTTGTCTCTTTCTAACGTGTAAGCAGTTGGGTCATGCGATTCCTGACGATCATCTCCTATTTGAGCCGATGGGAAAGGCCGGATGGCAGGTGAAGGAGGTTCCGTGGAACGCCGTTGATGTTGATTGGAAAAGTCACCATTGCGCAGTTCTGCGTTCAACATGGGACTACACAACCCACATTGAGGACTTCTTGCAGATGACCGATCAGATTGAACAGTCCGGATGCAAGCTTTTCAATCCACCAAAGATTGTGAGGTGGAACGGTCGCAAGACCTATCTTGGTGATTTGGCCTCACAGGGGATTTCAGTAGTACCAACGCAGTACAAGGTTTCTCGTGAGCAGATTTCAGAGTTCTTTGAGAGTTTTGAGACCGAGACCCTGGTGGTGAAGCCCATTGTGGGGGCCAAGTCAAGTCACATTGTCTTGGTCCATCGAAATGATCCTGCGTCGTACGCGAAGTTGCCGAGGAATCTTCAGAGTGACTACTTTGTCCAACCATTTATTGGTGAAATCAAGAGGTCAGGTGAAATGTCGATGATCTTCTTTGGTAAGAGATTCAGCCATGCCGTACTAAAGAAGCCTTCGGAGATGGATTTTCGAACTCAAGCGGAGTATGGCGCTATGATTTCAAGATGTGTTCCAAGTCAAAGGCAAATTGAAATGGCTCAGGAAATTCTCAATTGTGTTGAAGAGGATTTGCTCTATGCACGTGTCGATGTTGTGCCCCAGGATCGAGGGGGTTTTGTGTTGATGGAACTTGAACTGATCGAACCCTCTCTTTTTCTTACTTATGCTCCCGAATCCGTGGAGCATTTTGTAAGAACCTTTTCCGAAATGGTCGCGGGCACTAGTTAGGGGCTGTCCGGTAATTCCATTTTTGCCGATTTCTATAAGTTTTCCTTATACGAGTTAGCGCCTCTGGCTAGCCCTTCGTCGGCCCGCCTCGGTATAAGAAAAACTTATCAAAATCGATCAAAAAGCGAATTACCGGACAGCCCCTAGTTAACGCAAAAATTGGTGAACTTGTTCGGCAACCCGCTGGCCCGAGATCAACATAGATCCAAAGGTGGGACCCATGCGTGGCACTCCATAAGCTTCAGAGACCGCCATCCCACAGAGAAACAGACGTGGGAAGATGGATTGAGTGTTTTCAACGACAGCCTCTTCAGACATCTCGACATTGAGTGTTCCCATTCCCCTCATTGTGACCAACTTTCGCCTCTCTAAGTGCTTTGCAATGATGGCATCGTGTCCAGTGGCATCAATGACCACTTTGGATTCGAGGAGGATCGGATCAAGACAAGAGATGGATCTTGGCAGTGTCGTAACAGGAGTCCAATTGATCACAAGTCCCGCCACCTCCCCATTTTTGACAATGACATCTTCAATGATGGTCATGTTTAAAAAGGTGACGCCAGCTTGGCAGGCGGCATGGATGAGGCGCGAAGCAAAGAAGGGGGCATCAGCCACATAGAGGTCTTTGCAGTACTCCTCATAAGGAATCTCAAGACTCTTTAAGATTCGATTTGCGGGAGCACGAACAGTGATTTTGTTCATCAAATATCCACCGATCCACATTCCACCGCCTAGATAATTGTTGCGTTCAATGACGACAACTTTGTGTCCCAAGCTCGAAAGTTGAGCAGCCGCAATCAGGCCTGATGGCCCTGCGCCGCCAATCAAAACATCTGAGTCTGCAGCCTCTTCGAGTTGTTTAGAATAGGTTGAGACGATGGCTCTAGTAATCACTTTTTCATCGATCTTTGCAAACATGTCGCTTCTCCTTAATAGAAACTGCAGTGAAGAGATTTCCACTGCAGATTTGGGGCTAAGTTCTACTCTCTTCTCTCAGGGGACAGTATTGGGGGCCACACATCGAGCAAAAGTGGGCATTCTTAAAACTACTTGCCGACAGTGTTTGGTCGTGAAAGGCTTGGGCACGATCGGGGTTGAAACTCAACGCCATCTGTTTGGACCAATCAAAATCTCGTCGAGCTTTGGACATCTGATCATCAAGATTTCGGGATTGTTGAGGGTGCCGGACCACATTGGCTGCGTGAGCTGCAATCTTAAAGGCGATGAGACCCTCTTCGACATCGGTGCGATCAGGAAGACCGAGGTGTTCCTTCGGAGTTACATAGCAGAGAAGATCTGCACCAAACCAACCTGCAACGGCTCCACCGATGGCTCCTGAAATGTGATCGTAGCCTGCGGCAAGATCGGTCACCAGCGGGCCAAGGACGAAGAAGGGAACACCCAGGCAGCTCTTCTTTTGAAGAGCCACATTGAACTCAATTTCATCTAAAGGGATGTGTCCAGGTCCTTCCACCATCACCTGAACCCCCCTTTTTAGGGCTCGCTTGGTAAGTTCTCCCAGTGTTTGCAGTTCACTCAGTTGGGCTCGATCAGAAGAGTCACATAGAGCACCTGGGCGAAGGGCGTCACCCAACGAAAGGGTCACATCATATTTTTCGAGAATGTCCAAGAGGTGATCAAACTCAGTGTAGAGCGGATTTTGATCTCCAGTTTTCACCATCCAACGCGCAAGAATTCCCCCTCCGCGGGACACGATTTTTAACAGTCGCTGGTCGAGCCAAGTGAGATGCTCTCGGAGAATTCCGCAATGGAGAGTCATAAAGTCGACCCCCTGCTTTGCCTGATGTTCGATCATGTCCAAGAGATCCTCGGGTCGAAACGTTTCGTCTCCTTTGAGATCTTTGACGACCTGATAGATCGGAACAGTGCCAAAAGGAATTGGACACTCTTTGAGAAGGGTGGCCCGAGTCTCTTCGATCATTAGGCCCGTTGAGAGATCCATGACGGTGTCGGCGCCGAACTTCAAAGAGGTTCTAAGTTTCTCTAGTTCACTTTCAATGCTTCCATGAGTTGCAGAGGTACCAAGATTTGCATTGACCTTGACGGTCGTGCCAGATCCGATCGCTTTGAAATTCTTTAGCTCTCGTTGATTGTTTCTAGGTAGGATGAGTTTTCCTTCGGAAAGAAGTTGAAGAAGTCGCTCTTTCGAAATCCCTTCACTCTTTGAAATGAACTCCATTTCAAAGGTGAAGATTCCATTTCGCGCCTTTTGTACTTGAGTCATAGAACCTCCCCATTGGATCGGCCACCGTTGGTTGGCAATGGTGGTGAGTGACAAGGCCTCAATGCTCAAATCAGAGTCTCCCTAAACGAGCGACAAGGTCCGATATGAACAAGGCAACGAAGCACTTGGTCACTTTATATTCAAACTGTACAACGAAAATTACAGGAGGGTTCGTAGAGGCAAAAAACCGCAGAAGACGGTCTGCATTCAAGAACGGAACTCTTCGACTACTTCCTACGCAGGCATTATCCTGTTCAGGTCGAGGGTGTATTCTCAGCTCTTGTTC
This sequence comes from Pseudomonadota bacterium, assembly GCA_014584465.1. Classification (GTDB taxonomy): domain Bacteria; phylum Bdellovibrionota; class Bdellovibrionia; order Bdellovibrionales; family JACTMU01; genus JACTMU01. Next base: position 27,727 of record JACTMU010000071.1, on the reverse strand, counting down.
ATTCTTTGAGGAATCAACGCGAGCACCCCTGTAGCTTATCGTTAAGTCAGCTTTTCATCCCAATTTATTTTAATTTCAACTAATTTCTTTTGAGTCAAGAAGCGTCAATTTCACAAAATGGAGTCCCCATTTTTATGATCAGAGGTTAATTTCACCATGGACAATCCTACATAGGGGCTGCCGGTAATTCGTCTTATACCGAGGCGGGCCGACGAAGGGCTAGCCAGAGGCGCTAACTCAAGGAGGCTCAACGAAGGTATAAGGAAAACTTATAGAAATCGGCAAAAATGTAATTACCGGACAGCCCCTACATAGTGATCGTTTGGAGGAGCAGAATGAAACATTTGAAAGATGGACCACAGATTTTGGTGCGGGTCGATCGCGATGAGGATCTAATCCCGCAGCTACAGAAGGTGATTTTGGATGAGAATTTGAAGAGTGGCTCCTTAACAGGCGTCGGCGTTCTCAAAGAGTTTGAGCTTGGCTTTTACCATTTGAACGAGAGACGTTATGAAAAGTCGTTCTATCCTGAAGAGGCGGAATTGATCAGTCTCAATGGAAACATCTCCTTTCTGAATGATAAACCTTTTGTTCATCTGCACGCTCTTCTTGCTCGAGCTGATTTCTCTTGTCTTGGAGGCCATCTCTTTACGGCCAAGGTGGGGGTCACTTGTGAAATCATGTTGACCACATTTGACCGTCCAGTTGTTCGCAAACTCGATTCTGCTTGGCGCGAAACCTCATTTCGGTGAATTTGTCATAAGTTTTCCTTATACCTTCGTTGAGCCTCCTCGAGTTAGCGCCTCTGGCTAGCCCTTCGTCGATGCGATTTGCGATGGTCCAGTCTGAAGTTAGGAATGGAGCTAAAGTCCGTGCGGCCACCAGGGCCGCCGAATTTTGCAGGGCCATGTCCAATTGTTCTTTGCTATAGCCTGCCTGAAGGATGTATCAATTCGTTACAGAGTAAATAAGTATATTTAAACATATATTTATTTATAATAAATATATGTTTATTTACATACATACTATGATAGTATATATGTAATTATTAATCCTCAATGGGGAGTAACATATTGAAAAAACAAGATAAACTTGCACTTACTCAGATTGAACGTCGTTTGAAGAATCTTCGGAGGTCCTTCAGTGATGCCAGGGTCAAACCTGGATGGATTCACTATATGCGCAAAGCATTGGGAATTACCCTGCAAAAGCTTGCTGACCGAGCACAGGTTTCAAAGGCCACAGCACAACAAGCTGAGCGTAATGAGGCAAAAGGCAAAGTAACCATTGAGACTCTCAAGAAAATGGCCGCAGCTATGGAATGTGAATTCGTCTACGCGTTCGTACCTAAAGGTAGTCTCAAAGCAATATTGAAAGAAAAGGCATGGGAAAAAGCAAAACAAATAATTTCTGAAGCTGACACTCACATGACATTGGAGGATCAAAGAGTTGAGCAAGATCTTGATTCTAGGATTGAGCAACTGGCAGATTTGCTCATCGAACGAGGAGATGTGTGGTGAATCATTTTTTGTTCAAAGGTCGAGATGGCCAAACACCCCTTCCTCCAGAATTGGAGAAAGGGCTAAAACTCAAACACATCCAAAACATGGGAGAGCTTGATGAATACGAAGAGAAAAATATTGCTGAGGGACTTGTCTGGCTCAAAAAGAGCAATGGAGATTGTCTGAGGTACAGCTTCTGGGAGAAACTCCATAAAAAACTTTTTGGAGATGTTTGGACATGGGCAGGCAAAATGCGAGATCATGAGCTGCACAATCCCTATTTTCTTTTGCCCTATCAAATCCGACCAGCTCTAAAGAATCTGGAAGATGATTTGAAGTATTGGCTTGATCGAAATGAAATCCCTTTCGATGAAATTGCGGTACGCTTTCAGGAACGAATTGAAACGATTCATCCATTTCCAAATGGTAATGGGCGCTTTGGCAGAATTCTGGTGGAATTTTTTTGTCAGAAGGCAAAGCAAAGAATGCCCACATGGGGGGGCTCTAAGAGGCAATCCAAAGTTACGGCGTGAGAAGTACATCGAAGCGCTTGACCGAGCCAGACAAGCTAAGAAGTACGAAATGCTTATTGAATTTATGTATTCTTAGGAAGATTTTATGCATATGCCTGGTGACGTTTTTTGTCCATCTGCATGGGTCTTTGACGGCCACAACGGCGAGGTGATGATCAGATAAAAGCAAATGCCAGGTCATTCGCGTGCAGATGGGAGGTTTTTGGCGAGAAACTTGCAGTCGAGAAAGGGATACAGCTAGATGGTGCCAGGCACTCGATGATGGATAGGAATTTCTAGAAGCTTAAGAGACAGGAGAGAGTCCAAGATGAGAAACTCGAAGATTCTCCTAGTGATGGGAGTCGCAGCCACGATGGCTTGGGGCAGTGCCTTTGGATTTAGTGGGACTGCAGCTCAAAAGTGCGTGATCCAAGATGACACCTGGGTGAATGAACTTGTCACGAAGACCTTTGAAAAGGATTCTGCATCACGACTCTGGCTCAATCCTGAGTTTTACATCAATCCTGTCAGTCAAGAAGAAGATCGAAGTTTTGATTATCTTATCTTTCTAGGGGGATTGAAGCCTGTCCATAAGAAATATCGAAGTAACGGTCTCTTGGATGAGTCGTTCTTTCGAAATCTCAAGAGTGAGAAGTATTGGGATAGATCTTGGACTCATATTGAAGATCGGTATGAGAGAAATCGCAGCCTCCTTCATACATGGGCCCCTGATGTCCATATGTTTTACAATGATTTCAAACCCATCTCCCTCCCAAATATGTTTCGAAAGAGCACTTTGACTATTTTGACCTCTGATCCTGTTGCCGTGGAGGGACCAGGGACAGATGTCGTTTTAGGAAGAGTGAAAGAAAAGGCGAGTCGAACCATTGGAAACATGGGACTCTATGAGACGGAACCTAAAGATATCACAACTCTTCTCTTCATTCGAGCGATACGATTTGCCAACGTGATGGTCAATGGAGACTATGGTCTTGAAGGCAATCGATATGAACTTGAAACTGATTTCTTAAATCTCAAACTTGGAGAGGTCAAAAAGAGTGACTGGGTTGCTATCTATTCAAAGTTTTCAAAGCACATCATGAATCGTTGTGAAACTCAGCCCTTCGAAAAGTGTGTCAAGCAGGAGACGTTGAGGGTTCAATCGATGGGGGACTATCTGTTTCGCGGTGATTTGGTCTTGCAGTGTCATGAAAACGCTCGTGGGGAAAAGGATGCGGGGTTAGGTGGTCAGCGTTTTTTAAATCAAGAGTTTCATTCTTTTGAACTTGAGAGTTCGTTTGGTCCAGAGCTAGGAAAGTACAAAGTAAATACGATGAAGGAATGTCTTAAAGAGGCTCTTCCGACCATGGTGGATCGTTATTTGGAGCGCGATGCGGGCTATATCGAAGAGAAGACGGCCTGTGAAGTGAACGGCCAACGTTCTTCTGCGGACGTCACGGCATCACCAGAGGAGTCGCAAGTTTCAGAGACCAAATCATGCCTGTCCAAATTGGATCGTCGAAGGAGAGAACTGGTGAATCGATCCTTGGAGAGCGGTGTTCGGGACCCTCGAGAGCTTCTATCCTATGACATTCAAGCCATGGCTCAAGAAGTTTTTGATCTTGATGGTAAGAAACGGTTGGACATCGGTCGATATGTAAGTCTAGATGCAAATCAAACGGACAGCATTCTTCTAGATAAGGAGTCTGAGGCCAACGTTTATGGTGTTGTTCGAGACATTCTCGATCATGGTGACGGTTATCACTATGTATCTCTGCAGTTTCACTTTTTTCACTTGAACTCTTTCTTGCCAGAATCGATCAAGATCGGAGGTCAGGTTCGATGGCATGACGGAGATACTGAAAAGTGCCAGATTCTGCTTCGTAAACCACTTGGTTCAAGTGATTCTGACCTTCACTATTTTGGAAGTGAATGCACACAGCACTACTATGGAACATCCTATCCCAACAGTTGGTTTCATAAGGAGCAGATCAGTAGCGATCCCGATGCCTTTATGAAAAGTCCAGATGGCAACTGGAGGCGCAAGAGACCCTTCAACATCTACGTTTCTGTTGGATCTCATGCATTGAATATGATTCCAGGTTTTCACTTTGCAGGAAGTAATCAAAAGGGGCCCTATGTTGCTCAAAAGGCCTATCAGAGTATGGGTGTTTTAAGGTCGGACGACGATGATCAGGCGCCCTTTTCAGAAAAGATGGCGATTTTGGAGCCACCGAGCATGTGGAAACTCTATTCGAATTTGAGTGAACAACTGGATCATGCGCCCATTCCAGGAAAAGACCCATTGGCCAAGCAGGATGACAGTGGCCCAAGTGCGCAAGAGGAGAACGCCATTGTTCGCCTTTCTCCTGTTTACAATCCGTGGATGTCCAAAAGTGGCGATGAACGAATACCAAGAAAAGATGGAACCTATGAGTATCTCGAAGAGCCCTCCGAAGCTTCCCGAGTGTTAAAAGAAAAGCTTCGTAAGGTGGGTCTACTGGATCCGAGAAATCAGAAATACATTTTGCATACCAACTATCCTGACAACTCATGGCTATGGAATGGTTTTAGCGATCATGACACTCACCTCTTTTTTGGCTCAGCCTCTTGGGTCCCTGGTGCAGGAGGTCCTCCCGTGCCAAGACAGGCCACCGACATTCCGGCTCGGTCGCTCTTTTGCAACCCGGTCGATCACTATTTTTACTACTACCGGCCATCACCAAGAATCGCAAAGATTGCAATGGAGATCGGTCAAAATCACGAGAGGTCCACAGATCTACTCATACGGTACGGTGAGATCTATCGTCTTTTAGACGGAGCAAAGGAGACCAATGAGATCCAGAGACTTCGCAATGATCAGATCGAAGCAAGTGAGCTCTTCAGCAAGAAATTTGCACCTCTACAGAAAAAGATTGTTAAGGTGTCTTCCAGGTCCCAAAAAGGTCGTACAACAAAGTTGGATCTTTTTGTAAGCGAGATGGATCAACTTTTTGATTCAGAATTCCAACGAGTTCAAATGCTCAAAGATCAAATTTTGAAATCAAATCTTAATTGTTTAAACTAAAATCTTGATAGCCGTAGGTGATCGAACTGGGAGGACATGCGAGTGTGGTTTCATCACTGTAGAGATTGCTGCAGTTAGCGCCTCTGGCTAGCCCTTCGTCGGCCCGCCTCGGTATAAGAAAAACTTATCAAAATCGATCAAAAAGCGAATTACCGGACAGCCCCTAACTAAATGATCCGAGGTTTCGATCCTCTAAACAATATTGTTTGAACGTGCGGCCATCAGGCATAAGATCGCCCTTACAATAGTTGACCAGGTTCACATCTGGAGGGCCAACAACAGCCTTGCTGCAGGTCGTGTAACGATCTTGTCGAGGCAGTTTGATGCGGGTCTTGGTCAAAGTCAACGTTGATGATGGCCAAGGGGAAGAGGCATTGATCGTTAGGATCGCTTTTATTGCATCGAAATTGCACTTGAAATCGCGGACGAAGGATATGTTTTCCCATAACTTCCTTTCGAGGATCCTCTATGGAGTCCTCATGAAGAATTCGAAATACGTCCAACTCCGCGACAGATGATTGAAACATGGCACTCCTACTACGTTAAATCATTGCAACGGCTTTTCAACTTCCATTTATTAAATGGATCAGAGTGAGACAGAAAGTGTCTTCTTGAGTGTCGCCATTCCTAAAATAGGACATTGTTGGAAAGTTAAGGTGGCGCGCAAACAGGAGCAGGTCTGTTTTTGAATCTAGAGATCCGAAATGCGTCGTCCAACCCACGAGAGATGAGTAGGCATCAGTTAGGATAAGCATTTGATCTTGCTCACATCGGACAGAAGGGGATGTTTGGATGATATGGAAACTTAATCTAGAGCCTCTTTGGAAACATTTGCGCTGCTGTTCTCTATGTGGCATGAGTTCGTGTTCCATAGATCTTCTTTGTGAATCATGTTGGACGCGGTTGGAGCCTTTTCGAGTTCCATCCAACTACCGCATTACGGGTTATCCATTTCCCGTGTCGTCACTCTATCTTTGGCCCTCCGGTGAGAACCTGGTGACCCATCTCATTCATACCCTAAAGGGAGGAGGCGTGCCGTCTGCCTATCAGAGAATTGCTGAGATCTTCTCCATTTCGATTATGGAGAGGAGTGTGACGGAGGAGCCACTCATCTTTGTGCCGGCACCGGGAAAAGTTCCAAACTGCTCCGACCATGCGATGATGTGGGCAAAGGCGTTGACGTTGTTTTGGGGAGGCAGTTGCAGACCCTGCCTTAAGCGGCCTCAAGGGTGGGAGCAAAAGAGTGCCAAGATCCGTGAGCGACGCTCACTGGGATTTGAGAAGACCAAAACTCTTTCGAATCGAAATTCAAGGATCATCTTTGTGGATGACGTGATCACATCTGGAGCGACCGCCCAGGCAGCTCACATTGCCTTAGGCGCCCCAAAAAAATTCGAAGTTTGGACGATCGCCTTTCGGCCCAAAGAGATCCCGCTTTAACCCACATCTGACATTAGAAATGGGCCAAAAACATTGCAATGCCGCCTCTTAAATCCGGGTCTAAGACAGAGCACAGCCTCCACAGCTGCTCGGCCCTGAGTCACGGTCTTTGCTGTTTGGGCAGACATCATGACAGTACTCTTGTTTCATTGAGTGGTTTTTCCCAACCGAAAAGGCGGAAAATTTCTTATTGAGATTGTAACCCAAATTTGGGTTGCCGTATCTGTCTGAACTTATAGAGTTGTCGTGGGTTTGTGGCAACCCAGTTCGATCAAGCTCTTGGTTCAATTGGAGATTCCTGGCTATAGCGCGGCGCGCTAGATGGCTTGTGCAATCTGGTCCTAGGCGCTGATAAGTGTTAGAGATGCTTGAACTTGAATTCGGATGGGACCAGGGCTCATGATGGGGCGGGGTTCTTTGTGTGATAAAGTTGGAAGAAGTCAGAAGAGGTGTAGGAAAGTGAAGATTTTGCCATTGATGGTCATGGTGCTTTGGATGAAAAGTTGGGCTTGGGCCGCTGCCCCCAAGGAGACTGCAAAAAAACGACCCGTGGCCCCACCCAAAGCGACGCAGACCAAGGCAAAGTTGGATGTGACCGTTCTAAATCAGATTGATCTTAAATATAAGAATATGGACTCGGTGCTCATCTCTTTTGAAAAGCAGGTGACCTACGCGCTTTTAGATAAGGTGAAGACGTTTCAGGGAAAGATCTCAATTCAAGGCCGGCATCTTCGTATGGAAACCGAAACCCCTGAAAAGTCTCTGGTGGTCTTTGATGGAACCCAAATGTGGTTGGTAAGTTATCTTTCCAAAGGATTTGAAGATGGGGTTCAAGTTACAAAGGTTTTAAACAGCAAAAAGCGAGAGCAGGATAAGAGTTGGACCCTTCTCTCCCTATTGGGCCGTAATGGGATCAACAAGCATTTTTTGCCTAAAGAGGGTGGTCGAGTGGGCGACAAATTCTACTATGTCATGGCTCCCAAGGAGGAGCAGGAGGAGCTCAAAAAAGTTAAGATTGTGATTGATCCAAAGAGCGTTAAGATCGTCCAGATTTACTACTGGGACAGTTTGGAGAATGAGACGAAGTACGATTTTTCATCCACGGTCTTTAATAAGAAGTTCTCTGAGAATCTATTTGCCTTTACTCCACCGAAAGGGGCGAAGGTGACCGTTTATGAGTGAGGTGTAATGGTGGCGTCTTTTGATATTGTATCCAAGATTGACCTTCAAGAGGTCGACAATGCGGTTCAACAAGCAAAGAAAGAGATTGAATCAAGATATGATTTAAGAGGGAGTAAAGCTGCCATCGAATGGGATAAGAAAGAGCTTACTCTTATGGCGGAAGATGAGTACAAGATCAATGCGGTCAAAGACATTCTTCAGAGTAAGCTTCATCGTCGAGGGGTGGACATTCAGGCTGTAAGTTTTGACAAGCCATCTCCCGTAGGAAACCAGCTCTTGAAACAAAAGGCTGCTTTAGTTCAGGGAATTGATAAGGAGGTCTCGAAGAAGATCATGAAGACCATTCGGGACTCAAAGTTGAAGGTTCAAAGCCAGATTGAAGGGGAAAAGGTCCGAGTGACCTCAAAGAGCATTGACACGCTTCGTGAATGCATGAGTTTGTGCAAAGGCACTGACTTTGGCATTCCCATTCAATTTGAGAATATGAGGTGATTGAGCCATTTTTGGCTTTGTGAGCCGTTGAGGTGACATTTGCGAATTCATTTTATCAGTCTTGGTTGTCCAAAGAATCTCGTCGACAGTGAATTGATGATGGGAAAACTTTTGAATTCTGGTCATCGTGTCGTGACCGACCCTCTTTCGGCTGAGGCGATTGTGGTGAACACCTGTGGATTTATCGAAGGGGCTAAGAGGGAGTCCATTGAGAAAATTCTGGAGGTTGCAGAGTACAAGAGGGGCGGGAACCTTCAAAAACTTGTGGTGACGGGGTGCTTGGCCCAACGATACAAGGGAGAGCTGGTTGAGAACCTGCCCGAAGTGGATGTTTTTGTAGGAACCGGCGAGTTTCAGAACATTGTCGACATTTTAGGAAATGGAGAGACCACGAAGAGGGGTTATTTTGACCAGAAGACCTATTTGGATCTTGATGGTCAGTTTCGCATCAACTCGGAGCCCTTTTATCGAGCCTATCTTAAGATCTCCGAGGGATGTCTAAAGCGCTGTTCTTTTTGTGCAATCCCCCATATACGAGGAAGCCTGCAGTCAAGACCTTTGTCCAAGGTCATTGAGGAGGCTCGACGCCTGATCTCAACGGGCGTTCAGGAGATCACGGTGATCTCTCATGACTTCACGGACTATGGATGGGATCTTCGTCGAGATCGAAAGGGGCCGGTAGAGCTTCTTAGAGGCTTAAGTGACTTGGAGGGCTTGAAGTGGATACGCCTTCTCTATCTCTACCCAGATGGAGTGACCTCTGAGATGGTAGATCTCATCAAAGAGAGGGAGAATCTGATCCCCTACTTTGATCTTCCTTTTCAGCACGTGAGTGATCGCATTCTATCCTTGATGAATCGAAGAACGACCAAAGAGGAGCTCTCTCGAATTGTGGAAGAGATTCGATCGAAGATCCCTGAGGCGGTGCTTAGAACCCAGTTTTTGGTGGGTTTTCCCGGTGAGAGTGAAGAGGAGTTCGAAGAGGTTCTTCATTTTGTAGAAAAGTATGAGTTTGATCGTGTCGGTGGGTTCATCTTTTCGCCTGAGGAGGGGACAAAGGCGGCTGCATTGGAGGACCGGGTTGAACAAGAGATCAAGGAGAGACGTTACCACCAACTCATGGAACTTCAGCAGCCCATCAGTCGGAAAAAGAATCAAATGCTGGTTGGTAAAACCTTGCCCGTCGTCATTGATGGGGTGAGCGAGGAGAGTGAACATCTGCTTCAGGGTCGATTGGCAACCCAGGCTCCAGATATTGACGGTGTGGTTTTGATCAATGATGGCCAAGCTGAGGTCGGGACCATCGTCCCGGTTGTGATCCACGAGGCTCTTGAGTATGACTTGATTGGAGCAATCACATCTTCGCATTAAAAAACTCATCGCATTAAGACCTTCAAACGATTCACTTTTTTATTGACTATCCTTGTTATTTTTCGAGAACCTTAAAGAGGAAGCAGCTTTTGGTGCGGACTTTTGTAGACTTTTTCAGCGTGGGGGGGAGTGATTCAGTGTCCAGTCGACTCTTTGTCTATTTCGTAGTGTCTGTAATGCTCTTTTTTGTCTTCAACGTCGTCGTACACATCTGATTCTTCAGATCAGGGGCTCAATGTTTCAGATAGTAGATATCTGGATAATTACGCCCCAATTCTTCGTTGTCCATTCCATACCCTACAACATATCGATCATCAATCGTGCGACCAATGTAGTCGGCCACGACGGGCAATTCCCGTCGAGCAGGTTTATCCAAAAGCGTGACAACTTTTATGGAGGCGGGATGAGAAGATTGAAGATAGCTCTTGAGTGCACTGAGTTTTCGACCTGAATCGATGATCTCTTCCACGATCAAAACATGACGACCGCGAATGTTCGTGTTGATGTCCTTGATCACTCGAAGAGCGCCGCCTCTGTCTGTGGCCACTGAGACAAAATCAACCTGCAAGGGAAGAGTCAGGTGGCGAACCAAGTCGGCCAAGAAAAGGACAGAGCCTTTAAGGGGGCCCACAAGAACCAACTCACTTCCTCGATAATCAGTTTCAATTTCACGAGCAAGTGAGATTGTAATCTCTCTGATCTCATCTTGTGTCATGTAAGGAACCATATCATCTTTGATCTGTGACATAGAATGCTCCTATAAGAGAGTGGATTCTGAATAACGAGCCATTTCCAAATATCTTCGAGCTTCACTGTTTGACCCATCTCGAGCCAACGCAGATTCCCACTGCTCTACGGCTTCAGCAACACGTTTGGATTCGTAAAGAAGGACACCCAATTTGATCCTTGCGGGGGTAAAGTTTGGGTACTCTCGGACCAAATTTCGAAGCTCTTTGATGGCTTTTCGCACAGTCCCTTGTTTGATCAGGCACTCAACGATTTTAAGCATAACTTCAGCCTTATGAACGGTAAGCTTAAAGCCCTTATAGAACTGATCTATTGCTTCATTGTATCTCTGGTATTGAAAGTAAAGTTCCCCAAGCTCACAATGCTTCTTAGCAAATTGCTCTTCAATGTAGGGGTCGCTATGAGGGGCTACCGTATGAAGGTTTGTTTGAGCCTTCTCAAAGATCTCCTTACCCTCTTCATATCGGCCCAAGTCATTGTAGATCACCGAAAGCCCAATGCTGGAATCGGTATGAGCTGGATCAATCTCAAGGGCTCGTTGATAAGCCTTGATGGCTTTACTGAACTTTCCTTGATCGTAGTAGATGGTGCCTAACATGTAGAAGAGATCGGGGATGCGGTTGTTCACCGCGAGAACTTGGTGAAGCAGTGTTTCGGCAACCTTATATTGACCCTCTTCAAATTTTTCTTTCGCTGTTGCAAAGAGCTCATCATGGTCAATACGGGCCATACTAAAAACTCAATTCCTCTTTGATCTTGGTTGCTTCTGAACTTCCTGGAGCCGTCTTGAGAAGTTGATCATACAACTTTCGACTTCGCTCCCGTTCTCCAATCTTTGCAGCACTGAGAGCAGCTCGATAGAGTACTTCATTGTCATAACCCAACCCTGAGTACTGGTTGAGAAGAATTTGATATCTGCCTAGGGCGCTATCAAACTGATCATTTCTAAAATAGAAATTTGCAATGTACAGCTCCTTCTGGGCGAGCATGAGAAGGACTTCACGTTTTTTCTCGGAGGCAGGTTTTGCAAACTCAGACGATGGATAGGAATTTTCCGTCTCCTTAAAGGATTGGATGGACTTGTGGGCAAGCGAGAGGTCACGATCGATGCTGTCTGGAAGCTGGTGAAAGTAGCTCAGGCCAATCTGATAGGTGACGTAATCTGATTTCGGGTGCTTTGGGTGGAAATCCTTAAAGAGTTGATAGGCGTTCTGGGCCTCTACAAAATTTTCTCGTTTGAAATGGATGTCTGCAATCCGCAGCTCTGAGACCACGGCAAGATTGCTGTAGGGGTGTTTGTTTTTTACCTCTGCATATTGGGCCAGGGCCTCTTCGAAGCGTTCATCTTTTTCCAACTCTTCGGCAGTCTTAAATTTCCCCTCGGCCGAATGGCTTTCGGAGACCTCGCTGGATGAGCAGTGGATCAGAAAGAGAGGGGCAAAAGCAAGGAGTAAAAAGAAACGACGAGTCATTCCCGGAGTCTAAAGGAACTCTCCCCAAAGTGTCAACTTATGAGTGAGCAACCTGTCATCTCTTGGGGTTTCGAAAGCGTCAGCAAGTCAAGAACTGTAGGCGCAATGTCAGCCAAAATGCCATCGCGAAGCTTTGATTTTTTTGCACGTGGACTTACCCAGACCAGGGGCACCGGAAATGTGGTGTGTTGAGTAAAGGGAACCCCCGTGCTCGGGTCCACCATCAGTTCACAGTTGCCGTGGTCCGCCGTGATCAGCACTTCGCATTTGAACAAAAGGGCTTCGGTAATGACCTGAAAAAGTGATTGGTCCAAGGTTTCAACAGCCTTGATTGCGGCACTCTCAACTCCGGTATGACCCACCATATCGCCATTGGCGTAGTTTGCGACGATCAAGTCGTAATCCAGGTTGCGTATTCCGTGAACGATGGCTTCAGTCACCCCCTCAGCGGACATCTCGGGTTTAAGATCATAGGTGGGAACATCCTTTGGGGAGGGGATGAGCGTCCGGTCTTCACCCACAAAGGGTTCCTCGTGTCCGCCATTGAAGTAGTAGGTCACGTGAGCATACTTTTCAGTTTCAGCGACCCTCAATTGTTGCAAGCCATGGTTTTGAAGAACTTCGCCAAGTATGTTTTTGTGAGATACCTTTGGAAAGAGAACGGGAAAGGGAAAAGCCTCATTGTAACAAGTCATGCAAAGCCAGTTGCCCTCATCAATTTTTATTGGAGTCTCAAACTCCTTGAAGCTCTGGAGGGCAAAGGCCATCGAAATCTCCCGTGCCCGATCAGATCTGAAGTTAAAGAAGAGAAACTGATCACCCACAGCGACTCCCTGAGCGTTCCCGATCGAGGAGGGTTGGATGAATTCATCATTTTCATTGCGCAGATAGGCAGCCTCGATGGCCTCTTTGGCGGATGAAAAGGAGTAGGGGCACTGTCGTAGCGCAATCAAGTCGTAGGCTCTCTGAACCCTCTCCCAACGACGATCGCGGTCCATTGCGTAATATCTACCAACTATGGAGGCAATCTTCCCATTTTTGAGTGGCAGGAGCTCTCTCTCCACCTCTTCAAGATAGCGAAGGGCACTTCGAGGAGCTGTGTCACGGCCATCGGTGATCAGATGCAGTTGGATCTTCTTGTTTGGATATTTGCCCATCATCTTCAGGAGTAAAATGAGGTGTTCCAGGTCGGAGTGGACGCACCCATCCGAGAGGAGCCCCATGATATGAAGTGTCCCTCCCGAGGTAAGCGCACGATGAACCTCCGGGAGAGAATCAAAACCCTGGGACTGACCCAATTTTGAAATGCGTGTGATATCCTGTTGGATCACCCTCCCGCCACCGATATTGAGGTGGCCTACTTCAGAATTGCCCATGACGCCCTTTGGAAGGCCTACAGCCTCTCCTGAGGTGAGAATTTGAGAGTGAGGATAGCTCTTTGTCAGTTGATTCCAATAGGGAGTTTTGGCAAGGGCAATGGCGTTGTGATCTCTGCTCGGATTGATCCCGAAGCCATCCAGAATGATGAGAAGAACTCGATTACGACCACCTGTCATTTAGAATCTCAATCATTGTGATAAGGAATACCCTTCCATAAAGTCAATCCGCGATAGAGCTGCTCCATAAGAACCATTTGAGCGATCCAATGGTTTAAAGTCAATGAAGAAAAACTCCAGAGACATTGGGCGCGGTTTCGAATGGTGTCGTCAACTCCAAATGGACCGCCAACGACAAAAACAATTCGTCGACTCTGAGATTCAAGATATTGTTGAAGTCTCTTTGAAAACTCAGTTGAAGTAAGGAGATCTCCTCGTTCATCACACAGCACAACGAAGTCCTGGCTGGTCAAAAAAGATGCGAGCTGTTGGGAGTCTGATCTTACTTTTCGTTCGTTTTCTTTTCTTCCAATTCGCTCCCCTTTCAGTTGGACGAACTCAAAGCGGACGAGCTGAGAAATCTTCTTCTTGTACACCTGGATGGATTCTGTGACCCAGCCTGGGAGAGACCCACCGACCGTTACGACGACCAGCTTCAAACGCTCTCACCGGTGAACTCTTGAGCTCCTTTCCAGAGGGATTCAAGCTTGTACTCCAGACGTACAAAATCATAAAAGATGTGGATCATGACAACACCATAGTCGAGCAGAATCCATCGACCCTCTTCGATCCCTTCGAAACTTTGAGGGGTGATTCCATAATGATTCTTGACCGCCTCAAGAATGCCATGGGCAATCGAGGCCGCATGCTTCGTACTTGTTCCTGACGCTATCACAGCAAAGTCGCAAATGGTCTGTCGATCGGTAAGGTCAAAGCCCTTGGCATTAAAGCCCTTTTTGTCGTCAATCACACCGAGGCAATATCGGCAAAACTCTTTGGCATCATCAATCTGAATGGGCTCATAGAGTCTCTTCTCACGAATGTGCTCTTCAATTTCCAAAGTTAAATATTTCGAGACATCCTGTCGTCTTCTAAGGGCACGGCGAATCTCTTCGCTTGAGATTTCAAGATCATCAAGAGGTAAAATCTCAATAAAGCGACCTGTTGTAAGTTCAATATGAGAGCGCTGAAAAGCCTTTACAAGCTCTTGAATCTTTGGCGGTAGTTCGTCAACGGACAAAGGAAGATGGCTGCCCGGACGACTGGTCACAATCAGGTTGCAAAGTTTCAAGATCTTTTCAAAGTCTTGCCACTGGTCAAACACGAGAAACTGATCCATGCCCACAATCAAGAAGAGCGAGCCCTCATCAACCTTACGAGCATAGTCCTCAATCGTCTCGATGGTGTAGCTCAAACCACCTCGTCGAATCTCTTGATCATCGATTTCAACCTCATTTTCGAAGTCTCGAAGTCCGATTCGCACAAGTTCAAGCCGAGACTCAGGATCAAGGTTCGAGGATATAGGTTTTAGAGGACTTTGATGAGCTGGAATCACCACGATCTTGTTGAGTCCCATTCTCTTTCGTACACTGAGTATGCTGTTGATATGGCCTCTGTGAATGGGATCAAAGCTTCCACCAAAAAGGCCAATGCGTTCACCGTGTTTGGTCAAAAAGAACCTCCGCAACTTGAAAAGTCAGCTCTTTCAGATGAAATCGAGTCACGGCGGAAAGGCTGAGGGTTTGAACTCCTGCAGAGGAGAACTTGGCTTCGACCTCATCCAACATCTCTTGTGTCAATGTGTCGCATTTATTGAGAAGGACCAATTGCGGCTTTTTAGAGAGTTCTTCAACTCCACGATTTTCCGCAAAAAGTTCATCGTAGGCCTCAAGTTCCCCAAGGATATCATGGTAGTCCTGAAGAGGGTCTCGACCACTGAACTGACTTACATCAATCACATGAAGGAGAAGTCGGGTTCGTTCGATGTGACGTAAAAAATGAAGACCAAGCCCAACTCCCTCATGAGCACCCTTAATCAATCCAGGGATGTCGGCAAGGACGAAACTTCGCTCATCGTCCACGGTCACAACACCAAGGAAAGGAGAGAGTGTTGTGAATGGGTAGTCCGCAATCTTAGGTCGTGCCGCCGAAAGGCTCGAGATCAAGCTCGATTTCCCCGCATTGGGAAAACCGATGAGTCCAACATCGGCAATGAGGGAGAGTTCAAACAAAAATCGTCCCTCTTCACCGCCCTCTCCCGGCTGTGCATAGGTTGGAGCCTGATTCACACTTGAGCGGAAAAAAAAGTTCCCCTTTCCGCCGCGGCCCCCTTTAAGAAGGAGGTGGTCTCCGGGTTCGCTAATGTCCACAACGATCTCAGCTTGCTCATTTCGAATGCGGGTGCCAAAGGGCACTTCAAGGACCAAATCTTCGCCATCGGCCCCTTTTCGTTTGTGACCCTCTCCAGAATTACCGGCCTTTGCACAGAGAATCCTTTTAAATCGATAGGGATTAAGGGAGTTGAGTCGATGAGTGGGCCGGACGATGACGTCTCCGCCGCGTCCGCCGTCTCCGCCGTCTGGGCCTCCACGCGGAATGAAAGCCTCCCGCCGGAAGCTCACGCATCCCTTTCCACCTTTTCCAGAACTTAATGTGAGATTGACCTCATCGATAAATTTCATAAAAAAAGAGACCTCCCACCCGAGGCACCGTCCCTAACGAAAAAAAAGCAACATAGATTTTGCGTAGGGATTTTTCGTTCATTTTTTTTTCATTACGGACGATAAGGTGGTTTTAGGCGCTTTGAGGGTAGACGCTCACTCGCATTCTTTGTTTATCCACACGCTCGAAACGAACTTGCCCATCAATCAACGAATAGATCGTAAAGTCTCGACCCAGACCTACGTTGTTTCCCGGATGAAACTTGGTTCCTCTTTGACGTACCAAAATCGTACCCGAGCGCACTGCTTCGCCACCAAATCGCTTCACACCCAATCTCTGTCCGTGGCTGTCACGTCCGTTCTTTGTACTTCCACCAGCTTTTTTTGATGCCATACATTCACCTCATCCTAAATTTCAATTAGGCGCTCTTTTCTTCAAACTTCTTCTTTCGTTCCAACTTCTTTGCCGGATCAATGACGTGCGCTGCGACTTTTGCAACGACTTCAGATCCATCGGGAGCCACAATCTTTTGAATGAAGATCTCAGTAAATGGCTGACGATGCCCTCGAAGTTTACGATAACCTTTACGACGCTTTCTGCGCAAGACCAACACCTTTGGCGACAACGATTGTCGAACTACAACTCCAACAACCTTTGCATTCTTCACGATGGGATGTCCAAGATGCCCAATCTCACCGTTACCAAGGTACAGTACATCCGAAAGTTCGATCTCTTCTCCCAGAGCCACATTCAAGAGCTCCACACGAAGTCGATCCTCCACTTGCACACGATGTTGCTTTCCACCGCTTCTAATGATGGCGTACATAGTCTCCTCCAAAAGACCTCATATCTGTCACGCTGCAACAGTCTTGTCAATAGGGGAATCGAGCCATTCGTGCGATGGAGCGACGAGTTATTGCCCTAAAACCCACCTCTGTGGCGAAAATAGGCGAAAGAGGGTCGTTAAAATTCAGGGTAGGAACCTGGGTTAGGTCCCGAATCTCTCTTTTCGGGCAAAGAGCCTCTGCAGAAAGCACTCAATGATGACGTGAAGGTAGGAGGTCCCCTGTTCAAGAATTCGAAGTTTCGATTGCCCTGTTCTTCGATTTCTCCAACTGTTTGGGACCACAACGTAGGAGTATCCTCGAATGATCGATTTCAATGGAAGCTCAGCCGTCAAACTGAAGTTGCGGCTCGAAAATGGTCTCACTGCGTGGATCACATGTGCACGGTACATTTTGAAAGCATTTGTGACATCGAAGTAGTTGATCTGAAACAAGAGCGAGATCAAAATGTTGGTCATGCGATTCAAAATGAGCTTTTTCCAAGGATAATCGATCAGATTTGATTCTCGTTTAAATCTGGAGCCAAAAACGCAGTCATAACCTCGTTCTAAAGCTCTAAAAAACGTTATGAGATCCTCTGGAAAGTCAGATCCATCTCCCATCATGATGCATACGGCATCACCAGTGAAGGCATCCAACCCTTTACGAACAGCTAGGCCGAATCCGCAAGGTGAGTCGTTGTCGATGAATCGGAGTGTTGGCACATCCCTTTGGAGGGATGAAAGGACAAGTCGGGTCTGATCGTCGCTGTGGTCATTGACCACCAAGATCTCATGGTTGATGTCACTGCTTTTCAGTGCATCATGAAGATCCGTCACCGTTTCTCGGATGCATCCCTCCTCATTATGAACAGGTATCACCACCGACAGCTTCATAAGAAAATATCCTTAACAGTTTCACGTTCATGCTTTAGCCAAGTCCAAATGTCCTCAACAATTTGAAAAACAGTTCTCTCAGGTTTCCACGAGAAATCACTCCTTACTTGAGCGCTGTCGGATACAAAAAAGGGGATGTCCACCTTTGTGGTGTTAGGAATAGGATCGATTTGAACAGAATTGCCTGTGACTTTCTTGCAAATCTCAGTCAACTCTTTGAGTGATGTAGAATTTTCCATTCCGCCTCCCACATTGTAGAGTTTTCCTCTGTATCGGTCCACGCTGTCCAACTGTTGCAAAATCAAAGCGAAAAGATCTGATGGATGTAACAGGTCTCTGACCTGCTTCCCAAATCCACCAAATCCAGTATAGGACAACGATTTCTGAAAGAAATGATTCGCAACCCAAAGTGTGAAAACTCCCTGCTCGGAGGTGCCCCACTGTCCTGGTCCTGCAATGACGCTGCAACGATCAATGATCGCATTTAAACCAAAGGAATGGACATATTCCTCAATCAGAAGTTCAGAGGCCAGCTTTGTTGCCCCGTACAAGGAACGAAACTCCGCGGTGCTGAATGTTTCGTTGATTCCACTTCCAGAAAGCCCATGGGGGAGCTCTTTGTCTGTGTCGATTTCAAATCGGCCCTTTGACTCTTGAAGAGGAATCTTCAACAACTCAGGGATAGAATAGACTCTTGAAGAAGAAAGAAAGACAAATCCTCCGCAGTACCTCCTTGCAAACTCCAAACAGTTCATGGTTCCAAGAAGATTGGTCTGGACCAAATAGGAGAGGTGACCATCTTGACCGTCATGCACCGATGAGCTTGCGGAAGCATCAATGAAAAAGTCAAATTTGTCCCCCAAACCTGTTAAATCCTCTGAACATCGAATGTCTCCATGGACAAACTCTATTTCAGATCGTTTGAAGCGATTCAGATTCAGTTCGGCTCCTCTTCGTCGAAGATTGTCAAAAACAACAACCTTTGCTTTTGGAAAGCATTTTCTAAACTCCATGGCTAAAGATGAGCCAACAAAGCCAGCACCGCCAGTGACTAAAATCTTCATATCCACCTAATCCCTTTGATATAGATCCACAGTTAGAAATTCATAGTCTAAATTTCGTTTTCCAAACAAAAAATGAAGTAATCTATAGGACCAAGAAGTCGGAAATTTTTCTTGTGATAAAAGAGTAAAACGATCTTCCTTTTCAAAAGAGAATTGAGCTCTGCTTTTCATCAATTGAAAAGGAGTCATCTGGCCTATAGGTTCTGAAGTGTTCTCCATCAAATAGTTCAAAGTCTCCTCATACAGGTGATAGCCATTCCAGCTCAAATCCACATAGAGTTCCTTGGGTTGAACACCATTTTCGATCAAGGATTGCGCTGCATGCCATCTTAAGTCACCTCTTTGCATAAAGGAAGATGTGTTTGAGATCGAATAGATAGATAGAAATCCCAAATAGGGGAGCATGAAAATCACGATACCCATTCGTGAAAAGCTAAAGAGGCACATAATGGATTGAAAAAGAAAGAGGAGTGAAGCACTGCAGATAAGGCCCATCAGCACCCAAAGTGTGTACGGAGGATGGGTGTATTCTATTCGGTAGGACCTTCCGTTTGTTCGGGGATCGGTGTTGTCCGAGGTGCTAAACCACAAGTCTTGCTTCCAATGGGAATATCGTCCTGATCCTAGCATTCGAATCTCCTTGTGGATATGGGAAATGGGTCCAAGTTGAAAGTTGCCTTCAAAGAGAAGCATCTTACTCCGAATGAGCCCTTCATCGTTTGGATTAGGGAGATCGCTCGTGGATGTTATGTAGGCGAAACCTCCATCTTCATGTACGTCTAAGGGTTCAAGCGCCCGTGTGACCTTCGATTCAAACCATGAACAATTTTGAACAATGATCAATCCAATGAGGAAGAATAGAAGCATCAGGGCTGCATAACTTAGAGCTTTGAATGTTTTCATCGAAGAAATTGACCCTAACCGAACCCCGGGAGAAAAGTCTGTGATGGAAGGTGCAATCCAAAGCATCAGGTAAGGCAATAGGGGAGTTAGATAGCGATCAAAAACGTGAAAATGAAATAGAGAAAAGGCAAAGACTGCGGCAAGGTAAAGACCAATTATGGTGGTTTGGGATGAGAAGTCGAAGCGGCGCCGAGCCATTAGATACTGCTTGGTTAAAAACGATCCAAACAAAACATTTCCCAAGTATCCCAATAGGGTTATTGCAATCCAAAAGCCACCGGACAATGAACCAGAGTTTCCGTGAGCCAATAGGCCATCTAGAATGGGTAGAACGGAACTCTTGCCCATCATGATCTGCAACGATATTGCGAGCAAAGTGATCATGATCCAAGCCAAATAGATCATGAATTCTCTCTTTTGAGGTTGTCCAAACACTGCATGAATTGCAAGAAGAGGAAACAGAAATAGGCCTAGAGTCGTGGAAAATTGGAAGGCCCGGAGGATCAATTCCGGTAGAAAAGCAAGAGGAGTAGCAAATTGAGATAAAGAGTTGCTGATAGCCAACTGTTTTTGATGCCATGTCGCACCCCCATTTGCATACCAATAAGCATATGAGAAAAGTGTTCCAGCTGGCAGAAGGAGCGCGAAAATTACATGTGCTACTGTGAACTTTTTTCGATTGAGATAAAGGTAGAACGCCACAGAAAGAAAGATGAAAATGCCAAGTTGTCGCGTTAAAAAGGAGCAAGAAGCAAAAACAGATCCCAAAACCAAATGGAGGCTGCGATCTTCTTTCATCCCTTTGAAATAGAAATAGATGGTCAGAAGGCTTAAAGATGTATATTGCACATCGCTCATAAAGCTGTTCGAAAGATCAAAGTAGATGGGATTAAAGAGAAGCAGGAGAATCGCCAAACATCTGTAAAAGATGCTGACCTTAAGTCCCTTTAAAAGAGACGACAGCGCACAAACACCTAAAAAGTTGAGACAGAGAGTCGACATTCTTAGACTCAAGATGGACAGGCCAAATAACTTGGTGAATGTAAGGCCCCAAACGATCTGGAAAAGCAAGGAGGTTGAACTCCAATTTGAGATTTTCCATTTGCCTGTATGGTAAACTTGTTCTACAGTTTGAATGTAAGCCCAATCATCAAGATGTGGCACTGAGTGAAGGGATTTAAGCAGCCAGTACAGAATGGTGAAGATAGAGGTGATAAAAATAAGATCACCTCTGTTCTTTAAGAAGTTTGAAACGCTTTTGGTCATACCCTGTGGGTTGGTGGTTTTGTGAGTCATCGCTTGAGGTTCGCTGGAATTAAGGATGATCGATCATCTCTTGAATGATTTCGCTGAGGCCGTATCTGTACTTCCATTTGGGATAGTCTCTTTGAAACTTACTGACATCGGTCACCCACCATATATGATCTCCCGATCTATGATCCTCAGAAAGTGAATAAATCATCGATCGCCTAAGGATATTTTGAATCATTGTGATCGCTTCAAGAATGGAACAGTTGATTGCCCTCGATCCACCAATGTTGTAAACTTCGCCACATTTTGGATTGAGATGAAATTGCCAAAAAGCGTTGGCAAGATCGTAGGAATGTACATTATCGCGTACCTGTTTGCCCTTATATCCCAAAATCTGGTAGGGAACTTCATTGAGAGCACACTTAATCAGGTAGGATAAGAATCCATGTTGAAGAGCGCCTGAGTGGGCAGGACCGGTGAGACAACCACCTCGAAAGACAACGGTTTTCATACCAAAAGTATGCCCATACTCTTGAACCAAGACATCGGCAGAGACCTTGCTTGCTCCAAAGAGAGTGTGCTTTGATTGATCGATGGGGACCTGTTCATCAAAACCCCATTTTGCCCATCTGTTCTCAGGATCAAGTTCCCATCGGGTTTCACGCTCTACGAACTTCAGATGGTTTGGAAAGTCGCCATAGACCTTGTTGCTTGAGGTGAAAATGAAAGTGGCATCTTGGCAATACTTACGTGTGGCTTCCAGTAGAATGAGAGTTCCCAATGCATTGATTGAGAAATCCGTAAAGGGTTCCTTCATAGCCCAGTCGTGGCTTGGTTGAGCTGCAGTATGGATGACCGCAGAGATGTTGCTACCATGTTTGGCAAAGATCCTAAAAATGGATTGTTCATCTCGAATGTCAACGGGATAGTGGGTATAGGATTTCAGAGTTTTGCTCAGCCTCTCGTGGTTGCGACCGTTGGAGGCATCATCTCCAAAAAAAAGGCGCCTCATATCATTGTCGATTCCAACGATTTCAAATCCCTGATGGTTAAAGAAAGAGGCGGATTCGCTTCCAATCAGGCCGCTCGATCCGGTGATTACTGCTATAGACATAATGTGAGAGTCTCCATCCGTCGTGACTGTTTTGTCAAAACCTTATGGAGTTAAAGACCATCGACGAAGACACCGCCAGGTGAGATTGTATACACGCATGACAAGGAGAGTTACACAGTGAGAAGCACGGGGATCCGCTTATTCTCCAGTTTATAGAAATCGGCAAAAATGGAATTACCGGACAGCCCCTATTTATAAGTTGAAGAAGAAGGTTTACCGTTTTTAATGCTGGCACTCTTTTCTTCAACTCGAATCAGTGAAAATTGTCGTCAGGCATGACACATTGACTGCTATTTCATAAGACCATCAAACTAAATGAATAGTTCTCTCGCCCTGAGTGCATTCTCCCGAGCGCCTGCGTTAGCAGAAAGTGTGAATTGGATATCTCGGACATTGAGTCCACTTTATTTTTCTACGTTGGAGGTTGATGACGGCGGTGGCAATTTCCACGAGCCGGCAAATGAACTTATGTAAACGTAGCTATTGTCAGGTCTTACCGTTATATTTTTGATTCCAAACATGGTGCCGAAAGTATCATAAGTTATGTTAGTCCATGTTTTGCCGCCGTCTATCGAACGAAAAAGACCATTTGTCATGCCCTTCCAGTTGGCCCTTGTGCCTGCATAAACAACATTCGCGTTATTAGGATCTGTTGCGATCGTACTCGTATTTATTTCTCCAAACTGGTCTAATGTAATTCCGTGCGCATCGTTTTTCAATACGACTGTGCCACCATTGACAGAAGTGTTGTTGATGATATAAATACCTTTACCCACTACTGCCGCATAAATACGGTTTTCATTTGCAGGACTTATGGCAATCTGTCTTATAGAAGTCCCAGAGGGAAGGTTTAATGAGGGATATGGCGCTGTCCATGAGACTCCGGCATCAGTCGATTTATAGATAGTGCTCCCGCTGTACGAGTAAACTGTATCCCCTTGAGTGCCACTTTTCCCCTTAAATACAGCAGCAATAGGTTTGTCAAGAGTTATATAATTTTTGTCTGTCTGTATATCGTAAAATTTGTATTTCCCTGCGTATACAATATTATTGTCCTGAGGATGAAAAGAAATCAATTTAAAGGCCCCGTATACGCTTTCAAGTTTCTCCCAACTTGACCCTGAGTCCCTTGATATGGCTATTACTTGTGAATTAGTACTGACGTCATTTGTAGCTCCAACTGCTTCAATAATAATATTCTTATACATTGCGGCTGCCGCAGTTGCGTGCCGATCATTATGACTAACCGTGGCTTTTAATGCGAAAGTATCTTCGTCATCCTCCGTAAGCAGACTCCCCCAATCGCCCTGGGAATAAACCGCTCTATTATAATTAGTGGAATCCCACCCAATCGCACTGGAGCTTTCCTGACCACCCACGCCTGATCCTGTATAGCTTGTACTGGAATATTTCCATGTAACGCCGCCATCCGTAGTTTTCTTAATTTGATTACCCCATCCAATTGCCAAAGCGATATTTTGATTTGTTGGATGAAAACAAACAGGCGAGAAATCATTATCAACACCAGACTGATTTCTTGTATAGCCAAAGACAGAACCCGCAATCCACCCATCTGCATTGGACTCATCCATATTGGTTGTCTGTGTCCAATTTGCACCTCCATCGCTGGTATGATAAATATAATTACCAAACAAACGCCTGAAAGTAACTATGAGTTTGCTCGAATTTACTGGACTCATTGCTATAAACCTAGCATCGCCAGTGTTAGTATTCTTTATGGGGGAAGATAGGATTTTTGTAAAACTTGTCCCACCGTTTGTCGATTTCCAAACACCATTTGAATTGGCAGCAACATACATTGTACTTGGCGAACTGTGGTCAATCTGTAGCTGATGTACAGCTCCCGAAGGTAGACCCGTTCCTATCTTGGTCACAGTCGCAGAGCCGCCACGATCCACAATCTTATACAATCCATTAGAAGCAGACACATATAAAATGGTATCATCCGTAGGATGAGCTGCTATATTATTAAGATTCAAGGTATCCAAAATCTTCGCGCCGCCAGATGTAGTTAGAAAATTCCACGTAGTTCCACCGTTCGTTGATTTTAAAACACCTTGTGCACTGGGCGTTGCATAGATATTGCTTCCAGAAAAAGCGATATGAACACCATCTGAACGGGGAGCTCTACGGAAATTTGCACGTTTTACTAATGTCCAGTTGTTCCCGCCATCTGTAGTTCTAAATATACCCTGTACAACATCCGGGAACGGTGTCCACCCACCTCCATTCTCATTCATACCTGATACATAAGCAACATCTGCATTGGTTGGGTCAAAAACGACAGAAGTCCCGCCGGTTGCCCCGAAGCCATTGGATTTTCTCTGCCAGCTTGCACCTCCATCGATGCTCTTCCAAACCTGACTTGTATCGGTAACAAAAAGTGCAATATTTGGATCAGATGGCGCATAGGCAATTCCCAAGATCATTTGCTGCCCTTCACCACCTGAAAGTCCCGCCGTCTTCTGAGCCTTCGTTCTTTTTGCTACCTGGATCCATTGATTTTCAGAGGGTGGTTCAATGTCACTATTAGGAGGGGGGTCAGGTTGGGGCACCACAGGGATCTCGTCTTCATCGGGAGGTGGTGTTATACCATTATCATCTTCAGGAGGTTCTACGACGATTGGATTAGGATCATTCACCTCTTCCTCATCATTGTTTTCAGAGGGCTGAGGAGTCTCGTCACCACCGCCTCCGACCGAAGAACAATCTTTTCCTTCGCAAACAGTCCTTCGCAAACAGAGCTGTGTGTACTGGCGGCGGAATTCAATGCGGTGAGTGATCCTCCGCAATTCTGATAGGAAACTAAAAGAAGGAGTAGTGAGGATATTGTAGAGAGTGCAATCTCGAAAGAACGTTTTTTTTTCATTTTATGAAACATAATCCCACTTTGATCCTCTATTTCATGTTGCACTTCAAACTGGAATCAACTCGGTGACCTAGGACTTCTTTACAGACTGAGAGTTCGCAGTTTTTCCCCGCGCACCCTTTAAAGCTAACATAAGAATGGGTGCATTTCAAATATCATCGTTGGACCTGTCTCAAATTGAATCAGATCTTCTGCAGACTTCGCAACTACTGGTTGAACCACTACTTTATCACTTATCGTAAAAATGGTGAGAACCCCACGGACCCGACCTCGAGCGTGATTTTGTTGAGTTTGAAGGAAATCACCTGCTCCTGCATTTGAGCGAGCTGTGGAAATTTTAACAAAGAAAGAGCGTAAAATGGTCTGCTTCGACTTCTTGGACCAGATGGTTCAGTTCATTTTAGAGTACCAAGGGGGAGACGGCGGACCTTTCCGCCAAGGACTCGCCCGAATCTACAGGAGATTTCCTGATTCCGTAGAAAAGAGCGATCATTCACTTTCTTGGCTTGTCAGACATGAATGCTCCACTCAATTTCGTTTGAACATTCAAATATCGTTGCAAAAACATGACGTTGCCACCAAAAGTCAGGGCTCATACAGTATATACCAGGATGTACCGGGCTCGTTCGTGTTGTGCTCAGGTTGAGCCATACCTCCTTAAAAAATCAAAACCACGCTTTGAATGTCCTATCCTCCGACAAAAAGCGAGTTGGCAAAGAGATAACCCAGCCGCAACTCCAAAAGACACAGATCGAAGTTGGCTTCTTCGGATCGACTGCGCACCTCTTCTTTATAAAGTAGCGCAGAACTGACCACCCATCCTGAAGCCCTATCCTCTGCAAAGGCAAGAGATGATGACAAAAGACCGTGGTTGATGACCGTGAAGAGATAGATTAAGGATCGAGAAGTCCATTTCACTCCCCCCTATCGGAACCTCAGGGAGCAACTAAAAAAATGTCCAGACTATAATGCGAATTACCGGACGGCCACTATGAACAGAACTGCGTCGTTACTAAACGGAGCAGTAAAAGATTTCTTTTCTGAGATCACTGTAAATGTACCAGTTGACGCTATTTTCCCCGTCGCGGGATTAAACCATTCGTAATCATAGGTTCCTGCCTCTAATTTCACTGTGAACGCGGTATTTGAACTGGGTTGATAAACTAAATATTCCAAACCTGAGCTAACCAGACAGTAAGTTGTTGAGCATAAGCTAGTGCTGGGAATCATTGCAGTCAGATTGACTCTTTCTGCGTAACTAAGCGTATGTCCCATGGCTTGACGGGCGCCCTGTTTATCAGCGCCTGAATCAAGGTCATCCATAAACAGGGGATTGTATCCTCTCATAAAACTTTTCCAGACCCAAACCCTGTTTCCTCCTATCCCCCAGATATGGTCTGTATCGAGCAGAAGTACCTTCTTGCCATCAGCCAACGGTGGATCCACTTTGTAGACGTCGTTAGGGTCGCCCCAGGTTTCTGCTGCCGGTGAAATCCAATCTGCAGGGCTATTGAATACTACGTCATTTCCCATTCCATTATGCGTTGTCATTCCAACAGGATGTTGTTTTGATTTCTTTTTTTCATAATCCTTAATGAAATTGATAAAATAATACTGCCAATTAATTGAGTTGGCATGATCCTCATTGGATATTTCATACAATACATTATCCAGATCATTGACCGTATCAATGACTTTTTTAACATAGGACTTTTGTATTGCCGTGATTGCGGCAATCTGAAGCGTATGGGCCTCAAGTCCTGTTCCATCTTTGTTCGGATCTCCATCGATGCCATTGACGTTATTGTTCGCATTAAAGGGATGGCCATCCCAGCGCCAGGAGGACTTAATAAATTGAAATCCCCATCCTTCAAACAGCATGATCGAGACATAGATACCTCTATCTCGAGCAGCAATAACCCTTGAACGAAGACGCTCAAAATAGGATTCATCAAATTGGTTGAGATCAAACTTCAATTTGCCATCCAATGCTTTGCCTACTCCTGTGCGCTTCCACGGTAAGGGCTGTGAATAGCTGAATGTCCCATCTTTGTTGGATGTGCTCTTGAATAGTTCCCATGTCCATAATCGGATGAAATTGTGGTTGTGATTGCGAAGAAAATTCAAGTGGCTTGTATAATCAAAAGATGGAGGAGGATCTGTTGTGCCTTTATCTATTAAGGTATTCCAATGATGCGATCCCGTAAGGTAAATTGCCTTTCCTGCACTGTCGGCAAAATACCGTGAATTCGATACGGACACTCGCAAGGGTCCCATCGAAGTGGCAGGCACCTCCGGCTCATCCTCGACCTCATCGCCAGACTGTTGAGGAGGACACTCTCCTACGCAAATAGGGATGGGTACAGGGACAACGCCATCGTCATCGGGAGGTAGCATAGGATGTACCACGGGAACATCACCGTCGTCAGGAGGGATCCCTCCGACCGGATCAAGATCATTCACCTCTTCCTCATCATTGCCTTCAGAAGGCTGAGGAGCCCCGTCACCATCACCGACGGCCGAAGGACACTCTCCTTCGCAAAGAGACTCACTGGTTCTTTCGAAGGAACTCAATGCGATGAGTGGTCCTCCACAATTCTGATACGCGATTAAGAGTAGGAGCGATGAGGATATCGTAGAAAGTGCCGCAACGAAAGTTCGTTTTCTTCTCATTTTATCAAACATAAACTCTCTTTTGGTCCTCTGTTTCATGTTGCACGGGTAACTTGAATCAACATGATGTTCAAAAACCGATTTTTTAAGAACAAACGGGAAGTAGATGATCAAACGAACAGACGATGGCACACTCAATCAGCATAACATAAGGATGAACGCATTTCCAATTTTATCTTTTCCGATGTTTCAACTTGAGAGTACCGAGTTCTCAGCCTATTTTTTAAGCTTTCTTTTTTGCTTCTTCCCGTTCAGTTTGAGCAATAAGAAGCGCGAGATCAATCCACTCT
>JACTMU010000018.1 GCA_014584465.1 Pseudomonadota bacterium | reverse complement strand
CAACATCCATGGGCTAACGAATTATTGGTAAGCCAGTGAATAAAAGGGTCAATTTTAGCGAGAACAGGTGGGTCAACTTTACTGAGAGACAATGATTGGGAGTAAAATGCAGGTTCACGATTGAACCTCTGTCTCAGTTTGGCTGTAACTTCACTTGGATTTGATTTGTCTCGCGTATGTACTCTTACGAGGAGTGGGTTGTTTGCTTGGATCTCAAGGATCTTCGCCGCACCAGCAAAGCTATCTTGACCACCTGAGAGAAGGGCAATGTCGGTAAGTTGTCCCCAACCCCTGACCTTCTTCGTTCCCTTTGTTGCTGTCGGGGGAGTTGTTCGGATAGTAGTCACCTCGAAAGTAAAATTGTCCCCACCAAGAATCGATAAGGCCCACTTCAGGTCATCCGCAATTAAATTAAACTGCGCTGGGTTTCTAAGTCCGATTTTAAGATGAATTTTTCGCACCCATCGTTCACGTTCACCACGCGGGCAAATCTTATCGAGATGAAAGATCGCGGTAGCAAAATCGACCAAGTCTTGAGCTTCGGGTGAGAGATGCCCATTCGGTGTTGCCTTTGAGGGCTTTTCAAGATCACTCCAAAGTTGCCCCTCTCGTGCATACGGAAGGTACACACGACCGGGAGTAACCCGGAGCTGATCCCGCGCTCTGTCAACGGTGACTGTGAACTCGTTCATGGTTCACGTCTCCGTGGAATTGCTAAGAGGTTTTCAAGAATACTAACGGAGTTGGTTTCATCAGATGCTTGGGCCCGCCCCTGAAAATCCGCAGAGACTGATCCTAAAAGTCTATTTACCGATTCAAGATTAGCTAGACCCTTTGATCCAATCGTAGAGGGAAGGTCTCTTGAGACGACGTAATCAACCACTTTGGAAGCGAAGTCCGCAGCAAAGGCTTTTGAGGGACTGTCACCGCCTTGAAGAATTGCTTTTGATCCGGCGGCGAGTGCAAGTTCAGCGAAGAATGAGTTGGTTTGTGTTAGGGCAAGTTCTTTGCGAGCATCGGTAATGAACCCGGCTACCAGCATTTGATTTCTGGTAGGGGCCTCTCGGAGTTTGTTGTCCAGAATCTCCGCTACTTTTTTTACACCTGAATCAATGAGAACTGCTTGAGCTTCGGCACCGTATTCTGCACCGAACGCAGCGAGAACATTCTGAACAATTTGACGTGGCTGTGCCCCGTCTTTGATAGACTCTTTGGCTGCCTTCCATTCAGAACCGCCTGCTGATGAGCCACCTGGTGATGGATGTGATACTGATGTTCCCATAGTTGCTAAATCCCTGATTCTTGTCGGCTTTCGAGAGCTAAAACCTTACGGGGCAAATGACGGGGTTCATTAGATTTTGTTTATTTGGATGATGGCAAAGAGGGCGACTATGGTCTCGTAGTCAGACTGTCAGACGTGAACCAGATTTTTTGACCTGGGCGTAGCGACACTTTTGATTCTCGCTGATTCAATGATTCGTTCACAGAAATTAAGATGTTAGATCACTTTCTGAGAGGGTCGCCATCCAGACTTATCCAGACCAAATCCAGACTTCTGCAGACCAAAACTACGAAAAATCAGAAAGCATCATGTGACATCACCGAATTCGGCGAGCGTAACCGTGTGATTTGATTACTGTTGAAATTCTGAGTGGTTGCGGATTTTGAGAAAAAAGCGAATGCGAAAATTGGATATTCTTTCTCAGACCAGCACTTGAATGAAGTTATTATTCACGGACTCAATTCCAATCCAACTGCTATTTGCTTTGGATGTCTCTTTGGCGATAAATCCGACTATCCAGCAGCTCTTTTGGAAGCTCGAAAGTGCGCAAATCTGAATTTACTGGCTGTCGATGGAGCTGTTCTGGGAACCATGGATGGAGATTGGCACGAAACCGCCAAAACAGATAACCCACTCCATGCATTTGCAGTCGTGACTGGAAAACTTGATGGGAGAACCAAAGCTCGTGACGAGCGCTGCAAGTTCATACTCGGAGGTTTCATGTCACTTGGAAATTTCCTGGCACATCAGACCACTCTTCGTGATGATAGCGGGGAAAGCTCAAAGTGACTCACGATCCAACACTGATCGGAACGGTTCAGGATGTTCACGGAGTGACAATTACCGTTGAATTGAAAAATGAAACCGTTACGGGACTTAGTTTTGTACGCGGTGAAGGATATCGTATAGGGCAAGTTGGTAGCTTTGTACGGATTCCGGTCGGTTATGTTGATCTATACGGTGTAGTATCGCAGGTTGGAGTGGGAGCCGCACCTGATCGAGAAGTTGAAGCCCGTCCTTATGGAAATCGGTGGATTAAAGTTCAGCTTAAAGGGGCATCATCCAAAGGGCAATATCTTTCTCAATACATCAAAGGGACCTATCGGTACGCGAGAGCCTAATGGCTGGCTACTTCTTCTTCTCGCCACTCCCCACAAGCTGCCGATTCCACCAGCCATAGGAAATGCCACCACGCTTGTGTGCGATGGCAGCCTTCTTACCCATCACGGCAGTGCAATCCTTCAGGGTGCCAGCCATACTGAGGCCAATGGCAAACCAGATCACGACGAAGACGAAACGAATTGGGCCTATCATATTAACCTCCAGTGCTTATTGATTTGAGAAAATTGAAAACGTCATCCAACCGAGTGATTGGCGTCGTCTTGAGAAGTCGTTCGCATTCTTGGCGGCGATCATTTGGCAACTTCTTAGACCGCGAGAGCTTGAAAAAATCGCTCATGGCAAAGCCGTAGACCGTGACCATTTGTTCGATGCGATCAGATGGCAACCGCATCTTGCCGTTCTCGATATGACTGATAGCTCCGTCAGTCATGTTGAATTGCTTGGCGGCTTTCTTGAGTGAAAGACCAGCTTGAATTCTCATGTATTTCAAGACCCGTACTTCTTCGGTGACGGGTACGGTTCGATCCTTTTTCATATTCGAGCCCCTTTTCTGGCAGAAAGGCGACGCTCAGGTAGTCGAGCTTGGGTGCTCAACCACCTGAGCAAATCGCTGTTTTGCTGATTTTTTGGGCTGCTCGATGACAATCACCAGAAATCACGAAGCCAAGAATCTGGCTTCGTGAAGCCAACTGGTGTTTTTTGGTGTTATGTAGCGTTGAATTTCTGAAGAGCGCTGTGGACCGCGCCACTTTAATTTTGATTTGAGTTACTCACACTTACCGAATTCCAACTTACGCAGGGTGGGAAAAATGGAGCGGGTGATGAGGCTCGAACTCACGACCTCAACCTTGGCAAGGTTGCGCTCTAGCCAACTGAGCTACACCCGCAGACTGAAAATGTGAAGACAAACTACCTCAAGGTCCCTGGGATCGCAAGCATCAAGTTTTTGGCGTGGCGGCGTTTCGACCACGAACATATCCATAGATGTACTCGGTCGCAGAGATGACGCTGAGGACGACGCTGAGCCAGAGTCCATAGTAGCCAATCTCATAGAGCGGAATGGATCCAATGGGTCGGCCGATCATCACGGCGGGCAGGCATACCATTTGGGTCGCAGTCTTCCACTTGCCGGTCGGCTTGGCATCGATGACGAGCTGATGAGAGGCGGCCAGAGAGCGAACTCCATTGATCAGGGTGTCTCGGCTGAGGAGTATGATCACCATGTAGGGGTCAATGCGGCCATCAGGAATCAGCGCAATCAAGATGGCCGAAACAAGGATTTTATCCGCAATGGGGTCCATAAATTTCCCCATAACAGAGACGCTCTGAAACCTTCGTGCAAGATAGCCGTCGAAGTAATCGCTTGCAGATGCAATCATAAAGCACAAGGCTGCATAGAGATCCATTTGTGGGGTTCTGAAGGCCAGAAGAATGATGGTGATTGGTGTCAACCCCACGCGGCCCCAGGTGATCCACATGGGGAGTTCCTTTTTCCAACTCATTTGAATTCCCTAAAAAAGAGTCTGATTGCGCAAAGCAAAAACATCCTCCTTTCATCCACCAACGTGGCCGGGAAAGTCAACGGATTGCATAGGAATTAATGTCGTGGGTCGTTGATTGGCAGGATCAAGATTTTGGCTTGTTACGGAAAGATTTGAGTTGCCGCAATACAAGGGGCCAGGGCATGATTCACCCTCGATGTCCTATTTTGTCTACCGAACTCGGGCCTCATTTTACGAAACGGATCAGATGGGTGTCGTGCACCACTCAAACTACCTGCGTTATTTTGAAGATGCGCGAGTTGCATGGCTCAGAGAGAGAGGGATCAATCAGTTTCATGCGCAGAGGGACGGGGTGGTCTTTGCAGTTCTTGAGTCGCAGGTGAGTCACCTTCGCCCACTCTACTTTGATGACGAGTTTGAGGTGAGACTTCAGGTTCGCCAGGAGGGTGGAGTTCGTATTCGCTTTCGCTATGCAATCTTTTCAAGTCGGGGGGGCGGCGCTGTCGGTCAAGGGATGACTCTTCATGTTTCGGTAGATAAAGAGTTCAGTGTAAAGCGAATTCCAAAACCCATTGTCGACCAATTAAAGGAGGAACCATGGACAGAAATTTGGCCCTAGAATTTGTACGTATCACGGAGGCCGCAGCTCTTGCCGCTGCAAGGTGGATGGGACGAGGTAAGGAGAAGGAGGCTGATCAAGCGGCCGTGGATGCGATGAGAAGGGCCTTTGATACTGTTCGTATAGATGGGACGATCGTGATTGGAGAGGGTGAAAGAGACGAAGCTCCTATGCTTTATATCGGAGAGAAGGTGGGTCGAAAGGATCCAGGAGTTCCAGAGGTGGACATTGCACTTGATCCGTTGGAGGGAACAACCATTACGGCAAGAGGCGGAGCCGGTGCTACCTCAGTGATTGCTTTGGCAAACAAGGGGCACTTTCTTCATGCCCCTGACACCTATATGGACAAGATTGCTGTGGGTCCTAGTGCCAAAGGAAAGGTGAGCATTGACGCCTCTCCACGCGAGAACATTCAAGCTGTGGCTCAAGCTTTAAGAAAGAACGTCTCTGAGGTGACCGTGATGATTTTGGATCGCCCTCGTCATGAGAAGCTGATCCACGAGGTTCGCGAAACGGGGGCTCGCATCTACCTGATTCGGGACGGGGATGTGTCGGCGGCCATTGCAACCTGTTGGGGTGATTCTGCGGTGGATATCTTACTTGGAATCGGTGGAGCGCCCGAAGGGGTGATTTCGGCGGCGGCGATGAAGTGTCTTGGTGGTGATTTCCAAGGGCGTCTGGCCTTTCGAAACGATGAAGAGAAGGAACGAGCGCTGAAGATGGGGATTAGTGATTTGAGTCGATCTTACACGATGGAAGAGCTTGCCCGTGGAGATGTGATGTTTTGTGCGACAGGGGTTACCCACGGTCCTCTTCTCAAAGGGGTCCGCACTCTTCCAGATCATCGAGTTGCAACGCAATCCATTGTGATGCGGTCTAAGACCGGAACCATCCGAATGATCGAAGCCCATCACAATCTTCTTTTGAAGAACTTTTAGAGGTCGGGTCAAGAGATGGCGAAGGTTCGATGTTTTCACTGTTCAACGTTGGCTGAGTTTTCCGATCGATTGGGACTTCGTGAAGAGTGCGCCAAGTGTGGTTGGGACCTTCACGTATGCCTTAATTGCTCCTTTTATGACCGCGGGTCCTACAATGAGTGTCGAGAGTCGTCGGCCGAGGTGGTCCTTGACAAAGAGAAGAGAAACCACTGTGACCACTTTGTTCCCTCAGCCGATGGAGTTGGATCCAAAGGGCCAACGAAGGAAGATCTTCAGAAGGCCGCCGAGAGTCTTTTTAAAAAGTCTTTGCGCTGAGACCAAGCCTAGGTACAATACTCACCTGTGGGGTGTTTCACCCACGAGATGGGAAACTCAAGTTTGGGGAGGAAGAATGGCTCATGCAGAGACAAGCGCTCTCTTTGATTGTAAGGTGGACGACTTCTTTAAGATCATTTCGGACTATGAGAGGTATCCTGAATTTTTGGAAGAGGTCAAGAGCTGTAAGATTGTGGAGACTCAAGGGGGTCGTGATCTCGTTGAGTATCAGATCTCGCTCATTAAGACCTTTACCTATCGACTGTGGATGAAAAAAGCTGCACCTGATGAAATCAGTTGGGAGTTTGCTTCAGGAGATATCTTTAAGAGCTCGTCGGGTTTTTGGAAACTCAAAGATGAAGCTGGAAAGACCCGTGCAACCTACTCCCTTGAAGCCAAGTTCACGGTCTTTGTGCCAGGTCCTATTGCCAAGGCCTTGATGAATGTGAATCTTCCCAACATGATGAGTGCATACCATAAACGTGTGAGTCAGCTCTATGGCAAATGATCGTCGGACTCAAAAGGGTGAAGAGGAGGAACTCGATACCGGGGAGGAGAGTCTCAACGGGGAGGGTCGTTCTCAAGGGTTTGTGGGAGAGGTCATGAAAAAGCTCTTTATGGCCGGGCTCAGTGCGGCCTTCATGACCGAGGAGCACATTCGAAGTTACCTCAGTGAGGTCCGACTTCCCAAGGAGGTCTTAAACACGGTTCTTCAAGGGGCTGCAAAATCCAAAGAAGAAATTGTTCATCGGGTTGGCAAAGAGGTGATCAACATTCTCAAAAAGATCGATTTTGTTCAGGAAGCTTCGAAATTTGCTGAAGAGCACACCTTCAAAATCAAGGCTGAGGTTGAAGTGGTAAGAAAGGATCGCACCACTTCGTCCAAAGATTCAGGATAGGATCATGCAAAGGTTCAATCAGAGGTCAGAACTCTCGTTGAAATTGGTAAGATCGATCGTTGTGGATTTGTCACTTAGGTCACCCAAGGATTTTAGATAGGCTTCGTAGTCCTGGGGGGTGATCCTTCCCTCTTTCATGAAGTAGTCAATAAGGCGAGTTTCAAATTTCATCTTCTCTAGGGCCTCATTCACAGTCATGCTCTGCTCCTTAAAAAATCGACTTAATAAATTCCTGTGCACAAACTTGTAAGCGACAGGTGACCGCCTCCTTGAGAGGTACAGCAAATGTCGGGTCGAACTTTCACACTTAGCAGGTTTGAGGGATCTTGTCCAGTGGGCACTCCAAGCCAAGTTGGGTCGTCTTCTGACTTGATCCAGACCGAGGCCCTCTGGACTTCATAGAAATTGAGAAGTCTCCGATGAATGGTTGTGAATCTATTGATTTTTGCACTTGCAATT
The DNA here is from genome assembly GCA_014584465.1 of Pseudomonadota bacterium. GTDB lineage: Bacteria > Bdellovibrionota > Bdellovibrionia > Bdellovibrionales > JACTMU01 > JACTMU01. The sequence continues at coordinate 28,323 of JACTMU010000018.1, read as the reverse complement.
CTCCTCACATTTGCCTTGGTGCTCCATTTGCTCATGAAGGAGATAACGCAACAAGTCGTTTTAGGGACAAATCGGCAGTATTCAAGGAGAGCTGCGCGGATTGGTCGGGCCTACAAGCTCCTAGTCTGGGGAGTTCTCTCTTTGCTCCTCTTTTACATCTTGTTCAAATCCTTCTGGTTGGTCTTTGAACTTTACTCCTAGATCTTTGGACGAAGTAGGTTTCGAAGCTTCACTCACTAAGGGTGAGGGCTCGGTCGAGTTCTTCTCTGGAGCCAAGCCGACGGTCGGACTTCCGGCCTCTTCACGAGGGACTGGGGAGGCCATCTCCGTCAAGATTCCATTGGTGTAGTTTCGCTGATTGACAAAATCGATGGGAGTCTTTGGCTGTTGGATCGTCGAAAATTCGGTGTAGCTTTCAAGAAATGAGAGGAGATTTTCATTGGGTTCCGGGAGTGTTCGAAGTGCAATGGCCAAATAGGTCAGATGCTTTACAAATGTGAGGTTCACCTCTTGGGTTGCATTTGATGTTTCATTTTGAGCCATCACCAGCAGAGCTTGAACGAGGAACTCTCTTAAATTGGCTCCTGAGTAGTCCTTTTCAATTCGAAATATGAGTTGGTCATAAAATCGCTGTTCAAAAGCCAGCTCTCTCTTTTGAGAGAGGAGCTGCTCCAGAGTCTGCTCAAAGGCATGAATTCGAACGGATGTAGGTTCAATGTTCAACGTGGAATTGAGCGTTTGAGTGATCTTCTGTTCAATGATCGTCATCTTTTCAGAGGTGCGGGCTTGGGTCTTTACCAAATGGTTGAGAACTTCACTCTTAGATGCACCGGCTGCAAAGGCAAAAGAGGTGAATGTGACAATGGCACAACATGTGGCAAGAATGATCTTCACTTCGACTCCCTTCAAGGCTATGGATGCATTCAACTCAAGCTCCCTCCTTTTCAGTGCCCTCTAAAGGGAGCCAGTTTGCATTATAGAAGCAAATTCTAAGCCAAGGGAAGCCCTATTAGGGATGCCATTTCGTTGAAACTGGCGGGACAACTGACCAAGGTCTTGACACAAAGGGGTGACAATTCTGGGTGATTCTCCGGAACGATTCGGGCCAATATGAAAATTGTAAGGCATTTCGGCCTCTTAGAAATGGAACACTTTGGCACCCCCATTGCTATTTAGATTTGCAGTGAGGTGGAGGCCCCTTCAATACTAAGAGATTCAGTGTTGGGCACCACCTTCTCAATTAGCAGGAGGATCCATGCCCAAGGCGCAGGTCATACAAATCACATCCCTTCAAAGGGTTCGACCCATCAGACTCACAGATCCAGAGATTCCAAACTCCGTGCGCGCACTCCTTGAAGAGGCCTCAATGGAATCTTTATGGAATTCCTATCTGTTTTATCGGCATGAAAGTGTCGCTAAGTTTGAGCTCACCTTTCTCTTTAACCATCCGTTATGGCGACAGGCCGCCTCTGTAGCGGAAGTTGGCCATGGTTCCCATTTCCCAATTGGTCATAAGCGAAATTTTTTCCGAGACAAAATCTATGATCTAGGCACGTTGCAGATGGATTTCAAATCCGAAAAGGAATCTTCTAAAGCAAAGTTTCTATGGAGTTTCGATCCAAAAAGGAACGGGGATCACTCTTCAAATTCGGGTGTTGAGATGCTTCTATTTCGTCAAATGCCCGGGGAAGAGTCTTCGTGGTCTCAGTTGGTGGACCGCATTCATCAGAAAGCTTTTGTATCAGGACCGGTCTTGATCATCGAACAGCTCGACAGTATCTCGATTGAAGGGCTTCGACTTCCCGTCGCCAAGTCGATCATTCGGCAGGTTCGCCAAGCGCAACGCCGAGAGCGTGAGAATCGACTCAATACAGAGAGCCACTTTGAAATTTTGCAAGTTGAAGAGAAACGAGCGACTCTCCTTAGTGAAGATGAGTGTGAATTTGTCTTTCACTACTACTTGATCTTGGCGGAGATTTATCGAAGAAGATATGGAGTTGAATTTGATTTTGATCAACTGCGGGCCGAGCTTTCCAATTGGCTATTGACACCCCTTTCATTTCACCAGTGCAAATTGCGGTTCACCATCCTAGGGAAGCGCACCCCCTGTGAGGTGAAGTCGTGAGAAGCGTGAAGGGACGCTCTGTTGGACCGGACACACGAAGTCATGATCGCCTCTCGCCTCTCTTTGAAATTGATTGTGAGCCCTATCTCTGGAAGACCATCTTGTACAATGCAAAAGATCACGATCTTTACGAAGTGCTTCGAAGAGTCAACGTGCGTCTGAGTCACGCACCTCTTTGTGCTTGGATCACAGAGCTGGCGGAATTTGAGCAGGCCCAGTCCATTCTTGAAATTGGGTGCGGTACAGGAGAAACTCTCTTTTCGCTCAGTCAACGATTTCCCTCAAAGCGCTTTCTGGGAGTTGATGGGTCAAGAGAGATGATCCAGCTTGCGCGCGCAAGGTATGATTATCGTGAAAACCTCGAGTATCGAATGGGTTCCCCTGAGAAGCTTAAAGAATCTTCAGTTGGCCAAAACCGACCCGCTTTTGATCTCATAGTGGTTCACTTAGATGAAGATCAAAGTGAGCAGGTCGATCTCTCCAGTTCTCTAAACCACATTCAAACGATTTTGGCACCAGGTGGTCGTGTCTTACTCTTGTCAAGGTCGATTAGGTGGAAGATCTTTCAACCCCATCCTTTAACCCAAGAGGGTTTTGACCATAACAAGGCCACTCCAGATGACGATAAACTTGAAGATCCATTCAAGAGGAGTTGTGAGAATTACCCTATTGCAAGGTCTCAAGAAAAGAGAGCTCTCTTTGTGAAGATCCTCTTAGAAAGAGAGATTCATTTTCGAAGACTCGAGAAAGAGCAGGGGGTTGACCGGGCCCATCTTCAAGGAGGCCTTAAGGAGCTCTATGCTCAACTGACTCAATGGATGAAATCCAAAGAGAGTTTTGCACAGATCTCAGTTGATCGTTGGGACCATTCATCCTAGAATGGTTTGATGAATTGGTCCATTCTGCTATTTGGCATCTTGCCTCTCCTTTTCTTTGTCGTGGTGGATGCCTTTTCAGGTCCTAAGCTTGCGCTTGGGACGGCCATTGTTTTGGCATTGGCTGAAGGAGTCGTCAGCTACTTTCTCTTTGGAGAGATGGACTCTCTGACGATCTACTCGCTCTTAACTGTGATTGGTCTTGCGGTCGTCTCTCTCTACTTTCGAAAGCCCATCTACTTTAAGATGCAACCTGTTCTAGTGAGCATCATTTTGGGGGGGATCCTGCTTTTTAGCTATCTGAACCACGAGCCCATCTTTTTAACGATCGTAACTAAGTACTCTCAGTTCTTTCCTGAGCAGATGCAAGAACAGCTATCCAATCCCTACTTTGCTCAAATTTTGACTCGATTGACTCGCAACACTGCTGTTGCGGTCTTTGCCCATGGAGCCCTTGTTGCATTTGCCGCGTGGAAGCTGAGCAACTGGTGGTGGATTGCCGCTCGGGTGGTTGGTTTTTATCTTTTTGCCCTGGTTGCAGCACTGTACACTCGATTTTTCTAGTTCAAACCTAATCAAAACAAGTACTCTACCTCAGTAAAGGCCCGATCATTGCTCTGAGCTTGTGTGAAGAAGCTTACAGGCGCTTGCGAAGGGGCAGTTCCAATGACTTCAAGGCCCACATTCCAGCGCAATGTCGACCACTCTAGACTTGTTCTTGCAGAGAAAATCGTCGCTTGAGCATCCAAATCGTAGATTGCTTTGCCATAGGACCGAAAAAGACTGCCAAGCCAAACCACGCGAATCGGTTGAAGTCCCAGGTCCACTTGGATCGCGTTGGAAAATAACGTCGAAGAGTTAATTAGCGGTGGGTAGACGAACAAGGACTGATTGGGGCCAGTTATTATGGGATCTCCGGAAGATCTCTTGTACAAGGAAAAGTTGGCTGTCAAAAGATCGCCGTTCCACCGAAGTTCACCACCCCAAGCTCTTAGAGGCTGGTAGTGAAAATAGAGGGTTTCCTGAGATGGAGGCCCAGGCAGATCTTCAAAAACCCCGCTCAGAATCAATTCAAAAGAGTTGGCCCTCCAGCCACCCTCAAGGCCGAGAAGATGGTGGCGGTAGAACTCAGGTCGGATGACTACCGCTACAGATTGGCCCCCTCCTGAAAGTTTGAGATAGGGATCGCTGATATGAAATCGAGGATCATTTGCCAAAAGCGAGGCAAAACTCACTGAAACAAATAGCCTACGGTCCGCAAACAAAAAAGAATACTTGAAAGCCGCACTGGGTTGCCAAACGACACTTTCCTTAGAAGGCTCAATTACATCGTACTCAATAGGTAGCATCTGGTCAGAAAAAAGGGCGCTCTCTGGAAGAGGAACCAATGGAGTCCAGCGACTGTATGAGGAAACTTTGCCTTCTGAAATAAAATAGGGTGGATACTGATGAGGAATAAAAATTGGGGAAACAAACAGAGTCATATTCCAATTGGCGCCCTTAGAAGAAAAGAACAATCCGGTTTGCCCCTGGGCTTGGGGAGTCACTGGATTCCAAAGAAACTGTGGTTGCCAGAGACCCAGATGCCAGCGTTCATCTAAAGCGTTCCAATCAAAAAGACGTCGGCCTGAAGTTGTTTGCCAAGATCCTCCATCCATTTCTCCGAAAAGTTCTTTGACGTTGATAAATGAGAGTTTCTGATCCTGACGCATAGATGCAGTAACATCGATTTTGAAAAGAGTATCCATTTCGGCAGACTTCCATTTCAACTCATCTACAAAACTTGAATTCAAGAAAAGGGCACTTTTTGAATCGTTCTGATCCACGATTTCTGTGAGGTAACTCTCATAGGAAACCCCGATGGACGATGTCGACCCTTCAACAGCAAAGCAAATCTCTAAGAAGACTTGGAAAACCGCAGCTAGGGAAACAATAGTGAGAGGTAATCGATAAGACATCTTTAAATTCCGATTTCTTTTAAGAGATTTTCAAAGATCTGAAAAATCTTTAGGCGATCAGATCGATAGCTTTTTGCTTCATTGCTCGAAATCCACGACATGAGTTCCCAAGGATTCTCTGGCTGTCTTCCTTTGGCCACGAGAAAATCAAAGCCTGCATGAAGAAAAAAATCATTAAGCTCTGGGTACATCTTCTGCAGAAGGGGTTTAAATACCAGATAGGCTTGGTCTGCTTCGCTCTTGGTAATGAAACTTGAGCGATCCTGATCATAGCGAATCAAAAGAGTTTCAACATAGTTCAGCAGAAAAACCATGTACTCCCATTTTTCATAGGGGATCAAAGGAGATAGGCGATCCTTTTCTGTCACCCCTACGATACGGAGCCATGTGTCAAAAAAATCATTCCATTCAGGCCTGTTTGTTGATTGAAATAGATTAGAAAGTTCGGGGAGATTAGCCATAAAAATCTCCTGTCTGGCCTGCAACAGATCCTTTAAACATTTAAGATCAAGGGAATGCCTTTGAAAATAATCCAATGGAGGGCTCTGGCAAAGCTGGACTGCTTCCTTAAAGGATCTTCTGGCTCCAACAATTCCTGAGATAGTATAGGTCAAATATTCCACCATCTCATTGTACTCGAACAGATCATCCCCATCTGATTGAAAATTAAGATAGGCACTCTCAACAGCAGTGCGCAAAGGCTGATGATCGTTCGACGGATAGAACAACTCCAGTTCAACGAGTAGATCCTTGAACTCCGTAAAAAAACAAGAGATGTCATCACGAGTTTCTTTCCCGCATGGATTTTTTTCAGGTTGACCCGTAATCGTTGGCCCTCTTAATGACCCATTAGGACCCGTCGCGTAGGCGTCAAAGAAGAGTGAGGTCGCAAGTGAAATCCAGTTGAGGGTCGTTAAAGATGATGGATTGTGATCTCCAAAATCGTAACGAAGAACCGCCATATGGGAGTCGTCGTAAATCAACGGACGAAAACCGCGCGAAAGTCGAAGAAATTTTTCGCCCTCTTCATTTGATTCAAGGCCTAGAATTCCTTTCTGTACCTTTGTCCATCGGGCAAAAACACCTTCCACTTGAGCCAGTAAGTGAGGATCGATTCCAGTAATTGAGGGTGATTTTTGATCCTTGCTGGAAGAGTTCAAAAATCGCTGAATGACCCTTGGTAAGAAGACTGCAATTTTTTCTGGAGCAATTCCAAAATCAAATTTTTCTTTCAAAAGGTCAAGGAGCGTGAAAATGTCCGTAAATGGAATTGTCTGATCATCGTGATTAGCAGCAACACGACCTATCACAACAAAAAGTTTTTCAACTAGCTCACACATTTTTGAAAATGCCGGTTCAACAAAGAGGTTTTGGTCCTTAAGCTCATAGTGCCAGCTAAGAAAGAATAGAAAAAACTCTGCACTGTTTTCAATAAGAGTTGGCCACTCCTCAGGAAGAATAGTATCTGCCCTCTGAGCACTTAGAATCCCTCGAAGTTCCATCAACAATGGGATTTCCAAAAGGAAATCCTCTTTTGCTTGAAAATCGACTGCATTAATGAGGCGGACCAAATCAGCAAATGAGTAGTTCACTCTTCGAGCCAAAAGAAATTCTCCCAGCCGTTCACTGCTGACCACAAGATTCTGCCTTGCTTGGTTTAATTCAGTCCTGGTGATTTCGCTTGCTTTCATTTTGAGTCGAAAGATTTTTAACGATTCACTTAAGAGTATCATTTCAGATTGCAAAAAAAAGCTTATCTCTTGAAAGTCAAGAATCTCCTTACGAGTCATCGATTCAGGATTTCCTCCAAGAAATATCTGTTTAAGATGCATGACCTCTGCAAACAGAGATTTCGAAATCGGTTGTTCCTTCATAACTGATGAGTTAATGAATGTTCGAAGCTCCTCTCTTTGATACATTTTCGGATCGGAACCACGAGTTTGATTGATAAAGGTATCCATAACTTTTCGGACGCAGTTCCATGAATCATCAATTGCCTCAGTCTTAGCCTCTCCCTCAAAAAACGACGACCAGGTAGGGGCTACCCTCTCAAAGCAATCTGGGAAATTTTGATCAAGAGCAATAGCTGGTGGATGGGGACGCTCTTCATGAAACAGGTCACAGCCAGACAAAGTGGCAAAGGATGTCATCGTAAAAAAGACGAGCAATAGGTCCCTGGTTCTTATCCTCGAAATCCAAAATCGGCTTAGAAAAAATGCCAAACCCAACCTCCTCAAAAAAATCTTGCATTGAAAGTCGCGAAACCTCACTTCGGTGAACTTAGGACCCATGCCAAAATCAAGTTTCATAGCAATCACTATAGAAAGGGTAGGCCCAGATAAAATGATGGTCAATGGCTTTAATGAGATTATAACTTTTGCTCGAAAATCTTTTCGACTCAACGTACTTAAAGCTCAAACTATAGAAGATGCTTGTGGCAATCTATTTGACATCAGGTATCCAATTTGCGGCCAAGGGGTCTGAATTCCATGATGGGTCGCAAAAAATATCTGTCTTATCTGGCATTGAAGTTGCATATCGACCAATTGAGAATGGATCTTACAATGGAGCAAAACATTAGGGTGTGCTTTGTGCTGAGTTTTGGAGGTCGATGATGACTAGGCAGATGATCGTAATTCTAATTTCGCTTTTGCTTGGAATCGCTTTGCATGCAGAAAGCGACGACAAGGCTTTTGGTGGCTTTGATCTGTCGGATTTTGATTCGTGGAATGGTTCGTTCCGAGATCCTGCAGCCAAGGAAACCAAAAAGAAGACGAAGAAGAAAAGTAAGAAGATCAAGAAGAACAAGAAAAGTCGAAGCCGAAGCCGCAGCACTCGGACCAATGAATCCTCCAATCGAAAATCAAAATATGAGTCAAGCTGGGAAGATGACTTTGATTTGGATCGTCAGTTCATTCCCGAAGATACCGATCCAGAGTGGAAGGTGAGTTCCTACCAAATGAGTGGTCGTGGTGGTAAGACGATCGTGCGGCTCAGACCACTTGTGGGGATCAATACTTTTACCATGACTGGCGCTGATGATGCCAATGGCCAGAATGGTTTGACGGGTGAAGACTCTTTTGGAGGTGGAGATCCAGATTATGACAACATTGTCACTCCCTCAGGAGGACTTGGTGTTGAAGTGGGCCTTGCCCAGTATGTCTCGATTGATACGGGTGTCAGCTTTTTCCAAAGCGGCTCGGAAGCAAAGGATCGAGGCTTGGGATGGGGTGTGTGGGGCTACTATGTAGATCCTTACGTTGAGCATGATCGTAAAGATAAGCTTTCACTTACCTATTTAGGTGTACCAATCTTGGCGAAGTTTTCAGTTATGGGAGTCCGAGATGGTGGCTTCTATATGAAGATCGGACTGATGCCTGCTTTTCTCCTTGATGCGGAATTGGAGCGAAAGGATGTGGATGACTCTTCGGGAACTTGGGACGCAAAAGACCAAATCCAAGGGTTTGATCTCTTTGCCTCCGCCGGCTTAGGATGGGATCTCTTTGTTTCACGCTCGGTCGCCATCATCTTTGCTGGAGACATTCATGCGGGTCTTCTCGACGTTGTAAAGGATGCTCGTGGAGAGCAGCGAAACCTTGGTGGCAGTTTCAGTCTGGGTCTTGGGATTCAGCTTTGATCCTGTCTTGAGGCCCGTCTCAACGATCGGCTCATCAAATCGTCGATGGCCTTTTTAAGGCCATCCAAACTAAGATAAAACATAGGGATCTGCTCCTGGATTGCAGCAATGGTGGTCTCCCCCCAAAAGGAGGGATCTTCTGGGTTGAGCCACACAGAATTTGGAAATCTCTTTCGAAACTCAATGAGGCGTTGAAGTCCTGTGAGGTCGTGTGAATGAGGGCGGCGCAATCCATGAAGATCAAGAGTACGGTAGGCATCACTCATATTTTGGTTCATCTGAAAGAGTTCGTAGGGAGCCATGAGAGCATCGCCCACAAAGATGACTTTGGTGTCTTGGGGCCACTTGCGATAGAAATCGCTCATAGGAATGGACTCCGACCTTCGAAGGGAGGCATTCTTGTACATGAATCCATAAAAGATGTTGTGAAAGTAAAAGTGGTGAAACTCCTTAAAGTGGTTGACCTGGTGGGCAGCAGAGAAAATTTGCTCCACCTGGCGGGCAAAGGGAGTCATGCTCCCGCCCACATCCATAAGAAGGAGCAGGCGCAGGTGGTTCTTGCGCGATCTTCGAAAGACAAGATCAATCTCTCCACCGTTGTCACAGCTCTTTCGAATGGTACTCTTGAGACAGAGTTCTGGGCGCCCCGAGGATTTCAATTCACGAAGACCTTTCAGTGCCACCTTAATTTGACGAATGTGAAGAGATTGATCTGAACGGTACTCTTTGAAGTGGCGTTCGCCTGCAACTGCAAGGGCCGAACGATTTCGAGAAGTGCCTCCGACGCGAATGCCTTCTGGGTTAAAACCACTGTGACCAAAGGGAGACGTTCCTCCAGTTCCTATCCATTTGTTTCCACCATCGTGACGTTCCTTTTGCTCTTCCAGTCGCTTTTGAAGCTCCTTCATAAGGTCTTCCGGAGGTATCTTGAGGGCGTTGGCCATCTGTTCGGCGCTGAGTTGTTTTTGCAGAGCTTGCGCGAGCCACTCCTCCAACTTGGATTTCAGAGAGGAGTGAGAGGCAAAACCTTGGAAAGTCTCCGCAAAGGCCAAATCAAAGGCATCATAATATTTAAGATCCTTGATGAGACAGTTTCGGGCAATGTGGTAAAAGCGCTCAAGGTTGAAGACAGGGGATTCAAAATCGATTTTTCGAAGGACTTCCAAAAGATCTAAGTACTCACTGGTGGAGATGGGGATCTTTCGGGAGCGAAGGTGAAAGAAGAAGTCTAAAAACATCGCTTGCGCTGTAAGAGAATGAGATCCTCTTCGTTTTTCACAAGAGCTCCTGCAAAGGGAAGCCCGGTGCCACTTTCAAGTTTTCCACCATGGTGAAGTAAAATGGCAATCCAGTCGATCAATTCACTTGTCGAGGGTCGTTTCTTGAGGCTGTTTTGGTCTCGAAGGGTATAAAAGAGCTTGAGACTCTTTTCCATGAGTGTCTGATCGATGGACGGGTAATGAGCAAAGACAATTTGAGACATCATGTCGTGGTCGGGAAACTCAATGTAGTGAAAAACACAACGTCTTAAGAAGGCATCAGGCAACTCCTTCTCATTGTTGGAGGTGATGATGACCAGAGGCCTGCGTATGGCCCTAACGGTTCGTCCGGTCTCTGAGATGGTGAACTCCATTCGATCAAGTTCCAGAAGCAGATCATTAGGGAACTCAATGTCGGCCTTATCAATCTCATCAATCAAAAGGACCGACGGATCGGACGAGTCCAGAGCTTGGCCCATGGCCTCAAGTCGTATGTAATTTTCAATGTTGGCCACCTGATCACCGCGATCACCGAAACGTGCATCATTGAGGCGACTTACGGCATCGTAAAAGTAGAGGCCATCTTTGGCCGTTGTGGTCGATTTGACCGTCCACTGAAAGAGGGAGAGCCCTTTTTCGTCGGCGATGTGCTGGGCCAAAAGAGTCTTTCCCGTACCGGGTTCTCCTTTAACAAGCAGGGGGCGCCCGGTGATCTCCGCAATCAAGATTGCTTCTCGCAGTTCATCAGAAAGTACATATGGGGTTTTTGTTGACATGAGAAGATGAATAGGATCTTGAGAGAGCAATGTCAATGCCCACGGGTACATCCTTACAAAGGCAGGGTCCTGTTGGACCCGAAGGAGATTCTATATGGTGATCGCATGGCTCAACGGTCTTAGTTTGGTGTCCATCCTGATGGCATTCTTCTTTGCGCGTCAAAGAAAAATTCTTGCCCACAAGATTTGGGTCTCCATTGCAATGGCCACCTCATTTCTTCTTGTTTTGGTTTTTGTTGAGCAACGGGTCTCACAACCCCAACGAAGTTTGGAGGGGGTGAGTCTAGGGTTCAAGCTATTTCTAGGATCTCACGTTTTGGCAGCCGTCGTGACGTTGCTGTTGTCTTTGATCGTGGTTGGATTGGCCCTTTCTGAAAAGTTGCGACCTCGATATCATAGGAGATGGGCGCGGGTGTTGATACCCATCTGGGTCTACTCATCGGTTACCGGTTTGTTGATGGCACTCCCCTTTTTCAAATGACGACGTATGAGAAAGAGGACCGTCCCCACAAAAACAAGGGGGACCAGGGTCATAAGAATTGCAGTACCTAAGAAGGCATTTCGAGTTCCATCCTGTCCAAATCCGCACACAGGGCAAGCCAAGGCCTGCCATGGCAATGAGATCGCACAGACCAGAGCAGTAGGGGTGAGGAGCACTCTTTGAACCACGTCGCCCACCCTTACACTTGAAAGTGGACGATCGAGTAGAGGACAGGCCAGATGGCCACAACAAAGTACCAAAAAAGCTGAAGGGCTCTAAAGTAGGATCGCGGGGCCCCAGTCTCCGAGTTCCAGTGCCAAAAGAAATGGGCAAGAGCAAGAAGACCACCTAGGACATGAAATGCATGAGCCCCAACAATGAGAAAAAAGCATGCACTGAAGATGCCTGAGGAGAGGGTCATTCCATATTTCATCAGGTTGATCCACTCAAAGGACTGAAGAACCAAAAAGAGGGCCCCAAAAAGGATGGTCCATCCCAACAGTGGGCGTGAACCTGTGAGCTGAGAGAGCGAAAGCTTTCGGCCCGCTCTCATGAGCAGAGCCGCACTCAACAACAAGAAGGCGCCACTTAAAAAGGTTACTTCAAAGGGAAGTCGAACCTGCACCGGAGGGACCCAAATCGACTTACTTGCTTTAATGACCGTGTAGGAGCTCAAGAGGGCTACGAAAAACATCAACTCCGTCAGTACAAAGAGGGTCATCCCCAAGACGGCGCTTGAAATCACAGGACTCCGTGGGGAGTTGAGTGAACCATTTGAAATGCCTAGCGTCGGTTTTTCTAAAACTGCACTTCTCATGGATGAGCATCTCCCTTGACATTCTCAACGTTGATGGAGCGAGACCAGTTCTGACCATCGGCCTTCATAATGTCAGGGGCGGTTCCAAAGTAGAAAAGAATGCAGAGAAGAACCATGGTTCCGAGCATGTAGGCAATGTACCTCTTTTCAACATTGAGATGCATGAACTCAGAGGCCACGATCGCGGCCTTCACAATGGCAATTCCAAATGCCGTGATGAGGGTTACAACTCGAATCTCAAGAGTTGGTCCTATCAGACTGATGACAAGCAATCCCAGCAATAGGACCCAAATCTTAATGTAGCGTTTCGGTGAAGTGGTGGACGATGCTCCCATGGGTCATGCTCCTATTTTGCAATGTAAAGAAGTGGAAAGAGAAAGATCCAGACAATGTCAACAAAGTGCCAATAGATTCCAATCAGCTCCACGCGATGAAGATTTTCATTTCGGCAGCAGTGTAGTAGAAGGACCAAAAGAGGCTCTTAGTTAAGGTAAAGCCGTGAGCGATCTCTCCGCTCCACTCAATTCCCTTCACGATCAAAAAGATGAGACCTCCACCAATGGTCATCCAAATGTATCGAAAGGCTTTGTCGCGCTCCTTATGCTCTGCCGCATGATGGGCTAAGACCATGAAGAGGCTTGAGGTGAGAAGAACAAAGGTGTTGATGGCTCCGGCCACCGTGTTGGTGTGAGCAGCTTCGGCACCCCAACTGCCATGGAAGAGTCGAAGCATGATGTAACTTGCTAAGAGCCCTCCGAAGATGACGATCTCGGATCCTAAGACCCACCAGACGGCAAGTTTACCTGTTGCGATCCCCGTGGCGCTTCGTGTGGTTGCAATTGGTTGTGTTGCGGACATGATTCTAATTACCTCTCGTTTTGTGGCCAAAAGTCTGAAGATCGTCCCGCCACACTGTACTCATAGGGTGGTCGATAGACTTGCGGCAATTCGCGAAAATTTCCATGGGGAGGTGGTGACTCTGCAGTCCACTCCAGGGTGTTGGCTTTCCATGGATTTTTTTCGGCCTTCTTCCCAGCAAAAATGCTTCGAAAGAAATTGATGAAAAAGGGAATTTGAAAAAGGATCATCACAATCAATGCGACTGTGGCGACCACGCGTAGATTTTGCATATAGGGGTGGGCAAGTTCTGGAAAATTCTCATAGCTAAAGATTCTTCGATGTTGTCCCGCCATACCAAGATAAAAAAGCGGAATGAAGATGACATTCATCGGGATGACGGTCCCCCAAAAGTGAATTTGTCCTAAGGTTTCAGACATATGGCGGCCAAACATCTTTGGAAACCAGTAGTAAACTCCCGCAAAGACCGCAATGATGGCAATGGGAACGAAGGTGTAGTGAAAGTGGGCAATGACAAAATAGGTGTCGTGAAAATAGATGTCTGAGCCACTGGAACCTAAAAAGATCCCTGTCACCCCACCAATGAGAAACTCGGCCAAAAAACCTAGGGCAAAGAGCATTGCCGTATTGAATTCGATTGACCCTTTGTAGAGAGTGGCGATGTAGACAAAGATCATTTCAGCAATAGGTATAGAAATGAGAAGCGTGGTGATCGTAAAGACATTGGCCATGCGGGGATCGATGCCCGCCACAAATTGATGGTGGGCCCAAACAAAGAAACTCAAAACGGCCACACCGACCGTCGTGAAGATGATCGTCTTGTATCCGAAGAGTTTTTTTCGTGAAAAGACCGAGATCACTTCGGCCACGATTCCCATAGCAGGCAAGAGAACGACATAAACCTCAGGATGGCCAAAGAACCAAAAGAGGTGTTGCCAAAGAATGGGATCTCCGCCGCGGGCGGGATCAAAGAAACCAACTTGAAAGTTTTGATCCAAAAGAAGCATGACGGCGCCGGCGACCAAGGGGCCCACAGATGCCATAAAGACAATGCTTGCCACCACGATCATCCAAATCACAATGGGGATGTCAAAGGCCTTCATGCCTGGAGCTCGCGCGTTCATAACGGTGGTGATGAAGTTGATACCACCTAAGAGAAAAGCTACAAACTCGAGCGCTACGGCAACCAGCCACAACGATGATCCCAGAGGGGTGAGGCTGTATTGAGGATTTGATGAGAGTGGCGGGTAGGCTGTCCACGCTCCACCAAAGCCACCACCGGGAACCAAGAAAGAGGTGATCAGTACGATCGCACTCAATAGGAAAATCTGATAGGAGAGACGATTGAGTCTCGGAAAGACCATATCGTCGCAGCCAATCATAAGTGGAATGAGATAATTCCCGAATGCTGCGACGAGGACCGGCATCGCAACCCAAAAGATCATCACCGTACCATGGTTTGTGACAAGAGAGTTGTACTCACCGGGTGTAACCACTCCGTAACCGAAGACTTCGGCTCCTGGAAAGGCCAGCTGCATTCGAAATACGTAGACAAAAAAACCACCGATGAGGGCCATGAACATTCCCGTAAAGAGATATTGCATGGCAATGATCTTGTGGTCTGTTGAGAAGAGGTACTTTTGAAAAAAGCTCTGTTCGTGAGTGTGTGATGCTGCTACTGACATAGTTACTCCATCTGCTGAGTGACGTGGCTTACAGGGCTGCTGTTTTGAATCCAAAGTGCATGCTCATCAGGGGACTCGATGAAAATGCGAGCTCCCATGATCCCATGCCCAAGGCCACACATCTCTGCACATTGAATGTCATAAGTTCCAGTCTTGGTAGGACGAAACCACCCAGTGATCGTTCTTCCCGGAACAGCGTCTTGCTTGAGTCGAAAGACCGGGACTGAAAAACTATGAATGACATCTTTTGATTCCAGCTTGAAATGGTAGGTTGCACTGTTTTGCACATGGAGTTCATCAACTGTGATGATGTCGTCGGGGGTGTCAAGTTGGTTGTCCGGTCCTGGATGAACAAAGGTCCATGCCCACTGTTGGCCGATGATTCGAATGGTTTGGTCTGGGGTTGGAAGAGTCTGTTTCACGTCATACCAAACCTTGATTGAAAAGCCGATGATCACAAGGTCGCACACGATGACGAGATAGTGGGGCCAATGGATCCACCTCTTTTCGGCATCGGTTTCACCTGTGATGTAGGCGGCCTTCGGATGACTCTTTCGGCGGTACTTAAAGATCAAATAGAAGAGAATCGCCTCAGCTACGATGAGCCAGAAACCACCTAAGAGTGCAATAACCCAAATGACGGTATCGATGCTTTCTGCAAAGGTGGAAGCTTGTGCAATGATGTGCTCCATAATGTCAACGTCCTTCTGTTAGTCGCTCTTACGAAAATCATTTTGAAAGAGCAGCTCGTTACAATCCTTTTTTATAAAACAAAGAAGACCACTATAAAAACGTAGGCAAATGTACTGGCAGCAACAACATAGAAGAGTTTTTTTAGGAATTTTTCGCCATCAAGTGACACAGATCCAACCTTTCCTTAGCGTTCATCTTTTAAGTTTGAAATGTAGGTTACAACATCACGAATGGCCTCTTCATCGGGGAGCATTTGGGCCATTGCGGACATGGAGGCACCTTGCGGATCGAGAGCTCCGTTTGCCCCTCTAAGTCCCGATCTAAAGTTTTTAAGTTGTGAAATAAGGTACCAATCATTGGAAAAGCGCAAGGGTGGTGCGTTGAGCTGGGCCTCTCCTCGGGCATCATGGCCGTGGCACCCAATGCAGACCTGAAAATGCTCTTCGCCTCTTTGGGGAGTCCCTGTTGAGATTGGGGCCAATTTGTGGGGGGCAAGCTGGGAGACAAAAGCTGCAATGGTCTCCAAATCCCCCTCCTTGAGGGTTCTCGCCATGGGGCCCATGCGAAGACCTGGAGCATCTTGAGGGTGTTTCCCCCTGGCACCCGATCGAAAGTTCTTAAGCTGCGTTAGAAGGTACCATTGGGGGAGTCCCGCAATTGCAGGGGCCGCGAGGCTTTGATTGCCCTCACCCTGGTTCCCGTGGCAAGTCGCACAGAGCTTAAAGATCTCCTGACCTCTCTGAGAGGGCGCACTGGCCTGAGTGACGGGAGATCCAAGCAGAAATAGAAGTGCCAAAGCCACCGAATTTGCAATAAGGGAGAGCGAAGCCATCAAATGATCCTTTGTTGCTTAAGCCATATATGTAGTGCCTGGCGCGAAACCTCATTTCGGTGAATTAGTCATAAGTTTTCCTTATACCTTCGTTGAGCCTCCTCGAGTTAGCGCCTCTGGCTAGCCCTTCGTCGTCTCGCCTCGGTATAAGAAAAACTTATGCAAATTCACTCGAAAGCAGGTTTCGCGCCAAGCACTATGTAATTACTGGTTGAAACGCTATACAAACTCTACTTAGATCAAATTCGTACAATCGCCCTTTTGCGATGACAAGATCTATAACAAGTGCATATAAAATACATTTTTAAGACTGGTTTAAGGATGGGGCCGCCTCTTTTCAGAAGCGGCCACTACAGATTGGATTTAGGAGAAGAGGGCTCCCCTCGATCGCCCTCTTCTTTTGCCCCCGCTTGGCAAACCTCATTTCGGTGAATTTGTCATAAGTTTTCCTTATACCTTCGTTGAGCCTCCTCGAGTTAGCGCCTCTGGCTAGCCCTTCGTCGGCCCGCCTCGGCATAAGAAAAACTTATGCAAATTCACTCGAAAGCAGGTTTCGCGCCAAGCACCATATAACCCCTCGTGGCATTTGGCCTTTTCTTAACCCCCGGCTACCTGGCTTGCGCCTTTGTAACCGACGAGTTACTTATAGCGCATCCAACGCGTAGAGTCAACAGGAAAATAACCGAACAGTTACTTTTTTTAACCAATCAGTTACTTGCCCGTTTGAGACTCTGCCGCCCTGATCCGGACTACAGGAGTGGAGGGTCATGTGTGTAGGAGGTCGTGACCGCCCCCGCGGAAGAATAGGTACTGTCCTTGCTCACCCCGCACAGTCCGAAGTAGTAGATTGTGCCGCTTGGATCCGCCGTGAGGTCGATGGAGCTCATGACGTAACTGCTAGGTGGATTCATGGGGTCTTCGATGGTGACCGCCTCCTTGCTTAGGCTGGGGTCGTCGCAGCTGCTAATCATATGTGCGGTGGAGTAGACGACGTCATAACGGTCCGTAGGTCCCAGAGGATTGGGGTTGGTCCAACTGAGCTGAATTTTGGTGGTGGACCCGGCCCCAGATGGTTCCGAAAGAGCCGAAGCTATCAAGTCCGACGGGGTCTGAGGACCATTCACGTATTGGAAAGTATAAGGGGTCGTAGTTGCCGAAGAAAGATTCCCAGCATCATCTTCGACATACCCAGCAGCCAACGAGGCCGTGAACTCGCAGACACTTTCTGTCGCGCAAGTTGGTAAAGAGGCTATGGTGTAGACGATCTCTCCCGAACTGTCGGACTCTGAAGTTGGTTGATGGGTGTAGATGAGGGTCTCATTGCTTGCCGTGACGACCGTCAACTTCGAACCATCGGCGATGGTCACGTGCTCACCAAAACTCACCGTGATCTTCATTTCAGTGTTGGAGGTCTGGACATTCTTTGAGATGGTGGGTGTGGGTGGTCTTGTAAGATCAATGGTTACATTGCTCGTGTCTTTGAGGTTCTGACCTTCAGGTATGGAAAGAGTGGCGGCTGAGGTCTTTTGGGTGTTGAGGATTTCCTGAGCTAAATCGTAGACGAGGTCGACATTCAGATCAGTATCTTCCATACTTGTGCTCATTACATCATACCTAAAGATCAACTTTCGATAATCCAGGTCATCTTGGTGGTCAAAAAAAGCATGCCCCAAGTTGGAAAGTTTGAGTTTTGGGCGAGTTGTGGGCGGTCTTGCTATAAAGACCGCGACGTCGAACTCCACCCGGATCTCAACAGAACTGCCACTCTTGTATGCGCCTCTTAGATTTGGATCACCATTATGAAGATAAATACCCGTTATCTTAGGAATTGCATGGGTCTCAGCTGTCTTCTTTTCGCTACTGGAAAATAGTTGAGTGCCTCCCGTTTGCCTTTCGGCGCACACCGCGAAGGTGTAGGATGTGGCTGGCTCAAGACCCGTAACGCTATAGCTTCTTACGGAGTTGGAAATATTTGAGATGGTCGTAACGCCCGAACTTGGATCGGTGAGGTCGCAAATGTCGATTGAAACTTCGGTGGCCATCACATAGGCAATTCGAAAACTGTCTGTTGGATCGCCGCCCGATTGCCAAGTCACCTGAATCTCACTTGTGGAAACCGCAGAGGCGGAAACATTTGTGGGGGCTGGTGGAGGTGATGAATTGTCGCCACCAGGATCGGGATTGCCACCAGGATCGGGATTGCCACCAGGATCGGGATTGCCACCGGGAGATGGGTCGCCTCCCGAAGAGTCTCCAGATTGGCTACCCTGTGTGTAGGTGACGGTGATGGCCAGTGCATCGCTCACTCCGACGGAGGTCATCGTGCGAAGATGAATCTGAATCGATTGGAATTCAGGAGTGAGATCAAGATAGACAGCAGGATTTGGGATGCCTATCGAGAATTTCCCGTCGGAACAATCAAGTTCAGTTGCAGTGTCATCGAGGGGGGCTGTGGGGAGCGCTCCGTTGATGGCGGACCAAGTTCCACCACTGCCGATGCGCCACTCCATGTTGGTAGAACGGGAGTCACAGTGACCTGCAATCACAAGGAGACTTGTGTCATCATACACCGTGTATCGATTCTCAGTGGCATCAACTGACGGGGAAGCGAGAAGAGTTCCCTCACTGAACTCAATGTTGGGGACTGCGTTCGTGCATCCAAGATGAAGCGCAAAGGAGATTGCAGGCCACCAGAGAAAAAAGGATTCAAAGCGTTTTGGGGTCACAACATTTGGTCGGTTGATGCTGGTCGAAAGTTTAGAGCCAAATTGAGAAAGTGTGAAAAATTTTTATAGTTTCTCCCAAATTTCTGTAAATGACTGTCTCAGATTGCGAATATCGTATCCTATTTTCGGATTCGGGTTTGAAAAAGGCTCTTTGCTCCAAGAGCAAAGAAAAAGAAGAGGAGGGCCTGAACGAGAATGATGGTTGCCCCAGAAGGTGCATCGAGAGAGTAAGATGCCATCAGTCCTATCAGGGTCGTAGAAACACCAATAACTATGGAATAGATGGTCATTGTGGAAAAGGATCGAGCCACAAGCCTCGCAGTTGCGGGCGGAATGACGAGGAAGGCCGAAACAAGCAGGAGTCCCATGATCTTGATCGAGACGACGATGTTCACAGCCAAGAGGGTTGAGAGGATGTAGTCGTCTCTGTAGACGGGAAGCTCTTCGCTGCGAGCAAGCTCATGATCAAAGCTCGCGTAGGCCCAGCGCCCCCAAAGATGAAGCGTAGAGAGAGTGATCAGCAGAAGGGCTCCAATCAGGAACAGATCAGACCCTTCAATCGCGAGAATTGTACCGAATAGGTAAGTTAAGGCGTTGGAACTTTTATCATTATTGAACGTCATGAAAACAATTCCAAGTGCCATCGAAGTGGAGAAGAAGATTCCAACGGCGCTGTCTGCTTCAACGCGGCTCTTATGGTGGACCCAAGTGATCATAAGGGAGACGACGATTGTAAAGGGAAGGGCCACCCAAAGGGGTTCGGCTTTGAGAAGGAGTCCAAGGGCAACCCCACCAAATGCAGCGTGGGCAAGCCCACTGCCAAGAAAACTCATTTTCCGTTGTACGAGGAAAACTCCATAATAGCTGGAGAGGAGCGCGACCAGGATGCCGCCAATCATTGCCTTTTGCATGAATGGGAGGGTGAAGAGCTCAAACATGGGATCTCGAATGGGGAGTGATGGGGTGGGTGTGGGCGGTGTGGCCAAAGGCCCTGCGAATCACCTCCTCAGTGAGTGCCTCGGAAGGGCGACCGAAGGCAAGCTGCTTCTGGTGAATCACCAGAACATCACTGGCATGGTGAAGGGCCATATTGAAATCATGTGTGACCATAAGAATGGTCCCACCAAACCTACTTCTATATCGATCCAAGATTCCGTAGAGATCCTCCTCACCACTTCGATCAATGCCAGTGACAGGTTCATCAAGAAGCAAAACTTGGGGCTTGCTGATAAAGCTGCGCGCCAAATAGAGCCGCTGTCTCTCTCCGCCTGAAAGAGTTGAAACCGATTCCAACGCGAGGTGATCAGCGCCGATCTCAGCAAGTGTGCTGAGCGCTTGAGACTGTTCACTTTGGGTTATGCGAAAGGGCCAACTTCTTCTCAACCCACTGACGACGAGCTCAATTCCTAAAAGTGGGAAGTGAGGATCCATTCCTTTCACCTGAGGGACGTAACTGATCGAAGATCTCGCAATGTGCTCAAACCGAACCCTTCCGGCCGTCGGGGTGTAAAGGCCCATAAGGGTCTTAAGGAGCATGGTTTTACCCGCACCGTTAGGGCCCATGATCGCTAAAAATGAGCCTTGGGAAACCTGAAACTCAATCTCTTCGAAGATCTTGCGACCCTGAATGGTCAGTCCAAGATTTTGAATGACAAGTCGAAGTTGCACTGAAGAGTTCACAGAAGAGTTCACTGAAGTGCCTCATGAATTTTTTTTGCCTGTGAAAGAAGGGCTTCGGAGAGTCCCTCGCGATTGGGTCCTCCATGCGGTTTCGATGATGCCAGAAGAGGGTCAAGGACAATGACTTTGGCATCGATTGAGGTCGCAATCGATTGGGCATATCGATTGTTCACCTGGGGAGTTACAAAAATTCCTCCAATCTTTCGCCCTTTTGCCCAATTCAGGGAGTTGCGAAGATGTTGAGGTGATATGGGGTGGTGCTCATTTTCTTGGATCGTAAAGGATTGGCTCTGGAGATAGCGCTTCATAAAATAGTGCAAGAAGGGGTGAGCAACCATAAAGTCTTTATGGGTGGTCTCTGCAAAGAGTCTTCGGACCTGCTCATCCACCTTGCTCAACTTATCCATGAGAGTTGTGGCCCTTGCGCTGTAGGTTTTGCAGCCTGGTGGATTACCGGAGCAGAGAATCTTTGTGACCGACGGGATCAGACTCTTAAGGGTCATCGGATCGGTCCAAATGTGGGGGTCCACAGCTCCCCCGCTCAGACGAAGAAGTGACGACGGTGGTAAGAGTGAAATGAGTTCCATGCTTCGATCTGCAGAGAGCTTCGCGGCCCAACCGTCGAGGTTCTTTGCCACATAGATGAGAAGGTTCGCACGGTTTAGGGCTGCAGCATCTGAGGGTCGAGGTTCGTAGTCATGAGGAGATGCATTGGGAGGGATCAAACAGTGGACCTCTGAGACCCCAAGCTCTTCGATCAGTTGGCATATGGGTGGCAGTGTCACGACGACGTGAAAGGAGTTTTGCCGAGGAACTTCGATGGAAGCCCAAGTGGAGGGAGTCAACCTACCAGGAACCAAAAAGGTCCCTAGCGACCACCCTACGATAAAAGAGATAGATCTCATCAATGACACGAAACTCCCATCCGGGTTCTCAATCTCAAATCCAGTGCGGGTGGCAAAGCACAAATTTGCCTCACCACTTGATATCAACTTGATATCAACTTGATATCAACCAAGATTGATGCGCATTTCCATACCACACAGGGGAGGTTGTTGGAATCTCATTTTTCCCTCACTGGCTGTGGAAACTCGACATAATATTGCGCGTCATTGTTGAAACTGAAAGCCCGAATTGAGCAAAAATGGATTGAGAGGTCGTTGGAATCCAACTGATTTGATTGATATGGCGAACGACATGAGTTATTGGTGGTGACCGATGTGGAATTTGATAAAGAGCCAGAATGTCTCCACGAAGTTGGTATGGCCTTTGCTGTGAGTTGGCAAAAACGGCGAAACTGGTTGCCAATCGTAACCAGCGCGGACTTAAAGGGGGTAGTATGAGTCGCTTTTCGAATATTTTGGTAGGCTTTGTGATTGCATTGCTTTCCGTATTGGGCGTGGAATCCACGCAGGCTGCAAACAATCAGATCACCTTGGCTTTTGCAGAGGAGCCACCAAATCTTGACAGCACAAAATCCACAGACACCGTGAGCTTTATGGTGGTTGGCCACGTGATGGAGGGACTTACGCGGCTTGGAAAGCGTGGTGAGACTCTACCAGGAGTTGCAACCAAGTGGGAGATCAGTGAGAAGGGGGCAACTTTTTGGCTTCGCAAAGATGCCAAGTGGAGTGATGGAAAACCTGTAACCGCTAAGGATTTTGTTTTTGCGTGGCGAACCGTTGTGGATCCGGCGACGGCATCTCAGTACGCCTTCATCATGTATTCCATCAAGAATGCGGAGGCCATCAATCAAGGAAAGGCAAAGCCAGAAACTCTCGGTGTGACCGCCGTGGATGATTGGACCTTGAAGGTTGAATTTGAAAAGCCGTGTGGCTACTTTGTGGGTTTGACCTCCTTTGGCACATTCATGCCCATTCGAGAGGACTTTCACAAATCAACCAAAGGGGCTTATGGGGCCGAAGCTGCCAACTTGCTCTACAATGGCCCATTTAAATTGACCAAATGGGTTCACGGGGCCTCTCTACGACTTGAAAAGAGTGAGACCTATTGGAACAAGGGTGAGATTCAAATCGATGTGATTGACATTCCCTACATCACTTCGGACACCAACGCGCGCTTTAATCTCTTTAAAGATGGCAAGATCGATTTTGTGAGTTTGGATGATCAAACCATGCAGAATGCGATTAAAGAGAAGTTACGAATTCGTAAGTTTGCAGCAGGAACCATCTTCTATTTGGAATTCAACCATCGACCGGGTCGAGCCACTGCCAATCGCAATTTGCGTAAGGCGATTCAACTTGCCTTTGATGCCAATGAGTTGGTGGACAAGGTGCTTGCGACTCCTGGGAATTTACCAGGAGTGTCGCTCTTTCCTGAGTGGCTACCTGGTGTCAAGGGCAAGTTTCGTCAGGAGTATCCTGCAAAACCAGTTAAGATGAATGATGTGGCCGCCAAGGAGTACCTTGAGAAGGCAAAGAAGGAGCTTGGTGGAACCATTCCTGATCTCGTTCTTCTCTCCGGGGACAGTCCAACAGCTTCGAAGCAGGTGGAGTACTTTCAGAGTCTTTTTAAGAAAAAATTGGGTTTGAATCTTAAGATCGACAAGCAGACCTTCAAACAGCGATTGGCCAAGATGACCTCTGGAGACTTTGACATTGTTTCAGCGGGATGGGGCCCCGATTTTAATGACCCAATGACCTTTGCAGATCTTTTTGCTTCATGGAATGAGAACAATCGAGGTCGCTACAAGAGTGACGAATTGGATAAGTGGGTCCGCGTGGCCCAGGCCTCGGCAGATCCTAAAGTTCGAATGGATGCCATGGCCAAGGTGCAAGATCTGGTCAATGAGGATGTCGTTGTGCTTCCCACTTATGAGTCCTCAGAGATCTATGTTCAATCCAATCGCCTTGATGGGGTTGTACGAGCTGTGATTGGGGCAGACCCCCTCTATGTTTATGCGAAGGTTAAGAAGTGATTTGATTGGGTGCGGACCGAAGTGGAATGTACCTTGAACAGTTAACGTTGTAATTAGAGAAGAGATGTTAAGTTACGTCATCAAGCGGATCATCGGTGGAATTTTGACAGTCTTTGTACTGGCAACTGCGACCTTTGTGGCCATGCACAGTGCTCCCGGCGACCCGCTCTTAAAGGCCAAGGCCGTTTCGACTGAGGTTCGTAAGAATTTGGAGCGGAAGTATGGGCTGGATCAGCCCATACTCACCCAGTATTTGGTTTTTCTAAAGAACATGACCAAAGGGGATTTTGGGATCTCTTTTGCGCAGGAGAACCGTGCGGTCAATGACATCATCGTAGAGCATTTTCCGGTTTCGGCTATACTCGGGGTTTTGTCGATCTTCTACGCTGCGGTAGGGGGAATCCTATTTGGAGCTCTCACCTCGGTGTTTCGCAATAGATGGCCTGATGCCGTGATCATGTTTCTTGTGATTCTTGGGATCTCTGTCCCTAATTTTGTGTTTGCCTCTTGGGGGCAGCTTCTTTTGATTAAGATCAATGCCTTTTTGGGATTCACGCTCTTGCCTGTGGCCGGTTGGGGAGAGATTCAACACATGGTTGTGCCAGCACTTGTATTGGGACTTGGAACTTTGGCCTATTTGACCCGACTCATGCGTTCGTCCATGTTGGAAGTCGTCAATACAGACTACATACGGACCGCTAAGGCGAAGGGGCTCTCCGGGTTTCGCATCTTCTTTTTTCATCAACTTAGAAATGCTGTGATGCCGGTCATTACAATCTTGGGGCCAGCGATTGCGGCGATCACCACGGGGGGATTCGTCGTCGAGTCGATCTTTACCATTCCAGGGTTGGGGCGCTATTTTGTTCAAGCGGTTCAGCAGATGGACTACACGGTCATCATGGGGCTCACCGTTTTTTACGGGGGCTTTTTGATCTTTATGGTCATTTTGGTTGATGTGATCTATGGATTCATTGATCCACGCATTCGAGTCAATGTTTAGGGAGCTTGGAAGATGGGGCAGGGTTTGGATTTTGGCAGGGCTGAAAGAGAGAGATCTGTTGAGGTCTTAACACGACCTTCGCTCTCCTATTGGCAGGACGCCATGATTCGTTTGCGCAAAAATGGTCGAGCTGTTGCTTCTCTCTACATCGTTTTGGCACTTATCTTTTTTACAGTTGTGGGTCCCTTCATTTGGAATGTGGATCCTGCCTATCAGGACTTGGCTCATATTTCTCAATCTCCCTCATTTGGAGATCAGGCTGTGGTTGTGGAAGAGGGTCGCGAGTGGGAAGGGTTGGTGCGCGAGGATTTTCCAGAGGAGCCACAGGAGGAGGTTGAGGAGCTTGCAGCACCCAGTTCCATTAAGATTGTTGGAGCGCCCCATATTTTTTCAACGCGCATTGAGTGGGAACCCGTTGTGGGTGCGACCGGATATGCCATTTTTCGAAATGAGGCCCAACCCGAAGATATATTCTCGTTGGGCGTCCCCTTAGGAGACGTGGAAGGGGGAAATCGCGTAGGGTATGAAGATCGATTGAAGCTTGAAGCGCGATCCTACTACTACAGCGTGGTTGCAAAGGGTTTTGGTGGGGAGTCCGAACATTTTGCCACATTGAAAGTTGAAGTTGCTCAGGCGATTGCCCTTGAGGATGCTCAGAAGATCCGTGGTGACGTGAAGGTTGGAGATCAAATCCGTCGAGCGGCTCATCCATTAGGGACCGATTATCTGGGAAGAGATATCCTTGCGCGTTTGATGGAAGGCGCAAGAGTCTCGCTCTTCATTGGGTTGGTGACACCGTTTCTCTATATCTTGATTGGAACTCTCTATGGAGGGCTTTCTGGGTATCTTGGGGGCCGTGTGGATCATTGGATGATGAGAGCTGCCGATTTTGTTGTGGCTCTTCCCTTTCTCCTCTTCATGATCATTTTCAAGGTGGCTTTTGGAATTGGCCCTGGGGAGAGTGGGATTCTTCCGATGATTGTGGCTTTTGTGGCGTTGTCGTGGCCCGCACCGGCCCGTTTGGTTCGTGGTGAGATATTAAAGCTTCGTGAAGAGGGTTTCATTCAAGCTGCAAAACTTTTGGGTGCGCGACCCATCTATCTCTTAGGACGTCACATGGTTCCCAATATGATGGGGATACTTATAGTGACGCTCACTTTTGCTGTGCCTACGGCCATTTTTACAGAAGCTTTTTTGTCGTTCATTGGGATGGGCGTAACGCCTCCAACAGCTTCATGGGGGACTATGTGCAACGAGGGAATCAAGACGATGCTCAACACGCCTCATGAGCTTCTCTTTCCAGCCCTGATCATCAGTTTTACAGTTCTCGCATTCAACCTCTTAGGGGATGGTTTACGGGATGCGATGGATGCGCGAATGAGGTCTCGAGAATGAGCAGAGAGGTTATTCTTAAGGTTCGAGATCTGGATGTGGAATTTGATACCTACGGTGGGGTTGTTCATGCCGTTCGTGGTGTGAATTTTGATGTCACTAAGGGAAAGACCATGGCCATTGTGGGAGAATCGGGGTGTGGCAAGTCGGTGACCGTGCAGTCCATTTTGGGATTGATTCCAATGCCACCGGGGCGAGTGACTCGAGGATCTGCCATTTTGGAGGGCGAGGAGATCTTGGGTGTTTCCAGAGCAAAGCTCAACTCCATACGAGGTCGACGAATTGGAATGATTTTTCAAGATCCTATGACCTCACTCAATCCTACAATGACCATTGGAAAGCAAATTTGCGAGACATTGAAGGTTCACTATGGCGTCAGTCACAGTGAAGGGATGAAGCGCGCCGTAGATCTTTTGGACCAAACGAAGATTCCCGAAGCAAAGAAGAGGTCCAATCAATATCCATTTGAGTTTTCGGGGGGGATGCTCCAAAGGGCGATGATTTCGATGGCCCTGGCATGCAGACCTCAAATTCTGGTGGCCGATGAACCGACTACAGCACTGGATGTGACCATTCAAGAACAGATATTAGAACTTCTCAAAGAGCTTGAAAAACAGGAGACTATGTCCTTGATCTTGATCACCCATGATCTGGGGGTGGTGGCTCGAATGGCCGATGATGTCTCTGTCATGTATGCGGGGCTCATTGTGGAATCAGGAAGCGTTGATGACATCTACTATCGACCCTCTCATCCCTACACAATGGGGTTGCGAGCTGCGATGCCCTCCAATCGAGAGGGATACAAACGGCGTCTTGAACCTATTGAGGGCTCTCCACCAGATCTATTTCATCCGCCCAAAGGGTGCGGATATTTTGCTCGTTGTCCTTACGCGATGAATGTTTGTCGAGATCATCCTCCAAGGAATTATAAGAGCAATGGACATGAAAGTCTTTGTTGGCTTCATGAAGCAGGGGCTAACAAAGTGGATGGCGAAGAGTTTCACTATTTGGATCGTTTATGATTGAGACCCGAAATTTAAAGAAATATTTTTACGTGGATCGAGATCGAGTTGTGCATGCGGTGGATGGGATCTCTCTGACGATCCATGAGAATGAGATTGTTGGATTTGTGGGAGAAAGTGGTTCAGGTAAGTCGACCTTTGGCAAAGCCCTTATAGGTCTTTGGGATAAGACCGATGGAGAGGTTTGGTTTGAAGGGGAGAAGCTTCCTCAGAAGTACAGCCCTGAGGACTTTCGAACCTACTCTAAAAAGATGCAGATGATCTTTCAAGATCCCTACTCTTCGCTCAACCCTCGAATGACGGTGAAGGACATCATTGGTGAAGGATTGAAACTTCATGGGATGGCCTCGGGAAGCGACCTCACCGAGCGAGTGGCGGAGTGGTTGAGAAAGGTGGGGCTTGCACCCGATCACATGTCGCGCTACCCACACGAGTTTTCCGGGGGGCAACGTCAGCGCATCGGCATTGCGCGCGCCATGATCGTAGAGCCGAAATTTGTGGTTTGTGATGAACCGATTTCAGCGCTTGATGTTTCAGTACAAGCCCAAGTGATCAACTTGATGGATGATCTTAAGAAACAGATGGGTCTGACTCTTCTCTTCATCGCACATGATCTGTCGATGGTCCGATATGTTTCAGATCGAATGGCGGTCATGTATTTGGGTTCAATGATTGAACTTGGACCTGCCGACCAGGTCTATTTTCATTCCAAACATCCCTACACACAGCTTCTTGTGGCATCCAATCCAGAGCCTGATCCCAAGTATGAGCGTGAGCGGAAACATGTTCCCATTCATGGTGAGATTCCTTCACCGATCAATGTGCAGCCAGGATGTCGCTTTTTTGGGAGATGTCCGAAAGCCATGGAGAAGTGTCGAAACAACGATCCCCAGTGGCTCAGAGTGGGTCAAGATCACTTTGTGGCTTGCCACCTCTACTCCAGCTAGTGTTTTAACCCCTATTTAAACCTGGATTACATTTTAGGAGTTGATGATGGACATGAAGATCTTTTGGACCACATTTGTGACAATTTTTGTGGCGGAGATGGGTGACAAGACTCAGTTTGCAGCTCTGGCGGCTTCAGCTTCATCGAAGTCGACGTGGAGTGTTCTTCTTGCTGTGGTCTTGGCCCTTTCGTTTGCGGGAGTCATCGGCGTTCTGGCGGGAAAGTTCCTGGGACAACTCGTGGATCCTCAGATCCTAAGATATTTTTCAGGTGCCCTTTTTATTGGTGTGGGCATCTGGATCTTGTTCCGTGCCAATGGGTGATTTTTTAAGATAGGAATAGATGTCCTTACGGACCACACCAAAACTGTGCATATCTTTCCCATCATTGTGTCTCATAAAGCTAAATTGAATTCGTTTCACCGATGGCATAGACGCCTTTTCTTTCACAAGTGAGCCAACAAGTTCTCCATTAAAATAGGTCTGAAGTTCCACCATGCCATCATCAGGATCACGAACTGTTCGTACATAGGGGCTGTCCGGTAATTCGCTTTTTGATCGATTTTGATAAGTTTTTCTTATACCGAGGCGGGCCGACGAAGGGCTAGCCAGAGGCGCTAACTC
>JACTMU010000114.1 GCA_014584465.1 Pseudomonadota bacterium | reverse complement strand
AAACGGGATTGGCAACAGCCTACCTGAACCGTGCCATTGATCATGGGGCCAGTGGGCGCTTCATCCTCTTCTCCGATTTGATCACGGAACTCTATCAATGAACCCGTTTTTGGCTTGATGTTTTCGGTGGATACGAAGATAGAAAAGATGTCCAGTTATAGGATTGGTGCACGGTTCATATGGAGGCGCCCAAAACTGTTGTCTGGCCCCTCCTATGAGGCGTTTTCCCCAACAATGGGTGAATTCAGCGAATTGAGTCAAGCTCTGTCTAAGAAATATTTTGGGCCCGAAGTGGATGCAAATGAACTGTTGAACTTCGCTCAGGCTTACCCAGAAATCAAATTTTATAGGCGTCGCCGTGGCAACGGGAAAATTTCTTTTGCCCTTTGAGAGCAGTCAACACTTCGCAAACTCATTTTTGTTCGATTGACACCAAAATTCAAAGCCATCAGATCAATTTGGAATGTTCTTAGCATCTTTTCTGGCGCTCATATCTTCCCTGGAGAGGGAAAACCACTTAAGTCGTGTGAGCTTACATTTTTCAATGAAACTGAAGTTGCTGATGATTTCGATGATTTTGTGAGATATGAAGCTTGGTCTATGGGATGTCACATGATCAACGCCATCGTTGAAGGACTTAATAGTAGAAAACCGATGATAAAATGGAAGGGATTGATCCACTATCAGGATATTTCGGTCGTAAGTTATGGTATCGATAGCCACCAACCACTAAAATGCCCCGAGGACATGGCCATCGGAATCGACCTCGGTTTTGTTTGATAAACCTAAAGAGCGTGAAAAGAGTTCCAAATATTGCTCTCATCTGACAAAGGGTTGAACAGAAGCCTGCCCAAATCTACCCCATTTGGCCTTTTTTTTGGGGGGCCTCGCCGGCTCTCTTCGGTGTGGCAGGCAGAGGAGAGCTTGCCGCTGTATTGGCCCGATTTTCGCAGGGAACCTTAGAATGTGCAGGTATGGCCACTCTCTTGTGGCTGAGTAGTCTATTTTTGGACAGGAACGAGTAGATGAAAAAATGGATCACGTTTTTCATAGTTGGCAGTTTCGTTGGAATCGCCCCAGCCTCCCACACTATGGCAGTCGGATCGAAATCTTCAGGACGAAGGCTATGGACAAAGCGAGGGATTCTTGGAACTGAATTTGAGAATAACTTAGGGAAGAAATATCGAGAGTTGTCTGTCCAAAGGAAAAAAGTGATCAAATCGTCCGGTAAAAATTTGAGTTTGGAGGAGAAAAAAAATGCAGTCGAGGAGCTTCGCAAGGAAGCAGTTTTAGGGGTGCTTTCTGAGAAAATAGGGGGTGCCGTACCTAAAGAACATCTATTTAATGTTATGGAGGGCTTGTTGCGCACCAAAAGCTTCGATTCTGTCCTAAAGATTCTTAGGGGCGAGGTCGGCGCGGACGTTACGGGCCTCAAGGAGTCAGTTGCCAGTTACATGGCGCTTCTTGGAGCGCAGTTTGATTTGACCAATAGCTCTGAAATGTCATCTAAGGCCAACAATAATGAAACAGTGAGTTTCAAATCAACCGTTAGTAAGGCCGTTGAGAGTTACAAATCCAGTTTTCCCAAAAGTTTCGAAATCATCACCGGTGATCCTCAGATAGGGACAGGGACAGATCGATCGGTCGCTGAAATCATCGAAGCTTACGATACCATGTTTGGGAAGATTGGAAGTACTGAGAAATGGTCTACATCAAACCTCGAGGGTTTCCAAAATAGGCTGAAGGCCTTGGTAGAGACGCCAGGGAGTAACCTCATCGAAAAGATTCTCAATCAGCTCGTCGAGTCGGAGGTCAGAAATTTCTACAAAATAGTCATTGATCAAAAAAGGGTGATTGTAGGTAGAGAAAGGAGGCATTTGTGGAAAAACTAATTGAGACCTGGTGGCTGGTTAGAGGAAGTATAAGACTTTTGGGGCTCGGTGGGATTGAGGGCTTTACCTTAATTGAACTTCTACTAGCACTCGGAGCGACTTTGGTTATAGCCGGAATAACCACATTAACCGTAGCGATCAGAGGAGGAAATGTGAAGGTCGACGAGGTAGTGACCCTCGAGGACAAACTGCAACAGAAGTGGATTTTGTCGGAGATGAGAATCGTGGACCAAAAACAAGGTCTTTGCAAAGATTATATGAGGTCTCTTGTCGCTGAGGTTTTGGAAGGGAATTTTGAGTTTTCGGCGATCTTGAGGTGCTACAAAAATGGACGGAAAATGATGATCATGTTGCCAAAGGAAATGAAGAAGTTCTCAAAACGAAAAAGGTTGATCAAGGCCCACGAGAGGTTGGAAGAGGCTATCGACCAGGAAAAGGCAACTGAGTCAACGACCTCTCTTCATTTGGATGAGTTGGCCGAGAGCACTGATAGTTTTGGTGATTATGTTTTGAGGAGATTTGCGCCTGAGCCTTCGTCTTGTTTTCATAGCTACTCCAAAATCCTCGCATCGCTTGAGGCAGATCATCAGGATTTTGTTTTGACGTGTGAAAAGATTTCAGAGGACGGAGAGGGCAGTCTGTTTCAAGCTGAGATGGTGGTTGGTAGCTCGAAGATCCACGCCCAATTTTTAAATGAAATCTTAGAAAAAAATTTCCCAAATAGAGTCACCGAGTATGTTTCAGAGCAAACTCGTGCAGGTCACTGATTGGCAGTCCCACCAGGGTCATTTGATTGGGGATCTTTTTTGCAATCAGTTTGTGAGATGTGAGAGTCAAAAGGAGAATAACTTCCTTGGAGGACGGGTTGAGCTTTTTTAAGGAACTCCTCGTCTGGGATGGTTCGGGAGGTCCACTGGTCCCAGTCAAACTGCATTCCAAGTTTTACGTTAAAAGCCAATCGAACCGCGTTGAGTGCAAGCTCGTAGAGGTGAGTGCATCCTTGGGACCCACCGACGAGAGAGGCAAGTCTCTTATTGATACCACGTTCAACTTTGAGCCCTACAAGGTTCTTTACCTTTTGAAGTGGGTAAGAGCAAATTTGTAGCGGGGCCTTGGTGATCTCTGCGTCGGCCTCTTTGATCAAATTGTGCTTTAGATCAATCTTGAGTTCCACTCTCATGCTGTGATTTAGGTCCAGAAGAGATGTTGAGACGATGAGCTCGTGATCACTGATCTTACGTACCGTCGAATTGATGTTTCGTTCATAGATCGTAACTGGCCAGGGTGTGTAGAAGTATTTTGAATGAATTAGAAAAAAACTTGACATCATTTTTTCGTTAAATTGTGTTTTTCGATCGCCACATCTCAAACTCTTCTAGGGATATCCTATAACGCTACAGGATCTGCCGTACTAAACTTTTTTTGATCTGAAATACGCCGGCAGGTGACGTCTTCTTTTCGTTCGTTAAATCCAATCCTCATGCGATTTTTTTACCTCAAAAAGTCATGATATAGTTTTTTTGAGGAAAAGAAATGACGGTAGAAAACATCGATGTATCTTCGACAATAGAAAGAGTTCGTACTCTTTTAAAAACAGACAAGTTCGTATCACCTAAATGTAATGGTTGATTTTGTAAGGCACTTTTGCAGGGGTCTAGGTTTGGATCAGATTTGAGATGGGCTCTCCAAATTAAGAGGAGGCATTATGTCGCAAAAGGAGCAGTCAAAATCATCATT
The DNA here is from genome assembly GCA_014584465.1 of Pseudomonadota bacterium. Taxonomy (GTDB): domain Bacteria; phylum Bdellovibrionota; class Bdellovibrionia; order Bdellovibrionales; family JACTMU01; genus JACTMU01. The sequence continues at coordinate 101 of JACTMU010000114.1, read as the reverse complement.
GGTTCAAGAGTTAGAACAGATTTGTAAGTCCAAAAAGCATACCAAGCCAAGTTTAAGGCGATATACCGATAGTGAACGAAGCCTCATCTTGAGGGCGGTAG
>JACTMU010000032.1 GCA_014584465.1 Pseudomonadota bacterium | reverse complement strand
CAGATGTTGGAAAATCGCTACTTTCCGACATGCAGGGGTCTCCCGTGTTCACTCGATTTCCTTCAATCTATGCCGCCCCATATTACGCCGGTCGAGCGACCAAACCCTGTCGTCCAATTTCTTATCGGGTAGGCCGACACCATCGCAGATGCCAGCCCCACCACAGAACCGTACGGGACCTACTAAGTGTAATGGTTGATTCAAGCAAAAGAGTAAACAGTCTCTTTGTTGCCAGCCTTTCCCAGAAGGTCCCACGAGACACAGATTTGCCGGTCAGTTTAATGGTTTTCTTTCGCAAAGATGCGATAGTTCGAGCTCCTCGGTCCTGAGTGAAGCAGAAAATCAGAGAAACGATAAATTCGTAGGGTTCTATCTTTGCGCGCCTGTCACTGAATGGGACGTTGCAAAAACATTGCTTGAGTCCGTTTAAGATGGTACCCAGTTCCATGGGAGCCCTCCAAGTTATTAGTCATGTTGAAGCCAAGTTACAGATGCTAAGAAGGTATAGTGGAAAAAATGAAATCAAAAAACGAATCCATTTATCAGATAAAAATAAAGCTCTTAAACTTTAAGCCATGGATTTGGAGAAGAGTTCTGGTACCAGGCGGTTCGACCCTTCGAACTTTGCACCAAATCATTCAATCTGCGATGCCGTGGGACGGCGGTCACCTTCACCAATTCAACATTGGACGAGATAACTACGGCCCAACCATGGCCGAGATCGGCGGCGACTGGGGCGAAGAAGTTCTAGATGAAAAAAAGTTTACACTGGACAAACTCGCTCTGTCACCGAAGTGCAAGTTTCGTTATGAATATGATTTTGGTGACGACTGGGTTCACGAATTGACTATCGAGAAAATAATCACCCAGGACTCCGATCAATTCTATCCGGTTTGTATAGCTGGCGAGAATGCTGCGCCACCTGATGATTGCGGCGGAGTGTGGGGATACCAAGAGCTTTTGGAGATTTTGGCTGATCCAAAAAACCCAGAGCATAAAAATCGACAACGGTGGCTTGGAGAGAAATTTGATCCAACGCAGTTTAATATCGATAAGGCCAATCAAAGTCTGAGGAGGATGTTTCCAAAAAAATCAGTGAAGAAAACGAAGCTTCGGCGCATGTCGCCAAATTTAAGTACTTGATTTTGCACAAGAAAAATACCGATCACCTATGGATCGACCGCAAAGGCTTGTGGGTTATAGATTTCACTTGCGGATGCGCAAGATGGTAGGGAAACTAAGACCGATCGCTGTCATCAGGGTAGTTCTTTTATGAAAATGAGGTCTTTTTCTGCTTTGAGTGTTGTTTCTGGAATTGTCATTTTAGGAACACTTTTTCTCATTTATCAAAATTGCAATTCGTCTCACGCCCCTGTTTCGCCAACTTCATCAAAACCCTTTGGCACATCTTTTATCATACACCTTGAAGTCGGTAATTTTCCAGAAAGACAACATGAACCCTCCTTCAATGGAGGCAGCACGAGAGCTTTCAAATGGCAGGCATACTATTGGGACTCACTTGTAGAGTTCGTAGAACTGGCCGACAGTTACAATGCCAAACTTACCATTGAGGCCAATCCCCAGTGGCTTGAATTTTTTGCGGCTGACTCGAACAGATTGAGCACCGTCAAAGAGTGGTCTAAAAATGGTCATGAGCTGGCTTTTCAACATCATGGCGCCGATCATATTGATTGGAATGGGTTTACCAATAGACCTGACAAAGAGATGGATTCGCGCTATCGCGGGACCATTGAAGATATGTTAGAAATTCTCTCTTCTTTTGGAATATCAATGAAAACCCTATCTATGTCGGATCACAAACAAGATTTTCCACGCTTGAAAGACGACTTCCTCTATGAAGTCAACGGAAGAACTCCGGAAGATGGGCGGAGACATCCCTATAAAGTGGTCGATCTGTGCCCCGATATGGAGTTCATCCAGCTTGGGATGGCCTATGCGCCCGGCATTGATCAAGACGAAACACTCTCGAAGATAGAGAACTCCTTTAAGAGATCGGACGACAAAAGCATTTTCAATTTTGTGACTCATGAATATGACATTTGGAACGCAACACAATACTTTGGAAGCTTGAAAAAGACTCAATACAAAGAGTGGTTGGACTTCGTAGAATCACAGGGACTTACGATCAGAACCATCAGTGATCTGATGGAAGAATACCAGTCCTCCTTTTCGATTGAAACTTCAACAGATCCCATATTGCACGATTCGGACTACCTTAATGATACCGAACACGAAAATTGCGGACGATAGATTCAAGATTCAAATCAATTGAAAGATGAAGGAGAAACTGTGATCTCTGGACTTTACGCGCTTTTCTTTGCCGTCGTTTTCTCGTAAAGTTGCTGCGACAAATGCGTATTGATCGTCTCGATCAGCACCTTCTTTGCGACAGGCTTGGTTAAGTGAGCAGTAACTCCACACTTAAAACTTCGCTCAATGTGACTCTTTACTGCGTCAGCTGTGAGAGCTATGATGGGCGTTGGCGCTCGACCCTCCTCTTGTTCGTACTCCCGAATGGCCACCGTCGCGTCGTACCCATTCATAATCGGCATTTGCATATCCATCAAAATAACATCAAAGTGGCTCTGTTTGAATCTGTCCAGGGCGGCCTTTCCGTCCTTTACGACTTCAAGATGGACTTGCTTTGACTTCAAATAAACTTTGATCAAATCATTGTTGTCATCAGTATCTTCTACCAAGAGAATGTTGGGAACGACGGTCAATACCGCACCGTTATCACCGCTCTGTCCAATTGCTTTTCCTGCCTCTTTTCGAGATCCACCGTATCCCATTTTAACAATTGTATCGACGGCAAGGTTTTCGAAAAACTGAGAACTGCATCCCATTATTTTTTGAATAATGTCTTCAAGAAGAGTGGTCTTCAATTCTTGGTATGATTGCTCAGTATCCACTACGTCTAGTGGTGTAGCGGGCTAGCGAGATCTCGACTACTGTGGTTCAGAAAGAGCCAACAGGGGAATTCGTATGATCGAGCCGAATAAAGTTTTACCTCTAGGAGATCAGCCCATAGGGGACTCTAGACCAATGCCAGTGGATATTCGGAAATTCCCATCTTCGATTCAGATGCAGGTTATTAAGTTACGAAGCCAAGGGGTTTCAGCCCGCGAGATCACTAACTGTCCAGGTGTGACCGGTAAACCGGTGGAAACTATCCCTTTTAAAGCCGTTGCTTCCACCTTTACTGTAATGACCGCTGAGACAGGGGGGATTCATCTGATCATCTCATAACGATACGAAGGGGTCTGGGTGCAACCTTCAGGTGCCTCGATCAAATTCGGAGATCGAATGAGCCAAGAGTTTTTCTCAACAGATCCTGAGTGAAGAAGGGTTACGCTCTCTTTAGCGCGAGTCAACGCAACGTAGAGAAGACGTTCTCGCTCCTCCTCTTCTCGCTGGATCCAACGCCGCCAAAAGGCGTAGCTTGGCAATGGATGGGTGAGCTTCCCTTCGGTTCCGAGCGGAACGGCAAACCCCCAACGCAACTTCTCATCATCAACCAACATCGACATCGGCATTCTCGAACGCTGCCCCTTTCCCCACTGAAGCAAAAAGAGGTGATCAAATTGAAGACCTTTAGATCCATGGATCGTCATAAGGTTCAAGCGACTTGGTTCAAGAGCGGACACCGCATCGCCCTCCCCCTCTCCATCGCCAAAGGCCACCGCTTGGTAGGACTCATCGATGAACTCAAGATAGTTAAAACCAACTTGGCGTTCGGCCAAGACCAATCTGGTCACCAACTTCCAAAGATTGGATTCACGGCGCCCTGTGCTGTCATGTTGGTGGGCAAAGTGAAAAAAACCAGCGTTGATCATTGTCTCCTTGAAGGCGCGTCCGATCCCCACTTCTTTAACTCTCTCTAAAGCCCTTCCAAGCGAAAGGAGCGACCTAAGATGGTCAGAAGAAGAGGACCTTTCACTCTGTGCCTCTCTGTACAAAACCTCCCAATAGGAGGTCGGCCTCTCTCTCTGCACGATCTCCACAATCCGACTCTCATCTGCACAAAACCAAGGTGATCTCAAAAGTTGAATGAGGTTCATGTTGTCATGAACATTGATCAAAAATCTTAAAAGAGCCAAAGCATCTTGCACTTCACGCCGATCATAGAACCCTGAAGAAGAGTGAACTTGAGTAGGTACTCCCCTTCGTTCAAGAAAACCAGCCAAATCCAAAAGCTCCTGATTGGTCCGAGCAAGTACAGCCACCCTGTGAGGTTCCACCCCCTCAAGGATCCTTCTTTGGTAAATGCTCAAGAGGGTAACCCATTCGTCTTCTTTGGAAGAATTTTCCAATTGGACAAAGGTTGCCACAACCTTTTGAGGGTTCAACTTCTGTCCCTCTTTGAACGAAGGTTCCATAGCACGAAATGAGGAACTCCGAGACGAAAAAAAGTCGTTGAAAAAAAGTAGAAGCTCAGGGGTCGACCGAAAATTTCGGTTCAACTCACTCTGTTTGCCTTGAGTTGACCTTACATAGTCTTCACGTTCCCGAAAAACCTCAGAGCGCGCGCCTCGAAAGAGATAGATGCTTTGCTGGGGATCACCCACCGTGTAAACGGAACGACCCTTCGTCAAGTGAGAAAGAAGCTCAACCTGCCGAGGGCTTGTATCCTGGTACTCATCGATAAGCCAGCAGTCCCACTCCGAAGAAAAACTTTGAGCACTCTTCGGATGTCGCCGAACACACTCCACTGAAAGAAGTTCCAGATCCTCAAATGTAATCTTTCCGTTGGCAAGTTTCATTTTCAAAAGATCTTCCTCAAAATAGCTGGTCAGATCTTCAAAGCGACGATAAAGGTGCACAAAGAGCTCCCACTGTTCAGGATCAAATGGAAGTGAATCGATATCCCTGAGCTCCTTAAGAAGTTCATTGATCTGCAAAAGCTCCTCGTCCCCCACTTGAGGCTCCTTCTTGCTGAGCGTAGGCCGTCGAAATCCCTCGAGTCGATCGAGAAGCTCTTTGCGAGCTGAAATCCATGACTCCCAAGAGAGAATCTCTGACCACTCAACGAGTGTCTGTGCAAATTGAAGCCACTTCTCATCTCCCCGGCATTGAGCTTCGATGGATCTGGCGGAATCTGAGAGGCGTCCCTTCCAGTCCTCAATCTGTTCTCGCAAAGCCGCTTCAAAATCCTCCATTTGAAAAGGGATCAGTCTCCGGTCACCCAACCGAATTTGAGAAAGCCTTTCAACCATCTCGCAAAGCTTCTTAAATGAAAAATAAGAGAGGAGATCTTCCCACTCGGCCCGCTCAAAAATCAAATCTCTCAAAATTCGCCTCGACCATCTTCGAACCACCGAAGTGGAGGTGGTCTGGTACTGAGGATCAAGACCCATGAGTCCACCATATCTTAAGAGATACTGGCTCAAAACTCCATGAATCGTCGAGATGAGAAGATGAGAGGAGTCCGACACAAATTCGACAAAGATCGGATCTTCTCTCTTCATGGCCTCTGCCATGAGCCGCTCTTTGAGTTCCTGAGTGGCCTTTCTCGTAAAAGTTGTGACCACAATTCGTGGCTTGCGCCCTTCGGCTTCAAGATAACCCTCTACGAACTTAAGAACTTTTCCCACAAGTTGGGTCGTCTTTCCAGCTCCCGCTCCGGCACGCACAACTTCTTGAACAGACGCAGTTGGAGATGACTTTACCAGTTCGTGCGACACAATGAACTCCATTGGCAGGTCAAACAGGACTTTATGTCCTTCGGTACGGGTCGAAAATCCCCCTCAAAAATATGATGCACCAATTCTCGACGCCGCTCTCGAGCTGCACGAAGCAAATCGTCGGCCTGGTCTGAATCAAGTCCATTCTTACGACGATTTCCAATACAGGAAAAAAGAGTCTCTCCTTGATCGGTAACCTTTAAGCCTATCTCTCGATCGCGCTCTTTGAGTATGTAGTAGAAAGCTCCAACCACCTGGGGATTTTCAATCGAGGTAAGTCCCGCCCTCACCGCCTCGATGTAACAGGACAACTGAAGTTCATCTTGGTCTAGCCAAGAGCCCCATTGACGCAATCCATGTTTGGATGACTTATAATCGAGAATCACAAATCGATTCTCCCCATCCCAATCAACTCGGTCGATAAAACCTCGAAAGGGAAATCCCTCCTTGATCTCTTCCTTCACAAACTTCCCCGTATTTCGATCCACAAATCCTTCAATGGACAACTCACGATGAAGAGTGCGTGTCCGAGGATGAATCTCTCTCCACTCCCTTTCAAAACGAAGAAACTCGATCGACAACTTGACCATTCCGTTTTTAAATGATTTCCAGCTTCGATCATCCACAAAGATCAAGCGTTGAGCTTCTCGAACATCCTCAACCATCTTCTCCAAAGATTGGACATCCACTGTATCTGGAGTCAACCAATGAAAGGGAAGTGGCTCCACCGCCAACCGTTCAAAAAGCGCATGCATGAACTGTCCCTTTCTCAACGGATCGACATCCAGATCAAAGGTCGGATCATCAGAAAAGCGAAACAACTTCTCACATGCAAAGATGAAGGGACACTGTGCATACTTCTCAAGGGACGAAGCCGAAAGAGGCCAGCACCTCCCTTGGCCAAAGGGCTCAAACTCCTTCTCGCCCAAATCTTCCATCAACCGATTCAAAAATCTTGAGCGATACTCCTGAACTCCGGTCAAATGAGACTCAAGAATGATCTCCTCCCGAGTCCCCTCTCCAATCATATCCCATCGACTCTTCATAGGAAGAGAGATCTCGGAGAGCCCTGATTGCTTTGTTGATCCTTGAAGCCAATAGAGAGAGGGCGCCTCGGCCCGCCCATCAAAGTCGGTCATCGGGTAGCTTAAAACAACCTCACAAAAGGGGCTTTGAAGGAGCCACTTCATCTCCCACTCCAGGCGTTTTCGCTCTGAAAATTCAAGTTCAAACCCCGTCTCCCGCGCAAGGTTTTCAACCTCTCCTCGGGTCAGAAGGTAGCTCTTCTTCTCACTCAGTTGTGATTCGCAAAGCCCTAAAATCAACAAATGAGTCACACCCTTCAGATATTGAGCTGATTCTAATCTCACACACTTCAAACCGGTCCGATCTGGGCCTGCGACCTCAACTTCAGTGCGTGCCAAAACCGATTCGAAATAGGCCACCCACTCAGAAATCGTCAAAAGCTCCTGGGCACCCTCAAGTTCGATCTCCAAAAGAAAAGAAGAGTCGAGCGAGCTTGGGCAAAACCGCATTGCCCAATGCAAAAACTCTTCCCATCGAACGCTTCCCTCGGGGCGATTGGCACAAAATGAAAAATTCTTTAAGTCACCGCGACGATGGAGATCCCTTTCATCGATGAGTGTTTGGTAAGATCGTTGAAATTTTCCAAACTCCAATCCCATCTTTGCAGAGGGACTGTAGAGATGGGTTTCGAGGTCGTAGTAACTGAAATCACCCACCTCCATCCTTAAACGCGAAACCCAGTCTTGAACATCACGATAGCTGTGAAGTCGGACGGTCAGTGGTAGTTTTAGAGGGATCTCTTCGATTGTGGCATAACTTTCAAGTACAACCATGTATCGATCCATATCGGGAATCGCAACTGCCACCTGATTGAGTTGAACTCCGGAGTCCAGCCATCTTCGTATTTGTCCCATGGCATTTTTGACCTCCGCAAGCATGGTCGTAAACTTGAGGAAATTTCTTCCACCTTCGCCCATCCCTGGCAATTGCGAACGGTGCCCTGATGCTAAATCTCGTTGTTCCACAGTTCCTTTTGAGAGAAGCAGATCATATTTCGAGAGTGAAGAGGTGGTCAGGTTAGGCCGTAGAACCAAAACTTCATGCTGTCTGGAGAGATTCCAAATCAGTTCGGCTTCGGTCGCAAAAAGTTCCCCGCCAAGATCAAAGAGAAACTGTCGTTCCATGAGGGATTCGTAGCCCAATTCGTTGATCAGATAGCCTTTGACCCAAGAGGAGAGCATCACCCTTTCTTCTTGGAATCGCTCCCAAACCTTTAATGAAATCTCATACCAGGTTCGCCACCTCTGAGATCCTTGCGGGTGATTTTGAAACCACTCAGAGATGATTCCGTCTCGTTCCGGATGGGTTAAAAGCGGCATGAGCTGCTCGAGACATTTCAACACCATCGCCGAAGCCCCCTTCGTCTTCACGACAGGATCGGAGAGTCGTTGAAGCTCTCGTCGAATCAGCACAAGGGCCAAGTCATTGGACACCATTCGTAGACTGGGATCGCACCTTCGAAGCAGTTCTTGCCAAAGCTCACCGGCTCGCAGGACCCTCTCACCACTCTGATCCGAAAGTTGAGACGATAGGCACTCTTGAAGTTCGACCTTTGAATTAAGATCTGAGACAACCCAAAGAAACCGCTTGGGATCAACCTCGTCCATCGCCAACCATCGATCCGTTGGCTTGGACATCGATATCAAATGAAGCAAATCCTACCTTCCCTCTATCTCCATTGAGATCCTCAAGATCTATCGAGTTCCCCCAAAGTACTCAACCCCTATCTCACCCTTTCGAATTTCGCCCATTCCCTAGTCCAATGGGCCTTTCATTGAGAGGCACCACTGGACCCTGTTTGCAGCGCAAATCAATTGCAATGAACGACCAAAGAGACCGTTGGATCATCGCCTATAATGACTTGGAGCGAAAACTCATTTCACTTCAACTTACGTTGGAACAGACCCTGCAACATTCAAAATCGATGGAATGCAGTCAAGAACTCGACCAAATCGAACAAGAACTTATCCAGATTAGAATCTTCTTGGATCTCTCTCCAAGGCAGCAACTGGATCTTTTGAACTCCATTGACAGCTCACCTAGCGAATCTCTCCTTAGGATGGTCACCATTCTGCGTCGTATCTATTGCAATTTCGACCCAGATCTGAAACCCGGATCAGGTCTAAAACTGCAAAACCAGTGATCAGCGTCGGGTGACCCTTCTCTTATTCAAGCCCTTCTTCAAGCTTTTCTTACCTTCGCGAGGAAGCCCCATGGCCGAACGAAGAAATTCCCAATCATGATCGCCTCCTTCCAAGGACTCGATGATGTCTGAAGGAACGTGGGACAAGCGATCATCACCTGTTCCTCCAGTTCGCATTGGGCTACCCTTGGCCTCCATCTGTTTGATCTGAAAGGGTGGCCGTACCTCTTCCACGAAGTTTACGATTCCAGACCAAAAGTGACGTTTATCTTCGGAAAGCCTGACCCCCGTTTGAGTCCACAATTTTTCGCCATGAGACATTTGGACGTTGCTCAAAAAAAATTGGCGAAACTGCTCCACAAAACGAGGAAGACCCTCTTGTTCAATCCCAAAGAGAAAGAGGCAAAGTTCGACCCATGCGTCGAGTCCCCCTTCGCCACGATATACCATAGCGTCAAGTGCACTCTTCTGGATTGAGGTCCCCAGGTAAACGGCCTCTCGTCCGACTCCCTCCAACTTACCTCTCACCAATTCTTGGAGCACCTGTCGAAACATCGCGACATGCGGCCTTCGCTCCCTGCTTTCCTTCGCTCGCCGTGCCATCAACTCAATCCCGCCCTCTTTGCCGCGCATGAAATCAATGCACAGCCTCACATTCTCAAAGCTCTCCCATTTCCAGTTGGAAACAGACGACTGTGATATAGCGCGTCCCGTTTGGTTTGTCTAAACCTTTAAAAAACGTTCGCTTTGATTGACATAAATAATTTATGTCTGTATTGTTTTTGTATAAATATTTTATGTTGACTCAACTTTAAGATAAGAATTCCGATGCCTAAGAAGAAGCAAAAACGCAAAAAGAGGGTCCACAGAGACCATGAAGAGGAGTTGGTACTGATCAATGAAAATTGGTTTGACGAAACTTTCTCGAGTCTCGGGACACTCTTTGGAAGTTTCGAGTACTTCTCCAACCACATACGAAAGCACTTCCCCGCAGGAAACGATCCATCGGCGACCGATCCAAGATCCCTTTTCTTACTCGAAGAGATCGATTTGGTGTGGGACCCCCAGCTCTCACAGCCCTCGGTGCAAGTTGCCTTTGCGAGCAACCGCCTTCGAATTCGCCTGCCCGATCACAACGACTACACCCCTGAACAGAAAGAGGATCTTTGCCACGCACATCTTGAACGCTATTTCATGCGTCTCAAAGAATCCCATCTTTTGACTCTTGCACTCATTTGGCGTCTCTTGGATCAACAGGCCCGCTCACAGTTGATCGCTCTCTTTGCGGAAACCGAAGACCCTGATCTCCCAGCCAATTCAAAAAGAGAATGTGAATGATCCTGATCAAAGCAGCTTTGCGACACCATCAAAAATCTCTAGGCACTCTACTTCGCCAATGGCGAAAGTCGGCGGGCCTTACTCAGGAGCAGGTGCGACAACAGCTGGGTTACGAGAGTCCACAAATTATCTCGAACTGGGAACGAGGTGTCGCCACTCCCTCTATCCAACACCTCCGAAGGATCATTGAAATCTACGCTGTCCCCAAGAAGAGGGCTATGCAATCGCTATTGAACCTCGATCGAAATTACCTCAAAAAAACGCTTCTTAGATAGGGGCTGTCCGGTAATTCCATTTTTGCCGATTTCTATAAGTTTTCCTTATACCGAGGCGGGCCGACGAAGGCCTAGCCAGAGGCGCTAAAAGGCCCCGCTCCAAATGGTGGAGTCAAGCCCCGTGGACTTTGCAATCCACTCAATCGTCCACGATCCATTGGGATCAATGGCAGGAACTTCCGTGTTCTCGGTGACGGATTGGCCCGTGCACGAGGTGGCTGATCCCAAGAGGGAGTCATCCGGCCCTGCGTAGGTCCCAGTGCCATCGCCCTCAAGACAAAAAGTGAGAATGTCACCATCCTGAAGTGCGCCGCCTGCATAGGTTCGAGTCACACTAGTGGATGTTGCTCCCGTTCCCGAAGCCACATCACTGAGCGATGCACCTGAGATCATCTGAAATGCCAAGGAGTAGTCATCATCGACCACATTACCGACGACATTAAACCGCATTCCGTTGTAACTTGAATTCTCGTAATTAGCCATGACCATATCAAAATTGATCGCACCTGACGTTTGATTGATGCCCATCTGAAATCCAAGATTCTGAGGTGCCGTTGCACTCTGATAATCCATATAAAAATCATACTTCTGATTGTCGAGATCCAGTTTGTCAGCGTAGAACTCGATGATCCGAACATCCGTCTCACCCTCTGGAAAATTGATGGCGGTGTAGAGCTGAATCGTTCCTGCCGCCATCTGAGCTGCCGTGGGGCAGTTGATCTCAACAAGAAACTTCATCGTGGTTGTGGGATTTGTACTGAAGGTGATCTCCAACCGCTTCTCATAGGTTGTCGTACCATCGGCACCTGTATGTCCTGTGGGAATCACAATTGAAGGAGTTGCAGCGGTGACCGTCAGAGTTTGTCCATCACCCAATAGGGTTGCCGGTGGGCTGAGGTCACCTGAAGATGGTAGGTCGGAGCAGGTGGCAATCCCATTGGATTGAAGGATCCCAGCGACCCCATTCCATGAAGAGTCCTGATATCCTAGAATGAACTGATTGTAGAGGGAAAGAAGACCTGCTGGCGGCGGTCCATCACATGTTGCCAAGGTGGCATCGGTACAATTGTTTAGGGTCTGATAGGTTGTTCCATCTGTGACGACCAGTTCTGTGGCCGTTTCGGTGACGCCTGGGTATCCTGCAACCATAAAATAGAACATCCGCACCATATTTCCAAAATTGTCGGCGACTGAGGAGGCGGCTTTGGCCTCGGGCAAAACCATCTTGCCCACCATCTTTTGAATTGAGCTCAAAGTTCGGTGGACTTGACGAACTGAGAGTGCATTTGGTCGCTCCAATTTAGAAAGAGTAGGGAAGGATGAACGAAAACCAAGGATCCCCATTACGATAAAGACAACCGCCAAGACACCCAATCCAATTTGAAATTCTCTTCGTCTCATTTTTATACACTCCCTATCTATCTCTATTTATTAATATGTGATCACATTGCATGGAACTCTGAGATCGCTCTCGATCTCTTTGTTGTCTACTTGATGCAACTGTCGTCGCCGCAGCTTACCTTCAATGCTGGCAACAAACTGGTGGTCTGTGTTGTGGAAGGGGAATCAGAATTGCTCGCAGCACATGACAAAAGAATACTCATCAAAAGCAAAATGATAATGGAACCAAAAAATTTCATCTCTCCCCCTTCAATGGTCTAAACCCAGAACTAAACTCAAACCTTACTCGGGTCATTTTTTTGTAAACTTGAATCAAAAACTAGAAAAAGAGGCGTTGGGTGGGCCTAGAGTCCATTCGGAAAATTCTGCGACACAAATTGCGAAGGAATTTTTTACCAGATTGAACAAAGATCGACGAAGGACTAGCCAAAAGTTAATTCGCGGAGATCTTTGTTCAATCTGGTGAAATCGAAATCTAAGAAGTGACTGGGGGGATGACCAACGGGTCGACAAAAAACAAAAAAGGTGGCCACAGACAACAAAAAAACCATGACCACCCACCTTGATCTTTTTAAGACGCTAACACTTCACTAACCCTCACTAACATTGGGGGTTAATGTCTACAAACCGAATGCTCCTGCATCACTGCCGTTCGAGCTTCCTGTGGGACCCATATCTTTGTTGATACGAATCACATTTGGAATCGACTGAGCGACGGTAGAGTTCCCGGCAGGAATTGTGTTGGCACTCTCCTGCTGTGCTTGAGCCTCATGAATGGACGCAGCGGGTTGTCGATCTTCTTTCTCGATGAAACCCAAATGCGGCATACACCAGACGATGAGCTGGGCTCTCGACTTGACGTTCATCTTTTTATAGATGTTGGTCAGGTGGAACTTTACGGTTTTTTCTGTTACAAAAAGTTGGTTCGCAACTTCCTTGTTCGACAAACCTTTTGTCACAAGTTCAGCAACTTCTGCTTCCCGATTGGACAAGCCTTTTTGAATGAGGACATCTCTGAGCATCCTTGCTCCCTCCACTGTTAAGATAGTTAGTGTTTTGTACCCAACAGACAGCCAACCATTGACTGCCTATATAAAAGTCTGACAGTAATTTTCAGAAACAGCAATACGTGAAAAAAAATTTTTCCAAAACTAGACTGACTGCTTCATGGTGCATTCAAACTTTAATCTTGCTGAACAGCGCATCATACTCACTAGGACTGATGAAATCCTCGACTTCGGTTAGTTTTTTTCACAAAATTTTTCATTCAACCGAAGAATCTTCTCTTCAATGTCGCCACTTAAAACCACACCAAAGACATCTTGAACTTGTCGTCCCCACGTGTGCACCCGCGCCCAACGAATTTCGATGCCCTCACTGAAAAGTCCCTGAGCCGCCACAACAAGAAGACCTCTTTGGTCTCGTCCTGTGAAACAGATGGAGGCCTCATTCTCATCACGGCTCACAATTGAAATCTCGTGAAAGCGCACATCAGGAAAGGCGAGTGATTTCTCAAGCGGTCTTGAAAGACTCTCTCTCAACCTCTCCACACTCTTTGAAGACCGAACCTGAAACCAGTCATAGACACCGTAGCGTGGATAGGTCTGTACACATGCCACACGGACCAAGCACCCCAAACTGAAGATCCGTGAAACAAAGTCAGCAAAGAGGCCTGGGCGATCCCTCTGTACATGAAAGCGAATCCATCTCGTGTTTTCATCTTCCTCAAAGACAAGAGGTGGTAGGTCCCTGCGACTTGTCTTAAGATCTGCATAATCTTTAAGCAAAATGTCATGAGGAATGGACTTGATCACCTCAAGATCCAATCCAGTCTGAAACTCCTCACTGAGTTTGATCTTTTGGCTCTTGGCCAATGCCTTAAACTTTAACCAGCTCGTCGCACCTTTGGACTCCATGATTTCAACCAGATCACCCAAGAGTCTCTCCTTCCATCGGGTCCATGCCTCGATGTTGGTGGAAATGATGTCCACAGCCGTAAAGATGGTCAAACGACGAAGCCTTGCCTTGGTCATGTTCATTTGATTCAGAAACTCCCAGGTCGACGAAGATTGGGGATTCATTTGAAACGCAACCTTGGAGATCAAAAGATGGTGTTCCACCATCCAACTGACCTCATTCACGAACTTCGAATTGATTCCCATTTGGGAGAGATCTCTCTTGACGAGCTGAGCTCCCTTCTTGGCGTGGTCTCCACCACGCCCCTTGGCCATATCATGATAAAGTCCGGTCCAAAGAAGAACCTTCCAATCCCATGAACTCAATTCAGGTACATACTTGGAAAGACGGCCCAAGGATTGAGGCTGTTGAAATGCTCGACGCAAAACCCGAAGCGACTGAAGCGCATGAGCGTCCACACTGTATCGATGGTATTGATCGTGTTGCACCAATCCCACGATCTTTCTCAGTTCCGGCAGGACCTGGTCAACCAACCGTGATCGAAAAAGTGCAATAAAAAAAGCTTCACTGTTTTCAATCACAAGAGAGCGCTGGAGCATTCGTCCAATGGAAACTCGTTTCACAGAAGAGGAAAAAACCTCGGTCAACCGAGACCGAACTCGATACTGCATCAAAGTCGAAGGATCCTCCTGAATGGCCCCAAAGAGATCCTGCCACCGGTGGAGCGTTTGATCTCCTATTTCGGTCAATTTTTCGGACGAACTGAGTGCTTGTTCAAAAGTCCAATCGGCGTAGAAGCTCACTCGCGAAACCCCTTTTTGAATCTCCTTCATGAAATCCATGGAGTTTTCAAATCCCCACCAATTTGCAATCTCAATCTGTTCACTCTTGAGTAGAACATCTTGAAGACCCAAGAGGTGCAGCTTTTGCCGTGTGGTCAGCCAAAATCCTTTATAATATTGAAGAACGGTACGAGCGTGACCATAAGGTTCAAAACGAGATGGAAAGAGTTCATGGATCATCAGCGCTTGAAGCAGATCGCGAAGTCCACCAGGACCATACTTGATGTTGGGCTCCAAAAACTGAGAGATCGAATCATAACGGGCGTTGCGACGATCTCGCTCCTCGGACATCGTCCGCAGAAAGTCGGGGCCCATCTGAGACCAACGCATACGAATGGATCGAAGCTGCTCGGACATCCTCGGAACCACCCTCGAGCTTAACGGGCGCCCATAAAATAGAGAGAGCACATCAAAGGGTTCCACTCCCTCGGTCCAATCCTGAAGATTCAATGGAGTGCGGTGGCGAATTGCAACACCTCTCTCCTGCGCTCTTCCCACCACCTGCGCTGCAGCCTCAGAATCCCCGCAAAAGAGCAGATCAAGATCGGATCTGGGGCAAAGCTCTCCCCTTGACCATGAACCCAATGCAATGGGTCCTGATCGCTCCCAATCGGGATCCTTTCGAAATTGCTCTTCGATGGTGCACGAAAGCCATTGCGAAAAGATCCCGCAGGGGAAAGCTCCTCCGTGGTTCTCATTCCCATCGGGACGAAGAACGGGGGAAGCCAAAATCTCTCTTCCCTCATCGATCTGTTCCGAAGTTAAGAATGTTCTTGTTGCCATTGCGATATCTGATTGAGGGCTTCAAGAGGAGTTCGCTGAGACACAGAAAACTCCTGGATTTGGCGCAAGAGCCGTTCGGATCTCTCTTGCCTCTCTCGAACTTCAAGTTGCAGGCTCTCTTCGTGATTGGACAGATCTTGAACTGCATCAGCTGCATAGTCGAGAAGAGAGAGCTGACTTGTTAAGCTTGCCTGAGGACGACTCTCAAGGCTCTTGAGAATGGCGGTCGCTCGTTCCGTGATCACCTGTGGAAGTCCCGCAAGCCTGGCCACCTGTATCCCATAAGATCGATTGGCCGCACCTTTCTTTAATGTATAGAGAAAACTCATCTCTGTCCCTTTTTCTCGGATGGACATATGCCAATTCTCAAGGCATTTGAATCGATCCGTCAAGGTCGAAAGTTCATGGTAGTGGGTTGCAAACATGACCGTGGCGCGCACATCTTGAATCAGAAATTCAAGGATCGACTGAGCAAGACTGAGCCCATCGTAAGTGCTGGTACCTCGTCCAATCTCATCCAAAATGATGAACGATCGATCGGTTGCCTCCTTGAGCATTTCGGCAGTTTCCGTCATCTCAACCATAAAGGTGGAGAGCCCTTCACTCAAATAGTCACTTGCCCCTACACGCGTAAAAATACGATCAACTAAGGGAAGTCGTGCCTCCTTGGCCGGCACATAGGATCCCATCTGAGCCATAATCAGCGTTGTTGCAACCTGCCGCATGAGAGTGCTCTTACCCGCCATATTGGGACCAGTCAAAACAACCACATGGCCACGTTCAAGTTCAATGTCATTGGCCACAAAGGGGCGATCAAGGGACTGCTCCACGACGGGGTGGCGACTCGACTTAATGAAAAGATCCTCTCCAAAAGTCGGACGAACGTAACCCCTCTCCATCGAAAGCCAAGCAAGTGAGGTTACCACATCAATTTCATTACAAATCTTAGCTAAAGGAAGAATCTTCTCAGCAACACCCAAAACCCTCGCTCTTAAAGATGAAAAGAGGGCTGTTTCAAGTTCAACTCGCTTGGAGGTTGCCGATAAAATCTCACGCTCCAGATCTCGAAGCTCCTCAGTGATGTATCGTTCCGCCTGAGCCAAGGTCTGCTTTCGGTGGTAATGAGCGGGAACCTTATCTCGATGAGCATGTGTGACCTCAAAGGAGTACCCAAAAATGTTGTTGTACTTGATTTTAAGAGATGAAATCTTGGTCGCCTCCCGCTCCCGAGATTCAAGTTCGGTCAAGAGTCTCTGACTGTTGGTTGCAAGATCGACGACTCGATCAAGTTCGCTCGAGACCCCAGAACGAACAACTCCTCCCGATTTCACCGCAAGCGGCGGATCCTCGACCAACTCACCGCGAATCCACCGGATCGCCTCTTGAACCTGTGCAATGGCATCTTTGGGCCAAGGGACGTTTTGAGAGAGTTGAGAGATCTCAATGGCAACCTCAAGTGCATCCGCCAGCCTCCAAAGATCTCGCGGCGTGCACTGAGGATGAGACAACTTACCGACCCTTCGCTCCAAATCACCCAGTTCAGACAAAAGAGATCGAATCTCCTTGAGATCTCCGCCCCGCTCAATCCAATGAGAGAGATGATTTTGTCGATCCTCGATCTCCACCAAATCTAGAAGGGGAAATGTGAGCCATTGCTTCAACAGACGCGCACCACCGGCTGCTCGAGTCCGGTTGATGGCATGAAAGAGGGTCCCTTTGATCTCACCTCGGTAGCTCTGAAAGATCTCCAAATGGCGTAAGACGGTCGAGGTCAACTCCACTCGATTCACCCAAACCCTCTTCTCAAAGGGCGCAAGAGTTCTTAGAATCTCTTCTCCCTGCATTGAGATCGCATATCCGATGAGTCGCCGAACGGAAAAAGGAAGATGGTCTCCCTCTGCAAAACCATCAAATCTCGACAAATGCACAGGAATCTCGATGCTCGGCTGATCATCTCGCCCCACCACAACTTCGACAGGCATCAAAAGGAGCATCAACGAACGTCGAGCCGCAGGGGTCACCTCAAAGTAAAAGGCCTCCCCGGTCGTACTCTCAATGAAGGCCATCGTATGGTCATCATAACTGCAAATATAATTGGAGATCGTCCCATCCAGGGTTTCAGAATCATAGACCAT
The DNA here is from genome assembly GCA_014584465.1 of Pseudomonadota bacterium. Taxonomy (GTDB): domain Bacteria; phylum Bdellovibrionota; class Bdellovibrionia; order Bdellovibrionales; family JACTMU01; genus JACTMU01. The sequence goes on along the minus strand of JACTMU010000032.1, from coordinate 25,890 downwards.
CCCAGGACTGAGAATTCGAGTGACGGCACGCTTGACGATTCCTTTGGCCTCTTTGGGATCCTCAATCTGATCGCAAATGGCCACCTTGTAACCCGCATTCAAGAGCTTGTTGATGGGAGTTGCCACGCTGTGATGGGGGACACCGCACATCGGGGTCTCATCTGCAGCTTTACGATTGCGACAGGTCAGTGCAATCCCAAGAATGGGCGCTGCGGTCTCTGCATCTTTGTAGAACATCTCAAAAAAGTCGCCCATCCGAAAAAAGAGAAGCTTATCTTCATGAGCGGACTTGATCTCCCAATACTGCTGCATCAAAGGTGTCACGACTTCGAATTCCCCTCTTTGGCTGTGAATTGACGTACCTTATCGCCTAACGCCTATCCCGGAATTTGTAAATCCCCGAGTGCCAGGTTCCAAATGCTGGACGCAACCAGGCAAACTATTTCAACCGACAACAAAATCCATAATCCATCTCGAAAGCGACTTAAACGACCTATTTTGACTTGCCATGTCCAGCAAACGGAACCTGGCACTCAAGAATAACAACGTGTGTGGCGTCCTCAAATCTAAAGTGGACATCACCATCAAAGATTCTCACCGCGTGGCATTGCCGGTAGGGTGAGGCCTGCCCCTCATATCCCTTGTAGAGATTGGGGCGTGGGTCAAGCCGGATGGTCTCCTCGATGAGCTCTCGAAGGTGAGTATGTCCTGAACGAGATTCCCATCCTTCAAGGGTCTCTAGAAGCTCCTTGCTCCAGTGGATCGAAATGGCCTCACGAGACTCGCTCAAACCCTCGGACCACCCCGCACGAGCCCCTGAAATGGACTCAACCTCTGGAAGATAGGGCTTGAGATCCAGAACAGGAGTTCCATCGACAAAGTCAATTCCAGACACAACCACTCCATCCGGCTCAACCGATTCAATCTTTACGAGCGACAGCCCAATTGGATTTGGGCGATGAGGTGAGCGTGTGGCAAAGACCCCCATCTTTTGCCCAACCATTCGTGGCGGGTGAACTTTGGCATGATAGCGAGGGGCTCCCTTGGAATCACCTTCATTTTTGTGAAAGAAAAACACAACCCACACGTGACTGAATTCGGCCAGTCCACTCAATGCGTGCTCGGGTTGCCATCGGCGATCGATGCAGATCTTTGCCCATGAGGATCTCACTAGCCCTGGCTGTCGAGGCGTTCCAAACTTATCTGGATAACAAGACCGTATCTCACCGATCAATTGAAATAAGACGTTGTCTTTCAATCGCCCCCTCCAGATAGTGCTTGCTCTATACGAGCCTCATCAATTGGCTCTGAATGGATAGGCAAAATGGATCTGTCGTTAGATCCTCGCGAGTTCGAATAACAATGTCGACCCTCTGATCCTCTATGTACCTCTTTGCCTGAGAGACGAGAAGGTGCTTCTCTGAGATCATTTTGTCAACCATCGAATCGGGGACGACCAAAAGAAGATCAATATCTCCACCTCGCTTTTGATCATCCGTACGACTTCCAAAGAGATAGAGTTCAAAATCTCCATTGAGAGGTTTGTACTCTCTGAGGGCCTTTGCAATACCCTCAATATCTCGTGCTCTAAGGCGCACGCTTATAACCTTTCAATTGATTCAACACAAACGCTGACTCGGTTTGCAACGAAGTGAGAAAACGCTCCAACTCATCATCCGTGTATTCATGAGCTTGAATGTTGCGAAGTTCCCGGGTCGCCATCCAGCGGTCCGCAAAAGAGAGAAGCGCCATCTTCTCCGCATGGTTCAAACAGTCCCTTAAAGTTCCCTCAAATCCAGGGTCATTCATCTTCACCTTGAACCTGATGTATTTGGTCAGATAGATATCCACAAGACGGGCAAATCGAGCCGCGAAGCTCTCCCATACCTCGAGATTCTCTTCATCATTGTCCTCCAAACGCTTTGGCAATTTTGCTATCTTATTGTAAGAGTATTCAAGATGTCGAATAGCCTTACCAAGCTGCGTCCGGTATTTTTCTTCTAAATCTTGATTAAATTGTTGCAATCTTTTCGTCATCATGGAACCCCTGACTCAATCATCCCAGGTGTTTATGATTTCATCGACTGGCTCCCAAGTCAATCGGAGAGATCTTTACGCTCTATCTTAGGGGCTGCTTGATAATCCCATTTTTGCCAATGGACTAAACCCAGAAGCCAAGCGACCATCACCTCCGAAGATCGTAGTCTCAATCCGGAAACGAATTTCAACCCGTATCTGAAATTAGAAATGGAGATAAGCGTATCCCCAGTGATACGGTGAGGTCTATTTTTTCGAACACTTCTGCTCTGGTGGCGGCTTTCATGGTTTTTAGCCCATTTCTAATTTCAGATCCGGGCTTCAACCGCATACGAGCCTGAGTGTCAAATTTTTTGACACTTTACTTTCAGATTGTAACTATTTCAAAAACAATCATAGGCTTTCGAGCAAGTTAGGTTTCATGATATAAGATCTTTCATTAAAGATCTCAAACTTAGGAGTTGAAAATGAAATCACTACTTATTCTTCTTGTTGCCCTCAGCGGCACCTATGCCTCTGCAACAAATCTCAGCATGGATCCCTATCGTAACACTGTCTGGGAATCGCAAGATGACGATTCTTCTGACGAAGAAGAGAGGGTCGTTTTTCGTGTGACTTTCGACGATAAGAATCTCACCTATGAAGTCCTCTACTGCACAGGTGATGAGTGCACCTCAAAGGCTTCTATGAAATTCAAAGATGTCTCTCTCTATCCTTCACAATCCATTGACGGCATCCACGCCCGTCAACCCATCTTTGCGGGTACCATGGAAGGTGGCGAGTATAACGGCAAACTGGTTTCAGGATTTCTCTACGTCGCCGAGCGCGGCCAATGCATCCTTCTTCCTGACACCGAAGCCCCCGAAGATTGCTTGAGACAAAAGTAGAAGTAGCCAGTGGCACTATCTACAAAAACACACTTTAGGAGTAAATTATGAATATAACTCGAAGACACTTTATCGGTGCTTTGGGCGAGATCACCGGTGCGCTCATCGTCTCCTTTGGCTCTCCGCGAGCGTTTGGGCAATTTGCCGCTAGTTTCGGCTCGATTCTCTATGATCCCTATGGGGCATGTGACCCCTACGGAGACATGTATGATCAGGAGAATTGCTATGGCCCCTATTATGATCCTGTAGGCTACTGCAACCCCTATAGCGATTCCTACGATCCGTATGACTGCGAAGACGGCATCTATGACTCCTACCTAAACTATTTGGAAGAGGTCACACTGAACAAAGAGAATCGCTCGGGTAATGGTTCGAAATTTGCGTCTAAGATCAACGTTTTCGAATCACTGACCAACTCTTGATCCAATGAAAAGAAGAGGTGGCCTTGGCCGTTTCGTCAGAGAGATTGAACGAAGGTTCAATCTCTCGTATCTGAAGTATCGCCTGGTTGAAGAGAGAAGAGAGATTGCAAAATACCTAGCCCAGCGTTCACCTCCCCCAGGCTTGAAATTCTCGATCCTGATTCCACTCTACGGAATTCCTCTTCAAGATGTCAAAGAGTGCCTTGATTCCATTGCTCGGCAGACCTATACAAACTGGGAGGTCTGCTTTTGCAATGACTGCGACCCAACTTCTGGTATTATGGACCTCGTGAAAGAATTTGCAGATCAATATCCCACAAAGGTCTTGTGGACTCAGCATGCGACCAACAAGGGAATCTCAGCCGCCACGCGATCGGCTCTCAAACTCTCCAGTGGTGAATACTGTGTCTTCTTGGATGCTGACGACCGTTTGCACCGAAGAGCTCTTGAGATATTTGCCCGTGCCATTGGGCCATCCGAGCTTCCAGATATGGTCTACTCAGACCATGATTACATGAGTGACTGGAGCTACAGGATCCGCCCTGTGAGGAAGCCCATCTGGAGTCCCGAACTTCTTCTGAGCTACAACTACATCAATCATCTCAAGGTGGTAAAAACCAAGTTTCTCCTAGAAATTGAAGAGAAGATCCTTTCTGACCAAGTCAATGGGGTTCAAGATTGGGATGTCTGTTTGAATGTGAACCGCTTTGCAAAACGAGTGGTGCACGTTCCCCTCGTCCTCTACCACTGGAGACAGAGAGAAGGATCCGTTGCAAAGAGGCCAAACGCAAAACCATGGCTCTTTGATGCGCAAAAGAGATTGAGATCAAAATACATCGAAACCCTTCATTCAACGCTTGCTTTTGACCCGAACACCAATGAAGTCGCCTTTAAAGATGGCCACTGTCCAAAGATGCACATTCTTGATCTTTCCGACCTCAAACAAGAGGTCAATGACAAGAGAGAGATCCATCAATTTCTTCTAGCCATTCAAGATCGACTGAGCCATTCGAATGAATGTGACTCTTCAATCATCTGTATCTCCACTGAAAGCCCTCCTGCACGGTCACAAATGGAGGCCCTGGCGGCTTACGCGGTCATGCCACGTGTAGGCGCCGTATGGGGCTTTCGAAAACCTCATACCCGCCTTGCCTACACCCTCGATCAGGAAGAGCAAAAATTCCGACCTTTGAACCATCCACGAGGCTCCTTTTCTCGGTCTACTGGCAATGTTCTCACCGGTCCACTTCACAGCCTTGTCATTCAAATGGATCGCTTGAAAGATGCACTTCAGTTTTTGCTTGCATGTCGAAATGAAACCGCCGTGGCATTGAAGGACCTCGACCAAATCGGTGCTCTCATTGGCCTAGCCAATATCCACCTTGGGAGAAGAAACGTCTCCACAAAGCTCGCGCAGATTCCTTATATGCCGTCGCCGATCCCCATTCCACTGAGCCCTCTCGTTCCAAGCTTTGACCCCTACATTTAGTGCCTGGCGCGAAGTGATCCCTTCGCTTCCATCTCCCTCCATTGTCATGACAAGTCGAGACGTAATGACATTTGCCATCATTAAAGTCCTGAGATAAGTTGTTTTGATGTTCAAAACAATTCTCTCAATTGCAATGGGACTCATACTTTGTGGATGTGATCAACTCGGCTCACCGAAATCGCCTCCACCCGACTCGATGGCAAACGAGGCTCAAACAACCCAGCCAGAAGAATCGAATCTCTCTTGCAATTCCGACCAACAGAAAGATTCACTTCGCAAGGTCAAGAATCTGATCTTTGTGATCGGCGATGGGATGGGCCCACAACAGATCGGCCTTCTTTACCTCTACGCGCACCATCCACCTAAATCTATCTATAAGACCCGTCGGGGAGCAACCACCCTCGAAGAGATCATGAATCGGGGGGAGATTGGGATCTCTCTGGTGGAACCAACGGATTCCTTGGTCGTCGATTCCGCAGCCTCGGCCACTCAGCTTGCAAGTGGAAAGATGAGTCGCCCCGAGATGATCGGCTCCACCAGCAGTGGAGATGTTGCCAAAACGATCCTGGAGGTCGCCCAAGAGCGGGGGCTTGCCACTGGACTGATCACCAACACTCGAATGACCCATGCCACACCAGCTGCATTTGCAGCGCACATCACTCATCGCTCTCTTGAAAATGAAATAGCAGTTGAGCTACTTAGGGGCAGTCCGGTAATTCCATTTTTGCCCTCGAGTTAGCGCCTCTGGCTAGCCCTTCGTCGGCTCGCCTCGGTATAAGAAAAACTTATCAAAATCGATCAAAAAGCGAATTACCGGACAGCCCCTACTTAGAACCAAGCCCGATCTCATGCTCGGGGGTGGACTTCGCCACTGGCTCCCTCAAGAAGATCCGCGAGGAATCTCGGCACGCAAGGATTCCCTGAACCTCATTGATCAAGCTCGTGAAATTGGGTACCAAATTGCCCTCGATTGAAGCGAACTTATGGCCATTCAGAATGGAAAGGTCTTGGGACTCTTTGCTCCAAGCTACACACTCAACGGCATTGAGGAGCACCTCTCTGAATCGACTCCAAGTCGAACGATCCCAAAGCTTCTTGAGATGACGGAGAGGTCCCTTCAGATTCTTTCTCAAAACAAAAACGGATTCTTTCTTATGGTTGAAGGTGGACAGATTGACATCGCAGCTTATGGAAACGATGCCGGAACTGTGCTTCACGAAATGGTCCGCTTTGATCGTACGCTGAAACTGCTATTTGATTGGGTCAACAAACATGATGACACACTTCTTGTGATCACGGCAGATCATGAAACTGGTGGGTTTGGATTTAGCTATAAATCTCCAAATTCAACTCCGCCCCTTACGCTCTCCGGCCCCCTCTTTGCCAAGACACCCTATGAGAGCAAATTCGAGTATGGCAGTTACCAAATTCTCGACAAACTCTTTGAGCAGAAGAAGAGCTACGAAAAGATCTTCAGTGAATTTGAAACCATCGATTCCAAAGCACGCACTTCAGAACATCTAAGGAATTTGATCAATGAATCGACTCAGTTTCCAATCTCACTTTCGGAGGCTCAGGAGATCATGGAGCTCTACTCTGGTCAGGAACCAAGCACATTTCGATTTCGCCAGGGCTATGCCCCTTTCCTTCAAACCACCTCCAAGGGAAATCTTCTGGCTAGCCCTTCGTCAGCCCGCCTCGGCATAAGAAAACTTATGGAAATTCACTCGAAAGCAGGTTTCGCGCCAGACACTAGATACGGACCAACTTTGAATCCGGAACTGATATTAGATCCGTAAGAAGCGAATGAGCAAAGAACCCTTAGCAGGGCATAATGCGAAATGAGTTCTTTCCAGCTTAATGAGGTGAAGACTTCTCTTTTGATGCCGATGATACTGACGATCCACTGCTTGATCCAAAACGCCTTTCAATGGAATCATCAATCTTCCTCTCTAAAAGATTCTCTACGATCTCCTTGATCTGCTCTTCACTCCATAAGGGTACAGAGAATTTTGGTGATTCACCTTTCAGTCTCTCCAATTGAAGTATCTGATCTTCTAGACAAAATCCACGGATCCATTGACGCTCAGTTAGGAAAAACAGGGTGTAAGAACCAGAGATCAACATCACTAGAAGGAGAACACCATTAACCACCATCCAACCTGCCTCTCCAACTCTATGAATGTTTTCAACGTTGAATATTAGTGCGAAGACTAAAGATGTGACCAGAACAAGCGCCGAAAGAGTCCCTGAGACAATATAGAGCACCCCTTTACGAATTCCCTTTATGAGACTTACTGCTATGATGAAACCTTGAATCTTTGCATACCTTCGGGCTTCATTCCAGATTGAGTCAAAATAGAGACCTACGATTTTTTCAAGAGGCGACAATGGGTGCTCCCTACATATCTATGAACAATGTATCAAACTTACGAAGAATGTTTCGATTTTCTCCCTAAAGAAAATCCTAACACTGCAGCCAGTGCGGACGATGCAGCGATAAAATACCAAGGATGTCTGTGAGCGGATTCATCGATCTTCTCGGCAGCCTCCTTTGTTGAATCCACCACTTTTTCCTTGGCACTCCTCAATGATTCTGCCGACACCTGGCGTATCTCATTTAAAGCTCCTCGAATTTCAGGTTTGATATCTGACAGAGTCTCTTTGATCTTCTTGTAGTCTTTGTCAATCATGGTTCTTATCTCATCACCACTCTCCATTGCTGCATTATTCAGAATCTCGAGTGCCTGATTGATGGACCCGATCTTTTTAGTTTCCTTCGGATCTCGATAATCGATCTTTTCCATATGAACCTCCTTAATTAAGAACTTTTATAAGCAAGAAAAGAGCCAAAACAATGGTCACCATTGAACTGTAATTTCGAAAGCAATCTATTGAAAGATTTGCATTGGGCATTTCAAGGTACAACCCGAGACTATTTGTCACTTTTCAAGATTTTCATCTCCACGGTTGATACTCGTTTTCCATGAACCATCTGCTCAGATGAACTGTGATATTCGCCTTACATTTGATTTATCTATTGCAATCCATTTTCATTAAGCCTAGCTGTACATTCGAATCGACGTCGGATTCGAGTTTACCAATAAACGTGTTGCCGAGGTAAAACCAAAGGCAACCAACTGAAAGGGAGAAAGACAATGAAATTTATATACAAGTTTGAATTGGTGTTGGCCATTCTGTTCACACTGCACGGAACCACATCTTTGGCTGATCGGCCAATTGACATCGTCGAAGAGAATGCTTTCGTAGCAGAAGATGGGACTCAGTGGATGTTGGTCTACAATGTCAACCAACGACGCGAGCCTTTGCAAGAATCCGCCCTGCAGAAGATCGTTCAGACACAAAGCTGCGTACTGAATGATGCAGATGCGTTTCAAGGCAATCAACAGGATCTTTGTATAATTGAGACATCTCAAGGATTGGTATCTGTTGTGACTCAAAAACAAGGTATCTATGGGAAAATTGGAGTTCGTCCTGTTCGTTCCTCCCATCTACTTCAATTTACTAAGAACACCTTGAATCAGGTCAAAGAGCTCAGCTTTATTGTGGTCTCATTTGGTCTGCGTGGTTTGCATGAAATTAAGTGTGTTGCGATCGGTGGGGCCGTAGGTCTTGTATCAATTGCCACCAAAACAGCTCTATACACCATTTCGGGAACGACAGGGGCTATCTTTGAGGTGCTAAGCATACCGTTTCGAATCATAGGATTGATCACTCCACGATTTCTCTGGGGGGTCGCTGGCATTTCATCCGTTCAAACGACTCGATATGGGCATCTGAATAAATTGCAACATGAACTTCATCAGCAACGACAAGATCTTGCTCTGCTCTTGAATGTTCACTGAACGTCCATTATGCAGTGTCGAGCGCGAAGCCTTGATTTCGCGCTCGACACTATGCAAGTCGTCTTCGAAGCTTAACGGAACACCCTCGATGGAGGCGCATTCTGAGTGATGCGCCTCACTACAATCACGCCTTATTCAATCTTGATTGACAAGAGACACAAAGATCGCACGCTTTTCGGAAGAGAGAAATAGTGCCTGCCACGAAACCTGCTTTCGAGCGAATTTCCATAAGCCATTCTTATACCGAGGCGAGCCGACGAAGGGCTAGCCAGAGGCGCTAACTCGAGGAGGCTCAACAAAGGTATAAGGAAAACTTATAGAAATCGGCAAAAATGGAATTACCGGACAGCCCCTAAATACTGGCAAAGCCCAGAAGCAGGTTGTGCAACTTGATACCGCAACCGGAATTTTTGCCACCTCAACCAACAACATCACCTATTCACCTGTGAATTCGTGCGACATGACCGAAGGAGAGAGCAACGGAACAGGACCATTTAGGTACAAGCTCCCTTCGGCCTCCTATCCAGCAACTCAGCCCTCCGTGACCAATGACCTCGTAACCCTGAGCACCGATACGGATTACTCAGCCTACACGGCGCCAACGGCACCAACGGCTCTGTGAAGATTTCATCAAGTCTGACACGTTCGACCGGCACGGCGGAGACGAATTCTCAAAAACAACGATCGCGAAGATAACTTCGTGATCGATTCTCTTTTTCCAACCCGTATCCGAACTCCCTGGCAACCGAACAGCTCCCATTTTTAGGCAAAGGAGCTCCTCTTCACTCTGAAATCTTTTTCTCATAGAGCATTTTTCGTTTTAAGTAGAGTCCCTCCAAGATCATCTGCCTTTCGACCCCGTGAGCTAAGGAAAAGTAACCCATAAGCAACGCGAGGGTTCCTAAAATCAACAAGATGGACACCAAAATAAGAGAGGGTATGTAGGTACGCCCTTGAACATGAAAAATATAAACATTGAGAAGAAACCGTATTCCTAGAGCCATCGCAGGAAGATAGAAGATCAACGACAGAATCAAGAAAAATCGAAATGGGCTGTAGTAACTAAATGCTCTTATGAGCGTTCCAGACGATTTCTTAATGTAAGAAGGAATGGTCGAAATCAATCGAGACTCTCTTCTGGTGGGATTGCATGAGATCTCAACCCAATCCACTTGGATTTCAGGAGTGTTGCCGGCCTGAATGATGGTCTCCAGAGTGTAGGTGTAGCTGTCGGTGACCGTAAGTCTCAGTGTAGCTTCTCGGGAATAGGCCCGAAATCCCGAGGTGACATCTTGAATTGTTGTTTGCGACAAGGACCTTACAATGGAGCTTCCTACCAATTGTAGAATTTTTTTAGGCAAACTAAACTCCGAGTGCTCTCGAATGTTTCGACAACCGACAACCAAGTCGGCCGTTCCACGAAGAATCGGATCAATGAGTTTGGCAATATCTTCCCCACGATATTGGTGATCCCCGTCGGTGTTGACGATCAGATCTGCACCCCGACGGAGCCCCTCCTCGATTCCCCGCTTGAACGCGTAAGAGAGCCCTCGATGTACTTTCAGATCGATCAAATGGTGAACACCAAAGTTCTTGGCCACTTCAACGGTTTGATCCGTACTCCCGTCACTGATGACCAAGATTTCAATACATGAAAGGCCCGGGAGGGACTTGGGCAAATCTTCCAAAACCTCCAAAAGCGTCTCTTCCTCATTGAAGCATGGGATCTGGATAATGAGATGCATCTCAGCAGTAGTCTTGCAAAAACTCGTCCATTTGACTCTGAGTGGGCACGAGATCCTCTACAGGGATCTCCGCAAGGGGTTGGTCCACACTTCCCATCAGTTCATGCATCGACTTTTGACTCTCATCAATGTAAAGAAGGCCTGTGACAATCTCACCCCTTTGGTGATGTTCCTGAAGGTAGTGGCACGCCCCATGGCTGCAGGTTGGGTTGTAAGAGGGATCCACCTCTTTGAGTTTCAACGAAGTTCCGTCGGAATATTCGATCGTTCGGCTCTCCCCCTTTTGGATGATCTCATTGGTTCTATGAAGATGCTTACGAACATAACGGTAACTCTTTGTGCTGCCTTCATGTTCATTGAAGGTCACACACGGAGAGATGATATCCAAAAGAGAAAAACCTTTGTGTTGAAGGGCGGCTTTGAGAAGCTCAACCATCTGATGTCGATCGCCAGAGAAGGCCCTTCCCACAAATGAAGCTCCCAACGTGATCCCCAATAGCGTGGGATCGATCGGTGAAAAGGAGTTGATCTTTCCACTCTTCAACTTGGCCCCAAGATCGGAGGAGGCAGAAAACTGACCCTTTGTAAGCCCGTAGACACCATTGTTGGCAATGATGTAGGTCATATCAAGACGTCTTCGAATGGCATGAACAAACTGACCCAGTCCAATTGAGAGAGAGTCGCCATCACCTGACACCCCCACCGACACAATGTCCCTTCTTGCAGCATGAGCCCCCGTCGCAATCCCTGGCATTCGGCCATGGGCCGAGTTGAATCCATGGGCTGATCCCAAAAAATAGGCTGGCATCTTCGACGAACAACCAATTCCACTGAACTTCATCATCTTGTGAGGATGCCAGTTCAGTTCAAAGAAGGCCTGCGAAACCGCCGCGCTGATGGAGTCATGACCACAGCCACCACAAAGAGTTGAGGCCACACCACCATAATCCTTGATCGTAAGTCCAAGGTTGTTTTTAGGAAGTTCAGGATGGGCAATTTTTTTTCCAACGGTGATGAAACTCATCTTTGAATCCTCTTCTTAAGCTCCCCGTAGACAAATTCACCACTTAAAGGAAAACCCCCATAGTAGAGAATTGAATCCATGTGAGCCGATGAGAGCGAAGTCTCCATGGTGAGAAGAGATCTCATCTGACCATCTCGGTTCTGCTCAATCACAATGACCTTCTGTTGCGTTTGCAAACACTTTTCCACTTCAGGTGAGAAGGGAAACGAGCAGATCCTCATGTAATTGGTTAAGATCCCCTCTCTCTCAAGCCTTTCACGAGCTTCACGAACAGCGAGATCGCTACTCCCGTAGGCCACCAGAGCCACCTCACGACGAAGATCCCAGTCCACCACAACACCCGGAAGCCGATCGGAAGCAGATTGGATCTTTCTCTTGATCCGATCCATCACCTCCACATATTCATCTGCGCTCTCTGTGTATTGACCAAGACGGTTGTGGCCCGATCCCCGAGTGAAGTAGGCACGAGATGGGCTTTCACCAGGAAAGGTGCGATAGCCAATTCCATCTAGATCGACATCAAGATAGCGATAGAACTTCTCTTTGCTCGAGGCAGGAAAGATCTTTCCACGGTCAATGTTGGCACCAGCAACTGATAGCGGCTCTGTCACCCACTCATTCATTCCAATGTCCAAGTCGGACAACACCATCACTGGTGTTTGGTAACGGTCCGCAAAATCAAACGCACTTCGAGTGAAAAGAAAGGCCTCTTCGGGATTCGAGGGAAAGAGAAGAATGTGCTTTGTGTCTCCATGTGAAAGGTAGGCTGAAGCCAGAAGATCACCCTGCTGGGTTCGTGTGGGCATCCCCGTCGATGGCCCCACACGCTGAACATTGATCAAGACAACGGGAATCTCAGCATAGTAGGCAAAGCCCAAAAGCTCACTCATTAGAGAGACCCCAGGCCCGCTGGTCGCAGTGAAGGCTCGAGACCCTGCCCATTGAGCCCCCAAGACCGTACCTATGGCAGAAAGTTCATCTTCAGATTGAACAATCAAGTATCGATTTTTACCTGATGGATCACGACGATACTTTTCACAAAGTGCCTCAAAGGCCTCCATCACCGAAGTCGATGGGGTAATGGGATACCATGAGGCCACACTGGCACCGGCACAAAGCGCTCCAAGTGCTGTTGCTGAATTGCCATCCATCAGAGGCCTCTTCTTCTCCACCTTCATTGCCGAAACTCGAAAGGGGAAGGGAGCTTGCAATGCCTCACGGGCAAGCCGCTCCCCAATTTCAAGTGCCTTCATGTTTTGATCGAGCCGCGGGCCCTTAAAGCGTTCTCTCATCATCTCATCCATGATCTCCTTTGAGAGACCCATGAGATGAACCAACGCTCCAACATAGATCATATTCTTCATCAAAAGATGGTTCTTGGACCCCTTAAAAGCACTGGTTGCCTCGTGAGCAAGGGGAAGTCCCAAAAACTTCACATCGTCGCGACGGAGGGAAGTTGGAAGTGGCCAACTGTTGTCATAGACAAAGCAACCACCCGTCGTGATTTCCGCCAGATCCTCCTTGTAGGTCTGAGGGTTCATCGCCACCATAATGTCCACGCGTGAAGAGTAACTCACGTGTCCCTGACCACTCACACGAATCACATACCATGTGGGTAAACCTTGAATGTTCGACGGAAAAAGATTTTTAGGAGATATTGGGACCCCCATTCGATGAATGGCTTTGGCCACAAAGCCATTGGCCGTCGAAGACCCCGTCCCATTGGTATTGGCAAATTTAATCACGAACTCATTGACCACGACGTCCCCCACCACTTGCATAGGGAAGGTTGAAGAGCGACTTTTGCATATCCCACGCTCCCGTCGGACACTTCTCGGCACACAGGCCACAGTGAACACAGACGTTTTCATCCTTCACCATGACTCGACCTGTACCTATCAAATCTTCTGAGACAAAGAGACTCTCCTCTTTGTTGGTCGCTGCCACTCTCAAACTCTTTCGCAGATCCTCTTCGTCTGCATTGGGTGTGATGGAGAGACATTGAAGCGGGCAAATGTCCAAACAGGCGTCACACTCAATACAAAGATCCGTCACAAAGGCCGTCTGAATGTCACAGTTCAAACACCTTTCGGCCTCCTTGAGAGCCATCTTCAGATCAAACCCAAGTTCAACTTCCAGGTTTCGATCTTCAAAACGCTCCTCCACGGGAACATGGGGAACACCCACCCGAATTTCAGAACTAAAGTCATTGTCAAAACTCCACTCATGGTACCCCATCTTACGACTCTCAAGCTGCATCTCAATCGAGGGTCGATCTTTGGGAGATTTTCCTTGGCAATGGAGGTCAATGGACAAAGCCGCCTGATGGCCATGGGCCACGGCCCAAATGATGTTCTTGGGCCCAAACGCTGCATCTCCTCCAAAGAAGACCTCCTCTCGAGTGGACTGCATCGTCACGGGATCCACCTTCGGAAGCCCGCTAGAATCAAATTCAATGCCGATGTCTCGCTCCACAAAGGGGAAGAACCGCTCCTGCCCAATGGCAAGGATCACATCACTGCACTCGATCACCTCCGTGCCAATCTCCGTCGAGGTCATCTTTCCCGATGCTCCCTCGTCCCACCTAAGTTTGGTGAACTCAACACCCACAAGCTTTCCATCCTTGAGGACAAAGGAGCGTGGTGAATGGTTTTCAATCAATTGAACGCCCTCCTCCTCGGTCTCCTCAAGCTCCCAAGGCGAAGCTGCAAAGAACCTCTTGGATCGACGTGCCACCACACAGATGTTCTTTCCTCCAAGCCTCTTGGAGGTTCGTGCGCAGTCCATAGCTGTGTTGCCAGCTCCAATGATCACCACCTTGTTCCCAATCTTATCGATATGCTCAAAAGCCACCGACTCGAGCCACTCCATGCCAATGTGAATTTCAGGGCGACCGGCACGCCCCGGAATCTCAAGATCCTTACCTCGTGGAGCCCCTGTGCCCACAAAATAGGCGTCAAACTCCCTCTTCTCAAGAAAACTCTTAAGGCTTGAAATGGGATGGTTGAGATGAACCTTGAGACCAAGTCGGGCGATGAGCTCAATCTCTTCATTGAGAACCTCGGCCGGCAGACGAAAGGCAGGAATGTTGCTTCTCATAAGACCGCCCAAAACCTCGTGGCGCTCAAAGAGCTCCACCTCATATCCAAGTGGCAAAAGGTCATTGGCCACAGTCAACGATGCTGGGCCTCCACCAATCAAAGCCACTCTCTTTCCATTCTTAGGGGCGAGGGACGGCATCTCAACTCGCCCCTTATGATCCGCGGCCACTCGTTTCAAACGACAGATTGCGATCGGCTTTTCATTTTCTCGAATACGCCCCCTGCGGCATGCCGGTTCGCATGGGCGATCGCAAACTCTCCCCAGAATGCCCGGAAAGACGTTGCTCTCTCGATTCAAGAGGTAGGCCTCATGATATTTTTCATGCGCAATCAGGCGTATGTACTCGGGCACATCCGTATGAGCAGGGCATGCCCACTGACAGTTGACAACTTGATGAAAATATTCAGGATTGTTTGTATCGGTCGGTTTCATGGGAACAACTCTAGCGCTGACCCCATAAAGAGTCAAATGAACTCGCTTGGACCACACCTTGTCTTAATAAGATTTCAATACAATTGCGATCCCACCCTTTCAAAGAACACAAACCTCGTCCATAATGAAGTTTGTGCTCAAGTGAGATCGCATGGACTTTTAGATCGTCAAATTACTCGGAAAATCCGTTTTTAGAGTAGTCCTGTGGACCAACAAACGCATCGAGACGTTGTTGAATCTTATCTTCCAAACGTGTGTAGGTATCTATCAAATACTCCTTCTGTCGAGGCTTTACACACACTTTTTTCCCAAGCATGGGCTCAAGCTCCGAGTAGGTCGTATCCGAATGAAAGATCAAATAGACACCAAGATCGTTTGCATTGATTTCAGCGCAAAGATCCTCACGCTTGTTCTTTGAGAAGAGAAACGCGTGGGCCGAGGTTTGAAAAAATGCGGCAAGAACGACAACTAAAGCAATCTTTTTCATAAGAAACTCCTTTCTTAATCTAGCTGTCGCAACGCTACCACAATTAGGCGACTAAACCCAGAACTTTGCTCTCTCAGTGAAAACTCTTCTCACTCTGTCCAAAAGATCAACAAGGTGCCACAACAAGGTGCCAGGCGTATATTTCGGAGGCGGTGAATCAACCTGTCTAAGATTGATCCACCGCCTCCGAAATATACGCCTGGCACTATCTTGTAATTTCAAATGAGCTGAAGGATCTTGTACGCGTTAGTAACCGTGTTCATGTAAATCAATCAAAATTTTACTGTCGCGAGAAAAAGTTTGTGCATGGTTCAAGTCAGGGTCGCCTTATCATCTGTTTCAATCGAAAGCGCACGCAGCTCCAAGAGGAGTCTCGATTTGACGAAATTGAAGCTGCCCAGCAACGTTTTGAAAAAAATCAACGTGCTCGTAATATCACTTGAACTAGAATCGGGGCCTTAATTGGGAAATTCAATCACAGTGGGGGTTGAGATTTTTTTCTTTGCTCCTTCGCCCAAACCCAATTGTCCTTTATGATTGTTCCCCCATCCATACAGATGACCTTCACTGTCCAAAGCAAAGGATGTGTCGGATCCTGCACTGAGCCCCACGATGTTTTTGCCTTTGAGAGCTTTAATTTTTTTCCCGCTGACGTAAGCGCATACCTCTCTGCTGCAGTCAAACGTCATCTTAGGGGCAGACGTTCCATAGAAATAGCCCAGACCCGCTTGTCCCTTCGCATTGTTGCCCCATGACCAAACGTCCCCATTCTTTTCGAGGAAGAGCGTGTGATCTCCTCCCGACCTAATTTCATCACCTATTTTCTCATCCTCATCATTATAATAGGCGCCATGAGAAAAAGGGGTTGCAAACAAGAGCCGATTCGAATGTTTCGTAGGACCGCTGCCCCAAGACCAATAGTAATTGGACTCATCAATGGCATAGTTGTCCATTCCACTGTCGATGAATTTAATATTGTAATCTGAGTACTTTGCAATCTTCCCGCTTTTCAGATATTTCCCTCCCCAGTTCCAAAGCGTCCCGTCTGCACCAAGTGCAACGGTTCCATCGAATATTCCAGAAGTGACGGATATGATGTTCTCAACCTCATTGATGAGAGTTGGGGTTTTAACTTTACTCTGTTTTTTCTTTTTAACAGAAGAGATGCCTCCATATTTGTTACGTCCCCATGCCCAAACGTGTCCTTCTTGATCAATCGCTTGGCTCGTTGCATATCCCGCATGAATCGATTTGATGTTCGTGAAATCTTTAATCTGAACAGGTATGCTGGAATTTGAGGTGTTTCCATGTCCTAGTTGACCATATTTGTTCCAACCCCAACTCCAGACGTGACCATCCTGGTCTAGTGCCAAACTATGATCATTTTGTGTTGAAATCGCGACAATGTTTTTTAAACTCTCGATTTTTGTTGGGGACAGAACCTTATTCTTTATAGAAGAAATTCCGAGCTGCCCTTTCTTGTTACTACCCCACGCCCATACATCACCATTTTGGTCTAAATAAAGAGTATGATCATCACCCGCAGAAATTTGGATTTGTGTCGATATTGTTGTTGGCACATCTGTTTGCACATCCGTGATACACTGCCCATCTTCTGCATGATAGCCAGATGAACAGGTCAAAGTTGAACAACTAGAAACACTCTCCCAGTCAGGCCACTCACTGTTTGTGCAGGTCCGAGTTTTTTCACAAGATCCATAATCAACGTCAAAGCTGCGCAGTTCTGTCTCACCGTCAGAGCACTTAGCTTTCTCTACGCAAGCCGTGCTGTCGGAATTGGGCTCATAGCCTTGTTCACAACTCATGCATTCGGTTTGATCGGAATTGGGAACATAGTACTCTGAGCAGATCAAATTGGTGCAGGAATCCATTGCACTGAACTCGGGCCACTGTGAAGATGAACATGTTCGAGATTTCTCACAACTCCCATTATTGACGGCAACACGTAAGATTTCTGTAGCTCCATTTTCACAAGTTTCTTCATCTTCAGAATCATCGATGGCCGCATCTAATGTGCAGTCATGGCATTCCTCTATGAGTGGTGGACTTGCCTCAGTAGTGGTTCCCGGAGGCTCTGTTTGGACAACATTGCTTGGAGCTGTCTCATCACTGCTTCCACTGCAGGCCATAAATAAAAAAGTGGCCATCGCCAACTGCCCAAAAAGGAACCTTTGCTGAAATCGACTGCTAAAGAAATATGTCATGCTTCCCCCTTTTTATACATATACAACGTGTAAACTCACAAAAGGTCGCAAAAATCGTCCATCGTTACCGCCAATTGCGCTCTCGTGAATATGGACCCACGATCATAACGCCTCAATGAGAGACGATACCTCCATAGACGGATCCATGGACCGATCCATGGGCGGTTAGGACGAAAACCTGACGGGAGGCTATTGCGAATCAAAATGATGCATCGAGATGGAAGCCCCATTACCTCATGCGTGGGATCAGGTAACAAGGTGATATTTAACCTTGATCCTAGTAATTCTGGCCTCACGAATCGACCCCAAACGCCTAATGCTCCCTGGGAATTTCTCTCCAAAAAAAGCCACTAACAATTGAGCAACTAAGAAATCGAGCATGGGAAAGCATTTAGACTAAATTCCAAGCTAAAAATCAAAAGTATAGGTGCCGTAGCTATGAGTTAACGTTTGAATCAGATCTAAATAGCTAAAAGGTTTGGTCCATCGATCCAACACCGCTTTGTAATTCGCCTTTTGTTTCCACAGATAGGCCAATTCATAGGCAGCTAGGTTCTCACCCGAGTAGACTTTATCTTGGCGGTAGGGCCAGTTGTCGGGATCAACAAAATAAGGGGCATGAAAATCAAGGACCAATTCAAGTGAACGCCCATCATTGAGTTTATAATCATATAGATTGACTTGTTGGTGGCGTGCAACTTCCGCTCCCATAATCATGGGCTGTATCGAATATGCCGAATAGAGTAGTGAGTTGGTGCGTGTAAGTTCATGGATAAGTGCACCATCATTTCGTACTTGCACATCAATAAGTCCTTTCCATTCGCTTATCGCAAACTGCAATAAAGCATTATCATTCATGGTAACCGCAGATAACATTAGAAATAGAACTTTCCAATTTCCAAAATTATTTTTCAATTCATTGTACTTAAAGAGACTAGCCATGGCGCTGATCCAGGCCTTAAATGCAGCTAACTCGTTGCTCGGCCAAGCAGAATAACTTAGTAGTAAGTCTACCCCATGTAAGAGGATAGACCCTTGGTTCATAAATACTATGATTGCATCCATGGAGGTTATCTTAGCGTTCATCTTTGTCGCTGGATCAAGACAGAATACTTTAATCAGAGAGATTGCCTTCTCAGCGTAACGGCTATCCTGTGTAAAAGCATAGCCGAAGCCTAAATCTCTTACTGCACCGGCAAAGGCTTGATAGGCATCCATATCATATCGGTCTCGATCGGGGTAGGGCACACCATCCGTTAGGTAGGTTGGATCCGTATAGTAATCATGAATATCGCCGCTCAAGGGGATTTTTCCGCCAAATGTAACACTCTGTGGCGCCGTATTTAGCGCCGCATTGGCTTTTGAGATGATCCGGTCATACTCACCTTTCCATGGCGCCAAGCCAGAATCTACCATTTTTTTGATCGAGGCGAGCTCAGCAGCATTAACGAGCGCCTTAGGATGCACCTGACTCAAGGTCGATGTGACCTCAATCGAATCAGCATAAGGAGCAGAGATGTTTCCTGCGGCATCTCTATACCAAACGTAGACTGTTTTTGGCCCGGTGCCACTGGGGAGAGTATAGTTAATGGACTTCTGAAAATTAACAACGGTGGTTAGATCAACCCATCCAGAAGTGGAAGCAATCGGGGAGAGCGAAGAATTGGATAAAAAATAACCGGTGACCCCGACACTATCAGTAGCAGTGAGATTTAGAGTCACAGCCGAGCTGCTGGTCGAAGAAGCTCCATTGTTAATCAAAATAAAACCCGTGGGTTTAACACTGTCTGTAATGAAATTATCAGAAGCTTCGCGATAAAGCTCTGAGACTTCAGAGGCACTCAGGACTCGTCGGTAGATTCGTAGGTCATCGAGCCTACCTTTCAGAGGAGAGGCGCCTGACTCATGGATTCCGATTTTTAACGGAGTATTATTTAAAATACTCCCACTAAGGGAATTAAAAGGGACGGTTCCGTTGGAAACAGATCCATCAATGTAGAAATTGATTCCGCTACTCATAGAAGTGCCGTTGTAGGTTAGCACTACGTGATGCCAGTTGTTATCCGTAACTGTGGCAGCGCTTGACTTCCAAAGCATATTTCGGGTCGAATAATTATTCGTAAGATGTGTGCGCAAGCGCCCATCAGGACTGGTAATATGAAAAGACCACCCTTGATAATCTGGTCCAAACGAAAGCTTGCTAAAGATCATGTAATCGTTTGCGGAGGACGGCACTTTAACCCAAGCGGAAGCGGTAAAGCTTCCGGTGCGCTCAAAATCAAAATTGACTTCATTGCCAACAGCCAGATAATCATTGATCCCATCAAGAAAGAGCCCGTTGCCAAGTTTTGCTAAACCCCAAATAGGATCGTTAACGAGAGTGGCGCTATTGTTGTTGCCAGAGCTATCAATGGCCGTGACGCCGATAGCTTCATCCAATTTCCAATGGGCGACAAGAGATGTGCTAGGAATAGCAGTTTGGTCCCAGATTGGTTCTATAGTTTCTTGTTGTTCATTACCATCTGAGTCAGATACTTCATCGACGCCACCAGGAGTAGATGATCCACCACGACTCCCAATCATCTCACTGTCACGCTCATCTCCCTCATGAACATTAGAAGGTCCAGGAGTTTTATCACCATCGCCGCCGACCGAAGAACAATCTTCTCCTTCGCAAAGAGAATTGCTTGTATTGTTGCCGTAATTCAATTCGGTAAGTGATCCTCCGCAATTCTGATACGCTGTTAAAAGTAGGAATAGTGAGGATGTTGTAAAGAGTGCCATAACGAAAGATCGTTTTCTTTTCATTTTATGAAACATACAACCCCTTTGAACCTCTATTTCATGTCGTTCGGGCAACTTGAATCGTCATGATTTTTAGGATCCATTTTCATTTTTCTAAGAATAAACGTGAAGTAGAAGATAAAACGAACAGACGATGCCTACTTATTAATAAGGCTAACATAAGAATGGGTGTGGTACAAATTTCACCGTTGAACCTGTTTCAAATTGAATCAACTTTTTCCCAACATGCAAATCACTTGCATCCTGTCTATAAGATGCTGGCGCCTCAGAACAGTCCAATCGAAAAATTTTGAAGGAATCGCGATTTTAAGTTTTTCTTTTGCCACTGCTAGTGCTAGATCGACCCATTCTGAAGTCAATCGCGGTTTTTTTAAGAAGGAGCGGATGGCCCTTGATCACCATACGAGACTGACCCCTCATACAGCCGAAGAAACAATCTTCATCTCAGAGTTCAATCTTTGGCTTGGCAATGATGTTATAACCGCAAGGAAATCGACTGTAATCATCCTGCATGAGAAGCAAAAAAACCTTCTGCTTATTGATATAAAAATGCTTAAAGTCCATATGAACCAACTCCCTTGGGCGGGCTGCTTCATATCTGAAAACCCTTTCCGATCTTTGTTTGGCAAGAGGTGGCGCATAACCATTCTCCTCTAAAATATTGCGCACCGTGGATACACCGATCCGGATCCCTTCACGCCTCATTTGATTAGAAAGTTGAGCTGGCCCTAGGCCCGATTTTGACTTCCATAGATCCAGCACCCTTCGCCAATGCTTATGATAGCCATCATAAGGCGGACTTCGGCAGCCTACAGATTTCAGTCTCCAGTCTTCAGCTTTTGGATAAAGGCATAAAGGATTTTTTTATTTCTTCTGATTTCTTAAAAAGTTCTTTGGATTTTTCCTCGTTTACCATTTTCAAATCGGTAGATAGGGGCTGTCCGGTAATTCGCTTTTTGATCGATTTTGATAAGTTTTTCTTATTTATAGAAATCGGCAAAAATGGAATTACCGGACAGCCCCTAAATACCGGAGAACTACGGTGGCAGCAAATGAGGAAGTCAGTAGATGATATCAAATTTGCTGAGAGCCATTGCCTGGCCCCTTTGGAACCTGTCAATTACAAGTATACCTGGCGCTCTAGGCGAGAGGATCCTTTGGCTTGAGGCCAAAGAGCGGTAAAACGCTCTGCAAGAGCACTGATCGTCAAACTGGGATTCACACCTAGGTT
The DNA here is from genome assembly GCA_014584465.1 of Pseudomonadota bacterium. GTDB lineage: Bacteria > Bdellovibrionota > Bdellovibrionia > Bdellovibrionales > JACTMU01 > JACTMU01. The sequence continues at coordinate 4,138 of JACTMU010000032.1, read as the reverse complement.
CACAGGAATGGCACTGCCGTCGACAACATAAAGTCCAGGGTAACCAAACACTTCATGCGAAGGGTTAATAACTCCTTTTTCAGGTGACTCCGCCATAGCACACCCTCCTAAGATATGAGCTGTTGTGGGAGTTTGAGCTAAGACCTCTCCTATAACATTGATCGCTTCACCACTAATCTCATTTGCTAATAATTGAGCCGATTTTTGTGCAATGGGGAAGTAACACGGAACATCTCCACCCCCGCTTTGCAATGAGCGTCTCCACCCGCTCCAAATCGATCGCCCGCGTTTTAATACAATTTTCTGGTCAATGCATTGCATAACTAGCAGAATGACTGTACTTTTGGCCCAATCCCTAACCATAGCCAATTTAAAAACTGTTGGTAAGCGCATAAAAAAACGACCCAGAAGCTTCAAAGGCCGAATCCATTTTGATCCATTTGGAGTTAACAGAACTCCTAAAAACCGCATGGCCCCACTTCCTGAAGGGTAACGAACGTTTTCAATTTTTATATTAGATTGCGGGTGAATGGCTGCGCCAATAGCAATCCCCTTAGAAAAGTCCAACTTAGGATCCAAACTTGTCGCCCCCAATAAACTCTCACCATTGGTGCGAACTCCCTTTCCCAATTGAGCTGAGATATGCGGTAATGTTTTTAATTCATCGCGGTTACGAAGCAAAAGATCAACTGTACCAAGCACTCCTGCCGCCAAAATCACTTTTTTTGCCCGAAAAGTACGACTCTTTTTTATAAATTTTGTTGGGTTGATCGTTTCTAACTCATAACCTGTGCTTATAGGGGAAATTTTCACTACTTGTGTTTCAGAAAACACTTGTGCTCCCCACTTCTCAGCAAAAAAAAGGTAGTTGAGGTCTAGTGTATTTTTAGCTAAAAACCGACAGCCCACAAGACATCCCCCACAACGGTTGCACCCTGCACGATCTGGCCCTGCACCGGAAAAATAGGGATCAGCGACCATCCTCTCAGGCTCTCCAAAGTAAATTCCTACTTCTGTGGGATGAAAGCTCTCTTCAACCCCAAGATGTCGACCTACACTTCTTAACGCCTCCTCACCCTTTTCTAAATATGGATTCGTTACAACTCCCAGCATTTTCTTAGCTATCTGGAAATAGGAAGTCAGTCCATCCGTGACCCCATCTGGCCATTCAGGATCATCTAAAGCCTCTTGTTTGGGTTCCATCAAGGTATTTGCGTACACCAAGCTCCCTCCACCAACACCCACGCCATGAATGAGCATAAGCCCTTTTAACCATGTCATTTTCTGAAATCCAAAACACCTCACCAAGGGCGCCCAAAAATATTTCGTGACCTCCCAATTGGATTCAGGGAAGTCCTCCGCTCGAAAGCGCCGCCCCTGCTCCAACACGGCTACACGATATCCTTTTTGGCTCAATCTCATAGCAGAAATACTACCGCCAAATCCACTCCCAACGATCATCACGTCAAATTCATTCTCACCCATATCTCTAGACCTTTCGTCAGTGACTTGTAGCCAATCGCGAATTACAAATTTCGCTCTAGACACTAGTGGTTCAACCAGTTAGTTTAGCAAACATACCCTTCTCTGTCTACGACCTCTGCCCAGACTCAACTCTCATATCGATATTTTTGTCAACGATCATCAGAAACCGAAGAAATATGAACTTTTTGTCGAAAATAAAGGCACAGAAATTTTGTAACCCCTTGGCAGATGGAGTAATCACTAAAAAAACTGACACATCAGGGTTGACAAAAAGTCGGCGTTTTTATTTTGGGAGCTGCCCTATGCCTCCCAAAACCCCTGGCAGTAAGGTGATCAACTATTACACCGACTGAATTGGGATACTGCCAATCCACAATTCTTTGCGGCATGAGTCAAAGTATGGGTGCGAGCTTCTGTCATGAGAGCCATTGGTTTTAAGGTAAGCAGGGATTACATTTTTGAGGCGAGTAGAAATTTTAAGTATGTTACAAATCTCAGATGCGATTGACATAATGACGGCTCCTTGTTGTGCCCCATCATAAATTGCCAGATGAAAGTCTGGCAATGTGGAGCCGGATCGGATGATCCACGGGCCTATGTAGTGCTTGACGCGAAACCTGCTTTTGAGTGAATTTGCATAAGTTTTTCTTATACCGAGGCGAGCCGACGAAGGGCTAGCCAGAGGCGCTAACTCGATGAGGCTCAACGAAGGTATAAGGAAAACTTATGACAAATTCACGGAAATGAGGTTTCGCGCCAAGCACTATGTAAACCTTTACCACCGTCAAGAACAAAGAGTATTTCCTTGTCAATATCAAGGCCTCTTTCTTTCAACCCCAGAATAAACTCTCTACAAACAATATGGTTCTCCGTACTTGTTTCTACAAAGCCAAGAAGAATCTTTTCGCCCTCAGAGGTCACTCCAAGGGCAATCACAATCTGCCTCTCAGCAAAGAACTTGCCATCGATAAAGATAGGCACTATATACGCGCCACTTAGGGCTTGAGCCTCATCCGCCTTCAATTTGGTCAGCGCGTGGGCCACCGATAGACCCAATCGATGAAGACCATCAGCAGTTTCCAGATTATGACTCAGCGTAGCTCTCCGGGTCTACCGTCCCGGGTCTACCGTCCCGGGTCTACCGTCCCGGGTCTACTGTCAACGGAGATCCATGCCTAAAAGCCAGAATGCTCCACTCAATTTCGTTTGAACATTCAAACATCGTTGCAAAAACATGACGTTGCCACCAAAAGTCAGGACTCATACAATATCGTTCGGATTGTGCTCAGGTTGAGCCATACCTCCTTAAAAAATCAAAACCACGCTTTGAATGTCCTATCCTCAACCTATTTCAAATTGAATCAACCGCTCCGTCGTGTTTCCATGATGATTCGGGTTAGCACTATAAAAGTGACATTCGGCGGCTTCTGTCAATGTTATGTACAGTGACTTGATCTTCAAATCGTGTTTGGAGTCTTTTAAATCTGGAACGATTCTAGCATCAGTACTCTTCATCCCATCATTGATGTGGAAAAAACTAAAGAATCTGTGATAAAAGGAGTTTTTTATGAAAACTAATTTTTTTCCAAAAAAACAAATAGTCCTTAATGGAGCTCTCCATTTGGTAGCCCTATTAATCATCTCTTCTGGGAACGCTTTCGCTAATTCTGGATTAGAAGACTTTGCGAAGCGGTGTGGCTCTATTCTTCCAAACGTGTCCAGTTTACAATCTTGGCCGATAGATGACATGTCTCAATCGAAGAATATCATTCAATATTTTCAGTCAAACATCGCTGCTCAGACATTTCTTACCGAAAAAAATCTACAAGAAAACTTCAAGATCTATGTGGATCAGATAGAAAATTTTAGAAAATATCAAAAAAAAGAAGGGCCACTTATGACGCTCGATTATGCATTACGTAAAATGTTTTTCAAACTTTACTGTAATCAAAATATAAAAGAAGAGCTCATCAAAGAGCTCAACGAACAACAACTAGATCGAGATGAACTTCTGATAAAGTTCAATCAGATGGAAACGGTTAAAAACACAGATCCCACAATACTTTATAAGGATGAAGAACTTTTAGGGATTAGTGCTCAGATTTTGGAAATGGACCGTACAATTGTAGATCTACAACATAGAATTCGCAGCTTATAAAATTGGTCATGGTGTTAATTTCCAATTTGTTTAACTTCGAGAAATCATCTTTATAAGACGCAGCGAAGTCTTTGTGCCACGTAAGCGCTACATTTGGTGCTGTAGCGAAACATTTCGAGGTGGTGTAGGCTTCGATTGACTCTTAGGCCTCAGCCAGTGCAGTTTCTTCTAGCTCAACAGCAACGGCAACGGCAACGGCAACGGCAAATGGGGTAAACTGATCGGGGGATGATTGCATCTTGTCAATATTCCTAGAGATATACTTCAGGTAGTCGGTGATGTCGACCCTGACGGCAGTGCAGGTTGCGTTGATCGTGCGCAGAATGTCAAGCACGGCTCGACCATTACCGGTCTTTCTGAACTTCGATCCGCTCAACATGCACTTCTCAATGCGGCGAGCTCGCTCAGAGCCATTGTTGGTATAGTGAAGTTTTGGGTCGACAAGGTAGTGAGTGAGCTCTTCAAAGTGGCTCACAACGTATTTGCAGGCACGGT
>JACTMU010000084.1 GCA_014584465.1 Pseudomonadota bacterium | reverse complement strand
AAAGCACTATGCACAGGTCAGACAGAGGCTTAATGCCGCGTAATGGACCACAGGAAATGGTTCTATGAATTTAGGAAACTTTTCGCGCAAGATTCAAGTGACTGGCCCCTTTAAAATCTCCACGAAATCGCATTCTCACAAGCGAGACATCCCCTTTAAGATTCCGTGCGGCTGCAATCTCCTGCGCATCACAAATCTCTACGGTAGGCACCTCAAGAGTCACTCGAGATGAAAACATTCGGTTCATTACCCCCGCAGCTCTTCCCATTCCAATTGAGATCAGCTCGGTCAATACATCTCTCTGTTCCTCATTTAACTCCATTTGCTCATCCTTTTACAGATCCACATTGGTCGATGAATCAGATCGTCCTATTAGGCGACCTCCTTGACCACATCTAGAAGTTGATCTGGCTCAAATGGCTTGTTGAGCATATGAACCACACCCAATTTCAGACACTCCTCTTTCACACTCTGCTGCACGTCTGCAGTCAACACGATGACCGGTGGACGACTGCTAAGTTTCGCCATCTCTTTGAGCAAAGCAATACCATCCATACCTGGCATGACAAGATCCGTAATCATAAAATCGACATCTTGTTCAGAAAGGACTTTCATAGCTTGACGGCCATTGGCCGCCTCTAAAATGTCATAATTGCCCGTCCCCAGGGTCTTCTTAATCTGATCTCGAATGAATTTTGAATCATCAACCACGAGAACCCTTTTAACCATATCCGATCTCCTTTAAGCGCAAAACTGCACGCCCTCTGAACAACATTCTGTTCACCTTCATCATCTTAACTTAAACCCTTTAAAGGGTCGATGGCACAGGGAACTCTTCTGGCACTCGGTCTATGGGAAAGTCTTTAGTCCTAGCGGGCTAGATGTCTGGCAAGGCGCGCCGATAAGAGGGACTCAATCTCGCCCCTTTCAACCATTGAAGTAGTTGACACAGCCCTCTTCCACGCCTAGCCTTTAGCCCTGCAAATACCACACTTTTATGTTGGAAGGAGAATTTCTCAATGAATCGTTTTTATCAGGTCATTTCCATTGCAACTGTTCTGTCGATTTTGGGTTGCGACGCGGGAAAGAAGGTGAACATCGACGACAAGAAACAGCGAACTTCCTACGCCATTGGTCTTGATATTGGTCAACGAATGAAAGAGCAGGGGGTCTCCATTGAATCTCCGGCTTTTGTGGCAGGTCTGGAACATGGGCTCCAAGGTGCAAAGGATCCACTTTTGGATAGCAAGGCTCTTGCACAAACTCTTCAGGACTTTCGAAAGGATCTTATGGAGGAACGAAGAAAGAAGGATGAAGAGGATATGAAGAAAAACGAGGCTGAAGGAAAGGCTTTCTTGGATGAGAATGCCAAGAAAGAGGGCGTCAAGGTTCTTCCTAGTGGTTTGCAGTACATTGTTTTATCTGAAGGTAGCGGAGAACCACCCAAAGCCAGTGATCGGGTCAAAACCCACTATAAAGGGACTCTGATTGATGGAACAGAGTTTGATAGCTCTTACACCCGTGGAGAGCCTGCCACTTTTGCTCTTCAAGGAGTCATAAAAGGTTGGACCGAAGCCCTTCAGCTCATGAAACCTGGAGCAAAATGGAAGCTCTTTCTTCCTCCTGATCTTGGTTATGGACGAAGAGGCTCTCCACCAAAGATCGGCCCCAATGCGACTCTGGTCTTTGAGGTTGAGCTTTTGGAAGTGGTCCAGCCTGAAAAGAAAACTGAAGAGAAAAAATAGAGTGGGTCGAGCCTTGAGGGGCTCGATTCAACCCAGACGATGAAGTAACGCTCCATAAAAGCCGTCATAACTTTCAGCGCCCTCTGGAAAAAGGATGAGCTCCTTCTCGAGGGCCCACTTCGAATCGTTCCGTTTCAAAAAGTCACGAACCTGATCGCCGTTTTCCGAGGGAAAGATGCTGCAGGTGGCATAAACAAGCTTTCCGCCAACGCGGACCATTTTGCAGTAGCTATCGAGAATCTCTCGCTGAATCTTGTGAAGCTCTAAAAAACGCTCTCGACTCAACTTCCATTTTGAATCGGGATTTCGTCTCAGAACGCCAGAGCCTGAACAAGGAACATCAAGTAAGAGCGCATCTGCAGAGCTCTCAAGACGCTTGATTTTCTTGGTGGAGTCGATCCAGCGACACTCGATCATGTCCACCCCTGCTCGGGCCTTTCTGATTTTGAGCTGCTCAAGCTTTCGCTCGTTAATGTCGAGTGCAATGAGCTTGCCACGATTTTCCATAATCGCTGCCAAATGGAGACTCTTCCCTCCTGCCCCAGCACACCCATCAATAACTCTCATCCCAGGTCCCACTCCTAAGAGCGGGGCGATCTGTTGCGAAGCCCCATCTTGAACTTCAAACCATCCTTCATGAAAGATTTTCAAGCGAAAAACATTGGCCCTCCCCTTTAGAATCACTCCATCTTCAAGGTCCACTGCAGGGGAAGCCTCGATGCCCTCCTCTTTCAGAGCCAAAAGGAGTTGATCTCGGGTCACCTTCAACCTGTTGGTTCGAAGAACCACGGGCGCCTGCTCATTGAGGTGGGGAAGTACCTTCTCCCAAAGTTCTCCAAGTTCCTCAGACCCAACCCGATCGAACCAATCTGGTATCGACTCCCTCTCAGCTCGATTGAGCCTCTGCTTTGCGGCCCTCTGACATATCTCTTCAATCAGGGGCCTGTTCCACTCGGGCCATGAGGGAAGCTCGATTCCCCTTTGAAGCTTGAGCCAGACGCCACAAATGGTCAGCAAGTTGGCTCGATCTAAGGAGGTCTTCATCTGAGAAACCGTCCATAAATAGCGCCACCACCTCACAACTTCATAGGTGGTTTCCGCCACGAAATGTCGATCGCGGGCCCCCCACTTCTTATGTGTGCGAAGTTGAGATTCAATCACCTTATCTGCATAGAGATTTTCACCAAAGATCTTCTCAATGGCCTCCACGACAGCCAAAAGCAGATGTTTGTGTAAAATTTGTTTTGATTTTCCAGTCACTGCGTCTGCATCCGCTTCAGTCTAAAAGACAAAGAGCGTTCCTGCTGAAAAGAAGACCCCGTTGAATTGGCCATCACTGAGAATGTGGAGATGATTCTTAAGCCCTGCCTCCACCAGAAAGCCTATTGAATCTAAAATATTGAAGAACCGCGCGCCCACCAAGACCTGATAATCAATGGAGAGACTCGATTCATTGTTGATCTGTTTAAAAAAGACTCCCAGTCCACCCCCAATCCCGAAGTAGAGCGGAAACTCACTGCTGGCCTCTGGAAAAGCCAAGACAGGCATGAAACTGAGCTTGTTCATCTTCTCACCCTCAAGCTCAAACGCCCCCAATTCCACTCGAAAGAGGGTGTCCATTCCTCCCCACTCATCAAATCGGTAGGTTACTCCACCGGTCCACTTTCCAACGCTCTCGACCTTGTCTTCAAGTCCCCACTTGTAGGCCGTCCCTTCCGAAAAAAATCCAAGCTGCACTGCCATATAATGGTCGGTTCGCGTCAGCTTCGCTTTGGGCTTAAAATATTTGTCTGCCGCAGCTTTACCGGTATCTGGTTTCTCTTCGCCATAAGCAAATCCAGATATAAAAGAACACAGGAGGATCAACGTTAGGTTCTTAAGCGATAGGCTCATCTTTCTCACACCTCATTCTATTTGAACCTGGGTATACCTTGACTCGTCCCATTATTACAAGTTAAAACGGGCCTCAATGAAGTGCCCCTACTGCTCTTTTCCAGATGATCGTGTTCTAGATACTCGAATCCACAAAGATGGCTCGATCATTCGACGACGAAGAGAGTGCCTGAAGTGCAAGGGTCGATTTTCAACACAAGAGATACTGATTCAGTTCTATCCCTTGATCATTAAAAAGGACGGTCGGCGCGAAGAGTTTGAAAAGGAGAAGATCCTCAAGGGGATTCAGGCTGCCTGCCAAAAGAGACCCATTGGGTTGGCTCAACTTGAACAGATTGTGGGGAGGATTTGTCGAGAGATCTTGGAGGTCGGCGACAAAGAAGTTCCATCGACACTGATTGGACATAAGATCATGAAAGAGCTCAAAGGACTTGATAGCGTTGCTTACATTCGATTTGCCAGTGTCTATCGTACCTTTGAAGACGCACAGGATTTTCTTGAAAAATTGGAGGAAGACGAAGGTAAAGGTCGTCCTTTGGATTTAGAATGAGTCGAAGAAAATCCCGAGAGGTCATCCTACAGACCCTTTTTCAACGTGAATTCAACCCAAGTCTCGACTTTCATCAAAGTCTTCAACTCTTCCAGGAAAATTTTTCGCAAGACAACGACTCTCTTGATTATGCGAAGACGATTTTGGAGGGCATCTTGCCTAGGATTTCAGAGGTGGACGAACTCATCTCGAAATACAGCCGGCGATGGCATATTGACCGCCTCATGCTTGTGGATAAGAATGTGATTAGAGTGGCAATTTACGAGATCAAGTTTATGGGCATTGATCCTAAGGTGTCCATTGATGAGGCAATTCAATTGGCAAAGAAGTATGGCACCAATGACTCAGGCTCTTTTGTGAATGGTCTTTTGGACTCCTTTTGCAAAGATGAGGGCTTCCTCAAGTGATCAGCCAACTCCTTTCTCATGTTGGCGCTCTCACCGGAGAGGCAAAACTTTGGGTTTTCCCCCAGCCCGAGCGGTCCCAGTGGCTCAAGAAGCTAGACTGGTACATGGAATTTCAAGTCGCACGGGCCTCGATCCACAAGCAAATTGAGTTTCCACCGGCGCTTCTTGAACTTGCGGCACACTACGAAGTCGATCCACCCAAAATCCGTGTACTTCCTGAAGCTCCACTGCTCGTTGCCACAACCGATCTTCTTCCAACTCATAAAACTGTCGTCATTCCTTATAAGGATGAACCAGTCCAGTGGCTGAATCAAATTTTTGGCCTTTGGGAGAGGCTCATGAAGCCTCGCCTGAGAATTTTTCTTCCCACTCAGGTGAATGTTCATGACGTTCAGCTCTACTGCTTTGAGCAGGACCGCTCAGAAACCGTGGCTTTGGTCCCTGATCGATAGGGGAATGGACGCTTGAGCAACACCATAAAAAAGACGATTTTCCTCATTTCTGATAGCACCGGGGAGACTGCTGTAACGATGGTACGGGCTGGTCTTGTCCAGTTCAGCCACTGTGAAGCAAACCTCATTCGTTGCAAGAATGTAAGAAGTGAGCTCCAGGTTGAATCCATCATTTTAGAAGCCGAAAAGGCTCGTGCGCTGATTGTCTATACGGTTGTCAGTAAACCCCTGCGAGAAAAAATACGCCAAGATGCCGTAAGTAAAGGGCTTCAGTGTGTTGACCTCCTGGGCCCTCTTTTAACCGAGTTCGATCAGTTCTTTGGTGTGAGCTCCAAAGACGCTCAAGGGCTTCTTCGCATCGTCGACGATAAGTATTATCGTCGGATCGAGGCCATCGAATACACGGTCAAGCACGATGACGGCAAACTGCTCACCGATCTTGACCAGGCCGACATCATTCTTGTTGGGCTGAGCCGAACAAGCAAAACCCCCCTCTCCATATTTCTGAGCCATAAGGGCTGGAAGGTTGCCAACATCCCACTGGTATTGGATACTCCGCCTCCAAAGGAGCTCTATGAGGTTGACCAACGCAAGATCATCGCTCTTTTGATTGATGAAGAGAATCTCCACCAAATTCGAAGGACCCGATTGGAAAAATTTGGCCAAGATCCAGGTGGTGAGTACGCGCGGCTCTCGCACATATCGAAGGAACTTGAGTTTGCAACCGCTCTCTACAAGAAAAACAAACGGTGGCCTGTGCTGAACGTCACTGCTCAAGCCCTAGAAGAGACGGCTGCAGAAATCACCCGCATCATCACAGCAAGACTCGGTCACCCCACCGACGTCCTGTACTAGCGCTTCATCCACGAAGATGTTGGGAGAGGACTCTAAAAAAGACGTCTGCAATTGCGGCCAGGCGGCGATCACCGTCAGAAAAATAGTAAATGAGACTCGTATCGTATTGAAAATCACGAACGTCGATCAAACTCAGGCGCCCAGTTCGAATCTGTTTCTTTATGCAATGGGCAGGCATAAACCCCCAGCCCAAACCTGATTCAATGACTCGCTTGAGTGTTCCCACATTGGTACTCTCAAATATCGGCTCCATGCGAAGTTTATGACGAGAAAGACGCTCCTGCAAAAATCGATCAAACGCAGGATATTTTCCAGAAAGAGCCACAACGGGTTTTGACAGAAACTCCTCAATTTCAATGGAACGGACACTGCTGCCATCTCTTGTGGATCCCACAAGGCACATCTCATCCTTCATCAAATACCGTCCCTGAAATCCCTCTGGAAGTGCCGCCCCATATTCACGTTGGATGTCCGGCAAAATGACGAGGTCATACTCCCCTTTCTTAGCTCCCTTGAGGATCTCTACCCCAGATTCATAATTCATCTTTACCCGAAGGCTTGAATTGTGCTTCAAAAAGAGTCCCACTACTGGGCTTACAAGATGAAGGCCCACTGAATTGAGTGTTCCGATCCGAAGTTCTCCATGAACATCATCGGCCATCGTCTGAATTGCAATCTCTGCCTGCTGAGTTAGATAGATGATTTTTTTTGCGTACTCATTGAGGAGCTCACCTTGCAAAGTGGCTTTGATCGCTCGAGTCCCTCGCACAATGAGCTCAACCCCAAGCTCTTCTTCTAAATTTCGAATCTGCTGACTGATGGCGGGTTGAGTTAGAAAGATCTTCTCCGCTGCAGCGGTCATGCTTCCTTCGCCTATGACCGTTGAAAATGTGATCAGTTGCTGAAGATTCATGGCCGCAATGGATAACATTTTTTTATGGGAAAGTAAAACCCTCTTTCAGAAACCAACCCCATTTGCACCGACAGCCGAACCACTCAGAACCACTCAGAACCACTCAGAACCACTCAGAACCACTCAGAACCACTCAGAACCACTCAGAACCACTCAGATCTGAAATCTCAGAGTGAAATATGTAAAAATTACCAAGTCGGATGCTCCAGATTGTTTGTTCGGCTCGAAAAGACCAGGAACTTCAACGTACCCGACAACTATAAGAGAAATTTATGGGTTGCTCAAAAAAAACGCATTTGTCATCACTCCCAATTATTTGTATGGTGCAATGGCCAACTGGGGAGGGGGCTATGAAAAAGAGGGGAGTTTTAGGGATTCAAAGTCTACTGGTCCTAGCTGGTTTTGCAGGCGCTATGGGTTGCAGTCCGAAGCTTAGAGAGCCGGGCCAGGAAGCTGCACCAACTCGAAGTGAAGAGGCGGGATACATCGTCACAGCTTCGGATGAGGAGCTTCAGGCTTTATCAAAAAAGTATGAACTCCGATATCGTACTCTCAATCGAAGCCATCAACTCTACGAAATCTTCGACCTTGAGAAGGAGGTTCTCGTCCAGGAACTCCCAAAGTCCAAAATTGCAAAGAACGTCGTCTTTCAAACCGATGATTTGCGTGATTCTAAAGAGACGATGAAAGAAATCATGATGGAGATGATTCAAGAAAGTCCTAAGCTCAGCCCCTGTGAAAGAGATGCTGATGATTACCCGTTTGCGGTGATCAATGGTCCTATGGGGCCCGAAAAACCCTTATTGAAACTCAATTTTGGTGAAAGTGTGAAACTGGATTCTCTCTACAGTAGGCCCCACCCACTTCAATACGGCACGCCGATCAGATCAGCTTGGCACGTCAAGGGACCTCGGTTTTCTTCACGTCTGGAGGAGTTCGCAAATGGCCCGGTCATTTCTAGCGTTCTCGAATTTACTCCTGACAGTCTCGGCCATTACGAAGTAGTTCTCGTGATTCAAGATCATCGCAATATCTGCAACTTTGGATACCTTGACATTTTGATCACTGACAATCCCGAGTTTACAGGCCCTCAGTCCCCTCGATCCCTCGATGCTGAGGAAAAAGGCAAATTCATTCAACTGGATCTCGTTCATGCTGACGAAGCTTGGAAAAAGTCTTGGACATTGGGTGACGGTATAACGATCGCGGTTCTCGATACAGGTGTAAATTACAATCATCCCGATCTTGCCGCCAACATCCTCATCAATTCTGGAGAAATACCCGGAAATGGGATTGATGACGATGGCGACGGCAGAGTCGACGACGTTCTAGGATGGGACTTCATCAATGCAGATAACTCGCCCTTTGACGACGATGGACACGGGAGCCATGTGGCTGGAATCGCAGCTTCTCCTGTGTTTGGTCTTGCACCAAAGGCCAAGATATTGCCTATAAAGGTTTTAGGGGCTGATGGCACAGGAGACTTAGCTTCGATCATGGCAGGAATGCTCTACGCAGTCGAACGGGGCGCCAAAGTCTTAAATGCCTCATTGGGTTTTACGACATCTCTCGATATGGAAGGGGTCAAAGAGATCATGAAAGAGCATGAGGCGGTATTTAATGCAATTGATCAGGCGGGCTCCATCCTTGTGGCAGCGGCAGGCAACGGTGATCGAAGGACCAAGAAGGGCCTTAACAACGATCTAATGCCCCATCTTCCCTCATCGTTTCCCATCACCAACCTGGTCGCAGTGGCAGCGCTTGATTCTCATTCACAGCTTACCACCTATTCCAATTTTGGAAAGATGAGCGTTCACGTCGCGGCTCCAGGTGGTTCTCCTGAAGGTGCCATCCGGTCAACCTTCATGGCCAACAATTACAACATCAACCATGTTGGAATGAACGGAACCTCCATGGCGACACCCGTTGTGGCTGGAACACTGGCCTTGAGTTGGAGTATGAATCCAGACCTACGTCCAGAAAGCATTAAGGATATCTTGATTCAGGGGGGTGAATCCGTCATCGAACTTAAAGAGAAGATTGTTTCAGGACGACGCCTTGACGCTCTGGATGTAGTCAATCTGATCTTTCCTCTCTTAGGGGAGACTCCGGCCGAGATCCATTAAAATCTAGATGAAATGAACTCGAAATCCGTGTTGTAAGGTGAGTCCAAATCAAACAGCACGGCATTCTGGTTGCCTTGTCAGGAAAAACGATCCTATAATTGGGCCATGTTGTGCAAACGTTGGATCTATCCTCATTTGTTGTTATTGGCGTGGCTCCCCTTTCCAAATGCTCACGCAAAGCTTTTTCGAAACGCCTATGTCAGCTTTGAGCTCCCCTCCCAGTGGGAGTGCTCCCTTGATGGAACTGAGTGGATCTGTTCAAGTCAGTTTAAAGATTCAGCTCGTGAAGCCATCATCATTCTCACGGCCAAAGAGATCGGGCCACAAGATTCCTTCACGGAGTACGAAAAACATCTGAAAGCCCCTCGCAGTTATGTGAGCCGCCAATTCAATAAGACGGTCACATCCGAAGTCCTCCATGTGAAGCAGACCAAGATCAGCAATCAAATTTGGATTGATGGTTTTCACCTAGGCTCAGAAATTCCAAGTTTTTACACTCGTTATCTAGCCTCAATTCGTGATGGATTGGCCATTCTTGTCACCTTCAGTGCTCATAAGACTCATTTTACAAAGTACAGCAATGAGTTTTTCCGTGGCATTCAGACTCTTCAGATTGTGGCCACCAAGGGACTTACCCAACAGCAACCTTCAACTGTACCTCTACGAAGCCAAAATGAGACGATTGGACCTGGAATTGGCTTCAATATCCCCACAGACATGATGGGTGAAGAGGGCTTGGCCGATGAAGAGAGCCTTGAACCCACCAATAAGAACGATCTGCTTCTCGGAATTGCCTTGATCCTGCTCGCCGTCGGCGGCTATTTTCTCATCAAACTGAACCAAAAAGGGCGCCGCAAAAAGAGTTAGTATTCCCTTAGAGAAAATCTTTGTAGCCCTTGACTTCGACCACCCCGACGGGTTGAAGCTGTGGGAGTGCAACCTTCGAAGGCGCATAGACAAAAACCTTCAGGTGCTCAGGACGAAAATGCTTCCTTGAGACTCGATTGACATCATCTGACGTGATTCGGTCAAGATCGATAAGGTGTTGGGTCAAATAGGTGTCCGGTATGCCATAACGTCGAAGAAGCAATAGGTTCATCGCCAAGCGCTCCCCGGTCTCGATCGACTGAGGAAACTTACCCTTAAGGTACCCAACAGCACCCTTGACCTCCTCTTCCTTCACGCCTTCAATCACCATTTGCTTGTAGATCTTCAGTGCCTCAAGCACAGTTTCCCCAATTTTTTCATTTCTTGTAAAGGTGGAAATTGTGAAGGGACCTACATCCACACGCGCATCAAAAAAGGAGTGAACTCCATACGTCAAACCCAAATCCTTTCGTATACGGTCGTTAAGACGACTTGCAAAAGCTCCCCCAAGAATGGTATTTGCCACTCGAAGAGGTAAAAAGTCGGGATCCGTTCGTTTGATGCCTGGATGACCAATTCGAATTTGAGCCTGTGTCAAATCAGCTTTATCTAGGACCAAAACCTGCACATGATCAATGGAAGAGAGTGCTGGAAATACGACACCCTCAACCGATCTGGAGCTCCATGAGCCAAAGACGTTTTCCAGTTTCTGAAGCATTTCGTCTCCGAAACTTCCTGACACCGCAAGAAAAGCATTGTTGGGGCGATAGTGCGCGAGATAGTGTCGAATGATCTCTTTCTTTCGAATGGCTCGGACATCTCTGGATCGGCCTTGAGCTGATCTCGCATACGGATGACTCCCGTAAAGATAGGTAAGAAAATTGGTACTTGCAAAGGAGCTCGGATCGTCGACCTCCTTCTTTATTTCTGCCAAAATCAGTCTGCGAAGACGCTCGATCTCCTGCTGATCAAACGTAGGCTTCATGATGACATCAGAAAAGAGCCCCAAAAGAGCATCTTGAGTGTGTGAAAGTCCATCGGCTGAGATCAACGTATGGTCTGCATCCGTGGACACATCAAGCTCAGCTCCCAAGAAGTCAAGTTCATCGGCAATTTGTGAGGCACCCTTCCCTTTGGTCCCTTTAACCAACATTCTTCCCACAAACGAAGTCAGCCCAGATCGAGCAATTGGGTCCTCTGCAAATCCTGTCTTGAGTAACATTTGATAAGAAATGTAGGGGAGTGAATGATCTCGGATCAGCAGAACTTTCATCCCATTCTTAAACTCGATCTCCTGAAAAGGTCGAAGCTGAAAAGAGCTTCCTTTCTTTTGCAAACTGCTGCATCCAGATCCCACCCAAGCGATCAAGCTCAAAACAAGCATCCATCGTTGCACCATCATCTCCTCCTTACTGCCCAGCCTGTTTTGGCTCTACGACAACTAAAGATCTTTGCGGAGGTTGTAGATATTTTTTCGCAACTGCAACCACCTGCTCCTTTGTGACTCCACCATACTTTTCAATATCTTTGAAGAAGTGGTCATAGGACCCCATCACAATCTCGTTCAATGCCATCATTCGTGCTTTCCCATCGATCGTTTTTAGGGAATCAACATACTGCTTCACCATTTGATTCTTAGCCTTTTCCAGCTCCCGATCCGAGATCCCCTTTTCCCGAATGTTCCAAATCTCCCCGTAGATTGCGTTCTTCGCCTCTTCAAGACTGACCGACGGTTTGAGGGATGCAAAGATGCTAAAGACTCCCGCTTCTCGATAGGTCGCAGCCTGAGCAGTAACCATACTGGCCAGTTGAAAGCGATAGATCAATCTTCGATAAAGACGACTGGACTCGCCCTCACCCAATACATTGGCAATGATATCTGCAACATAGGCTTCATCCTCGCCCGACTTCGGAACTGGGAAATTCACTGAAATTGTAGCTCCTTGCACTTCCTTTGCAATACGTCCATTTCTCTGCCCCTGTTGCTTTGGCTCTGGAGGCACCTCACGCCGTTTGATCTCTTGTGGAACCATTCCACTGTAGTACTTATCAATCAGCTTCTTGGCATGCTCACTTTCAAAATCTCCTGCAACAACTATGACTGCATTGTTGGGCGAATAGTAGGTCTTGTAGAATTCAAGACACTTCTCGACATTGATTTGATTGAGATCTTTCATCCATCCAATGACAGGCCAGCTGTAGGAGTGCACTTTAAAAACGGTCTGAAAAATGAGTTCATTGAGTGCCCCAAAGACACTGTTATCGACTCGATAACGACGCTCTTCTTTGACGACTTCGCGCTCCCGCTGCAGAACTTGATCATCAATCTTGAGATTTTCCATTCGATCCGACTCAAGATCTATGATCAACTCAAGTTTACCACTTGGGAAAACCTCATAGTAGCCCGTGTAGTCCCTTGAGGTGAACGCGTTGTTCATCGCTCCATTTGCCTGTAAAATACGGTCAAACTCCTCTCCACTGTATCTTTTAGCTCCTCGAAACATCATGTGTTCAAAAAGATGTGCAATCCCGGTGTAACCTAACTCTTCATCACGGGAACCGACTCGAAACCAAGTGTGATAGCTCACAACGGGCGCGGAGTGATCTTCATGAAGGAGGACCGTGAGACCATTTTTGAGTTGATACTTCTCGACTTTGAACCGGATTTGATCACTCAGCTCCTTAAGAGAGGGCGACGCTCCCTCTACCAACGGAATGTGAGAAAACACTAGAACCAGTGGTAGAATCGCGAACAAAACCGAACTCTTTTTCATCCTGCCTCCCATGACGAAAAGTACAGAGGATCATCTCTCGCCAGATACCATTTTGACTCCGACTCTGTTTGGGTGTCAATGCAGTCCAGGCACTACTGAACGACGAAATCCGAGAAGTAGACGTCTCGGATCACACCACTGGGAAGGGATTGATTCAATGACAATAAGATTTCATCCTTCAACATCAACTTACCTTGAATTGGCTCTAAGTCTTGAAAACTTTTCGAGTTCAAGATCTTGACAATCAGATCGCGCGATCGGGGGCCCATTTCGATCAAGTTCTCAAACCCCTCTTCATCCAGCATCTCGAGATTCACCGTCATACGAATCACTCGACGGGGAAAGCCTTCCAGATTGATGATGAATGGATCCATTGTATAGATAATGGGTTCATCTTTTTCAAACACGCGTTCATGCTCGAGATCTTTCATCGCCATCTCTTCGGTCACCATTTTGTATTTGAATCCAATCGTACTGGCATAAACAAGGTAACTGCCAGCACCCATCGCTGAGAGGTTAAGGAGAACAAAGACATAGCCAAGAAGACTCTTAAGCTTCCCCAACTTAGATCCCGATTTCACCTCGCTTGCCTCAGCCATAGGACACCTCAACTGGGCTTATCGGAAATAGGAAAGATTTTCCCAAGTCCAAGGAGAACACCCGCCCCATTTTGAGTCATCATTGTCTTCAATCAAGGCATCTATCTTCATTTCAGCCCCGCGTTTGGTCCAGCTCTTGACATCTCGGCCATCATCTCTATTAAATTAAATGAGGAGGAGAGTATTCCCTGTGTGTCATTATGCCGATTCTATATGGATAGGAAAGGAGGCCTTTGCTTCATGTACCTCTTGAATGCATTAAGTTTAAGCATCGCACTCTTGTTCACCCCCTTTGTCACTGCAGAAACGCAGGTGGAAGCATCTGCCCTCATTCCCTTAAAGAGCGTTCCCGCCGGCCTCATTCGGCTGACCTCTCGACTTGATTTCTACTCCCCTGTGGCACTTGTCGTGGACAAAGCAGCCAGGGTCATCGAACTCTGGCAGGATTCAAATGGAGAGTTGACCAGGGTCGCCGCATTCCCTGCAGATATTGGGAAAAGCAATGGAGACAAGCAACAATTGGGCGACCACAGGACACCTGAAGGAGTCTATTTTCTCCTGAGCCGCCTCGAAGGCCCCAATCTTGACTTTAATCTCTATGGAAGCCGAGCATTTACAACCGACTACCCGAACTACTTTGATCGACGCGAAGGAAAGACGGGATCTGGAATTTGGCTTCACGCGATTCCTGACACCATTTCGCTCAGCCGTGGTTCACGGGGATGTGTTGTTGTTCGAAACGACATCATTCAGGAGATCTCTCCCTACATAAGGCTCCAGAAAACTCCGCTTCTTATCAATGAAACCATTCAATACATTTCACCAGAAGAACATCGCCTTCAGGCCCAAACTTTTGACCATTTCCTTCGTGATTGGCGCGACAGTTGGAAGAAGAAAGACCTTGATGGGTATATGAAGTACTATTCTCAATCTTTCAATTCTATGAACATGAATTATGAACAGTGGAAAGTCTACAAATCAGGTCTTAATCAAGAGTATGATTTTGTGGAGGTCCAACATTCTGAACCCGTCATCTATGCACATCAGGATCATGTGACTCTTCGAACCCTCCAACTTTATCAATCTGATAAATATTCAGATTTCGGCGAAAAGATCCTTTACCTCCAAAAAGAGTCTGATGGCTACAAAATCGTTGGAGAGGATTGGGTGGCCATCAAGAGTCAACGAGTCAAACAGGAGTTCCTTACGCTCATTGAAGGTGCCTCGACAGTTAGCCAACGAAATCCTACATTTTGAGGAAGTTCACAATCGCTCCTCACGTAGCAATATATGGTGCAAAATCATAGCGCACCACAACTCCTTGCGGCCATCCGTACGCCCAGAGGTATGCTCTTGAAAAATTTGGATCAATCCATCTGGAGCAAAGATCTCAGGGTGTTTTGCTGCCAACCACTCACAGCTCTCTTTGGCTGAGATCTTAAGCTCGTTCTTGAACCACTTCGTAAGAGGCATTGAAAAACCCTGCTTGGAGCGATTCAAGATCTCGTTTGGAATAAGTCCCTTGAGGGATTTCCGAAGAAGATACTTTCGCCGAAAACCATGGACCTTGAAGTGAGCAGGAAGCCGAGCTAGGAACTCTGCAAGGTTCCGATCCAAAAAGGGACTTCGTACCTCCAGTGAATTCATCATGCTCGCACGATCGACTTTGGCAAGGATGTCATCCAGCAAATAGGTCCTAATGTAAATACTGGAAAGCCGATCCACATCACCAAGCGACTCGTCCACCTTGCTCAGTGTAGGTTCAAAGATGGTCTGCAAGGGAAATTTTTTTAGATAGGCTTTGGAGAAGATTCGATCCTGATAGGAGCCAATCCAAATTTGATTCCTTAACTCGACCTTCTTTCGACAATCCGGCGAAAATCCGCTCAGAAATCTCTTAAGACGAAAATCCATGCTCATATAACGACTCGAATGGGGCAATCTCCCAACAAGTCCCCGAAAAGACTCCACAACTCTTGCGGGAAGATGCTCTACAAACGCAGCCAATTTCTGAGCCACAAAGGGATCGTATCCACCCAAGAGTTCATCACCTCCATCTCCACTAAGAGCGACCGTCACATATTCCGAGGCAAACTCAGAAAGCAGATAGGTGGGTAGCAAAGATGGATCACCCAGTGGCTCATCGAGGTGGCCAAGAACTCGCGGCAAAACCTTGAGCAAAGATCCAACTCTCAAAACCTTGTGATGGTGTTTTGTTCCAAAATGGTTTGCGACCAAGCTAGAGTAACGGGATTCATCAAAACTCTTCTCCTCAAACCCAATCGAAAAGGTACTCAAAGTACCCGCTTCTCGAACCTCAGAGATTGCCCATAGGATTGCCGCAGAGTCCATACCACCCGAGAGAAACAGTCCTAGGGGCACATCGGCCATCAGCCTCTTCTCCACGGATTTGATCAACAGCTCGCGGAACCTCTTTGAAGCCCCCTCAAGAGAGAGTTCCACCTTGGGCTCGAAACTCAAGTTCCAATATCTTCGGCAATTTAAAGATCGCGAGGTCTCTTCCAACAAAGAGATCTCAAGGAAGCTACCTGGCTCGAGTTTGAACATCTCTTCGTAGAACGTGCTGGAAGACGGGATGTATTCATAAGCAAAATAACGTCCAATGGAAATCGAGGAGACTTTGCACTGAATCAATGGGTGCTCTTTAAGAGCCTTAATCTCGGATCCAAATGCAAAAATCCCATCCTGCATTGTATAGTAGATTGGCTTTTTCCCAAACGGATCAGTCGCAAGAATGAGGCGCCCCTGAATGCGATTGTAGATTGCCACGGCCATCATGGCGTCAAGTTCATTAAAGCAAGAGGTTCCCCACTCTTCATAGGCATGAACAAGCACTTCTGTATCGGTCATCGTTTGAAACTGGTGTCCACGTGACTGGAGCCGCTCACGTAGATCGAGGTGATTGTAGATTTCACCATTAAAGACAACCCAAATACTCCCATCCTCATTGCAAAGAGGTTGTCGTCCTCGGCTGGAGAGATCCACAATGGAAAGGCGTCTATGGGCCAAAGCCAAGTTCCCATCCACAAACTCTCCACCGTCATTAGGACCTCGATGCTTGAGAGCTTGAGCCATTTTCCGGACAACTTCAACTTCTGCTTTTCGAATAGGGTCGGTGTAGAAAAATCCTACCAGGCCGCACATAGAAGAGAGATCAAACTTCTGCTGTTGAATCGCACAAAGAGCTATGCCTCAACACACTCTCGACGACATACTCTTGCCTGTCCTGTGTTTCCAGAAATCCGCGCATGATGATTTCGCTCAAAAGACCTACAACAATGAACTGCAATCCGCCAAACAAGGAAAAAAGAATCATCAACACAAAAGTCTGAAAATCCACTCCAAAACCAATATAGATCTGAGAGAGTAGTAGCGACACTGAGACCAAAGATCCTGAAAGAGCCATAGCCACGGCAATCTTTCCAAAGAAACGAAATGGTTTGGTCCTAAAACCCGTATAAAAACGAAGTGTGATCAAATCAAGCACCACACTCCAGACACGGTCCATTCCATATTTGGATTCTCCAAAGCTCCTTGGATGGTGACGTACTGGAACTTCTGTAACTTTTATGCCTAACCAAGCCGCATAGGCGGGGATAAATCGATGCATGTCACCATAAAGCCTGATGTTTTTTACAATAACTCGCTTATAAGCCTTCAGAGAGCACCCTACATCATGAATGCGCACTCCCGTATCCTTGATCAACTTATTGATGATTCGATTGGCACACCATGAAGGAATCTTGCGAGAAAGAGTTCGGTCCCTTCGATTCTTACGCCAACCGCTGACCAGGTCATATCCCTCGGACATCTTATCAAGAAGAATCGGAATGTCCGATGGGTCATTCTGCAGATCGGCATCCATGGTGACCACCACATCACCACAAGCCAAGCGAAATCCGGCCGCAAAGGCTGCCGTCTGTCCGTAGTTTCGACGAAATTTAATGATCAAGACTCGCGGATCTGAAAGGGCAAGTTCTTGCAACACCTCCAACGATCGATCCACACTCCCATCATCCACAAAGATGACCTCTGAGCTCAGAGCAAGTCCATCGAGGGTCCTCTTCAAGCTGTTGTATAGAGGTTTCAGTGAGGGCTCCTCATCTCTCACTGGAATGACCACTGAGAGGTCCACCTCAGTTTGTAGAGTTTCGCTTAAGCCCGCTTTGGCCTGCAAATCAATTTGATTCAACTCCATTTCACACACCACCTCTTACAACCCGAAACCAGACCTAGGGCTCTGACAACGCCTTTCATGATTTTTATCTCCATTTCTAACTTCAGATGTGGATTACAAAAGACTTAACCATTGCCTGACGCGAAACCTGCTTTCGCGCCAGACACTAACTATAGTGCAAATTAGCGAATCGCACAAATCCTTCTCCACCACCAGAGGCCTAAAATAGCGACGAGGATAAGACTCACGAAGTAGGCCTTCATCGTCAAACCCGCTCCAAGCGAAACCAAAAAGAGCTCCGGAGTCCCTGTCAGCATGGGTTCCGCCAAAGGAAAGAACATCCAGTGAAACATTGCGGCAATATTGACGATCACAATCTCTCGGGTAGGAAATAGATCCAAATCATCCGAACATGAAGAGAATAGAACGAAGAGCGCCCATGGATAGAAAAAAACAAGATGCCGTCCTTCAGCGTCCATAAACAAGAGGGTGGCATTGCTTATAAAAAAGAGTAAAAATGGCCAACTTTGTGCCTGCATAAATCCGGCAATCTTTTTCCATGAAAATAGGAATAGATAGGAGATCGATCCAAAAAAGAGAACATTTCCAATGCCATAGATCAATGGTTTTGAGGAACCATAAAGAACGATATTTGTAAGACTGCTCAAAAAGGTTGGACTCAAGTTCACGCTCCACTCACGGACATCGACATTCCTACTTAAAAAAGAGACGAGCATTCGATGAAAGATGAAATACGAGGACCAAATCAGAAACCTTCGACCGTCGATCTTCTCTCGAACTTGGCGCCAAACTGTCATGACTGAGGAGAGGGGAACAAGAGCTGCAATGAAATAGACCACTGGAAAAAGTGCAAAGAGGGACACAACGCGAACCCAAAAGGGAAACATCTTTGGCCACCCCCAACCCTGAACCCTTTCTATGATGTGAGAGTCGTTGTAAAACTGACCATACCAGAAAAGTGTGATACAAAGAATTGCCAAAACCAAGATCACGATTCGCTTCACGGCAACCTGCTCATTTGGCGAAACGACCCTCCCCCCTTTACGCCATGAAAAGAGGAACAAAGAGGTTAAAAACAAGAGAGGATTGGCAAACGATGAAAGAACGATGCAAATGAACAACGAAACAAGGCGATTTCGAACAAAGTAGAAAAGCATCGCTGAAGAGACCGCAAAACTGGTCAAGTCTCCCAAAATTGAATAGTAAGAAAGAAAAATGAAGAATCCAAAATTCAAATATGCAAGAAGCCATAACTTCATACGACTTGAATTCTTGAAGAAAAGATGCGCTTTCATCAAGTAGATATTCGCAACAGCCATACACATTGCATTAAATAAGCCCATGCTTATATGCAAGACAGATCTCATCTCCACTTTGATCCAACCCAACCAGCTAAGGAATTTGAGTATTCCACCTACAACAAAGAACCCAAGAGACTTTTGCAAGTAGTAGGGGTGGTAACTTTGATGAGAAAGGTAGTGCCAAAAATCGATCAACAAATGGACCGCTCGCCCCTCATCATAGACAAAAGATTTCCAAACCCTTGGAGATACATACGGAAGTTGCTCAACGAGAAAAAAGAGTGCAAAAAAAAGAACGAAATGAAAAAGATGAATCGGCCATCGAAATCTCATCAAAGACAAACTCGATCGCTTTGGGTGTATTCTTGAAACCATCTCACAAACTCATCCAATCCGGTTTCCATGGAGGTCTGAGGCCGAAATGCAATGGCATTCCACAATCGATCAACGTCGGCAAACGTTGATGGCGCCTCGCCCGGCGAAATCGGCTGATACCGTCTTTCGACCGATCTCCCAAGTCTTCGCTCCAATCCCACGATCAACTCTTCCAATGAAATTGGAGAGTGGCTCCCCACATTGTAAATCTCATAAGGTGGTTGTGACTGAGGTATCCTTTGAAACAACACCCGTAGGAGTCCCTCAATCAAATCGTCAATGTAGGTGAAGTCTCTCCACATTTTGCCATGGTTGAAGACGTCAATGGTGCGACCTTCACGAATGCTCTCTGCAAACTTGAAGTAGGCCATATCGGGCCTGCCCCACGGTCCATAAACCGTGAAAAATCGAAGTCCGGTTGCAGGCATTTGAAAAAGATGCGAATAGGAGTAGGCCAAAAGCTCCCCTGCTCTTTTGGTTGCGGCATAGATCGAGATAGGGGTATCCGCCCGGTCGTCCTCCTTAAAAGGGAGCTCACTTTGAGTGCCATACACCGAGCTTGATGAGGCAAACACCAAATGCTTCACGGAATGTTGCCGGCAAGCTTCGAGCAGATGACTAAAGCCTACGATGTTGCTCTGAATGTAGCTCTCTGGTTCAACCAGTGACCGACGAATTCCAGCCTGAGCTGCAAGATGAACCACAAAATCAAATCGGAACTCTTGAAAAAGGACCTCGAGATAGTTCTTGTCCGCCAAATCAGCTCGAACAAACTTGATCCCCTGAGAAACTGAAAAAGGCTCTTTCCAAGGTAAATCTTGAGGTTCTCCGACACCCTGTCGGGTAAGACGTGCACGTTTCATTTGAAGATTGAGTGAAGGATCCAGATTGTCGAGGCCAAGGATCAGAGCCTCCGGGAACCTAACTCTGAGCGCTTGAACCAAATGGTGTCCAATAAAGCCAGCTGAACCGGTAATCAAGATCCTCATCCAAACCCCTCATCTCGCAACCTATGTCGTGCCTGGCGCGAGGGCGATCAAACTGCTCAAGCGATTTTGCAAACTTTTACCCTTATATCTTCGTTGAGCCTCCTCGAGTTAGCGCCTCTGGCTAGCCCTTCGTCGGCCCGCCTCGGTATAAGAAAAACTTATCAAAATCGATCAAAAAGCTACCGGACAGCCACAATGGCTCTCAGCAAAATTGACCCACCTATTCTCAGTAAAGTTGACCCTTTCTGTAAAGACGATTTTCATTGAATGCCGATCGTCATTTACCTATTTCGCTAAGATTCGACACTTTCTTCTTACGTTCATTGTTTGAAGTGGGGCGAGGTATTGCGTTTGCTTCATGATCTCTGGTCAACGGCATTTTGGATATAGCTCGTAACGAATCAAATGCGACATATATTACGTAGGGATTTTTTGCTCAAATTCAATGCGCGACGACGAAGGACTAGCCATAGGCCAATTCGAGGAGGAGCAAATTGAATTTGAGCGAAAAGAACAAGTAAGATATGTTGCATTTGATTCGTTACGAGCTATATGTGGCGCAATCGATCTCGTAGCGTTATTGGCCTTGTATGTGATTCGCCCAAGCCGAAATGGGTTTTGAGTGATTGGTTCTTCTGACGTTTTTGTGGGCCAAGAGCGAGACCTCCCAATCTTTGCTTAGAAAGTATGCTCGGATTTTTGCATATGATTTGACCGTACTGTACGTCGTGGTTTGTCCACGTAAAAATTGTGGGCAGTGGGGTTCTTTCATGGATCATTTCGGTACAATTCTGCTTCACTCTGAAACACTCTTGACCCTTCATTCATTCTCAACCCAGTCCTTTTAACTCATGGTGATCGCAAGTTCTAAGTGGGTCAACTTTACTGAGAATAGGTGGGTCAATTTTGCTGAGAGCCATAGCGGTCTAACTGGACCCAACATTTAAGTTATGTTAGTTCCAGTTAGACCGGGCAGATCACTATGTGGTCTTCTCTTTTTCACGAGGGAGTACTGCCTGAGTACTGGTCATCAGACTTTGCATATACATAAACCCTCCGTTAGGCTGATTCAGGCCACCCAGGTCGAAAACCAATCCAAAAATATCATTTGAATCCTCAGCTGAAACCACACATGTTATTATCTCTTGTTCCGACTCGATCGGTGCCCCATTTTTTCTTGTCGGTCCCCCTGCAAAACAGCCTCGTGCGTGATGCAAGTCGACCATAGACAGACCTTTTTTAAAAAGCTGTTCCGCAATGGCCATTCCCTTGCCTGGAGCCGTAATTAACGTAATAGATTTGTAAGAAGTCTTTTTCACTTTAACCTCCTACGCTGCACTAGACTGCTCTGTTTGTTCACTATCAGAATTTGATTGCGCCTGGAGTTTTTCTATCAAAGCTGGTGATATGTAAGTAGCTGCCTTTTCCAAATTAGAGCAATAAATGAATCCCATTCCTGGAGTATCGAGTTTGCCAGCAAGATACATTCTGTCAAAAACGTAATCCACTTGGTCCGATGCTACTACGACATTGATAACCTCTTTCTCTACCTCAACAGCCACACCCAGAAGTCCGAGTCTTTCACGAACACCTGTCCCACGAGCAAAATAGACTGTAGCGCCTTGAGCACCGGCTTCACGTGCTGCTTTAACTATAGTGTCCGCTAAACCTCGCTGCACAATACAAGTAATAAGGACAACGTCAGTAAGGACTATTAAATTTCGGCGGCTCATACCACGAACTCCTCTTTCCCTTCGAGCTTGTCTTCTATTTGAAGATGTTTTGTTTTCCATTGCACATAGAGGCCGCATGCCAAAACTGCTACAATTGGAAATAGCGAGGCGGCAGCTAGTATTCCGAAACCCTCAATGGCCCCAACGGCATTTCCAAAGCCGAGTCCCATTGCTAATACTAATGGCACGGTGACAGGTCCGGTCGTAACACCTGCGCTGTCCCAAGCAATATTCACATATTCCTCAGAATTTAAGTATGTCATCAGAACAGCCACCACATAACCGGGCACAAGAATATAAGTCAGAGGAATCGAAAAAATGATTTTTGCGACTCCAACAGAGATTCCAATTGCGACACCAATTGCTACAGCATACATAAGGAGAGATTTTTTAAATGCACCGTTAGTTAAATTTTCTACGGTCAAACCAAGAGCATTTAATGCCGGTTCAGCCAACGTAGCTCCAAATCCTAGGCACCAGGCAAACAAAACTGCAATTGAAACTCCCAATAGAGGTCCGTATAATGGAGATCCACTCATCTTCTCAATTTGAGTAAACGCGCCCGGGACAAGGCTGCCTGATTGATCGCCCATCTTAGCAAGACCATAAGTAAGACCTAAATTGAAGATCACCATTCCTAAAACTGCAAGTGTGATTCCGTACCGAATAGTCCCAGCATCTCTCATTCTCTCCTTTAGAATTAGATAAAGTACACCAAACAGGAAGATCACAAGGGGAACTATTGCCCGAACTCCCATAACGATCTCCACTCCCGGAGTAACTTCGTGCCAGCCAGGCGTCACTTGTGCCGCCACCTCTTTCGCCGCTTGTGCCGCTGAAAGCACTTGATCAGGAGAAACCAAGTGAGCAACGGCAAATCCCAAGATGAGTACACCCAAGATCGGAAAAACCGACGCCAAGGTGACAATGCCAAATCCCGACAATGAAGAATTGCCCTGCCCAACTGCAGAGGCAACTCCGATTCCAAGAGCAAGGACCAATGGGACTGTTACTGGCCCAGTGGTAACTCCGCCGCAATCCCACGCCAATCCGATGATTTTGTTTACCTCAGGATGCAAGTGCGCAATCATTGTGAGAATGATCGTTGGAATGAGACTCCAATATATGAGAGGCTTCAGGCTCCATCCGTAAATAAAGCGCATTGTTCCAAGTACGGCAGCCAATCCAACTCCACCACCAACAACTAAAACTAACGTTCCAGAATAGGTCGTTAACAGACTATAAAGATAGGGAGCTTTTTCTGGATTGACGATTCCTCCTGCGATTTGCAAAGCTCCAATGGCTGGCTCTGCAAATGTGACCCCAACACCAAGCAAAAAAGCAATAGTTAGTACAAGCCAGAGATGGGCTTTTTTAGGCAAAGTATTCCCAATAGTTTCGCCAAAAGGCATCAACCCCAGCTTAAGACCTTCCATAAATAGCATTAGCCCAACCATCACAGCGAAAAGCCCACCGCCGACAATCGAGGCGTCCGATACAGTTTGATTCAAGACAAAGTATTGAAAAAAGACCATATAAATTGCCAATGGAACAACAGCTTTCAGCTGTTCAATGAACCTCACACTTACGTATGGGGTGATAAGGCGATATATGTCCATCGTTCGAAGCTGAACTTTCGGTGGTTGACAGGGAAGAGCTTGACCATTTTCGTCAACTGTTCGCTTCGGCGTCAAATGCTTGTAACTGACCTCATTATGATTAACCGTGATTTCTTTAATATAGTCGCCAAATCGAATTTGAGTTTCCATCAAATCTCCGCCCATCAATATCGGGAATAGGCTAGTTTTATCATTGAACTCGCTATCAAATTATCGGAAAGAAACTTCAAAAGCTTGGTAAGACGTTCCACCAGATCAAGGCCGTCCGGAGAGGCTGTATGCCAGACATTTGGTCCGACATTTCGAATCAAAACTATTGGACTCGACCTATGAAACAAAATAACTTAGACGTTTTAAGTCTGCGGCTTAATCGTGTAGTTCCACTCGCCATGAAATTTATGATTTTTAACCTTTAATTTTTTCATCTCTTCCGCCGAAACTTTGATTCCTTTTTCGTAAACTCTCTTGTCAAATCTTATTTTTACGGTCAATCCTGCCTTTGTTCTAGTGGCGGCGATCAGATTGACAACGGTTTCATAATCGAGCAACGGACGCCCTCGCCAGTTTTTTGTGATATATGAAAAAAGACGGTGCTCGACGTTGTCTCTCAGTAAAATTGACCCACCTATTCTCGCTAAAATTGACCCACCCCTTTCAGCCTGTTGATACTTAAATTTGCATTTGCACAAAATGCAG
>JACTMU010000020.1 GCA_014584465.1 Pseudomonadota bacterium | reverse complement strand
TGCATTTTGTGCAAATGCAAATTTAAGTATCAACAGGCTGAAAGGGGTGGGTCAATTTTAGCGAGAATAGGTGGGTCAATTTTACTGAGAGACAACGTTCAATCGATGCTTCAGAGTGGCCTTTGTGATCGAGAGGGCCCTGAAGAAAAACCACGGTGAGATGACTCTCTTCGGGTTTCATGAGATCACGAAAGTTGAGGCAGAAGTAGGCAAGGCTTCCCTTGGGCACATCGATATCGAGTCGATCCATTCCAGGGGCATCGTCAAGACGTAGAAAGCCCTCCATGTTGAGATGTCCGCCCTTGGTTCCTCCTGAATATGCAATTCGCAACGGGATGAAGGTGGGAAAATTGAGGTTCTGCTTCTTAAATGAGTCGAGAAATCGCTCCGCGATGCTTAGAACCTCGGTGGGAGCCGCGGGTTCGTGGTCAAGTCTGAAATCTGGGAGTGTTGCGCGACAGCCACTCATCTCTTTTGCGATCAGTTGTGCAGGTAGAAATGCGAGAATCAGGAGAATTAAAGACTTCATAACATCACGTCCGGATAGGTGGCACTATCGAGTGGGCCACTATTTGGGTTTTCAATGTCACCATGGAGATGGAGCTCAAAAGGGATGGTCTCATTCGACTGTGAGGAGCGCTTTTGAAAGAGGTTGAGCCCCCACGAATTTGCAGAGAGACGGTCACCATCTTTCTTGCCGAAGAGAAAATGTTTGATGACCCTCTTTGTAAAGTTGGACATCGTCAACGATTGAATGTCCAGATCTAAATCTGCAAAGGGTTTTTCCGAATCGGCTGTGCAGTACCCCTTCATCTCGACCCCGTAGAGAGAGAGATCGCCGGGATGGAGCCCACAAAAGGCTTGGCTGACCTCTTGCTCGTTCAAAGGACTCTGGCGCAGACGCACTTCAAAATGGGTGAGCTCGACTGGATCCATACCAGGAATTGCCTTTTGAAGTGGTCGATCAAACTCAACAAGAAAGCCATTCTCAAAAAGGTGGCGAAGAAAAAAGGCGAAGCGGTAGGGGGTGAGCCACAGACCACTTGGATCCCCAATGTTGGCAAAATGGTTGAGAAGTCCGATGGAGGCCCGATAGAAGCCATCCATGGTCCATTGAAGACACTTCGCCCAAAAGGGAAGTGGACATGACGGTGAGCTCCACTTAAGGCGAGCAATGAGAAACTCTCTATGTCCATTTTGTGAGGTGGCCTTGAGTTGAAGTAGAAGTTGTTTCACCAACTCACTGTCACTTTGCTCACTGTCACTTTGCTCACTGTCACTTTGCTCACTGTCACTTTGGCGAAAGATCTTCTCCATAAGATTTCTCAAGAGACATTCAGTCAATCGGTTGTAGATGCGGCTCCGACCTGTTTCAGGGTCACTGTACTCACAAGCAAGAACCTCAAGCTTGGGCAGAGCTTCAAGATTTTGAAAGGAGACGCCGCGAGCAAGAGCTCCATCGAGATCCATCGCATTTTGGAGGTGATTCGCAAAGTAGTTGATCAACTTGTCGCGGACTTTACCAAGGAGAGTCAATGAATTGGCCTCTGGAGTGCCTATGGCAGCTTCGCCGGGCTCAGCATGACCGACATTGCAGAGGCTAAGCGCAACTGACAAGTGAAGAAAGATCAACAGAGGAAGAAGAGGGACTCTTCTTGCAGACAGCATAGACAAAGATCACCTATCCAACTCAGGGAGAAGCTCATATCGTGGTTCATAATCAAATGAGACGTAGACACCATAATCAAGTCGGTCTCCGGCGGCGTACTGAAGATCTGCCTCACAAGCTCTCCAGGGGACAACTTGATGAGATGATGAGTTCGGCATCGCCTCAGAAGTCTGAACCACTGATTTGAAAAGCTGACCCATCTTACAGTTGATCTTAAAGGGGATGGTTCCGTTTTCAGAAAACTGAGTTAGGTTGATTCGGTCAATGGCGAGCTGAATTTCATCAAGGCGAAAGAGAACGGGTTCACGACTGATCGGAGAGTTAAGAAATGCAAACTGAAATCCGCTTGGAGTTTTCTCAGAACTTGCTGTTCCTTCAGGGTTGCCAAAGAAACTGAGTCTCAAGGTCACACGAAAAAAATTGGGATCATTGGGGATCGGGGTTGCATCTGCCTCAATTGAGACCCAGAGATTTTTTTGACCAAATGTGATTCCTGTCTCACCAACTTTCAACGTATTCAACAGTTTTTCAAGCTTTGGGAGATTGGCAATCTTTGGGTTCCTTGCTCGATCAAGTCCGACCTCTTTCAATGTAAAGGTGAGAGATCGACCGAGATTGATGTCAGCTCGGACGTGAGTTTCGCCAATGCTGACACGACTTCGATTTCCTTCACTCTTTTTCAGGTTCACACTTCCACGTGTACGGAGATCGAGGCTGACTTTGTTGACGAAACCTTCGGATTGGGCACTAAGAAGGTCGAGCAGATTCAAGAAGTTGAATGAAAGTTCTGAGTTCTCATTGGTTTCATCAAGATAGATAGGATCCGCAGTCTGTGCAAGTCCTGTGGAGGCCATGCTCAGAAGGGCGGCAATGGCCACGATGTACAAAGACAGGATCCGAAGTGTCGATGTCAAATTGCAAGCCAGGATTACAAGTTTCATAAAGCCTCCATGTTTTACATACAAGTTTTACATTCAAAGTTTCATTTACGTACAAATTTCTCTTCGAGCATTCAAAATTCACAAGGTTTCAAAACAGTGAGGCTGAATTTACAGGATCGCTTGAAAGGTTGCAACTTCTATGCAAACAAATGTTCTTCAATTAGAGAACATGTAGAGAACTTGGAAATTCTTCTACGGTTCTACAAAGATCGTCAAAGAGTTATACAGAGAAGCACAACTGAGATGATTGCCTTACCATTTGTGGCACTGTCATCTCTTTAGACAGGCCAGGTCCATTTTTTTTGGACTCTCATGAGCTTTGGATTTGGCCTCCAAATTGCTGTACAACATGGATTTGTACCTTAAGAGAAATTGGATAAAAGATGGAATTACTGAACAGACCCCAGATTCTGATAGGAGAGGAGTGTCCAAATGAAAAGATTCACATTCAGCCGTCGATCACTGCTTAAATCGTTCTCTATATCGAGCTTTGCCTATGTGACCACGCCTAAGATTGCCATTGCATCGCCCAAGAATTTTGATGAAGAGAAAGATCTTCTACCACCGGAGAAGCCCTTCTTTACGGTGAGTGAAAGGTTGCGATTGGCAGAGCTTTGTGAAGAGATATTTCCTGGTGCCGTAAAGCTCGGGGCGGTCAATTATATTGAGATACTGCTCAATGCATTTGAGTACTCACCACCAAAGATCTTTGCAGGTGGCCCATATTCAGGAAGGCTTCCCTTCAAACACATTCCGTTGGTCAAGACCAACAACTTCAAGGATTTTTTGCCGCTCAATCGAGTGCAGGAGCGCGCTTGGAGGTTGCGACTCTACGGTTCTGATGGTGTCCCTGAAGGTGGGCCCAATGATGAGGTGGTTGGCAAGATCACGGGTTGGCGAGAACTCTTTAAACTAGGAACTCAGCCTGTGCGAGCCGAAGTTGAACCAAACTCTGGGTTGGAGATCACCTACGTCTGGGGAGGTCTCTCTCAGCCTCAGGCAAAGGTCTTTCGAGAAGTTCTTACGGAGTTGACGTTGGAGTCGATCTTTGGTGCACCTGAGTATGGCGGAAATCGCGATGGAGAGGGCTGGAAGGTCATTCATTACGAAGGGGACGTGCAACCCTACGGTTACGCAGTCTACTCTGGCAAAGATGGAAAATATATAGAGCGAAAGACCCATCCTGTAACTCTTCCCAATCCGGGTGAAGATCCTGAACCGTTTGATGACATGATGAGAGGTTTTTTGAGGCTGATGTCCTTTTTTTCAGGAGGTAACAAGAAATGAGTTCCAAACACATATCAGGAAACCGATCTTTAACACAATTTGATGTCATCGTGATTGGAAGCGGAGCAGGCGGTGGCCCAGTTGCGGAACTTCTTTCACGACATGGAAAGAAAGTTTTGATCTTAGAAGCAGGCCCCAATTGCTATGAGAATCTGGAAGATCCCGACTTTTCCAAAGTCAAGACCGTCTTTTCCAATGATGAGATCAAACTTCGAAGAAGAAATTTTGTGATGACCGATCCTCTGGTGGAACCTCGATCCTTCCGAAAAGATGAGAGAAAGGTGCGAACCTTCATCGGAGATGTGAATCATCTTCCAAAGCTTGTTGGAGGAGGATCGATGCTCTCTGATCTTAAGATGCCTCGCTTTATGCCACAAGATTTCAATCTAGGAACGCTTTTAGGAGAGATCCCGGGCGCCAGTTTTGCGGATTGGCCCGTGAACTATGATCAGTTGGAACGGTTCTATCTCTATGCTGAACGAGTGATGGGAATTCAAGGACCAGACATCCCAGATCACCCTTACTTTCCAAAGAGAAGCGCACCCTACCCTATGCCACCGAGCCTTATGATGTACATGTCCAAGAAGATCAGCGATGGAGCAACCTCACTTGGCTATCAACCTATGGCCTACCCAAGTGGAAGTGCTTCACGATACTACGATGGACGCCCCTGTTGTCGAGAGTGTGGGTTTTGTTGCGGCTACGGTTGTGTGATTTCGGCCAAGGGCACTCCTGCTGTGACCTTTGTGAGAAAGGCGTTGATGACAGGAAACTGTCAACTTCAGAGTGAAACGCGAGTGACCAAACTTCTCTACTCATCTTCCAAGCGAGAGATCGTGGGTGTTGAGGCCCTTGATCCCCAGGGGCAGAAGGTTGAGTTTCGTGCAGATCAATATGTTCTTGCAGCAAGTCCGATTGAGGATGCAAGGCTGCTTTTTCTATCAGACCTTGGTGGCTCTGGTCTTGGCAACTCAAGCGGCATGGTTGGTCGAAATCTTGCCTTTCACTATGTGACGGAGGTTGCAGGTGTCTTTGAAGAGAGACTTCATGCTCAACGCGGACGAGTGGTCTCTACCGGCATGCTCGATTTTCGTGGTGAAGCTGGAAATCCTTCAAGACCACTTGGAGGTATGATCGAATTTGGAGGAACCGGAGAGCCGATCAATGAGGCTTTGATCTATGCTCTACGTATTGGGTTCAAGGGCGATCGTCTTGAACGGTATATGAAGAAGAGTCCACTTCGAGAACATCTTGGCGGGATGACCATGTTTGGTGAAGATGCTCCGCAATTGAGAAATCGAGTCGATCTCGATCCTGCACTCAAGGATCTAGATGGTCTCCCCGTGGCTCGAATCACTTGGAAAGCCCATGAATTTGAAAAGCAGGCGGCCAAATTCTACATCCCGAAGATGCTTGCAATTTTTAGGGCTGCCGGTGCGAAGTGGGGGTTTGTGGCCCCAGAGCCCGAAGTCCCCGTTTCAAGACATATCACGGGAACTTTACGATTTGGGAATGATCCGCGCACATCGGTTTGCAACAGTGTGGGAAGGTTTCATGACATTGGAAATCTCTACAACTCTGATGGCGCTCTCTTTCCAACCTCTTCGGGAATGAATCCAACCATGACGATCTGTGCGCTTGCAAGCTACGTTGGAGCCTCGATGGTTTCACCCGGTGCTCCGGAGCGTGCGATTGCGCCCGTGGTTGAGTGAGCGATTTCCTGAATCCTTGACGGAGATTTGAATCAAGAATTCTCCCGCCTCCTCGATAGGTTTTGAAGTAACATCGATCTCAATGGCTCCCTTTTCCATGAACTTGATGGCATTGGAGAGGTAATTGATCAGAATCTGTTGGATGCGATACATATCTCCTTCAATCCACCTTGGCACATCATCATGAATGTGGAGTTGAAGTTGGATCTCTTTCTTCTCGGCAGATGCTTTGACTAGACTCGGCGATGGTTTGAATCTTTCTTTCGACATCTTCAGGGAGACTTTGAGAGAGTGCAAGGTTGGCCATGCCAATGATCCCATTCATCGGAGTTCGTATCTCATGACTCATGTTGGCCAGAAACTCAGTCTTAACTCGAAGGGCATTTTCAACCTCCTGTTTTGCAACCTCAATCTCGTCCTTCTGCTTGAGAATGAGATCTGTCTGTAAATGTGTGTCCATAATGGATCGGTGGACACTTCGAGAGTGGAGTAAAAGGTAGGTCAAGAATAGCAAGAGCATGGTTGTAAAGCCAAGTGAGTCTTGTGGTTGAGATAGGACGAGAGATAAGATCAAGGGGGCAATGAGAAATACGAGGTGGCACCGCAAGAGATTCAGATGAGAGCCCAAATTCGCCAAGGACCCCCCGGCAATTCCACCAACGGAGAAGATGATCAGAAGTCCATGGGCGCTAAGGCCAAACCGGATCGGTGCAAGCGCACCGAGAAATCCCCAAGCCAGGCTTGAACAGAGAACCGTTGAGATGAAGAGAGTCCTCCAAAGCCGGTCTGAGAGATGAGTCTGGTGGACTTGGTTTGCCAGAAGATGGCGTGCAATGGCCGTGGCAGACAAGATGATGCCGATGAGGTAGAACTCCAATGGGTGAAGTTTTGGATAGGGAGTGGCAATGGAAATCACAATGAAAAGGAGGACGTAGGCCCACCCACCGGTCTTTGCCCTTAAGGCCAGCTCGAGGTCGAGTCGCGAATTCAAACTCATACCTCTTCATCGGCATTGTCGTTTCAAATAGTATGGCATGAAGAGAAATTAACGTTCGAACTTTGTAAAAGTTCCAAATGGGAAGAGGGGCTTGACTTAGGTCAAGACCCTCTTCTTCTAATTTCAGATCCGGGTTTTAATTCTGGATTAGTGGATCTTCACGGTCTTGGCCTTTGAAGACTCCGCCTTAGGGATTTTGATCGTAAGGACACCATCTTCATGCTTGGCATCGATCTTGTCTTCATCTACAGCCATGGGAAGGGCAAGTGAGCGCATAAAGGAGCCATAACAGCACTCTGTAAGGAAGTGTTTGGAGTCCTTTTCCTCTTTCTTCTCTTCTCGCTCCCCGGTAATGGTGAGGCGATTGTTTTCAACTTCAATTTTGATCTCGTCTCTTTTTACACCTGGAAGATCAAATTGGAGTGTGTACTCTTTTGCATTCTCTTTAAGATTGCAAGCTGGGGCATAGCCGAAACGAGACTCCTCCTCCATAGAATTGAATGGACTTTGAAGCCACTGGTTCATCTCGCTTTCAAGATCAACCATGCTCTTCCATACGCCAGGAATTCGACTTCGCAATCGTTGTGGAAAGACAGAGAGTGGATTTTTCATTGTTCCTCCTTACCAGTACTGGTGATGTGTGCTTCATTGTATTTTGGCCTTTCTTTCTTTTAGAAAGTCCTAACGTCTACTCGTACTTTGTAAGAGCAAGTTTGGGGCCAAGCAGTAAGAAGGTCTCTCTTTGAGTTTGAAGCGAGAATAGGTGGAAAAAGAGATCTCATGGACCAATCTAGGGGGACAATTTGCCTCGACCCGTGGGACAACTTTCAGCTTGGATCTGAAATCACTTTGACTCGATCGTTCACTCAAGCACTCAAGGTCCACTTGATTTCTCTGTAGATCTCGTTCTCGAAAGTTACAGATTGGAGTGCAGGACCTCTTCGCTCATGATCCAGCCCTGTTTGCCGTCGGCCAAACGGATTCGCAGCCACTCTCCGGTGGGAGAGTCTTCGAGGGGTTCAAATGGGTCTCCCTCGGCAAGTTCAAAGAGAAGGACATTGTCGCGGCCAAAACCGGAGTAGACCTTTGAAGTGACTTTGGTGACCACTCCCATTGGTGTGGGCCACTCCTTACGAATCAAAATAGCGATGGAGATGAGGCAAAGAACTAGCGAGAAGCCCCATAGAGGCTTGATGGAAATCTGGGGGAAGAAGAGGAGGAGGAGACCGCATCCCCAAAAGAAAATGGAGGTCGCGCAAAAGAGAAGATAGGCCTCCCAGGGGCTGAATGCATCAAGATAACCATAAAGAGGGCTCATCACGGAGGGCTCAGCTTCGATCTGATTCTTACGATGGGACTTAACAAATGAGAGATTGTAGTTCAAATCGGCATCACGAGGCATATATCTTTGAGCCATCAAATAATGAAAGAGCGCCTGTCCCAATTGGTTGTTTCGAAAGTAGGAATTTCCAAGGTTGTAATGGATCTCACCCTCATCGGTGGAGCTGTCCACGAGCGTTTTGTAGAGTTCGATGGCTGTGACATAATCTCCTCTCTCATAGGCATCTCCGGCCTTGTAGAAGGTTGCCGATCGAGGAGGACCATCTGTTGCAAAGCAGACGGTCGTGCAGCTCAACAAAAGTGAGAGCACCATGAGAAAAGGTAAGGTGATGAACCCCGAATCAGAACCCATCGTGGAGTTGTTCCCTGGTTTTACCTTCTCCAAGCGTGAAGCCAACTTCAAGATCTCCGTATAAAGAGTTTGAGTCTTTGAGTCTCTGAGAGTGCCTCCGCCATATTGTCCCATTTCACAACCTTCAATGATCTTTTTTGCTTGAGTGGCAAGTTCCATCGAAACTCCTGCGTCCAAAAGCCTCTGCTCTGCTTCCACAGAGGTCAGTGCGAGTCCATCAAGGTCGAATCGATCTCCGAGATAGACCCGAAAGTGAAGGGAGAGCTTTTCAAAGGATGGATCTTTCTCAATGGACCTCATTTCTCGTTGCAACTTTTTATAAGCACCGGTTCGTCGTTCATAACCAGTGTCTTGGGAGAGTCGATGGCGTCGACGTTGAACCCAAAGCCCCAACAAATAGAGAAAGGGCAAAAAGAGTGAACTCCCTAACAGAAAGGATCTTTCGATGCGAGTGGGTCGTGAGGAGCTCAAAGATCCAAAGGTGCGCTTTAGAGGCATGATGTCCTCAGCAAGAAGTTTCACTCCCTCCTTAGGTGATGAAGTGGCACCGGTGACATGAGAGAGCTGTTCTCCTTGAGGATTGGGGGCGACCTTAAGGGTGTAGGGGGAGGTCTTCAACGTCTTGTATTGTCGGTCACTTGGATCAAAGTAACCAATGTTCATCTCGGGGATCGAGAGGTCCCCTTGACCAGTTGGAACAAAAGCACGTTTGAAGGTCTTTACGCCGCCAAGACGATCTTGTGGGTGATCAGACTCAAATTTAGGTTCATCATCATAGAATTTGATTCCAGAGACTTGAATCTCTGGAAGTCGCAAGACTTGAAGATTTCCGCGACCTGAGACCTTCACTGTGAGAGTGGCCGAATCTCCAAGAACTAGGTCGGTAGGGGAGAGAGTCTCTTCCAATTCAAATTGACCTACAAGGCCCGAGAAATTGAAATCAGGAGGCACTGGTGGTAGCGGCAAGACCGAAATGGTGAGGGGATCGGTTTTAAGTCTCACAGGGCGAGCTTGTTGAAACGGTGAGGGAAAACGGGGGTCGTCGTCAAAGAGAGAGTCAAAGAGAGAGCCTCTTCGTCCAGAACGAACAAAAACCTGCCCGGTGAGCTGAGCGGGCTCAATGTTCAGAACACCAGATTTTGTAGGAAAGAGGGCTATGGAAATCTCAAGGACTCGCCAACGAACCCCATTGAGCACCTTCTCATACTCTCGTTGCTTACCCAAACTCTCTTGAAAGAAACCGTCAAATTTGGGAGGTGAAAATCCTAAGTTCCCCATCTGGGTTCGCATGTAGAGTTGAAATCGATAGGTGATCTGCTCATTGATATGGGCTTCGACACGGTCGACCACTGCTTGGACAAAGTAGGGTCGATTCGATTCCTCTGGAGATTGGGAGGAGTCCTCCTCTTGGTCAGGGTCGACTGTGCCGCGCGGTCCACCTCTTCGACCCTGATTTCCCGGAGCTCCCCGTTGGGCTCTACGAGAAGGACGTCCAGAGGTGATCGTCACCTGAATTGTGTTGCTTGAAACACTCTTGCCATCAATCTCCACTTGAGCTGGGCCAATGGTGAACTGACCTGCCTTTTTTGGGTAGAGGAGGTATTGAAAGATCATCGAACTTGACATCTTCCCATTGAGGATTTGGATCTGGCTGCTGGTGCCCATCGATTGCAAATCAAAGTCACCCACATTTTTGATGGTGGGTTCCGGTGGATTGCGATCTCCCTCCACGGTGACTTGAAGGTTGATCGCCTCGGTTTCATCCGCAGAGGGAGAATCCACAGTCATGGTGATTGAGGCACTCCAAGCAGGCGAGCCCAGTCCAACACTTAGAGCAAGGAGAGTGGCCCACACCATGATCTCAATGAGGACTGCCAAGCGTCGTTTTTGAAAATCGACCATCGTGATCACCAATCCTTTTCTACCTTGTAGGAGCGACTTCCGCGAGCTCTTCGCTGATGGAACTTCTTTCGATCATCCTTTGAGAGCGAGAGCCAACGTTCAGCCTCTTGACGGCTCATTTGAGAGCTCTCTTCCTGTTCGTCACCATTGGGCTTCGAAGGATCCTCTGGGTTTTCTTTCTGCTGCTGGTCTTGAGCCTCCGAGGCGCCCTGGCCATCCTTCTTATCTTGATCTTTGCCCTTATCCTTGCCCTTATCCTCACCCGTTTCATGATCTTGAGACTCTTTATCCTGAGACTCTTTATCCTGAGCCTCCTTCCCTTGAGACTCTTTATCCTGAGCCTCCTTCCCTTGAGACTCTTCTCCTTGAGAACCATCCTTTTGGTCTTCTGGATTTTGCTGATTTTGTGGATCCTTCCCGCTGTTCTGCTCGCTTTCGCTTTGAGACTCCTTCTCGGACGGATTGTTCGAATCGGAGTTTTCATTTTGGTTCTGACTTTGCTGTTGATTTTGCGCTTGATTCTTCATCTCTTCAAGGCGACGGCGAATCTCATCGCGAACCCACTCAAGATTGTGTTTTGCATCTTCATCTTGAGGATCTCGTTTGAGAACCTCTTCATAGAAGGCGAGAGCCTCCTTGAGCTTTCCCTGTTGAACGGCAGAGTTTCCTAAGTTGTAGAGAGACCTCTTTCCCAAATCACCCACATCTCTTTGAGCAACTGAGTCAAAAAGTTTGTCCGCATCTTGGTACTGCCCAAGTTTGTAATAGGTGTCGGCAAGATTGAACCTAAGTTTGAGGTTGTCTGGATCTTCCACCTGTGCATCGAGAAAGTGTTTGAGAGCCGAATCATAGTCTCCCTTTTTGTACGCATCGAGACCATCAAACTGGCTGACTGAAAAGGTCTTAGCTTGAAGAGGTTCGGTCATGCTCAGCGTGATCCACCCAAGGAAAAGTAGAGGCAATAGCGAGATCTTCTTTCGCTGTGAGATCAGAGGCTCTAAGAGCAAAAGGAGAAAGGCCACAAAAAGTGGCCACTGATACCGCTCCTCAAAGCGTTTCTGTTTTCCACTTTTAAGATCCTTTTCTTCAACGTTTTTTCGAATGTCTTGATAGATCTGCTCAAGATCCAAATCGCCGGTCACCGAGTGAACGTAGCTTCCGCCAGTTTCAAGAGCAATCTTTTGAAGAACCTCTTCGTCAAGCTTGGAGAGAACAAGATTTCCACTGCGATCCTTCTTAAATCCCCCTTCGGGATCGGGGATGGGAGCTCCTGTCTCTTGGCCAATCCCAATGGTGTAGATGCGAATCTCATTTTGTGAAGCCACCTTTGCTGCTTCGAGTGCTGTGCCAAATTGATCTTCACCATCGGTGATCAAGATCAGAGCTCTTGACCGTCGATCCTGAGGATCAAAGGACTTAATGGCCATCTGGATGGCCTCACCCAACGCGGTTCCGGGAATCGGAATGAGGGATGGGTCGACCTCATCAAGAAATATCTGAACGGCTCCATAGTCGAGTGTCAGAGGAGATTGGAGAAAGGCTGCTCCTGAAAATGCGATCAGGCCAACTCGGTCGCCCTCCACCCTTTGAAGCAGATCGATGATCTCGCGTTTGGCTCTCTCCAATCGGTTGGGGGTCACATCTTCAGCCATCATGCTCTGGGAGACATCCAATGCAATCAGCAGGTCGACTCCACGGCGATGGATCTCTTCCCAATGAAATCCCCATTTAGGTCGAATGAGAGCCACAATAAGAAAGAGTATGGCCATCACAATCATCGTCATCTTGAGCTTCTGTTTGGAAGGGGAGAAACTCAAAAGGAGACGCTCTCGAAGGCTCTCGTGGACAAACTCATTAAGAAGTGTGGTTCGTCGTTTCAGAGCCCATCGAAAAAAGAGAAAAAGAAGGGGGATGATGGACAAAAGCCAAAGAAACTGCATATGTCCAAAGTTCATGACACACCTCTCATGGCAGGATCCTCAGGCGCGTTTGAGAGAGAACCATTTCAAGCAGAAGAGTGATCAGCGCGGGAATCAGATAGAGATGAAAACTCTCATTGTACTCTGAGTACTCCTTCACTTTGATCTCAGTGGTTTCAAGTTGGTCGATCTCATCATAGATTTTTTTCAGACCTTCCGTGTCGGTGGCACGAAAGTAGCGACCTCCCGTTGTGGTTGCAATCTGGGTCAGGGTCTTCTCATCCAACTCGACCCTCTGATAGACATACTGCTTTCCAAAGGGGCCATCGACCAAAAATGGGGACTCTCCTTCAGTTCCTACACCCACAGTGTAGACCTTGATTCCAAAGGTTTTGGCCACTTCAGCGGCCTTATCTGGAGTCAACTTGCCTGCATTGTTTCCACCATCGGTTAAGAGGACCACCACTTTGGATTTGGCTTTGAGATCCTTCATGCGACTTGCTGAGACCCCAATGGCAGAACCAATGGCGGTTGAATCCCCGGCCATGCCGATCTCAAGGCGCTTGAGAAAGTCAAGAAGGATGCCATGATCCAAAGTGAGTGGGCATTGGGTGAAGGCCTCCTCTCCAAAGACCACCAAGCCCATTCGATCTTGAGGTCGCTTCTGCACAAACTGAGAGACCACCTCTTTGACAATTTCGAGTCGGGTGACACGCTCTCCATTTCGTTCAAAATCGAGGGCCTGCATGCTGCCCGAGGTGTCCAGGGCAAGGAGGATGTCAACTCCTTCTGAGAGGATCTCCGAATACTTTTTACCCTCTTGGGGTCGAGCCAGAGCACAGACGATGATGGTGAGAGCCAGGGCTCTGAGTCCAAGCAGGATCCACTTGGGATGAAACCGTCGGAGGCTTCTTCCGTGACTTCGGAGTTTCTTCATATTTCCAAGTGAAGAGAAGCGAATGGGGGTCTTTGTGTTGCGAGACCAAAAGAAGATGATGGGGATCAAGATGAGAAGTGTGAGAAGTTCGGGATCTTCAAATCTCATAGAACGGACTCCTCCTGATCTTCACTGTCGTCTGCGTCGGGAGCCAAGAGGTTTTTAGGCATCGTCTCTTGGACGATTCTATGAGCATCATCGTTTAATGCCAGGGCCCGTTCCTGGCTCGGAAGGTGGTCCGTGAATTTGACGACATCACACTTTCGAAGTGTTTCAAGTGAGAGTGAGCTGAGATCCGGAGCCAGAGAGGCCGATGAGAGCATCTCGGTGATCTCTTCGGTGGTTCGATCGGTGAGGGGGAGGTTCAAGTGGGCCTCGAGGTACTGTCGTAAAACTTCCGAGAGCTCAAAGTGATAGGCCTTTAAATCAATCGAGTGGGAGTGAAATCGCGCTTTGAGTTGCTCCAGTCGTGCCAAGGCGACTTCGTGGGCAGGGCGAGGGGGTTCGATCACGATCTTTTGGGAGCGTCGTCGCCAAAAGTACCACCCTAAAAGCGTCGCAACTGCCGCGAGCAAAGCTCCCCCAATGGCAACCAACCAATAGGGGTGAATTCCCAGCGAGACCGGGGGCCGGATGTCGCGAAGTCCTTCGGAGGGTTCTGATCCCTCTTTCGAATTGGGATCTTGTGAGTCGCCGTGTGGCTCATCTTTAGGATCTCCCTCCTTGGGTGGAGGAGCTCCGGGTTTGAGGACTTCGACGAAGATCTCTGAAGTCTTGGCCGTCTCCACGCTCCCATCTTTTTTTGGGTAGGTGATCTCAACCGGTGGCAAAACATAAGATCCACTGAGGTCGGCTCTAAGTTTGTACCACTTCTTCGTGATGACATAACCATCTTCTTGAATTGGATCTTCTGAGCCAAACTGGGTGATGCGAAATCCTTGAATCGTTCCGCCAATGTCGGGAAGCTTGATTTCACCAAGATCTTCGCGACTTTTCAACGTGACCGTGTAAGTCACGCTCTCTTTGGTGGTCACTTGAGCTCGATCCACGGAGCTCTCTAAAATGAGCGGCAGACTTTTGCCAGTGGCTGGGGCCGAGGTGGATCGAGTCTCACTCTGTGGTTTGGTCGTCGACGAATCTTCTCCTGCCACACTTTGAAGCCATCCCAGAAGTACAATGAGAACCAGACAGGTCCAACGAGCCATAGGCACCACAGCTACTTGACCCTTTCGCTGTAGATGGTGACATCACCACCTGAGAGCGACTGTTGAACTAGATTTTCATATGCGCGTTGGGACTTCTCCATTCGGTAGTCTCTTTCAACCTGCTCTTTGACAGAGTCAAAGGAGGGAGCTTTTTTCTCCTCTTTTTTCTTATAGCGATCAATATGGCTATCAAAGTAGTTCTTAAGATCGGAGGGATCCATCTTGACCTCTTTGGAAAGTTCATCTTCCACAATTCGAGAGGCCAAGAACTGGTGACGAATCTGCTCCATCTTTTTTTGAAGATCGGGATCCTGATCCAATCCAAGACGAATGGCCTTTTGGGCCAACAGTTCATCTGCAACCATCTTCTGCAAGAGGGCTGTTCGCTCCTCCTTGCTGCTCCTCTTTTTCTTGAGTTCAGGAGGAAGTTGATCAAGAAACTCGTCGAGCTCATGTTGGTAGATCTCACGATCTCCCACTTTAGCCAGAACCGTAGCGCCCTCAGGGGATTTCGCAACCTTATCAAGGGATGTGGCTCTCTTAAGATAGCGTTTGGAGGCGGCCACTTTTCCAACGCGCTCCAAAAGGGCAACCACCTTCTTTTGTGAATCATCTTTATGGGAGGAGTTTGGGTCGAGGAGTTCCACCATTGAATACCAAAGGAGAGCCTCACCCCATCGCGATTGGTTCTCATAGAGCTGTGCT
Organism: Pseudomonadota bacterium; assembly: GCA_014584465.1. Classification (GTDB taxonomy): domain Bacteria; phylum Bdellovibrionota; class Bdellovibrionia; order Bdellovibrionales; family JACTMU01; genus JACTMU01. The sequence continues at coordinate 5,516 of JACTMU010000020.1, read as the reverse complement.
ATGGAGAAGGCCATAGGTGCGGATTCGGGTCCAAAGCCCTCAAGTGCATCGAAGTATTTGGCATAGCTCTCCAAAGCCTGGTCCAAAAGACCCAGGGACTGAAGTTGTGTGGCAAGCTTTCGATAGAGAAGAGCCTGAGAGGATTCACCTGGGCGGTTTTGCAAATAGATATGAGTGAACCCAAATCCCAAAATCAAGATGATAAGAACTTGAGTTGCAAAGAGGAGTGTGAACCGTCGATCAAATGTCTTTCGTTTGGAAGTGGGCAAGCCACTTGATGATTGGACATTGGACCCGATGCCAGTGGAATTCATCTAAATTTTCCTCCCCTCTTTTCGCGAGTCCGAAAGAAACGAACCATGTGGTCAAGGTAGGAGTGATCAGACTGTAGAAAAACAGAGTCGATGCCTGATGAGCGAAAAAAATCCTCTTGACGTCGCTGTTCTTGGTGCGCGCTTTGCGAGTACTCCTTCAAAAGATCTTGTTGAAATGTATCGATCAATAGAGTCTCTCCTGTTTCTGCATCCTCGAGTTCAATGTATCCAATGGAGGGAAGAACCGATTCACGCGGATCCCGAATGGATATGGCAATCAGGTCGTGGTGTCGGGCGGTTCTTCGAAGTTGACTCTCCACAAGATCGCCCTGAAAATCCGAAATTAGAAAGACAACGGCCCGCTTCTTAATGACCGTGTTGAGAAAATCCAACGGAAGCTCCAGATTGGTCTTTTGACTCTGAGACTCAAAGGTCAAAATATCTCGAATCAGACCCCAAATGTGACCGCGCCCCTTCTTAGGGGGAAGGTAGTGTTCGACACGGTCCGAGAAGATCAAGAGACCAACTTTGTCGTTGTTCACGAGAGCCGTGTAGGCCAATAGAGCCGTCACTTCTGCCGCAACCTCATTTTTAAATTTGTGAACCGTACCAAAGCGAGAGGATGCCGAGACATCAACCAAAAAGATGACGGTCAACTCGCGTTCATCGCGGTGAAGTTTGATGTAGGGATCTCCGGCACGAGCCGTGACGTTCCAGTCGATGAGTCGAATGTCATCACCGGGCTGATATTCACGAACCTCCTCAAACTCAAGTCCACGTCCCTTAAAGGCACTTTGGTACTCTCCCGCAAAACTTGCGTTCACCAGATGACGAGCACGGATCTGAATGCCACGAATTTTGGCTATGAGAGCATCATCAAGGAACATCGACTTTATCAAAGATCCTTTGGAGAAGATCGTCTGAGTTCATGTTTTGTGCTTCAGCTTCGTAAGAGATCAGAACGCGATGTCTCATCACATCAGGTCCCATCACTTTGATGTCCTGTGGAGTTACGTAGCCACGGCCCTGCAAGAAGGCGTGAGCCTTGGCAGCCTGAATGAGATAGATGGAGGCCCGTGGTGAAGCGCCGTACTCAATGAGGTTTGTAAGATCTTTGAGTCCAAAGGCCTGCGGATCCCGAGTGGCGAAGACGAGGTTGGCGACATAGTCATAGAGTTTGTCATCCACAAAGACTTGATTGACAATTTCACGACAAGAGAGGATCTCGCGAGGTTCAATGATCGGGGAGATCTCAATTTTCGATCTTCCCGCCATTCGTTTCATGATCTCAATCTCTTCGCTCTTGGTGGGATAGTTGACGCGCACTTTAAGCATGAAGCGATCGACCTGAGCCTCAGGAAGTGGGTAGGTGCCCTCCTGTTCGACAGGGTTTTGTGTGGCAAGCACAAGAAAGGGTTCAGTGAGTTTGTGGGTCTGATCTCCGATGGTCACCTGTCGTTCCTGCATGGCTTCAAGAAGCGCACTCTGCACCTTTGCGGGGGCCCGATTGATCTCATCAGCCAAAATAAGGTTGGCAAAAATGGGTCCCTTCTTGATGGAAAAGGTGCCATCTTTGGGTGAGTAGATCTGAGTGCCTATTAAGTCAGCAGGCAGGAGGTCCGGAGTGAACTGAATGCGTTGAAAGTGGGCGTGGATCGAGTCGGCCAGACACTTGATTGCGGTGGTCTTTGCAAGACCTGGGACCCCTTCCACCAAAATATGGCCATCCGCCAATATTCCGATCAGAAGTTTTTGAACCATCTCTTTTTGCCCTACAATCACTGTGGAGATCGACTCCACAAGTTTGGTCATTGTGGGCAGTTTGGCTTGCACTTGCATATTGATTTCATCAACAGAACGACTCACTTCGTCACCTCCCTAACTCAAGAGATTTGGAATGAAGTAGATCGATTCTTAGCCCAAATCCACCCATTGTCAAACGCGTTAGGTGCCAGGCGTATTTTTCGGAGGCAGCGGATCAACGTGATCCGCTGCCTCCGAAAAATACGCCTGGCACCGTCAAAGAGATGGTCAGACCATGTAATGAGTTCAACGGGGTGGATTGAACTTTCGAAATCTTGGGGCTTCATGTAAATCGTAGATCTGGACCATGTTGTGTGAAGAGGAGCTGAATATGAAGCGTATGTTGTGGTTGGTGGGATTGATGATCTTAGTGGGTGCTCCAAGTTTGCATTCTCTTGCCGACGGAGATACTTCCGACGCCTTAGAGGGGTCTGAACGATGGAACCGAAGTGAATGGAACGACTATTTTAAGAGTCAATATCCAGATCTCTACAACAGGGATCTGCCTGAGTTTCGAAAAACACCCCAGAAGTACTGGAGTGATCTCATGGGTGACGTCTGTCCCGTCTATGCGAGAAACAAAATCTCGATTGCGGCAAGCCCGAAAGAGGTCTTTGATGCGATCGTGAATGCAAAGGATTGGCAACTCTTTTACCTCAATGGGACTGTCTCGGAAATCACTTCCAAACGTAGGGATGCGATTGATCGTTTAGAGCCTGAAGCAACCTTTAAGTGGAAGACGTTGGGGCACAATACCAAATCGAAGGTGGTTGTGTACGATGAGAATCGAGCGTTGGGTTGGATTTCTGATGATGCACTGTTTCGAGGGTTTCATCGTTGGGTTCTAAGGAAGGAGGGAGAGGGGACGCACGTGATGACCGACGAATGTCATCAAGGTTTGGCCACCATTTTCTACGACAGAGAGGCCATGGCAAGATCGTTGACCGTGAGCCATCAACTTTGGCTTGAAGGGATTGGCGCCTATATAAAAGCCAAAAGGGTGCTCGATCACAACTAAGGATTCGCATATTTGCAAAAAACCGGATTCTAACCCGGATCCGGTTGAAGAACGCTTTCGATGATCTTCTCCATGCGTCGCAGATCGTTTTCTGAAAATTCTTTTCCTCCATATCGGAGTTGATCCTGAGATTGAGAGAGTCTCTGAATGAAGTCGACCTCATGGGGAGAATCTCGAAATCGCTCGCCCCTCTTGCTCATCTCTTCGTACAGCGTGAGGAGATGAAACCCATACTCCTTGGTAGAGCCTTGAAGTCGACCTTCACGAGCCCTTTGGTAGAGCTTCTCCCAGTGAGATTTTTGAGATGAGAGGGAGGTCTTTAAATCCTCCTCGAACTGGGATCTCTTTCGTTTTCGGAACCAAAAGAGTGCTGCACCTAAGATGATCAGACCCCCAACAGCTCCACCAGCTACGAACTGCTGCCATTTCGAGAGCTGATTTGTCTCTAAAATTTCGATCTCTGCACCTGGATGTCGTGTGGTCTGTTCCGAAATGGCATCTTCTCCTCGAGGCAGATAGGTCAAATCGACGGGTCCTACGTGAAAACGTCCAGCCTCTTTGAAACGTAGGGGGATCTGAAATTTTAGAAGCGATTCCCCGAGTTCACTGGAGGTTGAGGAGCTCATCGATCCCTGTTCAACTCCGTTTGGAAGAGTGAGTTTCGGGGTCCGGATCTGGTAGAGGTGGGAGGGGCCAGGCCATCGGATCTGGATGTCGAAGCGACTCCATTGGTCGGGTTCTACGGGGTGAGATGGTGACACCACTGTGATTTCAGGCGGCGTCAACTCCTTAAGAGTCGTGCTTTGTGCATCACCAGCCGCCAAAGACGAACTGCCTGCGACCTCTTTGAACTTGAGCAGCTCTTGGACGGCAGAATGCACTCCAGGACGATCCCAATTAAGTGCTCCGCGCGCAAGGCCCACCACCTTCTCATCAGGTGAAATGATGTAGAGTGTAGGGACGCCACTGGCCTTATATTTACGAGCCACTGTGCCTTGTCCATCAAAGAGAACGGGAAAGGGGAGCTGGTTCTTTGTAACATAATCTTTGAGTTGTGATCGATCTTGGTCGACCGAGACGCTGACCACAACAAGACCCAAGTCCTTCATTGCTGATGCCAAATGGGTGATCGACGGGAGCTCTCGCACGCAGACAGGGCACCAGGTGGCCCAAAAGAGAAGCCACACCCACTTTCCCCTATACTCTTTAAGGGAACGGTGTTGGCCCGTCTGAATCTCTTCAAGTGAAAAGTCTATCGGTGCCTCATTGAGGCTCTTGAGTCCCATCTGTCGAATCAGATCCTGCGGAGCGAGGTTTGCACAATAAGATTGCGCGCTCCCCATGAGCATCAAAAGCCCCACAATCAGATGCAATCTCATTCGATTTCGCAAGCTACCTAAGACGATCATCGTTGCCTCTCCAAAAAGGATCTCTTTCTACAAACCCCGGGAATCGAGATTCCAGTCTCCAGTCTTCGTATTGCCACAGATATTCGGTTTAAGGCAAGTCGTGCCGTGGGCAAACCACTTCCACATTCACGCCAGGCACTATGTAGGGGCTGTCCGGTAATTATTTGCCAAAAAAAGAGCAAGTCTGAACGATTTTTGTAATTCAACTCTCTGTTTTTGACTCCACGATTGTTTCGATTGCTGTTTTCATCTCCAGACCCTCTCTTTATCTTCAACTTGCGGCACTTCCGACCGGCACTTCCTTCTTCAACATCAAATCTTTGGTCAATTTCGTTGAATTGAAACGCATTTCCGAGCGGCGAGCAGACCTCACCATGTCCCCTTTTAGCATTCCGATTTTTCCTTCCACTTGGGCCCGCTCTCGCGAAAGTCTTTGTTCGAAACTGGTTTTTCGTTTTTGATATAGTACGCGATCTGTGGAGATAGTTTTCCAAATATTTCTGTCAAACCCTGCAATCGACTAAATGCAGTTTTCGGATGACCACGAAGAGATTTGAGTGAATATGAGCTCAATGCATCTATTGCCTTTTCGGTGTTCTTTCTTAATCGATTTGATATGCTTAACAGATCCTTTTTCACTTTGAGCTTTGCGTTCAGTGTCTTGCAAAACAGACGGTGCTTAAAAGATGTTGCAAAAACAATCTCCTTTTTAAAGAAATGCAAATATTTATCGTTTTTGGTCTCATATTGAGATTGAAAGTTTAAAATTGTTGAATGGAGTTTTGGCTCTGATAAACTGTACTTTAGTAGTGCATGAGACAGGCGCTCTACTTAAAATTTTGAACGTCATGATAGGAGTAAAAAAATGCATGTACTCAAATTATCATTGAACGTGAGATGGTGGTGGAGGAACATGAAATTCACTATTAAATCATTGCTCCTGGTATTTATGTTGTCTTCGTGTTCAATTCA
>JACTMU010000101.1 GCA_014584465.1 Pseudomonadota bacterium | reverse complement strand
CATTTGGTCAGCGCGTGGACCACCCACAAGCATTCTCGACGAAGATCCTCAGCACTTTCCAGATTATGATTTTGCACAGTGAGCTCTCTGAGGCCACTGCCAATGGTGATTCATGTCCAAAATCAGGATGCCCATCTTCACAAGCGCTTGAAAACTCAAAAAACGTTGCAAAACCACGCCCTTCCAATCAAAATTTAGGTCCCATGCTAGGTAGGGGCTGTCCGGTAATTCCATTTTTGCCGATTTCTATAAGTTTTCCTTATACCTTCGTTGAGCCTCCTCGAGTTAGGTTAGCGCCTCTGGCTAGCCCTTCGTCGGCCCGCCTCGGTATAAGAAAAACTTATCAAAATCGATCAAAAAGCGAATTACCGGACAGCCCCTAGGTATGGCAGGATGATTCGGGACTCGCTCGGATCACGTCATAGCCGTACTCCAGGCCAAAAATAGGCTTTGAATGTCCTATCCCCTATCCCCATCATTTGATCATCCGAAGTTCTTGTAACTCTGCTGAGCCATTGATTGGCGCGAATGGATTTGAAGCTTTGACCTTCTGGAAGTTTCACAGAATGCGCCCAGTGAGAGCTCGTCTTATGGTCTGTGTTTTGGGATGTCTCATCATTGGTAAATGGGAAAAAACTTAGAGACAGATAATAGACCTCTGTGGCAAGCCCACTTCCGAGAATGTCGGCCGCTTTGTGAAGAGCATCGTAGAGAAAACGTTTAGCTTCCGCGACTTTCTCGGGATCAGAAGCAATGCATATTCCTGCAATCAGCCGTCTTTCGAACTCTTCGTCACTGGCGTCACGAAAGCTCTCCTCAGTCTTTTTGAGCATATCCTGATGAAATTGAGCGACCACAGGACGAGATTTCCGCGTGGGAAACCGAATGTTCTCGGTTGCTTTGACCCGACGACCATTCTCCATTCTGAGATAGTTCCGTTTTTCGAGTTCAATGATGGCCATTTCCACCACTCTGCTCTCCAATCCAAGTCTGCTTGCGATCCATTCTGGGTCATCCACAAAATTCACACAACAGGTGAGGTCAAGTATGGGCAGATAGTACCACTTCGTCAGAAGGAAATAGTCCGATTCGGGTAAGGGTTCATATTTATCAACCGAAGAGCTTAATTCAGCTTTCGTTATCATGGATTCGTCCAACGGCCTTGGTATTCGCTCTCTAAGGACGGCGGATTGAAGTGACTGAACAGCGAGAGAGTCCATATCAAGACATCTTCCAATATCAGATATCTGGTCAAATAAGAGAGAGCGTTTTCCGCTCATGATTCTATGAACGTGGGCAGGAGAGATCCTTAGATCTCTTGCAAGAGCGCGGAGTGAATATTTCGAAAATCTCTTCTGCTTTCTCTGAAAATAGATCTTCAATATCTGATCGGGAGTTTGATTCTTAGTGTCGGGTTTCATATTCGACTCCTTGGTTCATTGGACTTGCTGATAGGTGTTGAAGGACTTCCCCGAAAAAACTCCATCGACAGACGTACCAAATGTTGTATCAGCAGGGACTTTGGTTGAATTCTTGCAACGGACAAGAATCGCCGAGATATCGCGATTTGACCTTAAGTTGATACCGAAGACGTCATCGATTGTAAGATTGTTGTTGAGTTGATAAAAAAAGATTTTTGTCTTTGATTGAAGGTTTTTGACAAAGATTTGAGTTTTAACGTGATTGGAAGGGGTAGAGTCTACGACTATAGGGAGTAGGGAAATCGCATTTATGGTTTCGAGAATATCGAGTTCGCTATTCTTGCAAAAACCCCAGTTGCTCTGGGATATTTCCTTCATCCAACGAACCTTCAGAAGAGCCACACGAAGATCGCCGGGTGGGCCAACAGAAGAACCTCCATCAGCAAGAAGAGTGGGTTTCTTGATCTCGAATTTCTTCCAAGTTTCAATCGCATTTTGGAACTTCATAGCAGCGGGTGAATAGTGATAATGGGAATTTTTTTGGTTTCTGAAGAAGTCAAAAGCATCTGATGGGCCACCAGAGTCGGTCAGTGTTGAAAGATACCACAACGCCGATGTCACCCGAAAATCGTGATCAAGAAGTCTTACTTTATCACCACTGGCCCTACTTGATTGAATCTTCTCGTGGAGCATCAGAAGTGTCATCGCATCTTCGAGATCCTGTTTTAGGTTCAAATCATTTTTCAGGTCTATCTTCAAGATTTCTTCATCGAATACAACATATTTTTCCGCCGAACTAGCCGAAAAATTGTTTCTTTGATCAAAGGCTTCACCAAAATTGGTAGCTCCAAGAAAAAGGACGTCAGTGTCCTCAAGAGCATTCCTTAGATATTGTCGATCTATGCCAAAAAACTTCGTTTGCTTTTTCTCTTTGTCTAAGAGATCAGTCCATTTTCCTATTGTACGATCAGCCATCAAACGGTACGAAAAAGCATCTAGTGTTTTGGTTTCTTTGTTTTTAATGTCTGGAAGAAACTTTATGTGAAAAAGAGAATTAGATGCTTTCTCCAGGAGTTCCCATTGAAATTCGTTCTGAGAAGGCTCTGTCTTTCCTTTGATTGTAGTGAAGAGACCAAAACAAAACAGTGCTAGAACAATATTCAAGTTGTATACAAATGATCTGAAATATCTCATCAGTAACCCTCCAAGGTTTTAAATGCAAGATTGAGGCCAAAGATTGATGATAGTCCTTTCATTCTGAGCATTGGAACCCAAGGAATTGAAGTCTGTTTTGAGAATCAAAATTACGAGACGATGAAAAATGAGGTCAATTTTATGCAAAGTGGCTGTCGAACTGTTTGACAGATGTCTTTCGTCGATGGTCACCCTCGTCGTCCTCTCTAATGAGTGGAATGAAGACGACCGTGTTTCCAAAGTTGGTAACGGAAGTTTGTGGATGATCTTGTAGGTTGATTTGGATGGTGCTAGTGTTTGCCAAACAACATATGATTTTTTCGAGAAGACATGGTGTCTTCTGAAAGAGTCTCAATACACAGGAGGTATGAAATGATAAAGATCAATCGTGCAACATTGTTCGTGTCGCTATTACTTGTTACTTGCTTAGAAACAAGTGCGTCGGCGTATGATCGGAATGCAGCATCGAGTTCGCAGAGAGATGGCATAGTTTATACTGTCGGCAATGTCTTCGAGATGCTTTTCTGGGGAAAGAATGTGGATTCTGACTATTTTAGATTTGTGAGCTGGTTTGGGGAAGAAAAAAGTTTCTTGATAGAAGTCCATACCAATACAATAGCTCGAATAGGTGCTGTTGATATCGGCATGTCTCAGTTAGAAAAAAATTTCTTGGAATACACACGTCTGCCAAGTTCTAAGAAAATGGCTGAGACGAGTGAAGCATATATGGTCACAAATCCTAAGATTGTAAGTGCCCTTAGCTATATTGTAGAAAAAGATTTTTCTTCAGTTATTCGAAAGGAGGACGTTCTTAAACAACTCCAAGTATCAATCGATATAGTTCATAAGACCATGACATTTAATCTACCCAGCGAGACAGAGTCTGTTTTGCTTCAACTGCTTCAAACAAAACCCTAAATTCTGATCTAGTACCCCTCGACGGAAATCTTGTGACATATTACGCCGTGGATTTTCAGTTATACCTAGGCGCTCCGACGACGCGCTAGCAGCGCTTCTAACTCTAGGAGGAGCAACGACGGCATAACTTAAAAGACCAAGTAATATGTCGTAAGACTTCCGCCGAGGGGTACTAGGTGTTCCTCCAAAAGAAAATGATCGCACTCTGCTACAATTCAATGGAACTGATATCCAGGGTTATCTGGAGTTTGAATGAGCATATAAGCCCCCCTACGACATTTCCTGAAAATCGAGCAAAAATCAGATCGGTCTGCCGACCAAGCGATCGAATCACCATACTCACCTCCGCCAAAGTTCTTCGAAAGATTGACCAGTCGTCTGCACAATGTCCTCCATGAACACTACAACCTTAACATCCACTCTTGCAACCTTCGAAAGAGCTTACAACGATGTTTTTCAAAAAGATAGACCATACTCTTATTCTCAGTTGAGGTTCCACCATGATAGCACTTGCCACCAAGCTCTCTCATCATTTGAAAACCATGACGATGCACCCACTTTCCATATCCCTTTCCTCGAAATTTGGGCAGTAAACCCATATAGGTAACTCTTGACCATCCCGTGGCCCGTTGTCTCTCAGTAAAATTGACCCACCTATTCTCGCTAAAATTGACCCACCCCTTTCAGCCTGTTGATACTTAAATTTGCATTTGCACAAAATGCAG